>NZ_KZ859509.1:0-109527 GCF_003382685.1 Halorussus litoreus | reverse complement strand
TTTGGGGTAACAACCCTTGGGGGGCGGCGGGGGGCCGGGCGGGGGGGGGGGGCCCGCGACCGCAGTTGCCGCAGTTCCGCCTGTCCTTCCGCAGTTCCCCTCGCCCTTCCCCAGTCCCCTCACCCTTCCGCAGTTCCCCTCGCCCTTCCCCAGTCCCGACCGGTGCTTCCGCCACCCGACCGTTTATGTCAGACCACCGCGAACGAGACACAGCCATGGAGGTGAACTGTGAGGGATGTGCCGGCTGCTGCATCGACTGGCGAGCCATCTCCCCGGAGCCCAGCGACCACGAGCGCAGGGGACCGCGCCAACCGCTCGACGACGCGTACAACCTCGTGCCGCTGACGCGCGACGACGCCCGGGCGTTCCTCGACGCGGGACTGGCCGACGCGCTGACCCCGCGACTCTGGCGTGACGAAGACGGCGTCGAAGTCGACGGTATCCCTGTCTCTGCCGTCGACGGCAAGCCGGCGTTCTTCCTCGGCCTCCGTCGCGCACTCAAGCCCGTCGCCCCGTTCGGGACCGACCCGACGTGGCTCCCGACCTGCGCGTTCCTCGACCCGGCGACGCTCCAGTGTCGCATCCACGGTGCGGAGACCTACCCCGAGGAGTGTGCCGACTACCCGGGTCACAACCTCGAACTCGACGCGGAGACCGAGTGCGAGCGCGTAGAGGCCGCGTTCGGCGGCGAGCGCCTGCTGGACGACGACGCGCCCGAGAGCCTGTCGGTGTTCCTGCTCGGCCCGCAGGCGCTCGGCCAGAAGGTGTTCGTCTTCCCCGAGCCCGACCGGCTGGACGGCGTCGTTGCCCGCGCGGCGGACGGCGACCTCACCGCCGAGGACCGCGCGCTGTTCACCGCAGCTGCGATCTCGGCCGCGCCCGGGACGACGAACGTTGACCGCGACCGATTCGAAGCGGCGCTCGCCGAAGCCCGCGACGCCGACTCGTGGGTCGGGCGGGCCATCGCCGACTGGCGGGCGCGGGCCGACGGAACCGAAGGCGACGCAGTCGGTGCGTCCGCGCCCGATCCGTCGCTCGCCGAGCGCGTCGAGGACGACCGGGGCGCGCCCGCGACTCCGGGTTGGAACGCGGACGATTCGGACTCGAATTCGGAGCACTGAGCGTCGGAACTGCCTTTCGCGAGTCCGCGGAGGGGCGAATTCACTGGCCGTCTGAGTTATCGCGTCGATCGTCGGCAGAACAGGATCTCCCCGTTAACGGAACCTGTGCCCGCTCACTTCCCGGTCTTGATCTCCTCGAACTTGTCGAGGAGCGCTTCCGCGGAGTCGCCGGAGTCGTACTCTACGGAGCCGTGATACGTCGTCCGGTCGTCGTCCTCGCTGACTTCGACCGAGTTGTTCTTGCGTTCACGGCGCTCGTGTTCGTCTTCGTCATAGGCACCCATTGACATGACAACCACACTCATGGGTAAGAATCCGGCGGTAATGAATGTAACGGATAATCGCATTCTTTTCGCTCCCTGAAAACAGGTCAAAATTCCCGGGGCGTCTGCATCCGTGACACGTCGGTGTCTCACGTGGTAACCCCTCGACTCAAGAGAGACATCTCGACGCAAGAGGTAAACCCGTCGCGTGACAACTATCTCCCGTGGCGAGTCCGCTCCGCTTTCGCCGCTCTACGGAGCGGTGGACCGACGACAAGATCGAACGCGACCTGCTGAGCTCGCTGGACGAGAAGTTCGGCGCGCGCCTTCTGACGCCCCACTTCGTGGTTCCCTCCGGGTACGACGCCCATCGATTCGAGATCGACAATGGGGACTTCGCGCTGTTCATCTGGAACCCCGACGGTGGCGAGGCCTACTGGCTCGGCAACACCGAGACGCCCTCCGCGCTCTGGCGGACCGAGAAGTACACCTTCGACGAGATTCCGTACTCTGTCGCGCGGTGGGCCCAGCGCGAACTGCTCGCGGACCTCGCGGTCGAGGCCCCGTGGCTGGCCGAGTACGAGCATCTCGCGTGGTTCTTCCTTCCCGTGCTGTTCTCGAAGGACGGCAGACACTCCTCGCGGAAGTTCTTCCGCGAGCACGCGATGGGGTTTCCGGACGCGACCCGCGACGACGCCCTGCGGTTCTACGAGGGGTTCCTCTCGACGGGCGCGCTCGACGACTACCGGTACGAGATGGCGTCGAAGCTCGGCACCAGCCCGCAGGTCGACCCCGTGCGGATGGCGTCGGCGATGAGCGAGTTCACCGCGGCCAAACTGCTCGTGGACGCCGGCTACGAGGTCACGCCCGAAATCGAGGTGACGACGGGCCACTCGCTGGACTTCCGGGCCGACCTCCCCGCGGAGGCCGCGAGTTCGGACGGCGGTGGCGGCGTGCTGGTCGAGGTCACCCGACCCCGACCGCCGACGCGACGCAACGCCGACACGCCGGTCGCCGCGGTGCGCGAGACGGCCGAGACCAAGACCTCCGGACAACTCGACAAACACGGCGGCGGCGCGGTGCTGTTCGTGGACTGCTCGGGCTTCCGAGACGACGAGTGGGCCGCAGTGAAGGGCGAACAGCCGGAGGTTCGACACCGGCCTGCGGTGGTCTTCCGGGCGCGCCCGTTGGGCCACGTCGAGGCCTACAGCAAGGGCTCGGTGCCGCTGGATCTGGGCGGTGCTGTGGAGTGGGTGTAGGAACTGGCGAAAATCACCAGTCGGTCACGTGTCGGTATCCGTCGTCTCGTCTTTCGGTTCGGACACAGTTACTTTCCACGCTGGCGGACCGGTCTCTTTAAACGTGTATCCGATAGTGATTCCTATATTGATTCGATCTGGTAAGTTGTCGTAATAACTTACGTCCACTGTATCCCACTCGCGCCCGTCCAAGCGAATCTCGACGTGGTAGTTACTGGGTTCCGTCGGAAGCCCCTCGAACAACCCGCCACCGACTTGGAACTTCGCGTCGGGGTCGTTCGCTCCGAAGGTCTTCGACCGAAAGTAGACGGGTTCCATCGGCTCTTCCGACTCCTGATCGAAAATCAAGAGATGAACTGTGTGCGGTTCCTCGTGGTGATTAGTGACGTAAACACCGCTGATGATGGCTTCCGGCGGAGAACTGTTGGCGAACGCGCTACAGCCACTGATGAGTGCGAGTGCACCGGCTCCGGTAGATTGGAGGACGCGTCGCCTATCGGGCATCTCCATACAACGACACTCTACACTCGGAATAAATTAATAAATTTTCACTCTTGACCCAACGGCTGACGAGACGCAGTCGCGGTGTAGGTACTCGCAGGCTGTTCGCCGAGCGTCGACGTGCAGAAAATACCTCGGTTCGGCTGGAATCGCCCCAGCAACCGACCGCTGGAAACGTCGCGTCTCAGAAACTGACCTGTTCCGGACCGAAGGTCCCGAGCGTCGTCGGGTCGCGGTCGCTGTACCCCTTCCGGCCGATGGCTCCCTCGCCCACCGTACAGTAGAGGGTGGCCTCGGCCTCGCCGGGTGCGTGGAGGGTCTCGTCGTCGCCGCGTCGGAGTATCTCCCCGAGCGTCTCCGAGCCATTCGGCAGGTCGAGTTCGTAGTCGCCGTGTGAGTCAGCGAGTTGATTCGTCGTCGCCGGGTAGTCGTGTTGACGGAGTAACTCCGTCGCCTGTCGCAGGGACATCGACAGCACCTACACCAAAGTTAATGATAAACCTTTCCGGGGGATGCTACGGAGGTCCTTAAGGAATCTAAGGTCTCCCCAGAACGAAGCGCTTTCGGCGGGCCCCCGCGTTCTGGGGGTATGAGCGTCTTCGCGGACCTTCACGTCCACACGACCAACTCCGACGGCGAGATGGCGCTGTCGGAGGTACCCGAAGCCGCCCGCGACGCGGGCGTCTCAGTCGTGGCGATCACCGACCACGACCGCCTCCACCCCGAACTCCCCACGCCCGTCACTGCGTTCGAGGGCGTGACGGTGGTCCACGGCATCGAGTTGCGGGTCGAACCCCGGAGCGAAGACTACGAGAGCGACCAGTCCAGCGGGGGAAGCGACGGTCCCGGCGAGCGCGTCGACCTGCTGGGCTACGGTGCGACACCGACGCCCGAACTCGTCGACGAACTCGACCGCATCCAGCGGGACCGCAAGGAGCGCGGGCGAGCCATCATCGAGAGCGTCGAAGACCACCTCGGCGTGGACCTCGACCTCGAAGCGCGGGAGGGCCTCGGCAGGCCCCACGTCGCCCGCGCGGTGGTCGACCACGCCGAGACAGCATACGACGAGATCGGCGACGTGTTCGACGACCTCATCGCCGACGGTGGCCCCTGCTTCGTGGCGCGTGAGGTGACCTCGTTCGAGCGCGGCGTCGACCTCCTCTCGGACGCCTGCGGCCTCGTCGGACTGGCTCATCCGTATCGGTACGACGACCCGGAGGCCGCCCTCGAACTGACTCGCCACCTCGACGCTGTGGAGCGGTATTACCCCTACGACCGGGAGGTCGACCCCCGGCCGGTCGAGCGCGCTATCGCGGAATACGACCTCGTGCCCACGGGCGGGACCGACGCCCACGACGAGGTGCTCGGCCTCGCCGGGCTCTCACGCCCGGAGTATCGCCACTTCCGCTCGTCGGTGAGTCTGTAACACCGAATTTCGACTGCCTACTCTCGACTGTTCGATTTGAAACCTCGGCGCGCGCGAGCAACGCGCGCGAGGGAGGGGCGCGTTCATGCGCCCCGAGGCTGGGGAGGTCTGAGAGGCTGATGCGGTGCTGTGCGGTTGCGGTCGCGGTTGCGGTGTGGTCGCGGTGCGGTCACGCCGAGGCGCAAGCGATAGCTAGCGCACCCGCAACCCGCCACTCGAAATGACGGAAGTCACCGTGAAGCTAGCTACTGCCGATGCATAGGAGAATCCGCAACCGCACAGCACCGCAACCGCACAGCGACCGCGCCCCGTGCCTCCCCGCACCGTTCGCGCCAGCGGGCGCTCACGGTGCGCGTCCCGTGGTTGGTGGCAATTCGAGAAGCGATGGTTAGTGGCAGGCCACGAAACGGTGGTCGGCGGCAGGTCGCGAACTCGTGGCTGTCGAGAACGCGCGAAACTCATCAGTCCCGAATCGACGACCCGAACGCAGAACCTAAATTGCCGAACCACCTACCGACTGGTATGCGGTGTCACTACTGCGACCGGGACGCGTCGTTCGCGCCAGAGTTGAACGGCGTCCGAGTGGGGCTCTGTGACGTGCACTTCCGCGATCAGTTCGAGTACCTCGCGGAGACCGACGCGCTGGCGTACCTCCGACAGGAACTCGACGTGGAGAGATCAGACTAGCGCCAGAGGCGGGCGAGACAGAGCGCGAGCGCGACGAGCGCGCTCCCGACACCGAATCCCGGAACGCTGCGCGTCGATTCTCCCCGCGGTTCCGTTCCCCGTGGCGAGCCGATCCTCTCCGACGTATCGCTCTCCTGTGCAGGTACATCGGCGTCCGCTGTCGGTTCGCCCGTCGACTCGACCTCGGTCGACCCCGGACTCGTCGGTTCCCTCGTCCCGACGCTGGTCGACTGCGCCGCGGCCGCAGAACTCGTCGTTCGCGTCGAACTCGTCGTCTCCGTCCGACGAACGACCTTCAGAAGCCCGATGGCGGTTTCCCTGCCGTCGATTCCGGCGGACAGGTCGTACGTCCCCGTCGACAGCGTCGCGTTCGCGGCGCTCACGTTTACCGTCAGCAGCCGGTCGGCTCCGACGACTCTGACGGCACCCGCTCTATCTTCGAGCGCGTCCGAGTCGATCAGAAGTCCCGCGCTTCCGTCGCGGTCGTCGTCCCGTAGCGTCGCCTTCAGTCGGACGCCCTCGCCCGCGACGGTGACGTTGCCGACCGCGGCGTCGTCGAATTCGAGGCCGATTCGCACGGTACCGCCACGCTCGACGACCGGGAAGTCTGTGGAGAGGTAGACCGTCGGAGGCTCACCGACGAGCAGGAGGTCGGCATCCGCGGTTCGATTCGCTCTCACTGTGCGTTTCGCCTTCACTGCGCGAACGTGGAACGTGTGGTTGCCCCCGTCCGAGTAGTCGAACTCCGCGGGGATCGCGCCGTCCTCGCCGACGGTAACCCGAACCGCGCCGTCGGTCTGGTGTCCGCCGAAGATGTCTACCAGTTGGTTCGCGTTTAGTTCGTCTTCGGTGATCTCGACCACCGAGACGTCGCCAGCGACGGTGAGGTTCGTCCGGTACGGCCAGTCCGACACTCCGACGGCGTCGTCGGGGAACGCCGCGCAGAGGTTTCCTTCGTCCGGACAGTCTTGGGCGTCGGCGTGATTCGCGTCGCTGACGCCGCCCGCGACCGTTGCCGTCACGGTGAAGACGAGGACTGCAACCGCAACGACGCGGAGGGCTGTCGCTACCATTACGACCAAGATGTCCGCCGAAATAGAAGAAATTCCCGGTCAGGCCCGACCCGCGTCTACGTCGATGGCGTCTACCGGGCAGACGTCGACGCAGAGCATGCAGTCGATACACTGGGCCTCGTTCGCAGGGTCGGCCTTCTTCTCGCTCTCGGGATGGTCCGGGGAGTCCACCCACTCGAACACGTCGACCGGGCAGTCCTCCAGACACGCCCCGTCGGCGATGCAGAGGTCGAAGTCCACGGCGACGTGTGTGCCGTGGATGCCCAGCTTCTCCGGTTCCTCGACGGGGCCCCACACGTCGTGGCCCTCGTGGGTGTCTACCTTCTCGCGATTATCCTGAAACTGTGGGTCGATTGCCATTGTAGTTCACCTATCCGTCCTTCGGGGACCTGGTACTTAAAACACGGTCCTCTTCTTAAGCGTACTGGTCACCCCGACCGGTTTAGGTCGGGCTAAAAACGCGTGACGGGGCGGATTTGCCGACTTCGGCTCCGAACACGTTCGCGAGGTTTTAAGTGGTGTCATCTGCGCTCGTTCGTCGGATTCCCGAGCCCGTTCGCGGGGCGTCCGTCCCGAAACTGCACGGTTTCCGGCTCCAGTGCGGTTTTGTTCGTGCCCAGCGTGGGCTTCGGCATGGAACGAGTCCGCATCGACGAGGTCGACTCTCGAACCGGTCCCGCGGCGGTGAAGCGGCCCCTGACCGCGGCGCTCGACGCCAGCGACCTCGCACTGAACTACTACGAGCTTGCGCCCGGCGACAGCTTCGCGTTCGGCTACCACGCTCACGCCGATCAGGAGGAGGTGTTCTACGTCGAGTCCGGCAGCGTCACGAGACCGAGGACGGTGCGGTGGCGGTCGAGTCGGGCGAACTCGTCCGCTTCGCGCCCGGCGAGTACCAGCGTGGCGTCAACCGCGGCGACGAGCGCGTTGTCGCGCTCGCGCTCGGCGCGCCCAGGGAGAGCGGAGCGCTCGACCTCCAGCGCGACTGCGAGAACTGCGGCGAGCGAACGCCCAACAGCATCGAGCGTGCGCCGGACGGCGAGGCACTCGTGACGGTCTGCGAGGACTGCGGCGCGGAGACGGGGCGGTTCGACTAGTCGCGCTCGGAGTCCGGACAGCTCCTGCCTTGCGGACTCGGCCCGAAGCGGTTCCAGGCGACGCCGACCGCCGCGACCGTCACCACGGTCACCACTACCTGCACGACTCCTGCGCCCAGGCCGCCTGCAACCGCGCCGCTCGCCAGCGCCGCGCCGCCGACCGCCGCGCCGCCCACCGCAGTCGTACCGATGCAGCAGAGGCTCGCCACCCCGCCGAGTCCGAGGAGTCGCCACGGCACGTTGCGGTCGGTCATGCCAGACAGTTCTCCCGCCGGCCCTTTCGCTCTTTCGTCCGCAACGTTACAGCAATCGTTGCGAGGGACAGCACTCGCGCCGAGGGAATTGTGTACGCGAGGTTGCCGACGCGGGTAGCTTTTTGCCCGTCGGACGACACGAATCGGACATGCCGACAATCCCGAGTCCCGGTCTCGGCACGTCCGGGAACGACGACGCCGACCAGTGCGCCGAAACCGTCAGGACTGCGCTCGAAATCGGCTATCGCCACCTCGACACCGCCCAGATGTACGACAACGAGGCCGCCGTGGGTGAGGGTATCGCCGCGAGCGAGGTCCCCCGCGACGACGCGTTCCTCGCGACGAAGATCCACCCGTCGAACCTCGCGCCCGGGGACGTTCGCGAGACGACCGCCGAGAGCCTCGACAGGCTCGGCGTCGACTCCGTCGACCTGCTGTACGTCCACTGGCCAACGGGGGCCTACGACGCCGAGGAGACGCTCCCCGTCTTCGACGAACTGCGCGAGGCGGGGACGACCCGCCACGTCGGCGTGAGCAACTTCACGACGGACCTGCTCGACGAGGCCGACGAGATCCTGGACAGCCCTATCGTCGCGAATCAGGTGGAGATGCACCCGCTGCTCCCCCAGAGCGACCTGCTCGACTACTGTCGGGAGCGCGAGATCACCGTGGTCGCGTACGCACCGCTGATGCAGGGCGAGGCGGGCGAGGTGGACGCGCTGGCCGACATCGGCGAATCCCACGACACCACGCCGGAGGCCGTCAGCCTCGCGTGGCTCGAACAGCGCGACGGCGTGGTCCCGATTCCGAAGGCCACTGGCGAGGCCCACCTCCGGGCCAACTTCGACGCGCCGGAACTCTCGGCGTCGGAGGTCGAACGTATCGACGCCATCGAGGAGCGCGAGCGACTCGTCGACCCCGACGGCGCGGCGTGGAACCGAGACGGCTGATATCGTCGAAAGAGAGCCCGGTGCGTGCCACGGATTACGGATTCGTCTCGCCGGCGACCCGAGCCAGCAACCGAACGAGCGCCTCCGAGAGTCGCCAGACCAGCGTGGCGCAGACGACCCCGGTCGCCAGAAACACCAGTCCCAGCCAGAAGATGACGCCGAACTGAAGTTCAGTGAGGAGCCCCACTGCCAGCCCCGCGACGAGGCCGCCGCCGATCAGGACGCCCGCTCCCTTCAGCGCGAAGCGTTGCCACGGGTTGAAGCCGAGCCGGTCCTCGCGTCCCAGCAACGAGGGGAGACTGACGCCGACCGCGGCCAGCCCGAGCGTCAGGACGATTATCACGCCGCCGATAAGCCCTGCCATGCCGTGGGCGAACCCGTCGCTTTCGGGCGGTGGCGGCGGCATCGACGCCAGTTGGAGCACCGTCGCGACCGCGATTCCGAGGCCGGCCACCACGAAGACGACGCGGACGGCGGCCAGAAGCGCAGATATCGTTCTGGAGGGCATCACGCCTCCTGTTGTGCGAACGACGGGATAAGCTTTCGGCAGCAGGTCGCAGTTTCGGGAGTAGCGCGCTCGGAACCGACGCGGAGCCGTCCCGAACCAGCGGAGCCGTCCCGAATCAGACCAGTTTTGTACTCGGAACGACACACACCGAGTCGTGCCGCGGTTCGACTACCCCTGTCCCGACTGCCGGACCACCACCAGCCTCCACGGGCCCGACTGCGAGTTCGAAGGCGCGTCGTGGTCCGATATCGAGAAGGCCTACACCGACATCGTGGCAGTCCTGTCGGGCGACCCGCTGCCGGCGGACGCGCTCCCCGAGGCGGTTCACGGCCGGTGGAGCGAACTCCATCGGGGCGCGCTCGACCGCCTCCAGCACGAGCAGCGCGTGATGGAGACCGACGGGGGCCAACTCGAACTGCTGACCGCCGCCGACTACAAGGAACACGTCACCGACCCCACGATAGAGCCCATCAAGACGGTCGCAGAGAAGGGGTCGGTGCCCGGCGCGCACGACAACGCCGTGTTCGCCATGATCGCGTGGTACGAGATGGTCGGCCTCTCGTGGGACGAGACCCGCGAGCGCGTGGTCGACTGGCTCCACGAGACCGGCACGTGGACCCGCGGCGGCTTCGAGGAGTCGACGCCCGAGGAACTGGTCGACAAGAAGCGCCACGTCTACGAGTCGGGCTACGGCTGGAAGGAGAAGGCCGAGGCGGCGAAGGCGGTCGTCGACCGGAGCCTGTGAGGGCCGACCGGAGCCTATGAGTTGGGGACCGCTCGCGGAGACGATTCCCAGTTAGCTCGCCGAGACTTTCGCACGTTTTCTGAGTCTGCAACTGTGGATGCCCCCTTTTTGTACCCGGTGTAGATGTTCCAGTCGTCAGCCGTACAGCCTGCGAATCTACGGCGGAACACGATATCCACGATGCTACGAGACACACCACGGCGAGCCGTCGAGTTCGTCACGAACCACAACAGAATCGTCGTCGTCCTGATGTTGCTATTGACTGCCGGCGTCGCGGGCGGGATCACCAAGCTCGAGATGCAGAACTCCGGGCAGGTCAACAGCGACGCGGTCGGCGACACGGAGATCGCACAGAAGAGCGACTACATCCAGGAACACTACGGCCAAGAGGAAGACGGGGAGGGGTCCTCGATCAACACGACGCGGTCGACGGTGTACGTCAGAAGCGAGGGCGCCAACGTCCTCTCGAAGCAGTCGCTGCTCGAATCCCTGCGCTATCAACGCGACGTCCGGGACAACGAATCTGTCGCCGCGGCGCTTGCCGGCGAGAACGCAGCCCTCGGCGTCTCGAACGTGGTCGGAGCGCGGGCCGCTGGTGACCGGAACGCCGACCTCGACGCCCAGATCGAGGCGCTCGAAGCGCTGAGCGACGACGAGGTGGCCGACCTCGTCGCGGCGACGCTCACCGAGGGCTCGCAGTCCCTCCAGCTCATGCCGAACGACTACGAGCCCGGGAGCACCACTGCCGAGGGCCGCCGGATGATCTTCACGTTCGAGGCCGGCACCGCCACGAACGGGCTGCCGCAGCCCCCCGCTGACGCACAGCGGGCGCTGTACGAGGGTGCGAACGAGTACGGAGCGGCCGGTGAGTCCGGGACGGCTGCCGACGAGTCCGAGGCAGCTGACGAGTCCGAGACGGCCACAGCCGCCGCGGGCGTCGAGTACTTCACCATGGGGCAGTTCGCCTCCCAGTCGTACTACGAGCAGATCAACACCGACACGATAGAGCTCATTCTGCCCGCGGCGCTGCTGTTCATCCTCGGCGTTCTCGGGTTTGCGTACCGCGATCTTGCGGACGTGCTCGTCGGCTTCGTCGGCGTCGTCGTCTCGGTGCTGTGGATGTTCGGCATCCTCGGCTGGCTGTCGGTCCCCGCGGGGATGACCCTCATCATCGGCCCCGTGCTCGTCACCGGGCTCAGCATCGACTACGGCCTCCACGTGTTCATGCGGTACCGCGAGCAGCGCGGCCCCGACGAGGGCGTCCGCGAGCCGATGGGCCGGGCGCTGTCGTCGGTCGGCGTCGCGTTCGTGCTCGTCACCATCACCGCGGCGGTCGGCTTCCTCGCGAACCTCACGAACCCCTTCGGGATGATCCGAGACCTCGGCGTGGGCATCACGCTCGGCGTGGTCTCGGCGCTGGTCGTGTTCACCACGCTCGTCCCGGCGCTGAAGGTGAGCGTCGACGGCCTGCTCGAACGGGTCGGATTCGACCGACAGAAGACCGCGCTCGGACACGGTCGATATCTCCGGCCGATGCTCGGCGCTGGCGTCACCGCCGCGCAGAAGGCCGCGCCGCTGGTGATCGTCGTCGCGCTCGTCGCCGGTGCCGGCGGCGCGATGGCGTGGACCGACATCGACCGGCAGGCCTACCAGACCTCTTCGGACGTCGCCGAGTGGAAGACCGAACTCCCCGAACCGCTGGCGTGGGAGGCGACCGACGACCCGTACCACGCGAACCAGCAGTACGTCACCGAGGCGTACCAGTCGACGAACGAGAATCGGCGCACGACCTCGATACTCGTCGAGGGTGACGTGACCGACCCGGCCGCGCTCGACCGGGTCGCGGCCGGGGTCGAGGACGCCCAGACCCGCGACGCCGCGTTCGAGCGCGACGGGCGCGTCCGGGTCGTCTCGGTCCTGTCGGTCATGGAGTCGACCGCCGCGACCGACGAGCAGTTCGCCGCGACGCTGAGCGAGGCCGACACCGACGGCGACGGCGTCCCCGACCGGAACGTCGAGGCGGTGTACGACGACCTCCACGCCACGGCTCCCGAGCAGGCCGGGCAGGTCCTCGAACGAACCGACGGGGAGTACCGGTCGCTCCGCATGCTCGTCCCGGTCGAGCAGGGGCTCGAAGTCGACGTGCGCGCGGAGGCGATGCACGGCATCGCCGGAACCGTCGCGGACGACGAGACGGTGACCGCCACCGCAGTCGGGCAGGCCACCTTCGAGAACGCCGAACTCGGCCAGCTCGCGGACGGTATCTTCCGGACGATGCTGATCGCGCTCGGGGTCATCGCGGTCGTCCTCGCAGCCGTCTACCGGCTCACCGAGGGGAGCGCGACCCTCGGCGCGCTCACGGTCGTTCCCATCGCGCTCGTCGTCGGGCTGGTCCTCGGCGGGATGTACCTCACCGGGACGCCAATCACGCTGGTCACCGCGCTGCTGATGAGTCTCATCATCGGACTGGGCGTCGACTACAACATCCACATCAGCGACCGGTTCGCCCAGGAACTCGACCGGGGCCACGACCCGGTGACCGCGCTGCGCACGGCGGTCACGGGAACCGGCGGCGCCCTGCTCGGGAGCACTCTCACCTCGGGCGGTGCCTTCGCCACGCTGCTCCTGCACGTCAGCCCGCAGATCCGCGGGTTCGGCATGCTGGTGGTGCTCGGGCTGTCGCTGTCGTTCGTCGTGAGCGTGTACGCCTTCCCGAGCATGCTCCTGCTATGGAGTCGCCGCGTCGACGTGGCGGGGGGGGGGGGCCCCCCCGCCCCCCCCCCCCCCCCCCGCCACGGCGGGCGACTGACTGGTCGGCTCGCTCTCGATCCTCGCTGGTCGATCACCTGTTTCGGCCCTCCCATCGCTTTCGGTTCCCCTGTCGCTTCGGCCCTCCCACCGCTTTCGGTTCCCCTGTCGCTTCGGCCCTCCCATCGCTTTCGGTTCCCCTGTCGCTTCGGCCCTCCTTCGACTGTTCTCACCGTTCGATTGCCGACGCAGACGCTACGAGAACGAAACTCCACTGCGAGGACGGAGATAACTGCAGGTAGTCGCTCTGGCGGAACGTGGTTTCAGTCGCTCTGGATGCGCGGGGCGAGCATGAACGTAACGTTGCCCTGGCCCTCCGCGATGTCGAAGTGGAGCTTGACGGGGAACTCCTCGCCGAGCTCGACCGTGACCTCGGCGTCTTTCGGGATGGCCTTGTTCATGTCCTTGAGGTAGTCGAGGCTGAACAGCGACCGGGCGTCGCCCGCGGTGAGGTCGATGAGGTCGTCGCGGTCGAGTTCGAGGCGCACGTCGTCGGTGTCGCCCTCGGCCTCCACCACGAACGTCTCGGCGTCGGCGTCGACGGCGAGCGCGATGTGGTCGCTCACCATGTCGGCGGCCGTGACCGAGCGGTCGATGTCCGCACCCTCGACGACGATCTCGGCCGGGAGGTCGAGGTCCGGGATGTCGGGCTCCTGTCGGATGGAGTCGGGGTCGATGAGCGCGAGGGTGTACTCCAGCCCGTCGATCTGGATGTGGAGCTTGCGGGTCTCCTCGTCGAGTTCGAGGTGGACCGGCTGGTCGCCGCTCGCCATGCCCGCGATGTCCTCGAGTCGGTCGAGGTTCACGCCGATGATACCGCCGTCAGCCTCGTAGGACTCGAACGCCGCTTCGGAGAGCGCGAGATCGACCATCCCCACGTTCGCGGGGTCGACTGCACGGATTTCGAGGCCGTCCTCGTTCAGGTGGATCTTGCACTCGTCCACCAGCACGCCCACGGAGTCGATGGTGTCCTTGAGCGTGTCGGCGCTCACGATAGCCTTAAACATCTTGGCAAGTGGTACGAACCCCCGGCATAAAAAGTCACTCGTTCGGGCGCGTGCGCGTGGGGAATCGACGAAAAACGCGCGACTCCAGTTCGGCGAGCCGTGGCGATCACAGTCCCGATTCGACGAGCTTCGGTCGTCGCTACGTCCGGTAGCTTTTTGCGTCGGGTGACTCTACTAATAGTCGAAAATGACTTCAGATTCGGAACGCGACTGCCTGAACGTCGAGTCCAACTCCGAACTGCCGGAGGTTCTCGACGCGGACGAACACGGGCCGATTCGACTCGCGTTCTACGATGAGCGCGTTAGCGACGACGACGCGTTCGTGATGCCTGCCCCGGAAAACTCCGATTAGGAGTACGGCCGTGCAGACGTTACAGTCTTCAATAACTGGTTCTTTCCGTAGGTCGTTTCGAGCAGTCCGATCATCTCCTCGATGATAGCATTGCACTTCTGACCGCTACTCTCGACTATTGGTCGAAGGACGAGCGCGTCACCGGAAACGTCGTAGAAGAACGTTTGGAACTTAGGATTGTTTCCACCCCATTTCCCGTGACGTCGAAGACTGCTGAGGGGCATACCCACTGCGGGATTCGCTTTGTTTCTCGGTGAAACGACGTTCACTCCGATCAGACCCCGGTGATGGATGCAGTGGCGCACCCCGATTAGCTTCGGAACTTCGTGTCGAACCGGGTCGCAATCCCGGATTCGAATATCGAACTCGTCGCTGGTCCGCTGGACGAGTTCGCCGAGCATGTGCAGGAGGCTCGCGTACCGATACGTCGCCCACTCGCACTCGTTTAGTTCCCGGCGAAGTTCGTGTTGGCCCGCGTACGTCTGCCGGTAGCTCCGGATGCAGGTGTCGAAGTCAGTAATCGCGTCCCGACGAGCCTCGTGGAGCTTCGACTGGAGGCTCTCGAACTCGACGAGTCGACGCGCGGCGAGCGCGATATCTTCTCCCGACACTCGCGTCGAAATAGTCGATAACGGTAAATAAATTCATCGCCTCTGATTCGGGTAGGAGCGGCTCGGACGGGGTCAGAACAAACGAAGCGCGTAAACCCCTCGCCGAACTATCTACGTTCAATTGAATGAGTCACAAGGACCACTACTACAACAAGGCCAAACAGGAAGACTACCGCTCGCGGGCCGCCTACAAGCTCAAGCAGATCGACCGCGAGGAGGACCTCCTCCACGAGGGCAAGACGGTCGTCGACCTCGGCGCTGCCCCCGGCGGCTGGCTACAGGTCGCCGCCGAGGAAGTCGGCGAGCAGGGCACCGTCATCGGCGTGGACCTCCAGCGCATCGACGCCATCGACGGCGTGGACACGGTCCGGGGTGACATGACCGAGGAGCCCACCAAAGACGAGGTCCGCGAGGTCGCCGGCGAGACGGTCGACGTGGTGCTGTCGGACATGGCCCCGAACATGACCGGCGAGTACAGCGTCGACCACGCCCGGTCGGTCCACCTCGCCCGGCAGGCGTTCGAGACCGCGCTCGACGTGCTCGACACCGGCGGGGACTTCGCGGTGAAGGTGTTCGAGGGTCGGGACCTCGACGACCTCCGCGAGGACATCGACGAGGAGTTTCAGTACGTCCGGACGCTTCGGCCCGACGCCTCCCGCGATTCGTCCTCGGAGCTCTACCTCGTCGCCAAGGGGCGGACGACCGCGCCAGTTAGCGAGGGTGAGACGCTGGAGGTCGACATCGTCGACGAGGGCTCGGAGGGCGACGGCGTCGCGAAGGTCGACAACTACACGCTGTTCGTCCCCGGCGCATCCGAGGGCGAGACTGTCGAAGTCGAGATCACCGAGATCAAGCCGCGGTTCGGGTTCGCCGAGGTCGTCTGACGCGCTGCCCTGACGCTACTGACGTCGGTCATCCTCTGTTTTCCGTTCTACTTCTCGTGAGCGAGTCGTACTGACTGCCGAAGCCGTAGACGAGGACGGCGGCGATGCTAATCCCGACACCGACGGCGAAGTGCAGAGCTAGCATCTCGTACGGCGAGGTGACGACGGCGCTCGATTTGACCCACGCGAAGTACGCGCGGCGGAGCGCCTCGTCGTACCAGTACGGAACCACGAACCCGGCGAGGCTAGTGAGGCCCACGCTGACGGGCCACAGGAGACGCGCCGACCGCTCGCAGTCCGACGACCGCGCGCGGTCGTCGGACTGCGAGCGGCCGCGCCGGGCCGCGTCCGCGTACACGACTACCGAGGTGACCAGTCCGACGACGACTCCGGCAGAGAGGAGTAGCGGACCGGCAGAGAGGAGTAGTGGACCGGCAGAGAGGACTATCGGACTCACGGTTTTCTTTCGAAGCGGTGGGTCTAAACTCGGACGGTTCGACTTTCTTCCGTTCACCCTAACCGCGAGATTCAGCAGTGCAGCTGGCCGAGTGAGTCACGCGCTCGGCATCGGCCGAGCGCGTGACTCACTCGCCGCGAGCACCTGACTTACTCGCCGGTTCGATTCCGGGCCTCGTCGAGCCACGAGGGGTCCTCGACGGTCGTCTCGCCCACGTCGTAGATGTCCATCGACAGTCGGGTGGTGGACCGCTGGCCCTGACTGGTGGCCGCCAGCTCGACCGTCATCGAGTGGACGACCCCCTGCTCGTCCACGAGGAGGGTCGCGTTGTAGTCGACCAGATTCGCCGACTCGTTGTCGGTCGCCGTGCTCCCGTCGGCTTCGAGCACGACGAGCGTCGTGCCGTTCACCTCCCGGACGTCGGTGGGCGTGGCGTTCGCCATCCCGGCGAATTGGTCGAGGTAGCTCGCACCGGAGTACGACGCCGGGACGAGCTGCATCGCCGTGGGCGTCCGCTCCTGGGCGTCGTAGGTCACGCCGTCGTCTGTGGCGACTCTCGTGTACCGCGTCTCGGGCGTCAGGTACATCGAGGTCTGCTGGCCGCTCGCGTTGGTGTCGGCCCGGATATTGTCGCGGTCCGCGCCGACCGCGGCATCGATCCGGATGGACTGGTTGATCGACGAGGCGTTCACGCTGGCGTCGACGGTGAGGCCGAAGCTCTCGTTTTCGAGCGCTTCGCTGTGGGCGGTCGAGAGCGCCGAGACGTTGGTTCCGTTCTCGGACACGCCGTCGGGGTACGAGACGTCGTCGAGCGTCGGTTCGTCGCCGCCCGGAAGCCCGCCGGTGCAGCCGGCGAGGGCGACGAGACAGCAGATCGCGAGTAACTGGAGGGCTCTGTGTCGCATGCGACTCTACGGTTCGACAGCACGAGGAAATGGGTGTCGGTCTCGGTCGCCGACGGCTGCCGGCGAAATCGCAGTCGCCCGTCGTCTCCAGCGGCGGGGATTCAGTCCGCGGTCTGCGGGCTCGCCTCGACCGACTCGCGCGACCGGAGGAAGCCGACCACGGCGTAGACGAACGGCGTGTCGACCACGGCGATGAGCAGCTTCAGGACGTACTGGCCGACGACCAGTCCGAGCAGGGCGTTCAGGCCCATCGCGTCGGCGCCGCGGAGCGCGGGCACGACGGCGAAGCCGACGAACACGAAGATGAACGAGTCGATCAACTGGCTGCTCGCGGTCGAGCCGACGTTCCGGAGCCAGAGGTGCTCGCCGTCGGTCCGCTCGCGGATGCGGTGGAAGACGTACACGTCCCAGTTCTGGCTCACGACGTAGGCCAGCAGGCTCGCGACCACGATGTTGAGGCTCGCGCCGAGCACCGTCTCGAACGTCGCGGGGTCGACCTCGGTGAACGGCGCGGCAGGCGCGGCGATGGTCGAGTACACCAGCGCGAGTAAGACGAAGTTCATCGCGAAGCCGACGTTGACCATCTTGTGAGCCTCGCGCGGGCCGTATAGTTCGGAGTAGCAGTCCGACGCGAAGAACGTCAGCGCGTACGCCAGCGCCGCGCCGGGCATCGCGAGCAGCGCGCCGGTGAACGGCAACTCGAACGGGATGGAGAAGCCCAGCAGCTTCGACGCGGTGAGCTGTGCGGTCACCAGCGCGGTGACGAACAGCGCGATGAGCGCGATGCGGCCGAGCCCGAGCGGCGCGGTGTCCTGATATTCTCCTGCGGTGCTCTCACTCATCGTCCAGCCTCCCGTGGCGCTCGTCGATCTCGTCGAGCACGTCCAGCATCTTCCGGACGGACGCCCGGACGGCCTCGCTCCGGTTGACGAACTTCCCCTCCTCGCCGACGTGCTCGTCGAGGTCCGAGAGGAGTTCGTCGGGCACTTCAACGCTTATCTTGCTCATACTCGGGTATTATCCAGTGGCAGTTTAAAGCGTTCGGGATTTCGATGCGCGGCCAGTTCTCGCTCGTAGAGGTTGCCCCTCTACCCACTTGCGAACGCTGACTCGTCTTTCCAGCCCGGCGCGCGCTGCGCGGCGCGTTTATGCGCCGCGCAAAGCGCGCGAGGGACGAGGACCGCAACGCAGTGAGGACCGCAGGAGGCTGGGGAGGTGTGAGGCTCGCGGTCGCGGTGCGGTCTCTCCGATGCATCGGCAGTAGCTAGCTTCATCGACGCTTCCACGCTTTTCACTCGACAGAAAAACTGAGGGCAGATTGCGTTCGCTTATCGCCGTCCACCCAGCGACACCAGCCATAGTACGCCGAGCCCGAAGCCGTACGCCAGCGACAGCGGGATAGCGATGAGGAACATCGTGTAGAGGCTGTCGGGCGTGAGCAGGCCCGCGGCCGCGAAGATGGCGATGGTGACCTCTCGCCAGCGGCCCCGCATGGTCTCGAACGAGATGATGCCGCCGGCGCGGAACAGCCACATCGTGAGCGGGACGTCGGCCAGCAGCCCGATTCCGGCCGTGGTGAAGAACACCAGCCAGAAGAAGTTGCTGACCCGGTAGGAGATGATCATCTCGGCGCGCACGGCGTCGGCGACCAGCCACGAGATGATGCGCGGGGCGACCAGCGAGTAGCCCAGCGCGCTCCCGGCGACGAGACCGACCGCGATGGTGCCGGCCCAGAGGCCGAACACGCCCCGGTCGCCCGAGGCGAGGCCGCGCTCCTTCATCGCGGGCCACGCCCAGTACAGCAGGACCGGGAGGATGGCGACCAGCGCGAGCAGGGTCGAGATCTTGACCTCGAACACCAGCGCCTCGACGGGGTGGAGCACGACGATGTTCAGGATCTCCTCGCTCGACCCCGGCTCGGGACGGACCTCTGCGGGGATCCGCTCGAGGAAGTCCTTGCGGATGTAGCCGATGCCCCCGCTGTAGAGGAACATGAACACCGCCGCGAGGACGGTCATGAAGATGCCGACGAGCCAGAACATCTTCGAGGTGAGGCTCTCGAGGATGAACCGGATGTCGTAGTACCAGCCGCCGATGTCCTCCTCGGTGGTCTCCTCTTCGGTGAACGCGTCCGCCATGCCTGCGGCGGTGCTCTCGAAGAGCCCGGAGTCGTCCTCGGCTTCCTGCGCGCTCTCGGCAGTCGGCTGCTTCGCCGCGTCCTCGGCCAGCGGTGCCTCGCCCTCGCCGGGCGCGGACTCGATTGCGTCGCCCGCCGACGCTCCCGCCGCTGCGTCGGCGGCGTCGCCGGCTTCGCCCTCCGCATTTGTCTCACTACCTTCCTCGCCTTCCTCCTCGTCGGGGTGGAGTTCGTCCCAGCGGTCGAGGATGGCCTGAGCCTTCTCGGCCTCGTCTTCGTCCATCGCCTGCCGGGCGCGGTCGACCGCCTCGGCTTCCTCCATCTCGGCGAAGACCTCCGGCGGTGCGGCCC
This sequence comes from Halorussus litoreus, assembly GCF_003382685.1. Lineage (GTDB taxonomy): Archaea > Halobacteriota > Halobacteria > Halobacteriales > Haladaptataceae > Halorussus > Halorussus litoreus. Next base: position 90,131 of record NZ_KZ859509.1, on the reverse strand, counting down.
GTACCGCGCCGGCGTCGAGGTTCTCGATGTCGATGTCGGCCGGCGCGCCCGCGCTCGGCGCGTGTTCGGCCGCCAGCTCGGTCAGCGCGTACGAGAGGTAGTAGAGGAACGCCGCGACGAACGCGACGAACGCGGCAGCCCCGGCAGCCACGAGAATGGCCTCGCCACGGGGCAGGCCGAGCAGTTCCTCGATCGGCGGAATCGCGTACCCGAGCGAGTCGAGGACGCTCTCGTTGACGGCCGCGAAGCCGGCCTCCGTGAAGAACAGCCGGACCGCGAGGAACGCCAGCGCGGGGACGCCGAGCATCCGGATCCAGTTGTCCAGCACCACGTCGCGCAGTGCGAGCCCCTGGCTCCCGCGCTTGAGCGTCACGACCACCTTCGTCAGGTAGAGGCTGAACGCGTACAGCAGGATGAGCGGCGTCGCCCACATGATCTGGGTGAACGGGTCCGGGGGCGACGCGAGCGCGCCGAACAGGAAGATGCCCAGGATGGCGTAGCGCCACTTGTCCCGGAACGTCTCGTAGGGCACGATACCGGTGTACCCCAGCGCGCTCATCGCCAGCGGGAGTTCCGCGGCCAGCCCGAACGACAGCGAGAGGAACAGGATGAACTCCGTCCACTTCACGATGGAGTAGTTGGTCTGGAACCCCGCGGTGATCGCGTTGTCCGCGAGGAACTGGAACATCAGCGGGAAGAAGACGAAGTAGCCGTAGAGGATGCCGCCGAAGAACAGCGCGAAGACGAGCAGGGCCAGCACTGCCATCTTCCACCGGGCCATGGGAGCTTCCGGGTACCACGACCGCTCGCGGAACGAGTCTCGGGAGTAGTACAGCAACACCGGGAGCGCGACGAGGATCCCGGCAACGAGGCCGATCTTCGCCTGCAACAGGATGACGTCGAACGGCGTCACCGCCACGATGTTGATGCTCTCGGCGACCTCGTCGGACATCTGGGCGGTGGTGATCTCCTTGAGGAACGGCCAGCCGACGCCACGAAGCGCGTAGAAACAGCCGAGGAACCCGAGCAGGAAGACGATGAACACCTTCCGAAGGTGGTCCTGCGCCGTCGAGAGCATCGCTCCGATGGTCTCGCGGCCGCTGTTGACGGCGCGCGCGGTGTCCTCGTCGACGATGCTACCTCCGGTTCCGGACATTCTTTGGAGGTGGTAGCCGTGTCGTAGTTATCAATCTTCTCGTAGCGTCGGTCACAGAAGACCTATAAGAACCGGAGAGCTTAGACCCACTGGATGGCTGACGAATCGGAGGCGACCGCCAGCAACCTCTCACCGGCCGAGGAGTCCGGGGCCCACCGCGACATCGACAACCCGGCTCCCCAGGGGATCGACGACCCTCCGGGACACGGTCGGCCGGACGAGCCGCTGGAGGACGAGGAGATGCCGCTGGCCGACCACATCGAGGAGATGATAAAGCGGCTGGCGGTCGTCATCGTCGTCGCGGGAGTCGTCACCGCCTTCGGGCTCCCGGTCGCCGAGCGGGTCATCAACTTCCTCTGGTACAACATCATCCCGCTCGACCAGCTCGGCGACGAGGCCCGGCCCCGCATCTACCACCCGCTCGCGCTGGTGCTGACCGAACTCAAGGTCGCCAGTCTCGCGGGCGTCATCGTCGCGCTCCCGGTGTTCGTCTACGAAACGTACCTGTTCATGAAGCCCGGCCTCTACCCCCACGAGCGCCGGTACTACCTCGCGGCGGTTCCCACGAGCCTCGTGCTGGCGTTCGTCGGCGTGAGCTTCGCGTTCTACCTCGTGCTCCCCGCGATCTTCACGTACTTCATCTACTACACCGACGACGTGGCAATCCTCGCCTTTGGCCTCACGAAGACGTTCAACCTCATCCTGATGCTGATGGGGTATCTCGCGGTCGTGTTCCAGATCCCGCTGTTCATCATGCTCGCCATCATGATGGGGCTGACGACCCGCCAGTGGCTTGCAGACCGGCGGCTGCTGTTCTGGGGCGCGTTCCTCGGCATCTCGTTCCTGTTCACGCCGGACCCGACCGGGATGGCCCCCATTCTCGTCACGGTGACCATGATCACGCTGTTCGAGGGGACCCTGTTCCTCCTGAAGTGGACCGGGAACTGAGCCTCATGGCGGTCAGCGAAACTGACCCGTCCGGTTTCGACGGGTGAAGCAACCCACTTCCTGGCGGATGGAAGGGCGAGGCGCGGTCGCGTTCACTGCAGTCGTCTCAGCGACCCCTCTCTGAGTGAGCGTAGCGAACGAGGAGATGTCGCTGAACGACCGCGACCGCGCCGAGGGCTTTCGAGGGCCCGACGCCCGTACTCCGTTCACCGGAACGCTGCGAACTGCTACGACGCCAACATTTATTCTCGCAGACTGCGGAGCGGCCGATGTGACCGACGTCCCCGCGTCCCACGATTTAGCTCCCGACGCCCCGCGCGAGCGCCAGACGCTCCGACTTCCGGAGCCGAAACTCGACTCGCTCCGCGAGTGGGCCGTCGAGGGCACCGCGCTCACGGCCGCGGCTCGGGTTCGCGACCCCGACGGACGAACCGCGCTCGTCAAAAATCGGTGGTCCGACGGCTGGATCCTCCCCGGCGGCGCGGTCGAACCGGGCGAATCCCCGACGGAAGCCGCCAGACGGGAGGTCCGCGAGGAGACGGGCCTCGACGCGACCGTCGGCGAGCCGGTGGTCGTCCTCGACCAGTCGTACGTCGCCGAGGGTGACGGGAAGCAGCACTTCACCGCGCGCTACGTGGTGTACGCGGCGCGAGCCGAGGGCGAGATTCCCGACGCGTCGCAGTTGGGCACCTCCGAGGACGAGATCGAGGCGGCCCGGTGGTTCGAGACGCTTCCGGCGGCGCTCCACGACGGCGACCTGTTGCGGCCGTACCTTTGATTCGGACCGAGGTACAACGCCCCGTTTCCGCGCCCGTAATCGGCGTATAACTAAGGTGGACTACTCTCAACGTACTGGTAGCGTTCGCGCCTGCCACATAGCTCGCGTGCCAGCAGCTACGTACCGCAGTTCGCGTGCCAGCAAACTGCCACCCGAGGTGCGAACGCGCGTCTTACTTTCTGTGGTGAACACCGTGAAAAACTGGTTCGCCACGAGCGACCAAGGACGGGTCGAAGACCTCGTGCGCGAGATGATACGCGATCCCGATGCACCGCTCGAAGGGTACGGCGGGAGCCGGGACAACGTGCGACTCACCAGTGTCGAAGATGCAAAGAGATACATCGAGGAGTACGGTGGCAACCTGCCGTGGGGGCTTCGAGACTGACCCTCTGACATGACACACTCGACACCCACCGCGACGCGGACGCCCCACGAACGTTTTTAAGCGCGCGGTCGGTACTCCACCCCGAATGGAGTTGGAGGCGATACCCGGCGTCGGCTCGAAGACGGCGGCCGCACTCTCGGAACTCGACGACCCCGAAGCCGCGCTGACCGAGGGCGACGTGGCCGAGATCGCCAGCGCGCCGGGCATCACCGAGGGCCGGGCCGCCGCCATCGCGCGGGGTGCCGTCCGGGAGCGCCACGACGACTCCGGCGGCTTCCTCGCGACCGACCGCGCCGAGGAGATATACGACGACGCGCTCGACCTGCTGAAGGCGCGGACGGTCACCGGCTACGGCGCGAAGCGACTCGAGACCCTCTATCCCAGTGGGGCCCGATCGCGCATCGAGGAGGTCCGCGAGTTCGCCGCGAGCGCGATGGAGCGCGACCCTGACCCGGCGGTGCTCGACGCGCTCGCCGACGTGGAACCGCTGGCCGAGCCGCGGAACGTCACGGTCCGGGACCGGTGTCTGGCGACCGCGGACGCCGAGCGGTACAGCGAGGCCCAGCAGGCCATCCCGGAGTTGAGCGTCGAGGTGGTCGAGGACGCCCGAGACCTCGCGGACCTCGCGCGCGGCTACTCCACCGTCGTCGCGCTCGACGAGGAGTTCGCGGGCGTGGCCGTCGAGGGCGACGTGCAGGTCGAACCGGACGCGCTGGAGCGGCCGGCCGAGATCGTCCCCGAGCGCGTGCTGGCGTTCTACGCCGCGAACCGCGACTGCCTGCGGGCCGCCGCCGAGGTCCACCGCGCCGCGGGCATCGACCCGCCGCTCGACCTCGCCGACCTCGACGCGGCGCTGGAGCGGGTGGACTCGGACGGGACGGTCGTGGGCGACGACGAACTCGACCGGCTCTCGCGGGCCATCGACGACCTGGACGCCGCGGTGTCGACCGCCGAGAGCGTGGCCAACGACCGGCTCCGCGAGGCCATCGAGGAGCGCGACGTGACCATCGAGGGGTCGGACCTGCTGACGCTGGTCGAGCAGGGCGCGGGCGTCGACTCACTCCTGTCGCGGGAGCTGAGCGACGAGCACGCCGCGGCCATCGCGCTGGCGCGCGAGGAACTGATCGACTCGCTCGATCTCGATCCGGGTGAAGCCGAGGTCTCTCGCCGGGCGTTTCCCGAGGAACCGACGTTCCCGGTCGAACGCGACGAGGACGTGGTCTCGCGGCTCCGGGAGGACCTCGTCGCGGCGAAGGACCGCCGGGCCGCCAGCCGGAAGCGCGAACTCGCCGCGGACCTCGCGGAGAGCCGCGACGAGGCCGAGCGACTGGTCCGGACCGCGCTGGAACTCGACGTCGAGCTTGCTATCGCGCGATTCGCCGACGACTTCGACTGCGTACTGCCCGAGTTCGAAGAAGAGGGTTTCTCCATCGAGGGCGGGCGCTCGCCACTGCTCGACGTGGACTTCGGAGCGGTCGAGCCGGTCGACTACTCGGTGTCGGGCGTCGCGCTCCTTTCGGGGGTCAACAGCGGCGGGAAGACCTCGACCCTCGATCTGGTCGCGCTCGTGACGATTCTGGCCCACATGGGCCTGCCGGTGCCCGGCGAGTCGGTCCGACTGGAGCGATTCTCGGAGCTCCACTATCAGGCCAAGACGCAGGGCACCCTCGACGCCGGCGCGTTCGAGGCCACGCTCCGGGAGTTCGCGGGGCTGGCGACCGGGGGCGAATCGAGCGGCGCGAATGGGTCGGCAAAAGCCGGGCGAGCCGACGGCGGGTCGGGCGCGGGCCGGCTCGTCCTCGTCGACGAACTGGAGAGCATCACCGAGCCCGGCGCGAGCGCCAAGATCATCGCGGGCATCCTCGAAGAGCTTCGCGACGGCGACGTGACGGGCGTGTTCGTCTCCCACCTCGCGGCCGAGATTCGGGAGATGGCCGACTACGACGTGCCGGTCGACGGCATCGAGGCGACGGGACTGGAGGGCGGGAAGTTGGTCGTGAACCGCTCGCCGGTGAAGGACCACCTCGCGCGCTCGACGCCGGAGCTCATCGTGGAGAAGCTGGCCGGGGACTCGGAGGCTGAGCATCGGGGCGAATTCTACGACCGATTGCTGGAGAAGTTCTGAGAACCGTCGTTCTGTCTCGTGATTTCGTCTCGTGAGGTCGTAACTGCACACGATATACTTCCAACATCCCGGCGCGCGCGAGCAACGCGTGCGAGGGACGAGTGAACGAGCGCAGCGAGTGAACGAGGAGGCTGGGGAGGATGAGGTTGCGGTGACTCCTCGGTCGAGGCAGTAGCTAGCGTCGGCCCGTTTTCGATTTTTATTGTGAGTTCTTCGGAGCTGGCTGTTGCTTGCGCCTCGGCGTGACCGCACCGCCACCGAACCGCGACAGCACCGTAGTTCAGTTGCGCACGCCGGGTCCGACTGACCGCAAACATGCCATCGTCCCGAAGAAGTCCGTCGCCTGATACTGATTAACTCGAATCCCTGTACTGAACGTCAACGACGCCTGAACGTCCGCGCTGGAACTCTCTGCGCTCTAATAATTTCGTCCGCCGAAAGGTTAAGTAGCTGGGACAGCGAGGTGAAAGTGATGGCAGACGACCCCGAAGAGGGGATGCTCTCGTGGGACGAGTCCGTGTTCCGGGACGAGCACGTCTTCGAGATCGACTACGTTCCCGAGACGTTCGCCCATCGAGAGAGCCAACTGCGGAGCCTGAAGTACGCGCTCCGGCCCGCGGCCCGCGGTTCGCGGCCTCTCAACGTCATCGCTCGCGGCCCGCCCGGCACCGGAAAGACCACCGCGGTCCAGAAGGTGTTCGGCGAACTCGGCGCACAGACCGACGTGCGCACCGTCCGGGTCAACTGTCAGGTCGATTCGACCCGCTACTCGGTGTTCTCGCGGGTGTTCGAGGGCATCTTCGAGTACGAGCCCCCGTCGTCGGGCATCTCGTTCAAGAAGCTGTTCCGTCAGATCACCGAGAAGCTGGTCGACGAGGAGGAGGTGCTCGTGGTCGCGCTCGACGACGTGAACTACCTGTTCTACGAGGGCGAGGCTTCGGACACGCTCTACTCACTGTTGCGCGCTCACGAGGCCCACAGCGGCGCGAAGATCGGCGTCGTCGTCGTCTCCTCGGACCTGAACCTCGACGTCATCGAGGACCTCGACGGCCGGGTCCAGAGCGTCTTCCGCCCGGAGGAGGTGTACTTCCCGGTCTACGACAACGAGGAGATCGTCGACATCCTGCAGGAGCGCATCGACCGCGGGTTCCACGAGGGGGTCATCTCCACCGACGTGCTCGACGAGGTGGCCGAACTCACCGCCGAGAGCGGCGACCTCCGGGTCGGCATCGACCTGCTCCGGCGCGCCGGACTCAACGCCGAGATGCGCGCCAGCCGGACCGTCAGCGTCGAGGACGTCGAAGAGGCCTACGAGAAGTCCAAGTACGTCCACCTCAGCCACAGCCTGCAGGCGCTCTCGGACAGCGAGATCGAGCTGCTGGAGGTCATCGCCGAGCACGACGGCGAGCGCGCCGGCGACGTGTACGATGCGTTCCACGACCGGACCGGACTGGGCTACACCCGCTACTCGGAGATCATCAACAAGCTCGACCAGCTCGACATCATCGACGCGACGTACACCAACGTCGAGGGTCGCGGGCGCTCTCGACAGCTCTCGCTGCGCTACGAACCCGACGCGGTGCTGAACCGGCTGGAAGACGAGTAAACCGCTCTCGACTTCGCCCGTCTGCTGTTCTCAGACCTCCTTCAGGCGCGCTGACGCAGGACCTCGACCAGCTCCGCGAGCGTGCCGCTGGTCGCGAAGTCCGAGACCAGCGTCTCGCCGCCCTCCGAGATCTCGGCGAACGAGAGTTCGAACCGGGCGTTCCGGACCGCCTCGGCGGTGTTCGACGTGGTCACGCCCGACTCCTCGGCGGCCGACTCGACGGCCGAGACCGAGAGGTCGTCGTCGCCCGCCAGTTGACGCACCTCCGACGCGAACTCGAGGTGAGCGTCGGGAATTGTCTCCGGCGGGGAGACGGTCATCGCCATCTCGCTGAACTCGAGGACTCGCTCGGAGACGGTAATCTCACCGCCGGGCGAACTCACCGCGAGCGCCGCACCCTCGCGTTCCATCGTCACGTCCTCGGCGACGAACTCGGCCTCACCGCGCTGGATGCTCAACTGGCTCCACTCCGAGGGGCCGAGCGCGGCGACGCCCTCAATCGTCGCCCCTTCGCTGGCCAGTTCGCGGGTGCCGTCGGGGACGACCGAGCCCGCGGTTCCGGTCGCTTCGATCCGGTCGGCGACGAGCCCACCGTCGGTCTCGACCGACTCTACGACGACCTGGACCGGGGCGTCCGAGTCGACGTCGGCCTCGGCGAGCGCGGTCAGGAGCGGTGACGGCGACTGCGTCTCGTATGCCTCCACCATCGCCGAGCGAACGGTGGCGTAGGTGTCCGCGGAGACGTCCCCCGCGGCCATGCTCGCGCTCGCTATCGACAGCGCCCCCGTCTCGCTCTCCATCGTCCAGTCGCTGACCTCGAACTGCATCGTGCTCTCCTCGTAGGTCAGCGCGGCCTCGCCGATGGTGTTGGTCACCCCGCCGATGCTCACGGACGCGTCTTCCAACCGTAGCGGGTCGGTATCCTGTGCTGCCGTCCCGGCCGCTGCACTCCCGATACTCCCCAGCGAGAACGTTGCGGTCGCGACCATCGCAGTGAACTGCCGGCGTTTCATGTTTCTCACGCCGGAGATTACTCCGGCACCCGCGTTAAATCGGAGATACCGTTCGAACCGTTCAGCCGGTATAAGCCGCGTTTTCCGGACGAAAAGCGACTCGACTCGTCGCGGGGTTCCTCGACAGACTGGGCTGCATTTCGACCGGAAACGGACCGACTCGACCCCGCGTGCGGGCGATAATTCTGCGTTACGGTCGCGGCGTCGGCGTTAGGCGTTCCGTACGCGGTTCGATCCTTCGCGAGAAGGAGACGGAGGAGGTGGAGAAGACGGAGGAGGTGGAGAAGACGGAGGAGGTGGAGGAGACGGAGGAGAAGGCGACGAACACTCGAACCGCCTCGTAGCCCGACACGCTTACCACTCGCGGCCCGGAACTACTCGACGTGATGAACGTGACCGTCGAGGTCGTCGGCGAGGGGAGCCACGACCTCGAAGTCGAGGACGCGACCTACGCCGACCTGCTCGCCGAGGTGGACCTCAGCCCGCACGAGGTCTCGGTGATGGTGGACGGTCGCCCCGTGCCGGAGGACCAGCCGGTCGAGGCCGACCACGTCAAAGTCCTACGGCTCATCAAAGGCGGAAGGGACGGGCGGCGGACGGACATGGCGGACCCCGACGAGGTCGGGGCCGGCCCGATACCTGCGGACCCCTCCGAAACTGACCAACCGACTGAGCTTGACAGCGAGCGCGGAGCCGACCGCCAGCGCGGGGCCGACCGCCGCCGCCGAGGGCTCGGCGTGTCCCAGCTCGACTTCGAACTCCCCAACGCCGGTACCGGCCCGGACCCGCTCTCGCTGTCGGCGCTCGCCGACGACGCCGACACCGACGTCGTCGTTCTGCTGTTCCAGCGCGACCACCGCTGTCGGGGCTGCCGGGAGCAGGTCCAGACGGTCGCCGACCGCTACAGCGAGTTCCGCGCTCGCGACGCGGTGGTCGTCTCCGTCCTCCCCGAGTCGAAAGCGATGGCAGAGACGTGGCAGAAGAAGTTCCACCTGCCGTTCCCGCTGGTCGCCGACGAGGAGAAGACGGTCGCCGCGGCGTACGGCCAACCCACGCGCTGGGGCAAACTCGGCCGGGTCAGCGACCTGCTCGGTCGGCTGCCTCAGACGGCGATTCTGGACGCCCGCGGCGGCGACAGCCGACTGTTCGCGGTCCACCGCGGCGACGGTGCCGACGACTGGCCGTCGGTCGAGAACGTGCTCGCGATGGTCGACCGACTGCTCGCCGACGAGGGATGACCCGGGACCGCGAAGCGGCGGGCGTCACCGTCTGCGAAGCGACGCCCGACGACCGTCTCGACGTGCGCCGCGTGCTCGACGCCGCGATGCTCGACGTACGCGAGGACCTCCGGGAGCGACTCGCGGCCGGGGACGTGCTGACCGCCAACGGGGAAACAGGCAGTGTTCTCGGCGCGCTCGTGCTCGTCCCCCGCGACCGGGACTGTGATAGCGACGACGACCGGGACCGCAATAGCAATGACGGGGACCGCAACAGCACCGACGGGGACCGCAACCGCGACCACGACCGCGATGGCGTCGACGTGCGCGCCGACGCGCACGTCGACGCCATCGCGGTCCGTCACGCCCGACGCGGACGGGGCATCGGCTCTGCGCTGGTCCGAACCGCCGCCGAGCGCCACGACCGGCTGACCGCCGAGTTCGACCCCGGCGTGCGACCGTTCTACGAGTCGCTGGGGTTCGAGATCGAAGCGGTCGAGGGACGGAACGACCGACTTCGAGGCTGCTACCGGTCTCATTCGGCGTAGCTGGGCCGAGCGGCGAAGCCGAAGTGTGAACGCCGAAGCCAAAGCGTAATCCCCTCGCGTACGAACGCGCGAGCATGAACGAGACGCACCGGCGACGCCTCGCGGCGGTCTGGGTTGCGTTCGCGGGCGTGATGGCGTACGTCACGGTCGCCGACGGGATTACGGCCGACGTGGGCGACGTGCTGGGACTGCTGACGGTCGCGCTCGGACTGGGGCTGGCGTACGTCTACTACGCGAAGCCGAACGGGATGCTCGATTTCGGCCGTTCAGAATAGACGTTTACTCTGGAATATGAAATATGAAGTCCTTTATGTTCTCTCCCCTTCCGTTCGGATAAATTGTGAGCGATGACGAACAATTGACGGCGGATTCCTCTTTATATTCCCTCCGTCTGACTCACGAAAAACTGAACGAAACCCTCACGGGACAGATGGAGGAAGCAGAACACATCGACAAGAAAGCGATGTCGCTCCTCCGTGCGTCTTTTACGTTTTCTGGAGTTGCTGCTGCAATCGCCTACTACATCTCTCGGGAAAATAACGACGTGGCTCTCGGGACAGTCGATAATCCGCTTACCTATGCTGGGCTCCTGTTCGGTGTTCTGAGCATTTTAGCAGCTTTTGCGACAATCTATCATACGAAACTCGAAACCGAGATTGCCGTCGACGATATCACCAAACAGGCAACGTTCGGACGAAAAGACATGCTAGCGGCTTTCGTTCAAACGTACCCTCAGTACATCGCCCGTAATGACAGAAGATTGAATAAAGATAAGGCGTTCCTGTCTATTTCTCAGGCGTTGTTAGCTGCATCTGTCGTTTCTGTCATTGCTAGTGGTTTGGCATATATTAACAACCGTTCCTTCGATTTCCATGCGATGATCGTAGCCTCGTTTATTGCTGGTTGTACGGTCGGCGTTCTCGCTTGTCTCGCGGTCATTGTCCTCAAGTCGTGAGCATGCAGACAGACCGCTTAATCTCTCGTCGGCGTCATCCGAACATATAAATGAGATACTCCCTTACCTAGACGTATGACCGAGGCCGAACGTCATCGGGAAGATATCAAAGATTCCGAAGGCCGCGTCCGAACCAACCGTCCGGACTGGTCGGCCCTGCTATCACGCGTGTTCAACCGATAATCTGTAGTCCTTTCTTCTGTTTCCGGTCGGTACCGTAGCTCACCTGTATTTTCTAAGGTTGCGTAGCATCAGCAACGAAGCGTGGCTCGACCACTGGTTTTGGGCGGTGAAACTCAGACCAGCGGCTCCACCAAGTCTCGCCCCGCATCGAGCAGCGCCGCGACGCGCTCTTCGCTCGCGGCCTCGGCGTACACCCGCATCTTCGGCTCGGTGCCGCTCGGGCGCACGAGGAGCCACGAGCCGTCTTCGAGCAGGATCTTGAACCCGTCGGTGTCGTTGACACGGTCCACGCGCTCGCCCGCCACCTGCTCGGGAAGCTCGGCTTCGAGGTCGGCCAGCACGCGCTCTTTCTCGTCGTCCGGACAGTCGACGCTCACCTTGTCCTGATGGATCTCGCCGAACTCGTCGAGCAGGGCGTCGACCCGGTCGTCGAACGAGCGCTCGCTCTCGACTGCACCGGCGAGCAGCGCCATCAGCACGCCGTCCTTCTCGCGGTTGTGGCCCCGTATCGAGAAGCCGCCGGACTCCTCGCCACCGATGAGGGCGTCGTGTTCGCCCATCGCCTCGGCGACCCACTTGTAGCCGACCGCGGTCTCGACGACCTCCTCGCCGTGGGCCTCCGCGACGCGGTCGACGAGGAACGTGGTCGAGACGGTCCGGACCGCGGGCCCGGCGTCGTCTTCGAGCAGGTAGTCGTACGTCGCCGCGAAGAAGAGGTTCTCGTCCAGGAACCCGCGCTCTGGCGTGACCAGCGCGATGCGGTCGGCGTCGCCGTCGTTGGCGATCCCGAGGTCGGCGTCGCCCTCACGGACCGCCTCGACCAGTCCTTGCAGGTTCTCCGCGCTCGGCTCGGGGTTGGTGCCGCCGAACTCGGCGTCCTGCTCGCACCGCAGGCGCTCGACTTCGGCTCCGGCGCGTTCGAGGAGCTCGTCGGTGAACCCCCGTCCCGAGCCGTGCATCGCGTCGCAGACGACGCGGAGGCCGTCGAGGTCCGAGCCGTCGGAGTCCTCGGCGTCGAGGTCGAGGAGGTCGAACAGGTGTTCGGCGTACGGTTCGAGCAGGTCCTCCTCGCGGATGCTCCCCTGCTCGTCTTCCGGGAGCGCGCGCGGCTCCGCGATGCGGGCCATGATCTCGTCGGTGACCTCCGGCAGGGCGGGCGCGGCGTCGTGGGGGAAGAACTTCACGCCGTTGTAGTTCGGCGGGTTGTGGCTGGCCGACACGACGAGTGCCCCGGCCAAGTCGCGGTCGGCGACCGTCCAGACCGCCAGCGGCGTGGGGCAGTCGCGGGGCGGAATCAGCGCGTCGAAGCCGTTGGCGGCCAGCACGCGGCAGAGTTCCTCGGCGAACCCGCGCGAGGTCTCGCGGGCGTCGTAGCCCACCGCGACCGTCCTTCCGCCGGATCCGCTGTCCGGCGACGCTCGCGAACTATCAGTTCGCTCGCCCCCGTCGCGGTCCTCGACCTCCCGGAGGTAGTCGGCGACCGCCTGTCCGACCATCCGGACGCGGGGTGCGGTGAACTCGTCCAGCGTCGCTCGCCAGCCGTCGGTTCCGAACGAGATCGGCGTTTCCATGGGGTGACTCTCTGTCGCTGTCCCGAAAAAACCACCGTGTGGTACGGTGGCAGTCGGCGGAGCGGCCGCCAGTGGCTTACGTCGTTCGTCCAGTACGATAGTTTCCAGCGACTACACCACGCACTCGACGAACGCACGTCAGCCGAGGAGGAAACCTAGACAGTGCCTACCGTTGTATTGATTCGAATTAGTGATACTCGAAGTCACGGCCTGAACCGAAACCCACTACACACAACGATTGGTACACTCTAATCTATGCTAGCTCCGCCGTCCCCGAGTATGATTTCGGCAGTTCTAGTACAACTGGGTGAGGTTAGCGTCACAAGCGGCTACGGACTGGTGGTGTTTTTTCTGATTGGCCTCTTCGGAGGTGCACACTGTATTGGAATGTGCGGCCCGCTCGTTGCAACCTACGCCGAGCGCATGGAAACCAGAGACCGATGGTCGGGCGCACTCACCTTCTACGAAGTCCGTCAGCACGCGCTGTTCAACCTCGGCCGGACGATGAGTTACGCCCTCATCGGATGCGTCTTCGGGACTGCCGGCGCGCTGCTCTACGGGACGATCGGGCTCGCCGGGCTACTCAAGCCAGTGCAGGGTGCCGTCGGCATATGTGTCGGTGCGGCAATTCTTATCATGGGGTTCACCCGGGTAGCCGGCTACCAACAAGGCGCTGTTGAAGGTATTATAGCTGGTAGTGGCATTGGATCCATATTCGCGCGAACCTATACAGTCATCTCGACGCGGATCGACCGCTGGGTCAACGGCATCGGCATCGTCGGCCTCGGCGCGCTTCATGGGTTGTTGCCGTGTATGCTTCTCTATCCCGCATTCCTATACGCGTTCGCTCAGGGATCACCCGTCTATGGCCTCCTCTCGCTCGGCGCGCTCGGGTTGGGGACGATCCCCAGCGTGTTTCTCTACGGAACCGTGATCCAGTCAGTGAGTGCCCGCCAGCGACAGGTGGTCCACTATGGACTCGGCGTGTTGTTCATTGGACTCGGATACGTCCTGTTAGCGATGGGACTCATGCGGTTTGGCGTCATGCTCCCGTTGCCTGACATCCCCTACTATCAGCCAATCGCCGAATCGGAGGCGATTGCGTAGTATGTCCACCTGCACACTCTGTGACCTCCCCGTCGAAGATCCGATTATTGGCGAGGCCATCGACGGCGAGTTCTGCTGTCGGGGCTGTCTAGAGGTCGCACGCCTAGTCGACGACGGTGAGGATACCGACCTCTCGATTGCGGCCGTCCGCGACCGCGTCGCGGCCGAGGATTCCCAACCCGATGTTCCCGAGGATGCCGAAACGGCCTACCTCTCGATCGACGGAATGCACTGCCAGACTTGCGAAGGATTCATCGAACTCCTTGCCGAGGAAGAGGAGGGCGTTCACGAGGCGCGTGCGAGCTACGCGACTGAAATGGCGCAGGTGGTGTACGATCCTGACCACATCGATCGCAACGAGATCGCTGGGGCACTAAGTCGACTGGGCTATCAAGCCCACGGTCCCGACGAAGAAAACGACTCGTTGCGCTCGCGTGTCGAGTTCGGCAAATACCGTGCGGTACTCGCGGCGGTACTGATGATGCCCGTATTGATTCTCTACGTGCTGTTCATCTATCCGGTGTATCTCGGCATCTATCCCGAGAGCTTTCTCTACGGGAGTACTGTCGAAGCGATGGTATTCGGGCCGTTAGCGGTCTGGAGTACGCTCATCCTTATCGGGCTTGGCTACCCGATCTTCCGCGGGGCCTACGTGAGCCTGAAAGTCGGGCGCCCGAACATGGACGTGTTGATCGCCATTGCGGTGCTCGCAGCGTATCTTTACTCGCTGGCGACCTATCTCACGGGCGGACGCGACCCGTACTTCGACGTCGCAGTGATGGTGCTCGCGATCGTCACTATCGGCAACCATCTCGAGTCACGGGTCAAACAAGCTGCGCTCGGCAATCGCGCTGACCTCACTGATTCACGCGTCGATGAGGCTCGCCGACTCGACGCTGACAGCGAGGCCACCGAAACCATCGAGATTGCAGAGTGTGAGCCCGGCGACCGGCTGTTGGTCAAACCTGGCGAACGGATCCCGGTCGACGGCCAGATCGTCGACGGGACGGCCGCGATCGACGAGGCACTCATCACGGGTGAATCTCTCCCGCAGCGAAAATCCATTGGGGACGACGTACTCGGCGGGTCGATCCTCACTGACAATGCGGTCGTCGTCGAGGTTGGGCCGGATACGACCAGCACGATGGATCGCCTCGTCGAACTCCTCTGGAACGTCAAGAGTTCTGCGACGGGCGTCCAGCAACTCGTCAACCAGTTTGCGGTGCTGTTCGTCCCGCTCGTGCTTGGACTCGCCGCGCTGACTGCCACTGGCTGGTTCGTCCTTGGAAACGACCCGAGAACAGCTATAATGGCCGGTGTCTCCGTGTTAGTGGTCTCGTGTCCGTGCTCGCTCGGAATCGCTACTCCGCTTGCCCTCGCGGCGGCCACCCGCGATGCCACCGACAATCGGATGCTCGTTCTCAACGAGACCGTGCTCGAACGGATCGACGATTCCTCGGTCGTCGTGTTCGACAAGACTGGGACGCTCACCACAGGGGCGATGGAGCTTGTGGACGTCGTTGGCGACGATGCCGACGAAGTGCTTGCGATGGCGGCCGCCGTCGAACGCCGGTCAAGCCACCCCATCGCCGCTGCGATCGACGATGCCGCCCCGCCGACCACACGCTCGGTGTCGAGCTTCGAGCGTGCCGACCGTACCGTGTCGGCGCTCGTCGACGATACCCGTGTGGTTATCGGCCATCCGGACTCCTTCGATGCTGACGAGTGGACGGTTCCGGCCGAGATCGAGGCAGCCGTCACGGACGCCTACGAGTCGGGCACTCATCCTACGGCGGTTGCCTGGGAAGGCGCCGTCCAAGGGATCATCACGGTCCGAGATACGCCGCGGAAGAACTGGGAACACGTAGTTTCCGAGCTCGCGGACGCGAACCGGGACATCGTCGTGCTGACTGGCGACGACGAGCGGATGACCGAGACGTTTGCGAACCATCCAGCGATCGATCACGTATTCGCAGGCGTGCGCCCCGAGTCGAAGGAAATGATTATCCAGGGACTCCGCGAGCGCGGGACGACGACAATGATTGGCGATGGCACGAACGACGCACCCGCACTTGCGAGCGCGGACCTCGGGATCGCGGTTTCAAGCGGCACCGATCTCGCGATTGAGGCGGCCGACGCGGTCGTGCTGGACGACCGTCTGGACGCCGTTCCAGAGATCTTCGAGTTGGCGAGTGAAACTCGAGGCCGAATCAAACAGAATCTCGTCTGGGCGGCGGGCTACAACGCAATCGCGCTTCCATTGGCAATGGCCGGCGTGATCACGCCGCTGATCGCCGCCGTTATGATGGCGATCAGTAGTCTCATCGTCGTATTTAACTCGAAGCGTCGACTCCTGCCGACGAACGGAAGCCATTCAGTTGCGTCCGACTCTAGCGAACGCACTGAGTAGCTCGTCTCTCCAGCACACTCGGACTGTACGCTCGAATACACGCATCGTCGTACCACTCCTGCTACGTTTCTACTACAGTCTACTAATCCACGGGAAGCCTCGGGGGCTTGACCCCGAGGCGGTAACCTAGACAGTGCCGTCCGACGGGAACTATCTACCATCTCAGTTCTTCTTCCGATTTCGCAGTGTACTGTTGGGACTGGTAAACTCTGCTGTAATCTCCTCACATCGTTTTCGGCTGAAGTCGCGATTTGCTGGTGGTCGATTTTATCCCCGCGCTGAGGCCCCTGACCGCTCAATTCAGAATTTTTACAGAAGCCGAATTCCGGAAACTGTTATGCCTTTCAGTACACTACGTCGAACCAATGAACGACACGCCAATCGTCGTCGCGCTCTCGGGGAGCATGCGAGACGCGAGCTACACCCGGATCGCGCTCGGGCACGCACTCGACGCCGCGGCCGCGCGCGGCGCCGAGACCGAACTGCTCGACGTGCGCGAATACGACTTGCCGGTCTTCGACCCAGACGAGGACGAACCGCCGGCCGCGACCGAACTCAAGCGCAAGATCCGCGAAGCCGACGTGGTCCTCTGGGGGAGTCCGGTCTACCACGGCTCGTACTCGGCGGCGTTCCGGAACGTCCACGACTACGCCGGCTTCGACGAGTACGAGGACACCACGGTCGGCCTGCTGGCGAGCGCGGGCGGCGGGAGCTTCGCGAGCACGCTCGACCACATGCGCATCACCGCCCGCGGAGTCCACGCGTGGGTGTTGCCCCATCAGGTCGGCATCCGGAACGCCCGGGACAAGATCGAGAACGGCGAGATCGTCGACGACGACATCGGCGAGCGCGTCCGGAAACTGGGCGAGCAGGCCGTGAAGTACGCCTTCATCGACCCCGAGGTGAGCGCGCCCGACGCCGGCGTGGACCGACAGGAAAGCGAGGCCGACGCGGACGACTGACCCGTGAGTTACTCGTCCGAAGACTCGACCGTTCTCGTCACCGGCGCGACCAGCGGGATCGGACGCGAAGCCGCCGTGCGACTCGCCGAGCGTGGCGCGACGGTCCTATTCACCGGCCGGGACCGCGAGGCCGCCGAGGCGGTGCTGTCGGCGGTTCGGAGTGCCCATCCCGAATCGGCGGGCGTCTTCTACCGCGTCGACTTCGCGGACCTCGACGCGGTCCGAGAACTGGCTCGCACGGTTCGCGCGGACCACGACCGCCTCGACGCGCTCGTGAACAACGCCGGCACCTCCCGGAGCGAGCGAGCGACGACCGAGACGAGCGCCGACCGAACGACCGAAGCGGAGGTCGAACTCACCTTCGCGGTCAACCACCTCGCGCCGTTCCTCCTCACGAACCTGCTCGTCCCGCTCCTCCGCGAGACTGCGAACAACCGACCGGAGAGCGCACCTGCCCGGGTCGTCACCACGACGAGCGGCCTCCACGAGCGCGGCTCGCTGTCGGACCTCGACGCGGTCGTTCGTGGAACGGGGGCTGGCGGGGACGCGACCTTCGACGGACTGGACGCGTACGCCGACTCGAAGCTGGCGAACGTCCTGTTCACGGTCGAACTCGCCGACCGGCTCGCGGGGTCGGGCGTCACCGCGAACTGCGTCCATCCGGGCTGGATTCCACAGACCGGGCTCGTCCGGAACGCGACGGGGTTCTCGCGGCTGTTCACCGGCGCGGCGGCGCTCGTCGCCAGCGTCGCACCCGTCGGCCCCTTCGAATCGGTCGAGGGAGCCGCCGACGCGCTCGTCTACCTGGCGAGGGACCCCGAGGTAGCCGACGTCTCGGGCGCGTACTTCGACCGTCGCGAGCGAGCGACCCCCGCTCCGGAGGCGGCCGACGAGCAACTGCGGACCCGACTCTGGAATCGGAGCGCGGAACTCGTCGGACTTCCGGCGTCGGTCCCCGAGACGGACCCGCTATCTTGAGTAAATGGAAACCGGAGTCCGTTGATCGAGTTCAACCTTACTTCATACGAGTAAACGATACTCTCACAGCGTTTAATCGTATATCTCGATTAAACGGGATCTGATCTGTCTTTACTGGCTCCGTCTCGGATTGCGCTGAGTAAACGATACCCCGAATACTTTTACTCGTAGCCTCCCCATTGCCACTGATGAAAGATGGATACCTGATCGATGAATCGACGCCGGGCAAATACCTCTCGGCAGATTCTGGGGCCGATCTTCCTGCAGCGAAGTTCTATCTTCCAGATGGGCTACCCCCCGATATCGAACTATCGAAGGATGTAATCGAAGCTCACGGTCGAGCGATGCATTCTCTCGGCCGTCTCGATGGATTCTGGAGTGAAATCGACGATCCGGACACTGCATTCGGCTTGTTCGTCTATAAAGAAGCCGAACAGTCGTCACAGGTGGAAGGAACGCAAGTGACTGTTTCGGACATGTACCGTGAGGGAACTGATTCGAAAGACGTTCGTGAGGCGCGGAACTACGCATCGGCACTTCGTGAAGCAACGACGCGGTTAGTCCAGAGTGGCCGTTCGCGCGAAAATCTCTCTCTCGACCTTCTCAAATCACTACACGAATCGCTGATGGAGTCGGGTCGAACCGACGACGAAGATCCACGCCCCGGCGAGTTCAGGCAACAGTACGTTTGGATCGAAGAGGACGCGGAACGTGTCGGGCAACAAGTTCGATTCGTTCCACCGAAGCCAGAGATAGCAATTCGAAGAATGGACAACCTCGAACAGTATATGCAGTCCGAAGGCAAATATCCGGATCTTGTCGATATTGGAATCCTTCATTATCAGGTTGAGACGGTCCATCCGTTCGTAGATGGGAACGGTCGAGTTGGTCGATTATTAGTCGTCCTTTCGTTGATATCGTGTGACATTCTCGTTCATCCACTCTTTTATCTCAGTTCGTACATCCGTCGCAACCGTGACGAGTACACGAATCTATTACTCGCGGTCAGCGAGGACGGAGCGTGGAATGCGTGGTTGGAGTTCTTCTTAAAAGGTATCAAAGAACAAGCAGATGAAGCCTTTAGCCGTGCGAAACTCCTGCTCCAACTCCGAGAGCAGTATCAGGAGGAGTACCGGGACGCACCACCCTCTGTTCGGAAACTCGTCGAGGCGATTTTCACCGAACCCCTTTTCACCGTCAGCAAAGCAGCCGAACATATCGATATGTCGTATCCTGCCACCAACAATGCTATCGACCGACTGGTGACAGACGACGTGCTACGAGAGACGACCGGCTACGACCAGTATCGAGAGTTCCAAGCAGACGAGGTACTCGACGTTCTCAATCGACCGGCTGAACAGATTCCTGACCCCGGGGATCTCATCTCCAACACAGCAACAGGAGAAACTATGGGAGACTGAGCGCGATTGAAGCCGAACTCGTCTTTCTCGCCTGATGTATTCAATTCTCGTCGCTCTCGACCAGCCGCTCCTTCTCTGCACGCGACAACTGTTTGATCTCGTACTCGCGGGACATCGCGGCCGACTTCGAGTCGAACCGCTCGCGATGCACGAGTTCGACCGGCGTCCGACCGCGGGTGTACTTTGCGCCCTCGCCCCGGTCGTGTTCGCGGACGCGCCGCTCGACGTCGGTCGTGTAGCCGGTGTAAAAACTGTCGTCGGCGCACTCGATGACGTACGCCCAGTGGACCGTCACGCCTTACAGGCTTCGCGTGGTGGTTCTTGTACGTTTTGCTCCCGCGTCGTCGCGGGCTATACTCCAGCCTCTCTGGCGCGTTCGCGCGCGACTTCCGCGATTCCGGCGTTCGCCGAGCACGACGGACACGCTCGCAGGCGGCCGTTCTCGTCGGCGAACACCCGTGCGAATCGCTCCGAGACGTGCGCGCTGCAGTGGTCACACTTTGGCATTGGCTGTCATCTGGCGGGGCGTCCCGCCAGTGCCAAAATCTTTGTTCTGCAACACCAAAAATCCTTCTCAGAACGGAGCTTCAGTTCCACATTCGCAAAGCCAGTTTTCGGAAATCGCCGGTGCCGCGATTTCCATCGCCATTCCTTCGTCGTCTATTCCTGCACCGAGGATCCCATTCGTCGGTAACTCCGGTGTCCAACGCGAAGCCCGCACGTGCTCGTGGCCCTACCGGCATTCGCCGAATCGCGTTCACCACTACTCACTCGTATTTATAAGTTTCGGCCACCGGCGGAGATGACGGGTAACCGACCGACATGGGGCCGCTCGTCCGGCGATTTGAGAAACTTTATTAGGGGTGGCAGGAAAGAGGGAATCGTATGGCAGACCTCATCGTCAAAGCCGCTGTGAAGGACGCACTGGACGACAAGAACGTCGCGTCGGACTTCTACGACGCCCTCGACGACCGCGTCGAAGAACTCCTCGACGAGGCTGGCCGACGTGCCGAGGCCAACGACCGGAAGACCGTCCAGCCGCGCGACCTCTGAATTCGGGAGACCACACCTTTCCTTTTATGGCGCAACACGACGTAGCCGCGGGCTCGTCCTCTCTCGGAACGTGATCGGTGACGAGGCGGACGATCTTGTCGAGGCGGATGGCCTTGTCGAGGCAAATGACCTTGTTGAGGCGGATAAACGGGGAGAGAACGGAGTTCGGTGAACGCTAGCTACTGCTTGCCTCGCCGTGAGCGCACAGTACCGCAACTGCGACTGCACCGCGACCGCACAGCACCGCGGGTCTCACACCTCCCCCGCCGCCCTCGCACGCGTTACTCGCGCGCGCCCCCGAAACGGAGAAAATTGCGTCAGAATCGCGCCGTCAGAACGTCAGCACGTCCACGCCGTCGTCACCCCCGACGTGGATCTCGTCGGCCATTCCGACGAACAGGCCGTGCGCGACGACGCCCGGCGTCCCCGCGAGGTCGGCCGCAAGTTCCGCAGGGGCCGGAATCGTGCCGAACTCGCAGTCGAGCACGAGGTTCCCGTTGTCCGTGACCACGGGGCCGTCCTTTCGCTCGGCGGCCCGGAGTGTCGGCGACCCGCCGAGGGCCCGCACGGCGTCGGCGGCCGTGGTCCGGGCGTCGGGCAGCACCTCGACCGGAATCGGGTGGTCGAGTTGGTCGGCGGCCTTGCTCGGGTCCGCGACCACGAGCAGTCGGTTCGCGGCGGCGTCGACTATCTTCTCGCGCGCGTGGGCCGCCCCGCCGCCCTTCACGAGATGCGGGCCCGAGAACTGGTCGGCCCCGTCGATCGCGAGATCGACCGTCTCGACCTCGTCGAGGGTGGTGAGCGGGACGCCGACCTCCGTGGCGAGTTCGCGCGACTCGTAGGAGGTCGGGACCCCGTGCACGTCGAGGCCTGCGTCGACCTGCCGACCGATGGCTCGGATGGCGTGGGCCGCGGTCGACCCCGTGCCGAGGCCGACGACCGCGCCGTCCTCGACCGCCTCGGCTGCGCTCTCGCCCGCCGCTCGCTTCGCCGCGTCGCTTCCGCCGGACGTCTTCATGGCGTGCCCTGCGTGCCCCGGGGCCAAAAGGTTGGGCGGGTCGTCGAAAGGGGTGGGGTCGAGGTCGACCTCGCTGGGATTCCAGAACGGACGCCAAGGTTTTGGCGCTCCCCGCCATACTACGGGAGAACATGGCAACCAGCGACTCGGACGCCGGGGGGACCGACTCGGAGGCGGGGGGCGATCCGGGACCCGACGCGGAGGGTGCGGGAAGCGAACATCGACAGCCGGAATCCGGGTCTCGGCCGGACGACGGCAACGCGGTCGCGCTCCGTGCGGTGCGCAAGACGTACTACCTCGGCGAGCCGGTCCACGCGCTCGACGGCGTGGACCTCGTCATCCCGCGAGGCTCGTACACCGCGGTGATGGGACCGAGCGGGTCGGGCAAGAGTACCCTGCTCAACCTCATCGGCTGTCTCGACACGCCCACCGAGGGCGAGGTGTGGGTCAACGACCGCGAGGTGTCGGCGCTCTCCCAGCGCGAGCGCACCCGGGTCCGGGGTCAGGAGGTCGGATTCGTCTTCCAGACGTTCAACCTCATGCCGAAACTAACCGCGGCAGAGAACGTCGCGCTCCCGCTCGTCTTCGAGGGGATCGACAAGCGCGAGCGCATCGACCGCGCGACCGAACTGCTCGACGAGGTGGGGCTGGCCGACCGGGCCGGCCACCGGCCGAACGAACTGTCGGGCGGCCAGCGCCAGCGGGTCGCTATCGCGCGAGCGCTGGCGAACGACCCGGCTATCATCCTCGCCGACGAGCCCACGGGCAACCTCGATCAGGAGACCGGCACCCAGATCATGGGGCTGTTCCAGCGCCTCCACGACGAGGGTAACACCATCCTGATGGTGACCCACGAGCGCCCCATCGCCGAGTACGCCCAGCGCGTGGTCCACGTGCTCGACGGCACCATCGAGCGCGTCGAGGAGATCGAGTCCCCTCGGCGGGTCGAGTCCGACGGTCCCTGATGGAGTTCGCAGAGAGCCTGCGACTCAGCGTCCGCGCCGTCCGGAGCCACCGACTCCGGTCGGCGCTGACCGTCCTCGGGGTCGTCATCGGCGTCGCGGCGGTCATCACCTTCGTCACGCTCGGCACCAGCCTCCGGGCCGACGTGCTCGGACAGGTCGGCGGCGAGCGCTCGCCGAACCTCTACGTCTGGGCCGGTCCCGAGGGTCAGAACGGCGGGCCGGGTGCGGGCGCGCAACCGGTGTTCACGACTCGCGACCTCGACCAGCTGGCGAATATCGAGGGCGTGGCGTCGGTCGTCCCGCGCGGGATAGTCCCCACCGCGGCCATCTCCGCCGGCAACGACACGGTCGCCCAGCGGCAGGCGATCGCCACCTCGCCCGCGTACTTCGACTCGGGCAGCGTCGCCGACGGCCGGGCGTTCCGACAGGGCAGCCGCGAAGTCGTGGTGAACGAGCGCGCGGCCGGGCTGTTCGATCCATCGCTCTCCGTCGGTGCAACCGTCTCGCTCCAGTTGGCGTCGGGCGATTCCGTCGAGGCCGAGGTCGTCGGGGTCCAGAACTCCTCGGCCGCTGGCGGGGCCTTCGAGGGGCTGGACGGCGGGTCCCAACCGCTGGTGTTCGTGCCGACCGACCCGTTCTACCGGACGACCGTCGAGAGCCCGGCGACCGGCGAGCGCCAGCGCGTCTACCCGACCGTCACGGTCGTCGCCGAGGACTTCGCGGCGGTCCCCGATGCCAAGGTCGGCGTGCAGGCGTACCTGACGAACCGCTCGGACGCCGCGCGGCTCGTGCCCGACGACTACGCCTTCGCGGTCCGAAGCGACGAGGACCTCGTCGACCAGTTGCAGGAGCTGTTGACCACCCTGACCAACTTCGTGACCGGCATCGCGGTCATCTCGCTCGTGGTCGGCTCCATCGGCATCGCGAACGTCATGCTCGTCTCCGTGACCGAGCGCACCCGCGAGATCGGCATCATGAAGGCGGTCGGCGCGCAGAACCGCGACGTGCTCCAGCTGTTCCTGATCGAGGCGGTCCTGCTCGGTGCTGTCGGCGCGATCCTCGGCATCCCGGTCGGGGTCGCCGGGGCGTACCTCGCGGGCGAGTACATCGGGCTCGACCTCGTGCTTCCCTACGAGTGGTTCGCCATCGCGGTCGCGGTGGGCGTCCTCGTCGGCGTGGTCGCCGGGCTGTATCCTGCGTGGAGCGCATCGAAGACCGATCCCATCGACGCGCTCCGGTACGAGTGAGGCTTGAGTCGGACACTCGCCACTTCACCTCACGCGAGTGGACGCGGCCGCAAACGGCGCCGTCCACCCGCGCAAGGCCTTCTGGAGGGAAGCGAACGCTATCCCGAATTCACACCACCCTAGATTTTTTATCCTATGGGGAGAATACCATAGTATGGGATGGCAGACGAGGATACGTTGGTGCAGTACACCGACGAACACGCGGACGGAACGATAGAACGGGTGTTCATCCGACACACCGACGACGAAGCCGACTATCCGAGTGGATGGCGCTATAGCCTCCACTACGGGACGAAGGAGGGCGAAACCATCGTCCGCTACGACAACGCTCACGAAGCGACGAAAGGCCATGAACGTCACGCCGGAGAACAGGTAACGACCATCGACTTTCCGGGTATGATGGAACTGTACGACCGGTTCCTGACGGAAATCGACCGACACCGACGTTGAACACCGCTTGCGGTTTGCCATCGAAACAGAAACACTCACGCCATGACCCAAAGTACGAATTCCCGGACCTTGCAGGTGCGCGTCGGCGAGACGGATCGCACTCGTCAGGAGGCCCGCGAGAAGATATCGTCACTCGAACGAGGAAAGTCGGTCGACGACATGCTCGTGTTGAACCTCCCGAACTACGCAGAACTCGCACGGTTGACGCGCGAGAAGAACCTCGAATTACTCCGAACGCTCGCCCAGCACGACCCAGCCAGCATCAGTGAAACGGCCGAGTTGGTGGACCGCGACTACAAGGAGGTCCACCGAAATTTGAGCGAACTGGAGACGCTCGGCGTGGTCGAGTTCGAGACCACCGGTCGGTCCAAGCGCCCTATCGTCCGGTTCGACGAACTCGAAATCGACGTGTCCCTTACGGACCCCGAACCGGCCGACGCCGCCGCGTAGGATCGATTTGGCTCACTCCACGCTCAGTTCGTCGCCGCCGCGTAGGATCGATTTGGCTCACTCCACGCTCAGTTCGTCGCCCCCGCGCGGCTCCGTGAACTCGAACTCCACTTCGAGTTCGGCCTCGCGCCCGCCCGCGAACTCCACCTCGACCTCGACCGGTTCCCGGTACTCGAACGGGATCTCCCACTCCTGGGAGGAGAGCGTGAGGCTCGTGTCGTTCTCGACCTGATCGGCCAGATCTCGGAGGAACGACGCCGTCGCCGACCGCGAGAGGTGGATCTCACGCTCGAAGAAGCCGTCGGTCACCGTCGTCCTGTTGCGCTCCCTGTCGTCCGGCAAGTTCACCCGATCCCCCATGTCGCCCCGTACGCTGCGACGCGCCAAGAATCGTCCGGTGGTCGGGACCGGAGCAGTGACTGTCCGGGCGACCGAACCGATTAGCTGCCGGCCCGCCGATTTGCCGAATCGCCGGTTCGCTTTTTGCGCCCGGCGTCGTACCTCTGTCACCGTGTCGCTCATCGACCTGCTGGGGAGCAAAGCGCGGATCGAGATCATTCGGGAACTCTCGCGCGAGCCGCGGTACGTCTCCGAGCTCGCCGAGACGGTCGGCATGGACGGCAAGACCGCGGTCCACCACCTCTCGAAGCTGGAGGAGGCCGGCCTGGTCGCCCACTACCGACGGGGCAACCGGAAGTACTACTACCTCGCCAAGACCGTCGAACTCCGGGCCGCCCCGCCGCCCGAGCGCACGTTCGTTCTCCAGACCGGCGAGCGCCGCGACGACCCGACCGCGGCCGAGTCCGCGACCGACGATTAGAATTTCGGCTCCGTTCTACCCAACGGAGAATCCTCCGAGAAGCTCGCTGCTGCTTGAGCATCGGAGGCCGCGACCGCTCTACAACCGCATCGCGACCGCCCGCAACCGCTCCGCGACCGCCCGCAACCGCTCCGCGACCGCTCAGCACCGCAAACCGGACCCCGACCGCCCAGCACCGCAACCGCCGACCGCGACCGTTCTCACTCTCAGGTTACAGGCCAGTGTCAGAGCCGCTGACGTCCGAGTCGGCGGCCTGGCTTCTCTTGCGTCCGCCGTAGCGACGCCGGCCGCCGAGCGCGAGTGCGCCCAGCCCGACCAGCAGGACGACGAACTGGACCAGCCCGCCCAGAATCGGCACGAGGCCGACCATCGAGACGACGAGGAGGCCGACGAGCAGCGCCAGCCAGCGACCGCCGGCGTCGGCGATTTCGAGGAGGATCGAACCGAGCGCGAACGCGCCGTACACGTAGCCGAGCCACAGCAGCAGGCCGTAGACGAGCATGCCGACGAGCCCGAGCGGGATGCCGACCAGCGAGATGAACAGCACCACGAGTAGGATCGGAATCCCGACGAACAGCAGCAGGCCGACGCCCGCCGAGCGCAGGGGGTCGCCGTCCACGCGGTCGGCCACGCCGGCCGAGAACCGCGGGAACGCCAGCAGGGCGACCGCGCCGAGCGCGAGGTTCGCGAGGAAGCCGTACGCCCAGCCGACCCAGTTGGGCAGTTGCGGGCCGACCGGTCCGACGTTGGGTCCGATGTCGTCCTCCTGTCGGACCTCGCCGGCCACGCTGGCACCGTCGGCGAGGTCGAGGTCGCCGTCGTACGCGAGATCGCCGCCGACGCTCGCGCTCGACTCGACCGTGATGGTGTCGGCACCGACCTGCGCGTCCTCGCCGACTTCGCCCGCGATGACGACGTTGCCCGCACCGGCTTCGAGCTGGCCGCCGACTGTTCCGCCCCGCGCGAGGTAGACGTTCCCGCCCGCGGCGGTGGCGTCGCCGGTGACGGTGCCGTTGATGCGGACGTTGCCCGCGAACGCTTCGAGGTCGCCGTTCACCTCGCCTTCGACGATGACGTTGCCCGCGAACGCGGTCAGGTCGCCGTTCACGGTGCCGCGGACGACGACCGTTCCGCCGAACGCGGTGAGGTCGTCGTCGACCGTCTCGCTCTCATCCACGACGACGGTGCCGCCGGTCCGGGTCTCCTCGGCCGCGACCGGGGCCGGAATCAGCGCCAGCGCGACCACGACCGCGAGTACGACTGCGAACTGCCTGTTCATGTCTCGGCGGTTCGACCGTATCCGAAATAGTAGTTTCGCTGGTAATAGTGGCGTAAACAGTTCACGTGGGACTCACCCACTGTGGACTACTCCATGAGGTCTCGGAACGCTCAGTGCGACCTCGGGGACTTTAAGACCGGCAAGCACTTCGACTCCCACATGAGCGAGGTCGAGAGCGAGGCCGAGAGTGGGGCCGACGAGGCGTCCGAACCGGAGTCGGTCCCGGACGCGGGCCGGGACGAGATCTGGATCGAGAAGTACCGACCCCAGACCCTCGACGAGGTGGCGGGCCACGAGGACATCACCGCGCGGCTGAAGCGGTACGTCGAGCGCGACGACCTGCCGAACCTCCTGTTCTCGGGGCCGGCGGGTGTCGGGAAGACGACCAGCGCGGTCGCCATCGCCAAGCAGCTGTACGGCGACGACTGGCAGCAGCACTTCCTCGAACTCAACGCCTCCGACCAGCGCGGCATCGACGTGGTCCG
Source organism: Halorussus litoreus (assembly GCF_003382685.1). Lineage (GTDB taxonomy): Archaea > Halobacteriota > Halobacteria > Halobacteriales > Haladaptataceae > Halorussus > Halorussus litoreus. Next base: position 63,001 of record NZ_KZ859509.1, on the reverse strand, counting down.
GGACCGCATCAAGAACTTCGCGCGGTCCTCGTTCGGCGGTCACAACTACCGCATCATCTTCCTCGACGAGGCCGACTCCCTCACGTCCGACGCCCAGTCTGCACTCCGCCGAACGATGGAGCAGTTCTCCGCGAACACCCGATTCATCCTCTCGTGTAACTACTCCTCGAAGATCATCGACCCCATCCAGTCCCGATGCGCAACCTTCCGCTTCGGCCCGCTGAACGACGAGGCGGTGGCCGGGCAGGTTCGGAAGATCGCCGACGTGGAGGGCATCGAGACCACCGAAGAGGGCGTGGACGCGCTGGTCTACGCCGCCGACGGCGACATGCGCAAGGCCATCAACGCGCTGCAGGCCGCCGCGGTGATGGGCGAAGTGGTCGACGAGGAGGCGGTGTTTACCATCACGAGCACTGCCCGCCCGGAGGAGATCGAGGAGATGGTGACCAACGCTATCGAGGGTGACTTCAGCAAGGCGCGTTCGATCCTCGACGACCTGCTCACGAACAAGGGGATGGCCGGTGGCGACATCATCGACCAGCTCCACCGGTCGGTGTGGGAGTTCGAGCTCGACGACGCCGCCACCGTTCGCCTGATGGACCGCGTGGGCGAGGTCGACTACCGCATCACCGAGGGCGCGAACGAGCAGGTCCAGCTGGAGGCCCTGCTGGCGTCGCTGTCGCTGAACGACGAGTGACGGCGGCCCGGCAGGGTCGGGTAGTCGGCGACTGTCGAGTAGCCCTGAACTAGCCGATGGCAAGCGGGCCTTTCCGCGCCGCGGCGTCCTGCCGCGGCGCGGAAACGCCCGCCAGCCCCGCGAAACCCGCCGATAATCGCGGAAACGGTCCCGAACGGCCGCTCCCCCTTTTACTCCGGACCGGCGTAGCGAGCGAGGAGTACATCCATGGGACGCTATCCGAGACAGGTACGGGACGCGCGTCTGAAATGCATCGACTGCAACGCACCCGTCGTGCAGACGGTCGACGGGGCGTACGCGTGCGTCGACTGCGGGTCGGAGCCGGTCAGCGCGCGATCGACCGCGTCGGCGCGCGACGACCCCGCGCCCACGGCCGACGACTAACCTCCGCCTGCCGACGACGGACGGAAGCCAGTGGCCACCAACGCGACGCTCACACCCGATTCGAGCGACGGACCGACGCTCGTTGCGGAACTGTTTTACGCGTTCCCTAGCCACTTACGCACAATATGAGCGAACTCGAAGAGGAGTACCGCCTCGATTATTTCGAGGAAGAAGACTTCGTGAGAAAGGAGTGTACGGAGTGCGGTGACTTCTTCTGGACGCGCGACGAGGACCGGAGGACTTGCGGCGAGCCGCCATGCGAGGACTACCAGTTCATCGACAACGCGGGCTTCGACGGCGAGTACAGTCTGGAGGAGATGCGCGAGGCGTTCCTCTCCTTTTTCGAGGACCAGGACCACGAGCGCATCGACCCGTACCCGGTCGCAGCGAACCGCTGGCGGGACGACGTGCTGCTCACACAGGCGTCGATCTACGACTTCCAGCCGCTGGTGACCTCCGGGCAGACCCCGCCGCCGGCCAACCCGCTGACCATCAGTCAGCCCTGCATCCGGATGCAAGACATCGACAACGTGGGCAAGACGGGTCGCCACACCATGGCGTTCGAGATGATGGCCCACCACGCGTTCAACGCCCGCGAGGATCTGGAGGACCCCGACCAGTACGCCTACCAAGGGGAAGTCTACTGGAAGGACGAGACCGTCGAGTACTGCGACAAGTTCTTCGAGTCGATGGGCGCGGACCCGGAAGAGATCACCTACATCGAGGACCCGTGGGTCGGCGGGGGGAACGCCGGACCCGCCATCGAGGTCATCTACCGCGGCGCGGAACTCGCCACCCTCGTCTTCATGTCGATGGAACAGGACCCCGACGGCGAGTACGAGATGAAGGACGGCAACCGCTACTCGAAGATGGACACCTACGTCGTCGACACCGGCTACGGCCTCGAACGCTGGACGTGGGTGAGTCAGGGGACCCCGACCGTCTACGAGGCGGTCTACCCCGAAATGATAGCCTTCCTGAAGGACAACGCGGGCGTCGAGCACACCGAGGAGGAGGCCCAACTCGTGCATCGCTCCTCGAAGCTCGCGGGTCACATGGACATCGACGAGGCCGAGGACATGGAGGCCGCCCGCGACAACATCGCCCGCGAACTCGACGTCTCGACGGCCGACCTCGAAGCGCTGCTCGAACCGCTCGAGGACATCTACGCCATCGCGGACCACTGCCGGACGCTGGCGTACATGCTCGGCGACGGCATCGTCCCGAGCAACGTCGGCACGGGCTACCTCGCCCGGATGGTCCTGCGCCGGACCAAGCGACTCTGCGACAACGTGGGCGTCGACGCCCCGCTCGACGAACTCGTCGACATGCAGGCCGAGCGGCTCGGCTACGAGAACCGCGACACGGTCCGGGACATCGTCCGGACCGAGATCGAGAAGTACCGCGAGACGCTCGAACAGGGTGGTCGCCGGGTCGAACGGCTCGCCAAGCGCTACGCCGAGGAGGGCGAGCCGATCCCGACCGAGGAACTGGTCGAACTGTACGACTCCCACGGCATCCAGCCCGACATGGTCGAGGAGATCGCGGCCGACTTCGGCACCGGTGTCGACGTGCCCGACGACTTCTACAGCCTCGTCGCGTCCCGGCACGACTCCGGGCAGCCGTTCGAGGAGGAGACCGAAGACGAGGACCGGTTCGACGACCTCCCGGCGACCGACCGCCACTACTACGAGGACCAGTTCGGCACCGACTTCGAGGCCGTCGTCCTCGACGTGTTCGAGCGCGAGGGAGAGGGAGCCGGTGATGGCGATGCGAGCGAGGGCGAACCCGTCTACGACGTGGTGCTCGACCAGACGATGTTCTACCCGGAGGGCGGCGGCCAGCCCGCCGACAGGGGTGCCTTGACCACCGACGACACCACCGTGCAGGTCGAGGACGTCCAGATCCGCGACGGGGTCATCCTTCACCGGACCGACGAGCCGGTCGGCAAGGGCGACATCGTCCGCGGGAACATCGACGTCGAGCGCCGCCGCCGGCTGATGCGTCACCACACCGCGACCCACATCGTGATCCACGCCGCCCGCGAGGTGCTGGGCGAGCACGTCCGGCAGGCGGGCGCGCAGAAGGGCATCGACAGCTCGCGCATCGACGTTCGCCACTACGAGCGCATCGACCGCGAGACCAGAGACGAGATCGAGCGAGTCGCCAACGAGATCGTGATGGAGAACACGTCGGTCCAGCAGGAGTGGCCCAACCGCCACGAGGCCGAGGAGGAGTACGGCTTCGACCTGTATCAGGGCGGTATCCCGGCCGGGAAGAACATCCGGCTCATCCACGTCGCCGAGGACGTGCAGGCCTGCGGGGGCACCCACGTCCGACGCACGGGCGATGTCGGCACTATCAAGATTCTGAACACCGAGCGCGTCCAGGACGGAGTCGAGCGCATCACCTTCGCCGCTGGCGAGGCCGCGGTCGAGGCCACCCAGCGCACCGAGGCCGCGCTCGCCGACGCCGCCGAGATCCTCGACGTCGTGCCCGCAGAGGTGCCCGAGACCGCCGAGCGGTTCTTCGAGGAGTGGAAGGCCCGCGGCAAGCAGATCGAGGACCTCAAGGAGCAGTTGGCCGAAGCCCGCGCCTCGGGCGGGGCCGCCGGCGAGGAGGTCGAGGTCGGCGACGCCACCGCGGTCGTCCAGCGACTCGACGCCGACATGGACGAACTCCGGGCGACCGCCAACGCGCTGGTCGAGGAGGGCAAGATCGCGGTCATCGGCAGTGGTGCTGACGGCGCGCAGTTCGTGGTCGCGGTGCCGGAGGGCGTGGGAGTCAACGCCGGCGAGGTCGTCGGCGAACTCGCCCGGAAGGTCGGCGGTGGCGGCGGCGGCCCGCCGGACTTCGCGCAGGGCGGCGGCCCCGACGGCGCGAAGCTGGACGACGCCCTCGAAGATGCGCCCGAGGTGCTTCGCCAGGTTCGGAACGCCTGACTGACGGCCGGACGCGAAGCTCCTTCTCTATCCACGGTCGATTCGCTGTCACCAGTCAATCGCTATCCGCAGTGAATTCGCTATCAGCGGTCGATTCGCTGTCGGCGGTCGACTCGCTACCTGCGGCCGAGGTCGAGCGTCCGCTTGCGGATGGAGCCACAGCTCGGGCAGACGTGGCGATAGCGCACCCGGTCGCCGCTCGTGTCGCTCATCCAGTGGCCGTCGGCGTCGTCGAACCCGCAGTCGGGACAGACGAGGTCCGCGTCGAAGTGCGACCCGAGGCGGTCGAGGGGGCTGGCACCTGGCCGACTTTCGCGGTACATGTTGACAACTAACACTGCGGGCGCTATAAGTGTTGCTTCGCTTGTGGGAGCCGCGCCACGAATAATTTCGATTTCCCGCTCTTCAGCCCCACTCGCTGCCGATCCACTGCTTTGCTCGTGCCCAGACCGACCGGCGGGCGAGTCGCTGGCTCAGATGCTCGTTCGCGCGCCGCAGGCGGTCGTTCTCGGCCTCCAACTCCGCCACGCGGTCGCGGAGTCGCTGGGTATCGTCCGAATGCCGGCGATCGTCTGCACTCCTGCCATCGCGGTCGTCCCCGGAGGCGGCGCTGACTTCCTCGGTCACGTGGAGCGCGTGTTCGTCGTTGGTCCGGCCGGCAAGCACGGCGTTGAGGACGCCCCCGACCAGCAGGAGGAGTCCCGAGAAGTAGAGCCAGACGAGCAAGAGGAACGCGCTCCCGAGGGTGCCGTAGATCGCCTCGTAGCGCGTGGCGAACTGCACGTAGCCCTGAAACAGCGCACCCAGCGCGGTCCAGCTGATGGCGGCGAACAGGACGCCGGGGAGTATTTCCCGAACGGTTAGGTCCACGTCGGGGAACACGTAGTAGACCGGGACGAACGCGACGGCGAGCCCGAAAACGAGCAAGAGTGGGTTCACCACGGCGGGATACGGCAGGTCGGGCGCGAGCGCGGCGACCGACCCTGCCGCGACGAAGGCCGTCACCGCGATGCCGAGCGCGACGAACACCACGAGGCCGTTCTCGATCGTCGCCAGCAGGGACTTGTCGGCGCTGCTGTCGTAGATCTCCGAGAACGCCACGTCGAGCCCGCGGAAGATGCGCGACATCCCCCACAGGAGCGTGATCGCGCCGACGACCGACACGCCGGTTCTGGCGGCGGTGGCGTCGAGCGAACCCGCGATGAGTTCCCGTGCGTAGGGCGTGAGGAACGACTCGGTGAGGTCGGACAGCCCCGCGGTGAACGCCGCGTTGTCGACCGCCGAGAGGACGATCAGCGCGAACACCAGCAGCGGCAGTATCGAGACGAACGCGTAGTAGGCGATGCTGCCCGCCATGAACGTGACGTTCTCGTCGCGGACCTCCTGCCACGACTCCCGAAGAACTCGTCTGGCTTCGCTTGAAACCCCCATGCCGATTCCACGGGACCGCGAACCTAAACGCCTGCGCCCGGTTCAGCCGGATTTCGGGCCGAAAAGAGCCCACGCGGACGTTTCTCGGCGATTCGTTTGGACTGGACGATGCGAACAGAGTCGACGATGTAAGCGGACTGGACGATGTAAGCGGACTCGCCGATACGAGCGAACTCCACGACGAACGCGAAAACGGAGCTATCAGTACTGCCGGGACATCCAGAAGCCGACGCCGGTCATCAGGAGCACGAACGCGACGATCATGCCGACGACGGCCAGCGCACCGGTCTCGGAGAGGCCGCCGTTCCCGTACGTCGTGCCGACCCAGTAGAGGAGACCGACGAACAGACCGACGGAACCCACCCCGACGACTATCTCGCGGAGGGTATCCTGGTCGATTGCCATGCTGTGGGCTTCCCAGAGTACGTGCAAAAGGGTTACGACACGACCTTTTGACGACCACCTTTTTTCTTCGTCGGGTGGTCACCGGCGCGCCGAAAACTTCGGCGCGCCGGTGACCACCACTCCTCGAAAAGTCTGGACCAAAAAAGGCCGCTCGCTCACGTGCGTTCGCTCGCGGGGAACCGCGCTCGCTACGTTCGCGCGGACGCTGGCGAGCGACTGCTGCTGTTGCTGCTCGTGGGGGAACCGTTGGCTCCCTGCAGGGGTTCGTTCGCCCCTCGCTTGGCAGTCGTGGTACGTCGGGATCGGCGCGAGACGCGAAGATCGGCTAAATAGCCGGTACGCCGTCGTTTTCGCGTTCGTCCGCTCGGGCGCAGCGCTGTTCAGCGCCGCGCCCTTGCTCGCCGACAGTTTCCGAAATCGAATCGTGATTCTCGAAGTCGAATCGTGGCGCTAGCGCGGGTCAAGCCACCGTTTCCAGGCGTTCGGGAGGTCTGACAGGTGCAAGACTTAGGGTGGTCCAGCACCTACCTCACTATACGCGGAATCGGCCGACAGCGCGACGATTGGGGGTAGAGACGATCTGGGGAAGTCGGTCGACCGCACTCACAGGTGGGAAGCCTATGGCAAACACAACAGCTTCCGAACGAACGCGAGCATCGCTCCCTCCGGTCGAGAGCGTGCGGGACATCCGGTCCCAGCGCGCTCGCATGGAGCGCATGGCGGTCACGCCGCTCGGCGGTGGCGTCTACGAGGTCGAGAGCCAGAGCGGGAACACCTACTCCGTGGACCTGCCCGGCAGGCGCTGTACCTGCCCGGACCACAACTTCCGCGGGGTCCGGTGCAAGCACCTCCGGCGGGTCGCCATCGAGGTGACCGAGGGACTGGTCCCGCCGCCCGGCCAGCGGGCCGTGGCGTGTACCAACTGCGGCGAGGAGACGTTCGTGGACGAGCGAGCGACCGGCCCGCACCTCTGCGAGGCGTGCAATCTCGACCCCGGCGAGGCGGTCGTGGACCGCGAGACCGGCGACCTGCTGGTCGTCGTGCGGACGACCGACCGGCGCGCGGACGAGGTGACGATCACCGACCGCGACTGCACTGTCGCGGCGTACTCGACCAACGAGGGGTACCGCGCCGACGACGTGGTGGTCGAGGCGATGTACCCCGTCCCTGGGGGGCTCGGTCCCGACGACCTGAAGCCCCACCACCTTCGGCGGTACTCGTTCCCGCGCGGGCGACTCGCCCGCCGCGAGGAGTTCGAGACGCGCGGCGATCAGTCGGCGCTGTCGGACTTCGAGGCCGTCCAGCACTGAGGACTGGAGACTGGCGACTGACGACTGCCAATTTTCAACTGACAACTGAAGACTGCCGGGCGGTGTCACTGCGAGCCACGTATTCTCGGAAATGCTCGAAAAAGCGGCGGATGGGTCGGCCCTCCGTCGTCCTGAAGCGTCCGCCGCGTCGCCGCTCGGAACCTGACTCGGTCGCGTTCGCGTCGATGACGTAGCGCTGGCGCGTCGCAGACGGCAGGACGACCGGGATTCCCCCCCCGACTACATCACCGACATAGTCGAAATAGTCATATTGGTGGATATGTCTTTCGCTATACGTCTGCGAGTTCGAAGGAATCCTTTCGGTAGCTGCCAGACGGGGGTAGTTGGCAGATGGAGATCGTTGCCAGATAGGGATAGTTTCCGGACGGTGAAACTTACTCGAGTATCGACGCGGCCTCGTCGGTCGACAGCACGCCCTGCTCGACGGCCCGAAGCACGTCCCGGATGTCGTGGTCGGATTCCTCGCCCTCGTCGTCGGCCTCCCTCAACTCGTCGAGGGGTTCGCCCTCCTCGAGCGCCGTCTCGACCTTGACGCGGTAGTTGCCGCCGTCGGTCTGGTGGACGTCGGCCGGGTGGAAGAAGTACCAGTCCTCGCGGTCGAACCGCACCCCGATCTTGGGCTTCGCGCCGAAGTTCCGGCCGAAGTACACCAGCGCCTCGACCTCCTCGCCCGTCAGATAGATGGGGTCGCCCGAGCTCGACTTGGCCTCGATGGCGTAGAAGCTCCCCCCGTCGCCCGCGAGCACGTCCGGGAGCTCGCGCTCGGTCGCGCTCCCGCTGGCGGGCGCGCGCATGACCGCGAACCCGGCCTCGTCGAGCCGGTTGACGAGTTCGCGCTCCCGCCGGTCGCCCTTCGCGTTGGACATACCGAGAACGTCCGCCTTCTCCGTGTTAAGTCCCTCGCAAGCGCGGTGGAAGTGGAACTTCCGAATCAGAACCCCGAAATCGGTCGTCCGGGACACGCTGCTGGCGGCCAGACGGCTTTTCCGCGTTTGCTCCGACTAGCTCCAACGGTGCCGAAAGAAGAACTCGACCGCCGCATCCGGACCGAACCGGTGGCCGGAGGACAGCTCCCCAAAAAGGAGATACTCGCACAGGAGATCCAGGAGGGGCTGGAGGAACTCGAACGCTCGGCCGACGGCCTCTTCCTCTCAGGCATCTCGGCCGGACTCGACATCGGGTTCGGCCCGCTGTTCATGGCGATTCTCTACACCGTCGTCGGCGGCGCGTGGGGCGACCCGCTGACCCGCATCGTCGTCGCCAACGCCTACGCGGTCGGCTTTATCTTCGTCATCGGCGGCCGGTCCGAGCTGTTCACCGAACACACGGCACGGGCCAGCCTGCCGGTGATCGACGGCCGCGCGACGGTCGGCCAACTCGCCCGGCTCTGGGGGCTCGTCTACGCCGGGAACGTCCTCGGGGGTGTCGTCTTCGCGGCCGGGATGGTCTGGTTCGCCCCGGCTTACGGCATCGTGGAACCCTCGGCGTTCACCGAGATCGCACTGCATCTCACGGAGAACGGGCCGGGGCTCGTGCTGGCCGGGGCCGTCGTCGCTGGCTGGCTGATGGGGCTGCTCTCGTGGCTCCTCACCGCCGCTCAGGAGAGTATCTCGCGCATCGCGGTCGTCTGGCTCGTCACCACCGGCATCGGCCTCGCGCACCTGCCCCACTGCATCGCGGGCAACGTCGAGGTGCTCGCAGGAGCGCTCGTCTCACCCGCCATCACGCTCGCCGATTACGCTGGGTTCCTCGCGCTCGCCACGGTCGGCAACGCCATCGGCGGCAGCGTCTTCGTCGCCCTGCTCAAGTACGGCCACGTCGTCCGCGGCGAGGAGTCGGGAGACTGACTATCCGGGACCCACCTCGCCCGCCAGAAACTCCACGGCCGCCTCGGTCGCCTCGTCGCCGGGTTCGAGCCACGGGGTGTGGCCGTGGTCGTGGAGGGTCACGAAGTCGGCGTTCGCCATCGCACTCGCCATCGGCCGACCCACCGAGGGCGGCCAGAAGTAGTCCTCGGTGCCCCAGACGAACCGCGTGGGCGTCTCGACCGCCGGAAGCGCAGCCGACAGGTCGAACTGCGAGTTCAGTCCCCACATCGAGCCGAGCGTCTCCATCAGCGACCGCAGGCTCTCGCGCTGGCCGGGCAGGCGCTCGCCGACCACGCCCGGCCGGAGGTAGGCGTCGGGGATCGCCGAGTCGTCCTCGACGTTCATCTGGCGGTACGCCCGCCGGGCGTCCTCGACCGACTCCTCCTCGACGTAGTCGAACAGCCAGTCACCGAGCACGGGCAGATCGAGTATTCGGAAAAAGATCGGCAGGTCGGTTGTCAGGCCTGCGGGCGCACCGATGAGACACTGCCGAGTCACGCGCTCGGAGTGGTCGAGGGTCAGCGCGAGCGTCTGGAACCCGCCGAGCGAGTTGCCCATCACCGCGGCCTCCTCGACGCCGAGCGCGTCGAGCAACTCGGCCACGTACGAGACGCCGAACTCTCGGAACCCCGTCTCGCGGTAGTCCACCGCGGTCGAGAGCCCCCTGCCCGGCCGGTCGGGCGCGTACACGGTGAACTGGTCGGTCAGCGCATCGAATATCGGGATCCACGACGCGCTGGTGGTGCTCAGGCCGTGGAGCAGCAGGAGCGGCGGTCCTTCGCCCGCTGTGAGATAGTGGACTTTATCTGTGGGGTCGGGTAGGTCGGCGTACTGGGACTCGGCTGAAAGGTCGTAGTGGTCACAGAGGTCCGCGACCGCGTCGAGGAAGCGTTCGGCCTCGGGGCTCGGGTCGGCGGCGTGGTCGAGGGGCATAGGACGTGACTTTGTTACCGAACAGGAAAAACGATCACCTACTTTCTCAGCATCAGATCTCGACGAACGGTGGAGTGTGGGAGGAACTTCGTAGTCATTAATAGCTATAAACGTTAACAGTCGGATATTGAATATAGCATGGCTGAGGACCTCTATATTTTCGTAGATGAGAGTGGTCAGCACGCCCGAGGAGAATACTACACGGTTGCCGGTTGTTGGTGTCTGTCGAATAATTCTCCCCAGTATATCTTCGATAACGCTCGTGAAGAACTGTCAAGACATATCTCGGACATACGTGATATTGGCCATGTAGACGAACTAAAAGGAAGTCAGTTACCAAAAGACCGCCTCGGGTCCTTTCTCAAGACTTTCGAGGGAGCTACATACAAAGACGGAACAATCGCCGACCCACCGTATCCGTGGAGGCAGGATACTCCATTTCAATGTTCTCATCATAGCTTCAACCCAGAGTTAGGGAAACAGGTTTTAGCTGATTATATGGCCGAGGCAGATGTTCCCCACGTTCTTCAGCGACTATCTCTGGCCAGAATTCTAAGTCCCCTCACAGATGGTGATCTCGTTGACTTAGACCAAATAAACGAGATTCATCTTGTTCCAGATGCTGATGTCTGGCGAACACCTGCAAACGAGGTTTGTGATTTACTCGCAGAGCTACAAGGAACAGAAATCAACGTGGAAACAAGAGACAGCAGTCGAACTCCGGGCATCCAAATTGCAGATTTAGTCGCGTATTCGTGGCGGAGTTACACGAAAGACTCCTCGTGTGAAGACGCCGCGACCTTTATTGATAATCGTCTTTTGTAAAACGCCACTCAACGGCATTGGAAGTCTCATACCCCTTCACTGAGGGATCATCGTCTTCCGAACCGTCAAGCGGGTGGCTCTGGAAGTCTCATACCCCTTCACTGAGGGATCATCGTCTTCCTTGCCACCGGACATGTACAGATAGTATGCGATGTTGCATAAAGTTTGCGTAGATAACCACGCAAAGTCGGGTGGAGATACTACCTACACGAATAAGTCCGCATTCACGTCCCGTGCTGCCAGCTGTCCATGTATTCGGCCTGCTCGGGCGTCAGCTCGTCGTACTCGACGCCCTCGGCGTCGAGCTTGATCTCGGCGATTTCGCGGTCCAGTCCGTCGGGCACGTCGTGGACTCCGGCGTCGTACGCCTTCCCGTTCTCGACCAACTCGCGGACTGCGGCGGCCTGCACGCCGAAGCTCTGGTCCATCACCTCGACCGGGTGGCCCAGCGCGATGGGCGAGGCCAGATTCACGAGCCGGCCCTCAGCGAGGACGTTGAGCCTGCGGCCGTCCGCCATCTCGTACTCCCGGACGCCATCGCGGGCCTCGCGCTGGTCGACCGCCAGCTCCGAGAGCTGGTCGAGGTTGACCTCCACGTCGAAGTGACCCGCGTTCGCGAGCAGGACGCCGTCGTCCATCTTCTCGAAGTCCTCCCGAGTGATGACGTCGCGGTTGCCCGTGGTCGTGAGGAACACGTCGCCGATCTCCGCGGCCTCGTTCATCGGCATCACGTCGTAGCCCTCCATGTGCGCCTCCAGCGCGCGGCGGGGCTCGACCTCGGTAACGACGACGTTCGCGTTCTGGCCCGAGGCCTTCTTTGCGACGCCGCGGCCGCAGTCGCCGTAGCCCGCGACGACCACGTCCTTGCCCGCCCACGAGAGGTTCGTGGTCATCGCGATGTTGGCCAGCGAGGACTCGCCCGTGCCGTGGACGTTGTCGAACAGCCGCTTCATCGGCGTGTCGTTCACGGCGAAGACGGGGTACTTCAGCTCGCCGTCCTCGTCCATCGCGCGCAGTCGGTGGACGCCCGTGGTGGTCTCCTCGGCCCCGCCGACGATAGAGTCGATGAGTTCGGGGTAGTCCTCGTGGATGGCCGCCACGAGGTCCATCCCGTCGTCGACCGTGATCGTCGGCTCGTGGGCGATGACCGCCTCGATGGCTCCGTAGTACGCCTCGTCGTCGACGCCGTGCTCGGCGTAGGAGGTGATGTTCGGGTGCTCGTCGAGCGCAGCGCTCACGTCGTCGTGGGTCGACAGCGGGTTGCAGCCGGTGATGGCGACCTCCGCGCCGCCGTCGGCGAGGGTCTCGACCAGCACGGCGGTCTTGGCCTCGACGTGCATCGCCATCCCGATGCGCTGGTCGGCCAGCGGCTGCTCGGCCTCGAACTCGGCCTGCAGCGCGGTCAGGATCGGCATGTGTTCGCGCGCCCAGTCCATCTTCCGGTGGCCCTCAGTGCGAGCAGTAGCGAGGTCGTCGACCCGCTCGCTGATCGTCGGGTAGTCCGTCATACACGAACTGAGGGCCACCGCGCTCAAAACGCTACCGAAGGCGGACTGAAATGCGGGATAGCAGGTTGGACTTCGTTCGTCGCTTCTTATGATCACGTCCTCAGGTCGCGCGAGACTGATTTCCGCTCGTCACGCTCGGTGTGGCATTCCACCCGGCGCGTGCTGGCGCGGTTGTCGGGAGCGGAGCGACCGACTGCTCGGCAGACGCGGGTTGTCTGCCGGTGCCTCGTGTCGCGCCAAATCGCGCGAGGGTCGAGTAGCGTAGGCCGGAGTGAAACGGAGGCCGAGCAACGCAGGCGGCTGGGGAGGACGAGGCTGTCGCGGTGCGGTGCTGTGCGGTTCCCATATGTCGAGGCAGTAGCTAGCTCAGCCCGACCAGTCAATCAAAGAATCACGAAGCTAGCTTCTGCCGGTACATAGGAGTCGCCGCAACCTCACACCTCCCCAACCTCCTCCCTCGCTGCGCTCGGTCGTCCCTCGCGCGCGTTGCTCGCGCGCGCGCCGGATTTCAAAAGTCAAGTATGCTCAACATACTGGATTTCGAGAATCAGAAGAGACGAACGAAGCTGACTCCTACGAAAAACAGAAGAACAGCGAATATCAGCGGATCGAAACTACTCAGTTGCCGTTACCGTTGCCAGCGTGGTCCGGCGGACCCTGCGATCCGTCGTCATCGTCGTCCTCCTCGTCATCTTCTTCGTCGTCCGAATCGTCCTCGGTTTCGTCCTCTTCGTCGCTCTGCTCGGTCTCTTCATCGTCGGTCTCCTCGTCGTCCGTCTCGTCGCCGTCCTCTTGGTCGTTCTTCTGCTTGTGGTCGTCGTGCTTGTCGTCGTTACCCGCGTGGTCGGGCGGGCCGCGCTCGCCGTCCTCCTCGGTCTCGTTCTCGTCGGTTTCGTTCTCCGCGTCGTCACCCTCGTCGGGGCCGGCGTCGTCGGGTTGGCCCGCGTGGTCCGGGCGGTTCTCGTCGGCGTTACCGGGGTTGTTCTCGGTCACGAACTCCGAGACGACCTGTCCGATGGGGCCGCCGTCGTCGCTCGCGTTCAGCATCTCGTGGACGTACGACGAGACGATCTGTCCGAACGACTCGTCGTCGGACTCGTCCGGGTCGTCGCCGTCGTCGGATCCGTCACCGGCGGCGGTGATCGTCGCGGTCGTGGAGCCGGTGGCGTTGTCCTTCGCGGCCGTAACGTCCACGCTCACGTTCTCTTCCGGTTCCGGGAGCGAGACGGTCCCGTTCTCGCCGGTCTCGTACTCGCCCGTGCCCGCGTACGATTCGTCGTCGGTCGTTGCCACGGTCACCGAGGCGTTCTCGACCGCGGTGTCGTTCTGCGTCACCGTCACCGTCGCGCCGTCGTTGCCGACGTTCTCGACGCCGACCGTCAGATCGTTGCCAGTTGCGTCCATGGCTGCGCTCGGTGCGACGTCCGCGGCCGCGAGGCTCGACAGGACGAGCAGTCCCGCGAGTGCCACGGCGAGCAGCGATTTCTTCGATGTCATGCACTCGGTCCTATGGGAAATGACCGATTAAACCCCGATTGCCGTACATCTCGTTCGCAGCGTTCATCCTTTGCGTGAGAGGCGACGAGAATCCGTTAAACTGTTCAAAAATAGTTCTCACCGTTCAAGCGGTATCTTCAACGGCGCGTTTCCGCAACCGAACTGGCAGGTTAGCGAGGAGAACGACGGGTCACTCCGTGCGCTCGACCGCGGCCGCGGCCCGCTCCTCGGCGCGTTCCCGGACAGCCTCTTCGTCGAGCGTCAGTACCTCGCGGTCGCGCATCAGCACCGCGCCGTCGCAGACGGTGTGGCGCACGTCCGACCCGCGGGCCGCGTAAGCGAGGTGGCTCACCAGATCGTGGTGGGGCGTCAGGTGAGCGGCGTCGAGGTCCACGACCGCGAGGTCGGCGTTCGCGCCCGGTTCGATTCGGCCGCTCCGGAACCCGAGCGCGTCGGCGCTCCCCGCGGTCGCCATCCGGACCGCGGCCTCCGCCGGGACCGCGCTGGCGTCGTCCGCGGCGAGTTTGCCTATCATCGCGGCGTCGCGCATCTCGTCGAACAGGTCCAGATCGTTGTTCGAGGCTGCGCCGTCGGTGCCGAGGCCGACCGTCACGCCCGCGTCGAGGAGTTCCTCGACCGGAGCCATCCCGCTGGCGAGCTTCATGTTCGATGCCGGGCAGTGGATTACAGCTGTGCCGGACTCGGCGAGCAGGTCGATTTCGGTCTCGTCGACGTGGACGCCGTGGGCCACGAAGTCGGCCTCGGTGGTCATGTCGAGCTCGCGGGCGTATTCCAGCGGGCGCTGGCCCGCGTCGTCGACGATAGGATCGACCTCGTCGGTCGTCTCGTTGGCGTGGTAGTGAATCGGCGTCCCTTGCTCGCGCGCCTTCGAGACGTATTCGCTGAGGTACTCCTCGCCGACCGTCGTGAGGCTGTGGGGCATGAACGCCGTTTCGATGCGGCCGTCTGCCGCGCCGTCGTACTCCCGGGCGACTTCCAGGCCGGTTTCGAGGTCCTCGCGCGCGGCCTCCTCGTCCTTGCCGACCGTGACGACGCCGTGGCCGAGTCGGGCGCGCAGCCCCGACTCGGCCACGGCGTCGGCGACTTCGCCAACGTGGAAGTACATGTCCGCGAACGCGGTGGTCCCGGACTTGATCATCTCCACGAGGCCGAGCTCGGTCCCGGCGCGTACGTCCTCCGGGGTCAACTCGCCTTCGACCGGCCAGATGTCCTCCCGGAGCCACGCGTCGAGTTCCTTGTCGTCGGCGTAGCCTCGCAAGAGCGTCATCGCGACGTGAGTGTGGGCGTTCACCAGCCCGGGCATCACCAGTCCGCCGTCGGCGTCGAGGCGGTGGTCGCCCTCGGGCACGTTCTCGGGGTCGTCGACCGCGAGGATCTCGCCCTCGTCTGCGTCGACCAGCACGTCGGCCGACTCGACGGACGCGTCCGGTCGGAGCACCTCGCCGCCAGCGATTCGCAGGGTAGTCATGCGTCGGCCTTCTCGCGCCCGGCGTGTCAATCCATCGGGTTCGACCGGTGCGAAGTGCGAGTTCGACCGCCGACAGGCGTCCTCGTCACTCGTCGAGCCGATCCCAAAGCCGGTCGAGCCTGTCGCCGAGCGAGGGCCGCATCAGCAGGAGGCTCAGCAGCCGACCCGACTCGTAGGAGACCTGCTGGTCGTCGGCCAGCGTTTCGAGCGTCTCCACGAACGTCTCCGCGCCGACCCGCCCGACCGCGTAGTCGTCCGCGGCGTAGACGAGTCGCCTGCCGAGCCACAGGAGAACGACCGCGAGCGCGACGATGCCGAGGGCCAGCGTGCCGGGGGCCAGTCCCGTGAGCCGCTGGAGATCACCAGCGGCCAGCCCGAGGACGGGTGCCGCGACGGCGAAGAGGACGCCCAGCTTGGCCTCCCGGTAGTAGCGTTTCGCGCGGCCGGTCTTGCTGGCGAGTACGGCTGTCGCTTTTTCGTCGTCGAGGTCCGCGAGCAAGTCGGTTGTGACCAGCAGACGGCGGCGGCCCGGCAGGCCCGCGAGGATGGCGGTCGGGACGCTGTTCGAGTCGAGGTCGAGGACTCGAATCTCGTGGGCCGAGACGTCCGCCGTCTCGCAGAGTCCGACGATGCGCTCGCGCTCGGCGTCGGTCGGCTCCCGAACGTCGTTCAGAAGCGCGAGGATCCACGGCTGGACGCCGAGAACGACGGCTGCGACGAGGAATAGGAACGCGAGTACCGAGAGCGTCGACGCGAACGCGCTCGCCGGGAGCAGGTTCATCGTGCCGATGACGGCGATCATCAGCGCGAAGAAGAGGCCGACGATCTTCGCCACGCTCCACGCGGCCGACGCGGCCGACACGTCGAGGTCCCGAATCTCGCGGACGTAGGGGAACGCGCCGAGGTAGCTCGCCTCGATTGCGACCGTGACGCCGAGGATGGTCGGAACCCACGTCAACACCGCGCCAACTGGCGATTCGGCAAGCGTAGGGCTCGCGGCCCGGAGCGCGGCCTCGGTCAGGTCGAGCGCGTCCGTTCCGACCGCGGCGAACAGCGCGACCAGCCCCGTCAGGACCGTCCCGACTCCGACTGCGATGCGGAGTCGTCGCATCGCGGTCTTCGGGGATTCCTTCGCGGCGCGCCACGCGTACAGCCGGACGGCGGCGAACGAGAGGATGGCGACGACGCCGACCGCTATCGCCGGGTCCGGGACGGCGACCGGGTCAGCGACGGCTGGGAGGGCCATGTCGCGGCGTGTTCGCGCCGGGACCAAATCGATTGTCCTTCGGTCCAGCGCGAACGGGACGCCTTCGCGGGACAGACGACCGACTGGCGAACTGAGGGCTGACAGGCGGCGCGCTGGCGTTCGCGTCTCGCGGCGTCGCCGCTCGACGTCTCGCGTCGCGAAGCGATGCACACCCGGAGCGCTGCGCACCGCGCGACCGCTGGGGCGCTCCGGCCGGATTCAGGTCACGGGCCGGTTTCGTCCCGCTTTCGTACTTGAACCTTTGGACGAACCACCGATTGCGCTCGGTGAAGTAACCGTCCGGCGTGCGTTTGGCCGCGACGCGTTCGCGCGTCGTGCCCTAGCGTGCGAGGGACGAACGACCGAACGCAGTGAGGAAGTGAGGCGGCTGGGGAGGCGTGAGGCTCGCGGTCGCGGTGTTGTGCGGTCGCGGTCTCTCCGAGGCGCAAGCAGTAGCTAACTGCTTCCCGGTTCTTCCCGGTTCCCGGATGGACCCCTAACTACTCGCACAGCTCCCGACTCCCAGTCAGAAGTCGATGACTGCGAAGAACACCTCCAAAAACCGAAACTGAACTGATTATCGGCGAGCCTTGCTGTGTGACGAAAGGTAGTTCCCCCGGGAACGCGAACCTCGACCCAACACATGAGGATCGCCGTCCCGAACAAAGGCCGACTCCACGACCCGTCGATGGAACTGCTCGAACGCGCGGGCCTGCACGCCGTGGATGGCGCGGACCGAAAACTGTACGCCGACACGGTCGACCCCGAGGTCACGCTGCTGTTCGCTCGCGCCGCCGACATCCCCGAGTACGTCAGCGACGGCGCGGCCGACGTGGGCATCACCGGTCTCGACCAGCATCGGGAGGCCGACCCCGGGAACGTCGTGGACCTGCTCGACCTCGAGTTCGGCCAGTGTCGCCTCGTGCTCGCGGCACCGGAGGACGGCGACATCCGGAGCGTCGCGGACGTGGCGGGCAAGACCGTCGCGACCGAATTCCCTCACATCGCCGAGCGGTACTTCGCGGAGCAGGACGTCGAGGTCGACGTCGTGGAGGTCAGCGGCGCGACCGAGCTGACCCCGCACGTCGAGATGGCCGACGCCATCATCGACATCACCAGCACGGGGACGACCCTGAAGGTCAACCGACTCGCGATCGTGGACGAGGTGCTGTCGAGTTCGGTCCACCTGTTCGCCCGCGAGGACGTGGTCGACGAGCCGAAGGTCGAGCAGATCGTGATGGCGCTCCGGTCGGTGCTGTCGGCCGACGGCAAGCGTTACCTGATGATGAACGCGCCCGAGGAACGCCTCGACGAGGTCCGGGACGTGATTCCGGGACTCGGCGGCCCGACCGTGATGAACGTCGAGGGCGGCGCGAACGGCGAGAAAGAGGGAATGGTCGCGGTCCACGCGGTCGTCGACGAGCGCGACGTGTTCGAGACGATAAACGAGCTGCAGTCGGTCGGCGCGAGCGGCATCCTCGTCACGGAGATCGAGCGACTGGTCGAGTAGGCAGGAGAGGATGGGGAGAATCGGGAGAATCGGACGCGAAATCGAGAGAACTACAGGAGAGACGCCGACTCAGGCGAGTCGCGCGAACGCGAGATTTCCGCTGATGTTCTTGATGTAAATCTGCACCACGTCGCCTTCCTGTGCGCCGGGGACGAAGATGGTGTACTTGCCCTTCTCGGCCACGCCGTCGCCCTTGCGGCCCGTTCCGGTGATCTTGACCTCGTAGGTCGCGCCCTCCTCGACGGCGTCGCGGTTCTGATTCTGGGTCTGGGTCGAGCGCTTGGTGACCGGGCGGAACGCCCCGCAGGCGTCACACCGGAGCATCAGATTACGGTTCTCGCGCACGAGGCGGGTGTCGGGCAGCCCGCACTCCGAGCAGAGCACGAACTCCTCGACGTAGCTGTCGAGCGCGGCGTCGAAGTCCGATCCGGAGAAGGTGCCGTTGTACCGGGCGCGGCCGTCCTCGAACTTCCCGTTCGTGCCGAGTTCGCGCTGGAGCGCGCTGTGGACGTGCTCGGGGTCGCGGTCGAGGGCGTCCGCGATGTCGTCGAGATTCGTGAGTCGCGTGAACGCACCGTCCTTCTGGGCGTCCGCGTTGGGGTAGCTGAACCGCTCGTCCTGACCCTCGAAGTCGGGGGTCTCGTCCATCGCTCGGTCGAGGTTCGATCCGTAGTCCATGCAGGTGGAAGGCGGGCAACACTCAAAGGTATTCCGTGATGAACCGAACCACGAACCGAGGCTGGACCACGCCGCTTTAATCGCTCGGCGCGCGTCGTCCCGGGTATGGATTCCACTGACCCCGACGACTCGCCGACCGACGAGGGCGCGCCGCCCACCGACCGCGACGCGGCCTGTTTCGAGGCGGGCATCAAGTTCGGCGCGCTCTACCACCAGTTCGCGGGCACGCCGGTCAGTCCTGACAGTGCGGCGAGCCTCGAAACCGCGATGGAAAAGGCCATCGAGAACCAGCCGTTCTGCGAGGCCGTGACTGTCGAAATTCTGACCGAGAAACTGGCCGCGGAGATCGATCACGTTCCCGCGAGCGACAGCGAGGGGGAGATCGGAGGAGGCAGTCTCGCCGAAGGCGAGGAAGCGTCCTCCGGTGGGTATACGGAACTCACAGGACGCTTCATGGAGGTCGAAATCGTCGTCGAACAGGAGGGCGTGGAGGTCGTCACCCGGATGGAGATGGAGGATGGGTATCCGCTGATGCGCGTGGAGTCTGTCGAGGAGTGACGCGAAACGGGGTTGTTGTCGGGTTTTCGCTGGCGCCTTCTCGGACGTCGTGTGCGCTGGTTTTCCTTCCGCCCGGCGTGCGCTGGGTTCTACTCTTGGCCGGCGCGCGCTGGCGTCTTGGCGAGCCTGCGCTCAGTTCCCTCGCGCGCGTTGCTCGCGCGCGCCGGGGGAGTCAGTCAAACCTATGTCTGCTTTATCGAAAGAGAAAGCCAGCGCGAGCCGGCGGAGAACACGACAGCCGTACCTCAGAACCCGTACTCTCAGATCACGCCGGGCTCGGGGTCTGCACCGTCGAGACGTAGGCCGTGATGTCCGTGGTGGTGATGATGCCGATGACCTTGCCCTCGGGGTCGACGACCGGCATGTGGTGCAACCCCTGCTGGATCATCGTGTCCGAGACGTCGCGCAGGTCCTCGTTGGCGGTGGTCGTCGTCACGTCGGTCGTCATGTACGTCTCGACCGTGGCGTCGGCCGCCCAGCGCTGCTCGGCCGCGACGTGGACGAAGTCCGTCGCCGTCAGGATCCCTTCGAGGTGGCCGTCGTCGTCGGCCACGATGACCGAACCGATGCCCTCGTCGAGCATCGTCTCGGCGGCGACGTGCGCCGGGGTGTCGGGTGAGACTGTTTCGACCGGGGACGACATGAGCCGTCCGACGAAAATGTCCTCCATACCGGTTCCTTCCATCCCCTATGGAATAAGCATTTACTTCGAGCGAGCTTTCCCTCGCGTTGGCGTCTCCGATTTTCGGCTCGATTCGGATCCATGGCTTGTCGGCGTCTCACCCCGATACAATGCCTTCGCTTTCGATTCGCGACGACCCGTCTCGGCCGAGTGACGGGGTTTCACTTTCGGTTTCGGGCGTGGGTTTAAAAGGAATCGCGTCGAAGGTCGAGGCATGAGCCAGACCACGCTCGACGAGGACGAGCTGTTCGGCGAGGCCGCCAGTGAGGTGCGCGAGGACGTGGAGGCCAGCCTCGACGAGGCGACGACGGCGCTGCCCGACGCAGACGACGTCTGGGAGGTCGACGCCGACAACACCCTCGGTGCGCTCAACGCGCTCCGGTCGGCCCTCGACGTGGGCGACGCCGAGGACGCCCTCCGGGACGCCAAGAAGTGGTACACAATGGGCGAGCGAGCCGACGCCTTCGAGGACGCCGCGGACCTCGAAGCCGACATCGAGCGCGTCGAGGAGACCATCGCCGACGTGGCCGCGGCCGAGGAGCAGGTCGGCGACCTCACCAGCACGGTCCCCGCACTCAAGAACGCGCTGGAGGACCTCGGCGCGGACGAGACAGAAGTGGACAGCGGCGATGCCGACGCCGAGTCCGACGATGCCGATGCCGAGGAAGCCGAAGCCGCCGAGTGAGCAACGCGGTGAGAACCAGCGATTCGGTCGGCCTTCGAACGGTCAGTCTCTGGCCTATCAGACCTTCGGCGTGTAGCCCGCGTCCTCGACCGCCGTGGAGATCTCCTCGTCGGTGGCGTCGCCCTCGACGGTCACGTTTCCGGTTTCGTTGTCCGCCTCGGCGTCGCTGACGCCCGGCAGGTCCCGGAGCGCGTTCTCGACGTTCTCCTCACAGCCGCCACAGCTCATCCCCTCCACGGTGATGGTTCGTGCCATGTGGAACGGTTGGGGCGCGAGCGTATTCGGACTTTCCCCTTCGAATCAACCCTACGATTGCAGAAGAGGCGAGACCGGCCACAATCGGCTTACGCGGAGCTATCGTGGTCCCTCTGGCATGGCGCTTCAAGAACTCGAACTGAGCGACACCGCCGAAGAGTGCATGGACAACTGCCTCGACGCGATGCAGGCCTGCGAGTGGTGCGCCGACGAGTGCCTCGACGAGGAGATGGACATGTCCCGGTGCATCCGGCTCTGTCGCGACGTGGCCGACCTCACCACCGAGCACGCCCGGTTCATGGCGCGCAACTCGAACTACAGCGCCCAGCTCGCGGAGGCCTGCGCGGGGGCCTGCGAGGAGTGCGCCGAGGAGTGCTCGCGTCACGACCACGAGCACTGTCAGGTCTGTGCCGACGTACTCGAAGACTGCGCGGAGTCGTGTCGCCAGATGATGCAGCAGGCCGCGTAGCGCTGCGAGCCGGTTCTCGGAACCGCGGCTCCGTTCTCAGAGCCGCGACTCGATTTCGTCGACCAGCTCGCGCGCTGCCTCGACGTGTTCGTCGGCCGCCTCGCTGCCCGTCCCGTCGACGTTCGAGAGGAGCATCCGGACCTGACCGACGCGCTTCTCGACGGCTTCGCGCGGGACGCCCGGCCCCGTCGCGTCCCTCGCGACCGCTTCGGCCTCGCCGAGCCACTGGCTCGCCCGCGCTTCGACCGGCAGCTCGGCGGTCGCTTCGAGGTGGCCGTGGAGGTCTGCGACGAGTTCCGGAATGGCTTCAGGGTCGCCCGATGAATCGTCCGAATCGGTCACACTCGCCCTTCGTCGCGCTCTCGTAAGGATAATGCGGTCGAAGCGAGCGCGTGGAAACATGAGCGACGGGCGAGAAGACGCGAGCGGGGCGGACGAAGACGAGGCGGCCGATGGCCAGAACGGCGCGGATTCGGACGACCCCGCGATCGCGCCGGAGGGCCTCCAGTACCCGGAGTTCGTTTTCGGGGAAGGCGAGATCGCCGACGACGGGAGCTTTGAACTCGACGCCGACCTCGACCGCGAGGAGTTGCGCGAGTGGGTCGAAGACCTCGCAGGTGGCCTCGGCAGCCACGACGTCGCGGTCGAGTCGCCGGACGGCTACGTCACGCTCGGGGTCGCACCCGAGGGCGTGCGGATGGAGTTCGACCCCGACGAGTCGGGCGTCGGCGAGTTCGAGTTCACGGTCGAGATGCGCGCGAAGGCGATGTTCGTCGCGAGCGACCCCGACGGCGAGAAGGTGGGCGCTCGCGGTGGGACGGGATTCGTTCCGATAGAGATGCTGACGGGCGAGGACGGCGACGCCGAGGAGTTCCGGTGCTACAACTGGATCGACGAGCCGACGGACCCGTAATCTCGACCCCTGTCTTGTTCGTCCCCGAATGCGTACACCTTTTGCTGAACGAGCGCGAAGGGTCCCCCGGTGGCGATGATGAAAGTTACCCCCTCCGAGCCCCTTGTGACGAGGCGTTTCCACCGAGCCACCGTTCCGTAATCGAGCGTTCTCCGCGGTCCGAACACCTGCACCCGAAGATTCAACCAGCGAGCCTGCGCAGACGGACGCATGCAAGTTCGACGCATCGGTATCCACGACTCGGTGAGCGCCGTTTTTCCGCCCGAGGAGCTCCGGGACGAACTGGCCGACCTCGGCCCGGAAGTCGTCATCGTCGGAAGCGACGGCGACCTCGAAACGTGCAACGCGGCGGTCACGTTTGCGCACACCGACGCGCTGCTGGAGTCTGGGCTCGACTGGGTCCACTCGATTCAGGCCGGATACGACCGGTTCCCGCTCGACGCGTTCGAGGAGCGCGGTATCGCGCTGACCAACTCCACCGGCATCCACGACACCAGCGTCGGCGAGTTCGCTGTCGGCCTGCTGCTGTCGTTCGCGCGCCGCCTCCACACCTACGTCCGCCGGCAGGAGGACAACGAGTGGGGCTACCCCGCGTGGGACGAACCGTTCACGCTCGACGGCGAGCGGCTCTGCATCGTCGGACTGGGCACTCTCGGCCGCGGCATCGCCGAGCGGGCCGACGCCCTCGGGATGGAGGTGGTGGGCGTCCGACGGTCGGGCGAGCCGACGCCCCACACCGAGGAAGTGTACACGCCCGACGACCTCCACGAGGCCATCGGTGACGCCACGTTCGTCGCGCTCGCGGTCCCGCTGACCGACGAGACGGAAGGACTCGTCGGCCGCGCCGAGTTCGAGGCGATGCGCGAGGACGCCCGCCTCGTCAACGTCGCGCGCGGCCCGGTCGTCGTGGAGGACGAACTGATCGCGGCGCTCCGCGAGGGCGAGATCGCGGGCGCGGGCCTCGACGTGTTCGAGGAGGAGCCCCTCCCCGCCGATTCGCCGCTCTGGGACTTCGAGGAGGTGCTCGTGACGCCCCACCGCGCCGCGGCCGAGCGCGACTACTTCCGGCACATCGCGGGGCTGGTCGAGGAGAACGTCGGCCGGATCGGGGAGGGCGAGGCGTTGACGAATCGGGTCGTCTGAGGTAGAGTTCTTCCACTCTTTCGGCGCAGTCCGCGGCTGGGTCAGCCGACCAGCGCTTATTCTGCTGTGGGTGCGATGTACGTACAGACAGCTGCCATGGGAACGCGACCGACGAGTGCGGAATCTCTTCGAGGACGAGTAACAGAAGACCGCTCCTCAACCCCGCCGCTCAGAACGACTCGGCGTCCTCCTCACCTTCGACCGCGCCGGCCCCGCGGTCGGTGTACCCCTGTCGCCCGACGGCCTCCCCGCCGACGCGATTCAGGATGGCCTGCTCGACTTCGTCGGCCGACTCGAACTGCTCGTCGCCACCGGTCGCCAGCACCTCGTCGAGGCGCTCCTCGCCGTCCGGCAGGCCGATCTCGTGGTCGCCGTACTTGTCCATCAGCTCCTCGGCGCTGATCGGATACTCCTCGTTTTCGATTTCGTCCGTGATGTCCCCGAGTTCGAGCCCCATCTCGCGGTCGTCGTCCCCTGATTCGCTCATGGAGCGGGAGTACGGCACGAGTCCGAATAAGACGTGTGGCCCCGCGACGGTCGTTCGACGACGCGACGCGGGTGAGAAAGACGGCGACTCCGGCTACTGGTTCGACGCGCCGAACCACTTGCCGCGGTCAGCGAGGTCGCGGAGTGAGTCCAGTAGTCCCTTGCTCTCGTGCTCGCCGGGCCGGAGTCGGGCGCGGATACGCGAGGAGAGCATCTCCACGCTGAGCACGATGGCGATGACCACGAAGATGCCCGCGGCGGCCTCGCCGTAGCGGAACCCGCGGACCGCGAGTTCGATGTACTGACCGATGCCGCCGGCACCCACGACGCCGAGACTGATGGCGATCCGGGTGTTGATCTCCAGCACGTACAGCGTCCACGCGATGAACCCGTTCGACACCTGGCTCAGCATCCCGAAGAAGACGACCTGCGGGCGCCTGGCACCGGTCGACTCGACGGCCTCGATTGGTCCGTCTTCGATCTCCTCGAGCTCGTCGGTGAACAGTCGCCCGAGATTGCCGATGGTGTCGGTCGCCACCGCCAGCATCGCGCCCTGCGGGCTGATGCCGACCAGCGGCACGTAGATCAGGATCCAGATGAGCGCCGGAATGGCACGGATGCTGCTCATGATCCCCCGGAAGATGAAGTTGAACGGGAACGGTGTCACGCGCTCGGAGCCGAGGATGCCGAACGTCAGCGCGAGCGGAAAGCCGATGACCGTGCCGGTGAACCCGATGATGATGGTGGCGATGGCCGACCCGACCAGCAGCGTTCCGCTCCAGTCCAGTCCGGCGCTCTCGAGGAACGTCGAGGGGTTGGCGAGGCTCCCGACGAACGCGTCGAGACCCGTGAGGCCGTTGTCCTGGGAGTAGAGCGTGAGGTCCGCGAAGTCCGGGGAGAGGAAAGCGGCCAGGAAGTCCGTCCACGTACCGAACTGCCGGATGACCTCCGCGACCGTGAACCCGAGGTAGGTCGCGCCCGCACCGGTCAGCGCGAGGACGACGAGTACGCCGACGGTCGTGGCGATCCGGCGGACGC
The DNA here is from genome assembly GCF_003382685.1 of Halorussus litoreus. GTDB lineage: Archaea > Halobacteriota > Halobacteria > Halobacteriales > Haladaptataceae > Halorussus > Halorussus litoreus. The sequence goes on along the minus strand of NZ_KZ859509.1, from coordinate 38,028 downwards.
GCTGGCGGCGTTCGATCCCCGACTTAACCTCGTCGATGTCCACCATCTATGACTCACTCCCCGCGACCACGTCGTTCATGCCGGCGTCCCCGGTCGATTCCGCGTCGCCGTAGTAGATGTCGTCGACGATGTCCATGGTGAGGTCGTCGCGGCTACCGTCGAACACGACGTTCCCGTCGCGGAGCCCGATGAACCGGTCGCCGTACTCGCGGGCGATGTTCACCTGGTGGAGACTCGTGATGGTCGTCAGGTCTCGCTCGTCGGCGGCCTGCTTGAGGTAGCCCATCACGTCCTGTGCTGCCTTGGGGTCGAGGCTGGCGACCGGTTCGTCGGCGATCAGCAACTGCGGGTTCTGGGTCAGCGCCCGCGCGATGCCGACCCGCTGTTGCTGACCGCCGCTCATCGAACTGGCACGCTGGTCGGCTTCCGCGAGCAAGCCGACGGTGTCGAGCGCCTCCAGCGCGGTCCGCTTGTCCGACTCGTCGTAGTGGGTGAGCGCGCTGTCGAGGGTACCCGTCCGGGCGAGCGCGCCGGTGAGCGCGTTCCGGTAGGCGCTCATGCTTTCGACGAGGTTGTGGCGCTGGAACACCATCGCCACGTCGCTGCGCGTCCCGGACACGACCTCCTCGCCGATGTTGATGCTTCCTTCGGTCGGTCGTTCTAGGCCGTTGAGCAGTCGGAGTAGCGTCGACTTGCCCGCTCCGGACGGGCCCAGCAAGACCACGAACTCGCCGTCGGGAATCTCGAACGAGACGTCGTCGAGAGCGACGGTGTGTCCGCCATACACTTTGCTGATGTTTCCTGCCGTGACTGTTGCCATTACTGAAAGTGCAAATATGTGGCTTGTTAAACGCGCCGAAGTCGGCGCGATACGGTTCGTCCGTGTTGTCGCCCCGCGTTACTGTTCGGTCGTCGTGCTGTTCTGGAAGATGTCTTCGCCGTAGCCGAGGTTGTTGGCGGCGTCGATGACCGGCTGGTAGGTGTCCTCGCCCCGCTCGCGGACGCCGTCGAACCAGAGGTCGTCGTCGGTGTCCGCCTCGCCGTCCTCGCCGTAGTAAATCTCGTCGGGGGCCTCGGTGAACGCCGTGATAATCTGCTCCTTCTCGTCGTCCGAGAGGTCGGGCGAGACCAGGATGGGGGCGCGAGGGATGCCGTCACGGCTGGCGACCTCCTTGAGATCGTCGCGGAACTCGTTGTCGTCGTTCGTGGTGATGAACGCGCCGACGCCCGCCGCGTCGGCCTGGTCGTTCATCAGGGCTTCGAGCGCCTGCTCGTGGGTCGACCAGGTCGCCGAGAAGTCGGCTCCGCGGTCGTTGCCCGGCGAGTCCGGCACCGAGAGGCCGGCGTCGGCGAGCAGCGACAGCGGGTACAGCGAGCCGCTGGCCGACAGCGCGTCCGCGAACGCGATGGTCTTGCCCTCGAGGTCCTCGACCGACTCGATGTCCGAGTCCGGCGTCGTGATGAGATAGCTCCCGTAGGTCCAGCCGCCGTACGCCTGCCGCTGGAGGATGATCTCTGCCTTGCCGGTGTCCGCGCCGAGCGCCGCGGCGAACGGCCCGGTCTCGGCCACTTCGGCTGTTCCGCTGTCCAGCGACTCGAGCGTCGCGCTGTAGTCGGCCGCGAATTGGACCTCCGCGTCCGCGTCGTCGATGTGGTCGTTCAGCCGCTCTTCGACCGGCTGGTACTGAGCCCGCATCGTCTCCTGCTCCTCGGTCGGCGACATGAGGAACGTGACGGTGCCGTTGCCGTACGCCTGGTCACCACCGATGTCTCCAATACAACCCGCGAGTCCGCTCAATCCTACCGCACCTGCCGCGCCTGCCGATTTGAGGAACGTGCGTCGGTTAGCCATGACCAAATCGTCCTAACAATAAGACAGTTTATTAAAAAATCTTCCTATTCGCCATCTATGCGTCTCCCGATGGAGATATAGTCGTGTATAGGGCTGCGGACGGCGGGGTGCGGCCGGCCGGAACGGTGGGCGACGGGCCGACGAGTGAGGTCGGTCACCGCCGGGAGTTGAAGCCGGGCGGTCCGGCGATTTGAGCGCGATCGTCGCGCCGGTCGGGTCCTCGCTGCGTAGCGCCCGGCGTTGCCCCGAGGGAAAGCGACTTGCCCCGAGGGGTCCCACGTTCGACCATGAGCGAACAGCGGACACGGGAACGCGGGCGGGAAGTTGCCGCGTCGGTCGTCGTGGTAGACTACGGGCTCGGAAACCTTCGGAGCGTCACTCGCGGACTGGAGCGCGCAGGCGCGGAGGTCGAGATCAGCGACGACCCGGGGACGTTCGAGTCGGCCGACGGCGTGGTACTGCCCGGCGTCGGCGCGTTCCGCGAGGGCGTCGAGAACGCCGGCCCGTACCGCGAGGCGCTGCTGGAGGTCGCCGAGCGCGGAACGCCCGTGTTCGGCATCTGTCTCGGCATGCAGATGCTGCTCTCGACCAGCGAGGAGGCCGACCGGGCCGGGCAGGGCGAGGTCAGAGGGCTGGAACTCGTCCCCGGAACCAACGTCCGGTTCGACGACGGCCAGAAGGTACCTCACATGGGTTGGAACCAGTTGACGGTCGAGCGCGACCACCCGCTCGTGGACGGCGTGGACGGCGAGTACGCCTACTTCGTCCACTCGTACTACGCGGTTCCGGACGACGAGGACGCGGTCGTCGCCACCGCAGAGTACGGCCGGGAGTTCCCGGCCGTCGTCGCCGACGAGACGGGAACCGTGTTCGGAACGCAGTTCCACCCCGAGAAGAGCGGCGAGACGGGACTCCGTATCCTCCGGAACTTCGTCGACATCTGTGCGGAGTGAGCGGCCGCCGGGACCCGTAGTTGGGTCCGACTTCTCTCGGGGCCCCCGACGAGTCCGCAGAAACATCACCGAGAATACTTAAATAGTATAATATTGAACACATGTGTTCTATTTGATGATGAGTTGGACGTATCTCTGTTGGTGGTGATTCACACGTGAACGAGATTCTGATGGCGTCTACCTATCGTTCGCGGAACCGCCCCGTTTGCCCACAGCGGTGTTTTTGTATTTTATCTTAATTATGGGGCAATCGTTTAGATTCCCACCAAAAACCAACCTGTACTTGGAAAACTTTTAGAACGAAGACGTTCTAATGGTAATCGGCATTACGCCGCGATTGATATGAACACGAGAATACTCGGAATCTTACTCGGATTCCTCGTAGTCGGTATCGCTTTCACCGGCGGTGCGGCCGCAGCCCCCATCACCGGTCCTATCACGAACGACGCGCCGATCACGCAGGATGTACCCATCACGCAGGACGTACCCATCACGAACTCGCCGATTACTGGTCCGATAACCGCCGACGCGCCGATCACGCAGGACGTCCCCATCACGAATTCGCCGATCACTGGCCCCATCACTGCGGACAAGCCGATCACGAACTCCCCGATCACGCAGTCTCCCATCACCGGTCCGATCACGCGGTAACGGAACTTTCTGGAGTAACTGTTTTCTTTCGTAGCACGGCGTAGCGCCGCCACCGCCGGTTTCCCCGCTGACACGTCCGGCTCCTGTACCGTTCTGTGCCGCTTCCGACGCGGACGAATCGAACGCCCCGTTACGCCTAGAGAAAGTCCCGCACGTCGGAGTACCACATGTCGTGGTCGTCCACCGCGTCCACCCGGCGCGCGATGGCAACCGCGATGACGTGCCAGCAGAGCTCGGTCGGGTCCTCGGGGTCGAGGTTGTACTCGCTGTCCCGACAGCCACAGCCTCGCCCTTCGACGACGTACTCGTCGTCGTGGCCCACGACCACCGTGAAGTCCCGGTACTCCTTGACCCGGCTCTCCGAGACCGCCTCGATGGCGCGAGCTCCCCGGTCGTCGTGGACCGACAGGATGCGGTCGGTAACCGCGGGCGTGAGTTCGCCCGCTTCGTCGAGGCGGGCCTGCCACTCCTCGACCTCGTTCATCGGGGCCACCTCACGAGAGCCGGGGTGCGTGCGCGAGCCGAACCGGTGGCGTCCGCCGGGAACACGGGCCAGAGGTTTGGACGGCGGGTGTAAACAGGTTCCGGTGTCACGCCTCGTCCGACGAGGTCACCTCGGCGAGGGCGGGGTCCTGCCGAGGCTCGAACCGGTCGAGCGTTTCCGAGTCGCTTTTCGCCGGGGAGCGACGAGTAGCGGTATGCGCGTCACCGAAGGCGGGGTCGAGGTCGAGGTCCCCGAACAGGAGGGCGAGGGCGTCGGCGACGAGGTGTTCTTCAACCCGGTGCAGGAGCTCAACCGCGACCTCACCGTGGCGACGCTCCGGGCGTACCGCGACCGCGAGCCACGCGCGAAGACGTACCTCGACGCGACGGCCGCCAGCGGCGTCCGAGGCGTGCGCGCGGCCGCTGAGGGTTGGGACGCGACGCTCGCGGACGTCGACGAGTTGGCGGTCGAACTCTGCCGGCGGAATCTCGCGGGAAACGACCTCGACGGCGAGGTGGTCCATCGCGACGCGAACGCGGTCCTCCACGAGTCGCTGTTCGACGTGGTCGACATCGACCCGTTCGGGACGCCGATCCCCTTCGCGGACGCGGCGTTCGCCAACGCGCGCAATCTGGTCTGCATCACCGCGACCGACACCGCGCCGCTCTGTGGCGCACACTTCCACAGCGGCGTCCGGAAGTACAGCGCGGTCCCGCGAAACACCGACTACCACGCCGAGATGGGTGTTCGAATTTTGCTGGGCGCGCTGGCACGGACCGCGGCGCGCTACGACGTCGGCGTGAGGCCGGTGTTCACGCACGCGACGAATCACTACGTCCGGACCTACCTCGAACTCGACCACAGCGCGACCGACGCCAACGCCGCCGTCGAGCAGTTGGGCCACGTCTCCCACTGCGAGTCGTGTCTCTACCGCGAGCACGACGCGGGCCTGATCGCCGACCCGCTCGACGTCTGCCCGGAGTGTGGCAGCGAGCGCGTGCTCGTCGCGGGGCCGCTCTGGCTCGGGCCGGCCCACGAGGCAGAGTTCGTGGCCGCGGTCCGCGAGGAACTCGACGACTCGATGGGCACCGTCACTCGGGCCGAGCGGCTGCTGGAGACGCTCGAAGCCGAACTCCACGAGCCGACCCACTACGACCAGCACCGGCTCTGCAAGGAGTGGACCCGGGCGGCTTCGGGGATGGACGAGTTCCTCGACGCGCTCCGCGAGGCCGGGTTCGAGGCCTCGCGCACCCACTACGGCGGGACCACGTTCAAGACCGACGCGACTGTCGCCGAGATACGCGAGGCGACAGGTGAATCCAGTCGCTGAGATACGCGAGGCGACACGCGAGTCGTAACTTCGGGCTGCTGGGGTGAAACGCCCCGACCTAACGCCAATGAATATTTGTAGCTCGTTGGCGAAATGAGTCGCGTGCCCAGTCTCGGTTCCGCCGTGAGCGCCGGCCGCTCCGTGTTCGAGGAGGCCCGCCAGCAGGAGATCACCTTCCTCGCGGCGAGCATCGCCTACTACGCGTTCGTCTCGCTGATACCGATGCTGGTATTGGCGTTCGTGGTCGCGTCGTTCGTCGCCGGCGAGCAGTTCGCGACGACGGTCGTGAGTCAGGCGTCCGGGCTGCTGACCGCGACCGGCGAGGAGCAACTGCGCCAGTTCATCCTCGACCCGTCTGGCCGGGGCAGCGTGACCGCCATCGGGCTGGTCCTGCTGGTGTGGAGCGCGCTCAAGGTGTTTCGCGGGATGGACGAGGCGTTCTCGAACGTGTACGCGAGTGGTCCGACGTCCGGCATCGTCGACCAGCTCAAGGACGCGGTGCTCGTGCTGGTCGCCATCGGTGTGGGCGTCGTGGTCGTCGTCGCGACCGGTGCGGTGACCGCGCTGTTCCCGGAGTTCCCGTTCGTCGGCGTCGTGACCACGATCGTTCAGATCGTCGCGCTGGTCCCGGTGTTCCTCCCGCTGTACGTCGTCTTCCCGGACGCCGACGTGTCGCTCCGGGAGGCGCTCCCCGGCGCGGTGCTGGCGACGGTAGGCTGGACGGTCCTGCAGGTGGTGTTCCGGGTCTACGCCGAGGCGAGTTCGACCGGGCCGTCCCAGTTCCTCGGCACCGCGCTGTTGCTGGTGACGTGGCTGTACTTCGCGAGTATCCTCCTGCTTCTCGGGGCGGTCGTGAACGTCGTCCTCGCCAACCGCGGCAGCTACGCCGAGCGGACGAAAGAACAACTGCAATCGCGCGTCGAACGCAAACAGGACCTGCTCTCACGCTACATGACCGACGACGAATCCGCTCCCGACATCGTGGAGCTCCGCGACGAGCTGCGGGAGTTGCGAGCCGAAGTTGAATCGTTCGAAGATGACATCGAGGACCGGACCGTCGACAAGCCCGAGGTCGAATCGGAGCTGAAGGCGTACGTCCGCAAGCGGATGCGCCGCAGCCACGCCAGAGGCTGGGGCCCGTACCTCGTGTTGCTGTACGGCACCGTGATGACCCTCGGGGCCTTCTACTGGCTCGAGAACTGGTGGGCCATCTTCGCGATGGTCGTGCTATGGCTGTCGACGCTCGGCCTCTACGTCCTGATGGTGATGCTCGGCTTCGGCGTCGGCGTGCTGAGCCTGCCGGCCCGCATCAGCGACCGTCTGGGCAACCTCCGGTCGTAACGCCGCATCGAAACCCATCAGCAACCGCCAGTCGTCGCGACCGAAAGGTACACGGCCCGCCAGCCGTACTCCGAACCGATGGCGGGACGGGGACTGGGGATCGCGGTCGCGGTCGAACGACTTCTCCCGCCAGCAGTGCGCGAGCTGTTCGGCCTGCTAACGTACCTCGGTGACGCCGGCGTCCTCCTCGGCGCGGTCGCGCTGTACCACTGGTCGGCCGACAGCGGTCGCGAGCGCGAACGCGGCGCGTTCGCGCTCGCGACCGCGCTCGGGGCGACGGCGCTCTCCTTCGCGCTGAAGGGACTGTTCGCACTGCCGCGCCCGCCGGCCGACCTCCACCTCGGCGACGCCTCGGGATACGGCTTCCCGAGCGGGCACGCCATCGCCGCGCCCGCGACGTGGGGCGTCCTCGCGCTCGCGCTGGCGGTCGACCGCGCCCGCGGTCGACCGCCAGCGCGAGTGCGAACCTCGGAGGTCGTTCCGGGCTTCGCTACGGGAATTGTTCCCGGAGTTATCGCGGCCCTCGTCGTCGCGGTCGTCGCCATCTCGCGAGTCGCCATCGGCGTCCACTACGCCGTCGACGTAGTGGTCGGGATCGGAGTGGGACTGGTCTATCTCGGGGCGCTCCTTCGGCTCGCCGACTGGCGAGCGGGACGCGGGTTCGCAGTCGCAATCGGACTCGCGCTCGTGGCGGTCGCCACGAACGGCCTCACGCCGGACGCGGTCGCGGCGCTGGCCGGAAGCCTCGGCGCAGGTGCGGCGTGGCTGTGGATCAGGACGGCGTCGGACTCGTCGGTCGGGCCGCCCGCGTCGGTCGGCCCGCCCGTCGCGGTCGCGGGACTGGTCGCGCTCGGGGTCGTCGGCTACGCGGGCAACGCGCTCGGAGTGGGGCTGTCCGCGACGTTCGCGCTGAATCTGGCGGTGCCCGCGGGGATTCTGGCGCTGCCGCTCGCTGTCGAGCGCGTGAGAACGCGAGAAGCGTCGAACGCGAGAAGATAGATCGCGCGGGTCGCTACCTCAGAACTTTTCGAGGTACTTCTCTTCCTCCCACGAGGAGACGTGGGCCTTGTAGTCCGCGAAGTCCGCGCGCTTGGCCTGCGCGAACTTCTCGGTGACGTGCTCGCCGAGCGCGTCGGTGATGACCTCGTCCGCTTCGAGCGCGTCGACCGCCTGTCCGAGGCTGCCGGGCAGGGTCGTGATGCCGTACTCGTCGCGTTCCTCTTCGCCGAACTCGTAGATGTCCTCGGCGACCGGCTCGCCGGGGTCGGCGTCGTTCTCGATGCCGTCGAGGCCGGCCTTGATGACCGCGGCCAGCGCGAGGTAGGGGTTGCACGACGGGTCGGGGCTCCGGATCTCGAACCGGGAACTCGCGCCTGCGGCGTCGGGCACGCGGATGAGCGCCGAGCGGTTCACGTCGCTCCACGCGATGTACACCGGAGCCTCGTAGCCCGGCACCAGCCGCTTGTAGGAGTTGACGGTCGGGTTCGTGACCGCGGTGAACGCCTGGGCGTGATCGAGCACGCCGCCCATGAACTTGTAGGCGGTCTCGCTCAGGTTGTACTCGTCGTCCTCGTCGGCGAAGGCGTTGCCGTCCTCGTCGAACAGGCTGATGTGGCTGTGCATGCCAGAGCCGTTGATCTCGCCGATGGGCTTGGGCATGAACGTGGCGTGGATGTCGTTCTGCTCGGCGACCGCCCGCACCACCGCGCGGAACGTGGCGATGTTGTCGGCCGCGGTGAGCGCGTCGTCGTACTTGAAGTTGATCTCGTGCTGCCCGTCGGCGACCTCGTGGTGGCTGGCCTCGATCTCGAAGCCCATCTGCTCCAGCGTGAAGATGATCTCGCGGCGCACGTCGGACGCGAGGTCCTTGGGCGCGAGGTCGAAGTAACCGCCCGAGTCGTGGGGGACGGTCGTCGCTTTGCCCTGCTCGTCCTTCTCGAACAGGAAGAACTCGGGCTCGGGGCCGATGGAAACCTCGTAGCCCATCTCCTCGGCCTCGGCGAGCACGCTCTTGAGTACCTGCCGGGGGCCGCCCTCGAACGGCGTGCCGTCGGTGTTTACCACGTCGCAGATGAGCCGCGCGCTCGCGGTCTCGCCGTCCGACCGCCACGGCAGGACGGTGAACGTCTCGGGGTCGGGTTCGAGCCGCATGTCGCTCTCCTGGATCCGGACGAACCCCTCGATGGAGGAGCCGTCGAACCAGATTCCTTCCTCGAACGCCTTCTCGACCTGCGAGGCGGGGACGCTCACGTTCTTCACCGTTCCGGTGATGTCCGTGAACTGGAGGCGCACGAAGTCCACGTTCTCCTCGTCGATCGCGTCGAGTACGTCCTGCTCGGCGTCTGTCAGCCCTGACTCGGGTTCGGCTGCAATTTGTCCATCCGTCATCTTTGTAGGCGATTCGAACCACTACATCTACTACTAAAACGTTACCGGTTCCTACAATTCTGCCTTTCCCACGGTAGAATTGGATATTCGTAAAATTCTAAAGGGCGGGGGCCGTTGGTGAGCGTAATGACGTACGAAAATCTCGACGCGAAGTTGGTGAACGCGCTGTTGGGCGACGGCCGGGCCAGCCTTCGGAGTCTCGCCGAGGACCTCGACGTCTCGGTCACGACCGTTTCGAATCACCTCCAGGACCTCGAAGGCGACGGCGTCATCGACGGCTACACGCCGCGAGTGGACTACGGCGCGCTCGGGTACGACGTGACCGCCATCGTCCAGCTCAAGGTCGAGGGCGACGCGCTGCCCGACGTGACCGAGAGCCTGCGGAGCCACGACCAGATGATCAGCGTCTACGAGGTCACGGGCGACTACGACATCATCGCGGTCGGCAAGTTCGCCGACACCGACGGGATGAACCGTGGCATCAAGACCCTGCTCAACGACCCAGACGTGAAGGAGAGCAACACCAGCGTCGTGTTGAACGCCGCCAGCGAGCACGAGCAGTTCGACCTCGACGTCAAGGACTGACTCGGGGTCGAAGGTCGGTCTGCGCTCGAAAGTCGATGTGGGAACGCCGGCTGATTTCCCACCGTTTCCATAATGTATTTGACTGCCACCGATAGATTTTCAAAGAACCGAGAGAAGTTCACTCCAATGAGCCTCATCGCCGAGTTCGCCATCCAGTCGTCGGACCTGGCGCTGACGACCGCGCTCGACGGCGCGCCCGACGTGACCCTCGAACTCGAGTCCCAGATCGCGGCCGGAGTGGGTGCGCCCGTGGTGACATTCTGGGCGTTCGGCGGCGACTTCGAGGCGCTGGAGTCGGGGCTCGACCGCGACCGGACGGTCGAGTCGGCGACCTGCATCGAGAAACTCGACGGCAAGCGGCTCTACCGTGCGCGGATCGACAACGAAGACATCGTGGGCGTCTACCCGGTGTACCAGCGACTCGGCGCGGCCCCGATGGCGGGAACCGGCACGGCCGACGGCTGGCAGCGCCGGGTCCGATTCCCCGACAGGGACTCGGTCGTCGAGATGCGCGAGTACTGCAGCGACAACGACGTGGACTTCCGACTCCAGCGGCTGTACACGCCGGGCGACTCGGAGATGGTCGACGAGTTCGGCCTGAGTTCGGAACAGCGCCGCGCGCTGGTCACCGCCGAGCGGACGGGCTACTTCGAGGTCCCCCGACAGATCTCGCTGAACGAACTCGGCGAAAAGCTCGATATCAGCGGCCAGTCGGCCTCCGAGCGGCTCCGCCGCGGCGTCTCGGACCTCGTCTCGAACACGCTGCTCAGCGACTTTTGAATCTCGTCTCCGGAACTGTACGAACGGGCAGACGCCTAGCGAATAGAGGCACGAAAGAAAAGCCGTCGTCGGAACGACAGCAGCGTTTCGAGGCGAACTGCGACTGCGATTCGAACTTCGACTGCGAGTAGACCGCGCGACTGCGCGCCCGAACCGGTTCGGGCGCGCAGTCGCGCGGTCGGTCGATAGTCGCTTGGTCTGCCGATAATCGTGTGTCACCCGGCAATCGCGAGGTCAGCCGGCGATCGTGTGATCAGCTGACAGCTTCGCGAGCGGCCGGTGATCGAGCGGTGCGGGTTCGCAGGTGACGCGAATTGGGTGGTGCGTTTGGAGCGCGAGCGACCGGCGGTCGCTCGCGCTCCAAACTGCCTGCCTACATCGCGCCGCCCATGCCGCCCATACCGCCCATGCCGCCCATGCCGCCGCCCATGCCACCGGCACCGCCGGGGCCGCCTGCGCCGGGGTCGCCGCCGTCGTCGCCGTCGACCTGACCGCCCTTCAGGTCGCCTGCGGCGATGACGTCGTCGATGCGGAGCAGCATGACGGCCGCCTCGGTCGCGGACTCGATGGCCTGGGTCTTCACTCGGAGCGGCTCGACCACGCCGTCGGCCTCCATGTCGACGATGTCTCCGGTGTAGGCGTCGAGGCCCGAACCGAAGTTACCGCTGTCGTGCTGGCTGCGGAGGTCGACGAGGCTGTCGATGGGGTCCAGACCCGCGTTCTCGGCGAGGGTGCGCGGGATGACCTCGAGGGTGTCGGCGAACGCCTCGACCGCGAGCTGCTCGCGGCCGCCCACGGAGTCGGCGTAGTTGCGGAGTTCGAGCGCGAGCTCGGTCTCGGGCGCGCCGCCGCCGGGGACGACCTTGCCGTCCTCCAGCGTGACGCGCACGACGCCGAGGCTGTCCTCGATGGCGCGCTCGACCTCGTCGACGACGTGCTCGGTGCCGCCGCGGAGGATGAGGCTGACGGACTTGGCCTCCTCGACGTCCTCGACGAAGATGCGCTGGTCGCCGCCGACGTCCTTCTGGGCGACCGACCCGGCGAAGCCGAGGTCGGACTCCTCGATGTCGTCGACGTTGCTGACGAGGCTCGCGCCGGTCGAGCGGACGAGCTTGCTCATGTCGTCGGACTTCGCGCGGCGGACCGCGATGATGCCCGCTTCCGCGAGGAAGTGCTGGGCCATGTCGTCGATGCCGCCGTCCACGAAGACGACGTCGGTGCCGACAGCTTCGAGCTGGTCGACCATCTCACGGAGCTGTTCCTCTTCCTGGTCGAGGAACTGCTGGAGCTGGTCGGGGTCGGTGACGTTGACTTCCGCGTCGATCTCGGTCTCCTGGATTTCGAGCGCGCTGTCGAGCAGGGCGATGTTTGCGTCCTCGACGAAGTAGGGCATGTTCTCGTGGACGCGCTCCTTGTCCACGATGACGCCCTCGACGAGTTCGGACTGGTCGATGGAACCGCCGACGACGGTCTCGACCTTGACGTTGTCCGTGTCGATACCCTCGTCGTCGGCGACGGACTGGACCGCGCGCACGACGAGTTCGGCGAGGTAGTCCTTGGAGTTCTCCGCGCCCTTGCCGGTCATCGCGGTGGAGGCGATCTTCTCGAGGGTCTCGGTGTCGTCGGCGCTCACGTCGATGGCCTTCTCCTCGAGGATGTCCTTGGCTTCCTCGGCGGCCTGCCGGTATCCCTGCGCGAGGGTGGTGGCGTGGATGTCCTGTTCGAGGAGGTCCTCGGCCTTCTCGAGGAGTTCACCGGCGACGACGACCGCGGTGGTCGTGCCGTCGCCGACCTCGTTCTCCTGGGTCTCGGAGACCTCGACGACCATGTTGGCCGCCGGGTGCTCGATGTCCATCTCCTTGAGGATGGTGACGCCGTCGTTCGTGACGACGACCTGCCCCGTGGAGTCGACGAGCATCTTGTCCATCCCTTTCGGGCCGAGCGTGGTGCGGACGGCTTCCGCGACCGCGGTCCCGGCGGTGATGTTCATCGACTGGGCGTCTTTGCCCTGGGTGCGCTGGCTGTCCTCGGAGAGTACGATCATCGGCTGGTTGCCCATACGTTGTGACATAGGTACCTGATAGATTGATTGGCATTCTATATAAAGGTTGCTGTCGAGCCCGGACGAACCGCCGACAGGGGGCCGGAAAGGCACCATGTAAACAATTGTCACGGCGGGTTTTATAAGGGGATTCGGAAGCTGGCGCACGGGGGCCATCGAGCGAATTTACGGGCTTCTGGAGCCGGCTTCAAGCGAACCAGCAGTGAACCAAAGATCAAAGGACCGGCGCGTTTCGGACGACTCCTGTTTCTGAAGACGGTCCCCGAGCGGTGTGATATGTATCCGGCGGCTCCACCCAAAGAATGAAGCACTATTGCTGTCAATTAGCCGACGGCCCCCTCTAATGACGACGAGTTGGATACCCGAGAACGTGTCTCATTGGCGGACGTGGTTGAACGTTGGAAGCATCTCGATTGGTGTCTGCGTTTTAGTTGTCCTGTTGGGATCGCTGGTACCGCGAACGGTATTTGGCGTTTCGACCTCTCCGATTCTCCAATCGGTGATGGAATCGACGTTCTACACCTCGATCATCCTCTTTTTCGTCGCGTTCGCCAGTTTAGCGAGGAAACAAGGGCGGGAGACCGACTAACGGGACGCGAACAGTTGCCTGTCGAAGTCAAACGGATTCGCTGCGCCTGACGAGGTTGAAGGGAGATTTCTGTGGAAAGTCGGGCCGCCTGCCGAGAAAACAGTTCGACAGTCCGAACCGAACGCGGAAACGAACCGTCTACCCGGGGAACTGGTGGAACTCCATCCCCTCGCGCTTCATCTCGTTGCGCTTGCGTTCGAGGAACGAGTACACCGAGCCGTGGGGCGCGCCGTCGAGGATCATCTCGGCGGCGCTCCGGACCACGTCGACCTGCTTGGGGGTGCCGATGACGCCCATCGTGGTGCCGTAGATGACCACGCTCGCGCCGGTGAGCTCCTCCATCAACTCGCGCGTCCGGCCGTTCTCGCCGATGAGCCGGCCCTTCTGCCGTTCGAGGTCGTTCTTGTTCCGGGCGGCGGCGTCGACGTCGATGAGGTCGAACATCATCATGTCGTCGTCGAGCAGGCTGAGGGCCTCGTCGGGGGCGAAGCCGCGACCGATGGCCTTCACGATCTCGGGGCCCTTCAGACCGCGAACGGGGTCGCCGGTCTGCTCGACCTCGACCTTCCCGTTCTCGGAGTCGATGTCGAGTCGGACCTCCGCGCGACTCTCGATCTCGCGCATCGTCTCACCACCTTCACCGATGAGAACGCCGATCCGGTCCTGCGGAATCTTCACGTGTTGCATGGCCGAATCTACTCGCTCCGAGTGTTTTAACTCTTCGTCCGGGGACGAACGGGGCCGAAACTCACACCTTACTTGTCCGGGTCGGCGTGCTCGCGAATCCACTCCTCCAGTTCGTCGCCGCGCACGTCCATCCCTTGCCGGTTGAAAAAGGCGGCCACGTTGGCGCAGTCCCGCGTGAGGAACTCGCCGCTGTTGGGGTGGTGGACGGTCACGGCCTGTCCGAGGTCGATGATGCAGAGCTCGCCGTCGTGGACCACGATGTTGTACTCGCTCAGGTCGCCGTGGACCAGCCCGACGTCGTAGAGCCGGCGCATGTACTCCCGAACCACCTCGAACGCCGTCTCGGGATTTTCGAGGTGAGCGTCGTCGAGCGTGGGCGCGCGGTCGCCGTCGGTGCCGAGAAACTCCATGACGAGCACGTTGCGCTCGACCGCGATGGGGTCGGGGACCCGGACCCCGGCCTTCTGGGCGCGCTTGAGGTTGGCGAACTCCTTTCGCGTCCACGCGAGGACGACGCGCTTCTTGTCGCCGGACAGCTCCTCGAATCGGGGGTCACCGACGAGGTACTCGCGCATGTCACGGAAGTCCGAGGCGTTGATTCGGTACACCTTCACCGCGACCTCGTCGTGGCTCTGATCGCCACTCGACCCGTCGCCGCGGGACGCCTCGCCCCCCAGCGCTAGATACACGTTCGCTTCCTTGCCCGAGGAGATGGGGCCGCCGAACGCCTCCACGTAGCCGTCTTGGACCAGCTTGTACAGCGCCGCCAGCGTGGCGTCGTCGAACACCGACTGCTCGACCTTGAACTGCTCGGTGTTCTTGAGCCGCTCGCGGAACTCGTTGAACTCCCGGTCGCGTTGGCGCTGGACCTGGTCGGCCGCCGTATCGGAGACGTCGATCTCCTCCCACTCGTCGCCGACGCCCTCCACGTTGTCGGGTTCGAGCAGGTCGTACTCCTCGGTCATCTAGCCGGCCCTAACGCGGCCAGCGATAAAAGGGTGGGCTTCGGGTTCACTCGCGCCCGCGTGTCGCACTTGCACCTGCGGCCGGTGGCACACTCGCGCCCGCGGTCGGAGTCGCGCTCACGAGCGCGACTCCGACCGCGAACGCAACAGCCGATGAGTTCGCGCCGGCGGAGCAACCGACGAATTCGCGCCAGTGGAACAAATGCCGGGAAGAACCCGGTGGTGACTCGTTTTTTCTGACGCGCTCGGTGAGACCTTCCACGTTTCGTCCCAGCGGTTGTACCGCGAGCGAACGAACGTGAGCGAGCGGACCAAGGGACGCCCAGAGCGAGCGAAGCGAGTGGTGGGAGGAGCGCCGTGTCCTCGTGAGCGACGCGAACGAGGGCTCGTCAGAGCTTCGCTCTGACGGTGTTTTTGGTCGAGCTTTTACCAGCGAGGGGAGCGTCTGAGCCGGTGGCTCAGACGCTCCCGAGCGCAGTAAAAGGTCGTCTTTATTGAATATGCCCTTCCTCGCGCAACTGGTCGGCCTCCTGCTTGTCGTAGCGCCACTTGATGTCGCCCTTCTCGTCCTGCCAGTCCCACGGCTCGACGAGGACGACGTCGTCCTCGCGGATCCAGATGCGCTTTTGCATCTTGCCGGGGATGCGTGCGGTGCGCTCCGTGCCGTCCGCACAGCGTACTTTCACGCGATTCGCGCCGAGCATATCAGTGACGGTGGCGAACACCTCGTCGTCGTCGGGCATGCGGAGGTTCTTCCGCCGTCCGCCGTCGTTGTCACTCATAGTTTCCGGTTGGTCACCCGGGACTTTAAACGTGCCGTCGTCCGCGCTTTCCACGTCCTCCTTCCCGGATTCCGACCCGGAGCAGCCCTCTCTGCGCTTCGTTTCCACATCGCCCAGATTAGCCGACTCGGAGTGCGGGTGTTTAAGTCCCGTCCGAACCCAACCCGTCGTATGATCGGCAAACTCGGAGCGAAGGGCATCGCAGGGGTGCTCGTCCTGCTCGCGGGCATCGGCGTCGTCGCGTGGAGAGACCCCATCGTCGCGGCCGGCATCGGACTCGTCGTGGCCGGGTTCGTGCTGACGGCGTGGGGACTCGTCTCGGGCCTCCTGTCGAGCTTCGGCATGGGCGGGATGATGGGCGGTGGCGGCGGCTTCGAATAACAGCGGAATCGCTACTCTTCCAGCTCCCGCAGTTTCTCCCGGCCCGGTGCGACGAGTTCGTCGAGGGACGACGCCAGCGCCCCCTTGGCGTCTGCGGGGTGGAGTTCCCCGCTCTCGAGGTCGGTCGCGAGCGATTCGTAGTCGTCGTACTCCAGATTCCCGCCGTACTCGTCGGGGCGCTCGACCACGACCGTCTCGAATCGCGGAAAGACGTGGTACTGGAAGATCTCCAGCACGGGGTTCTCGCGCTCGTTGCCCTCCTCGTCGGGTTCGGGGTCGCGGGTCGGCGGGCAGAACGCCGAGTTGACCTTCTCCTCGATGTCCTCGGTCGAGTCCTCCATGGAGATGGTGACGCCCGTACTGCTGGACATCTTGCCCTCGCCCGTGCCGAGGTCGGCGAGGATAGGCGTGTGGAGCACCGGGCGGGCGTCGTAGCCGATCTCGGGCAGTTCCTCGCGCATCAGCATGTGGACCTTCCGCTGGTCCAGCCCGCCGACCGCCAGATCGAGGTCGAGATACTCGATGTCGAGCGCCTGCATCAGTGGATAGACAACGTGGCTGACCTTCGCCGTCTCGCCGCCCTGAATCTCGGCCATCGCGCGCTGGGCGCGGTTGAGCGTGGTGTCCAACTCCAGCTTGTGGAGGTCGAGCGCGTAGTCGTCGTCGAGCTGGTACTCCGAGCCGTAGACGAACTCGGTCTGGTCCTCGTCGAGCCCGTACGCGAGGAACTGCGTGCGCATCTTCTCGGCGGTCTCCTCGATCTCCTCGAAGGTGCCCTTGTCGTTGAGGTAGGCGTGCACGTCCGCGAGCAGGACGACGACCTCCATGCCCGCGTCCTGGAGGTCGATGAGCTTGTTCGCCGTGAGCATGTGGCCGATGTGGAGCACGCCCGAGGGCTCGTAGCCGACGTAGACGCGCTTGCCCTCGGGGTCTTCGGCGAGGGCTTGCACCTCCTCGTCGGTGACGACTTCCTCCGCGTTCCGCGTGATCAACTCGTAGGCATCCATGTGCGGGACGTGTCCCGCGCGCGGCTTTAGCGTTCCGGGACCGTGTCAGTGGTTCGGACGTGCGCGTCGGCGTCTCACACACTAGTTATCCGGGAACGGATTCGGAGAATTTAGGCGAGGCGGAGCCACTCAGTTCGCTAGCGATGCGGTAATCGCGTGTCGGTGAACAACCGAAAAAACGACGACGAGTAGTCAATCGGTGGTCGAAGCCGAGGCGGCCGTCTCGGCTTCCGATTCGCCCTCGGAGTCGCCCTCGTCCTGGTAGTACATGTTCCACCCGGTCACGCCCATGAATATGAGGATGAGCGGCGAGAGAAACCCGAAGAAGTAGTACGGTGCGTAGGACAGTACCGGCACCCCGAACGCGGTCGCCATATAGACGCCGCCGGAGTTCCACGGCACCAGCGCCGATGTCGTGGTTCCGGAGGCTTCGACGGCCCGCGAGAGGTTCCGGCTCTCCAAGTCGTACTCGTCGTAGAGATTCCGGAGCGTCATGCCCGGCACGACGATGGCCATGTACTGTTCGGCGGCGAGGACGTTCATCGTGAACGTACTGACCGCGGTACCGGCCGTGAGTCCCGCCACGCTACTGACTGCCTCGCCGATGTAGTGTGCGATGGCCGCGAGTATCCCGGTGGATTCGAGTATTCCGCCGAGCGTGAGGGCGGCAACGACTATCGATATCGTCGAGATGGACTCCGAAAGACCGCCGCTTGCGAGCAGTTTGTTCGTGAGCTCGACGCCCGTCTCTGGACTCGTTCCGTAGTGTACGTGTTCCCACGCGGTAGCGAACCCGGTTCCCTGGATGACCGTACTGACTCCGACGGCCGCGAAAATTCCCGCGCCGAGAGACGGGAGTGCGGGGTACCTGTAGAGTGCCAGCGCGAACGTGGCGACGAGCGGAACCAGCGTGAGCGGCGTGACGTTGTAGACGCTCGTGATTCCGCTCTGAATCTCGGCGATTCGCTCCGCCGGTATCGTCCCACCGGCTTCGAGTCCAAGGAAGACGAAGAAGATGACCGAGATACCGAACGAGATGAACGTTCCAGTTCGCATCGCCTTGACGTGGTCGATAAGTTTGGTGTTGGTGACGGCGGCGGCCAAGTTCGTCGTGTCTGACAGCGGTGAGTTCTTGTCGCCGGTGTAGGCACCGGACAGCACCGCACCGACTGTCATCGGGTCGGGGATACCGAGGCCGGAACCGATACCGACCATGGCGACGCCCAGCGTCCCTGCAGTCGTCCAAGACGACCCGACCGCGAACGCGACGACGGCCCCGAGGACGGCCGCAAACGGGAGGAATATCGTCGGGGTGAGAAACTCCAGTCCGTAGTACATGATGGTGGGAATGGTTCCGGCACTAACCCACGAAGCGATCAACATGTAGATCACGAACAGGATGAAAACCGCCTGTAGACCCATGAGGATGCTCCGACTGATTCCCTCGTAGAGTTCGTCCCACGTATAGCCGAAGTAGTATCGTCCCATCAACCCCGAGAAGACGATGCCCCAGAACAGCGGCATCTGTGGGTCGAGGTCGAGTATCACGATACCGACCGAGAGGAAGAGTATCATTCCGACGACTGGAAGTAACGCCTCGACCAACGACGGCTGTTTCTCGGGGTCGATTTCGTCGTATAGCCGCGGTTCGAAGCTCATCGACATCGTGCGACCTCCACGCGGCGTGAGGAACGAACGTCTCGATAGAACCGACCCACTTCCGAGCATTCTCGGCCCGAGACCGAAAGGCTACGGAGTGAGTTGAGTAGCGGTCGGTTCCGTGAGCGCGACCACCTCACGGCGCGTTCCATCTGACCGCGGGGATTCGTCATATGATCGGCCCTCACACTCAAATCGATAATTAAGGTTCTAGATAAGCCTTACTTTCTCTTGTTTTCATTAGGATATATGTGACAACACCTTCGTTCTCAAAATGCCTGTGAGTCAGATGGCTGCCCCCGGCTTTCTGCACCCGATTACGAATAGTCGAGTACGCCGCTCGAACGTACCGAATTCGCGCCTTCACGAAATCTCACGTCTTCACGGGCTCTGTCCGCTCGCTTCCGACGACCCCGAGTCGTACGTCCGGTCGGCGCGGTGCTCGCTGATGAGCCGGTCGAGCTCCTCGGCCTTCTGTTCCTTCCGGCGCTGTTCCGCCCGAGCCTCCCAGTCCTCGATCACGGCTTCGACCTCGCGCTCGCGCGTGACCGCCAGCTCGTCGACCTCCTGGATCGTCACGTCGTCGGCGGGACCGACCGGAATCTCCTCTTCGAACAGCACGCGGTCGGCCACGTCCGAGAGCCCGCCCTTGCCGACGAGCACGACCTTCGGGTCCACCGCGGCGAGCCGGTCGGCGGTTGAGCGTCCCGCGCCCGAGGCGTCCCGGAGGTAGACCACGTCGTCGGTGGCGAGGCCGAACCGGTCGTGGGCCGACTCGATGGCTCCCTTGGTGAACTTCTCGACGGGCTTGACCGGGACGAGCCCGGCCTTCTTCTCGGCGACGTCACTGAAGTTCGAGTGGTCGAGCTTCCAGAGTTCCTTGAGCCGGGCGAGCTTGCCCTCCAGCTCCTCGATTCGCTCGTCGCGCTGGTCGAGTTGGCGCTCTAATCTGTCGTTCTCGCGCTCCAGTCGGCTGACCTCCCGGCGCTCGCGGACCTCCTTGCGCTCCTCGCTCCGGGCGGCTTCGAGGTCGCCCTTCAGCTGGCCGATGCGGCCCTCCTTGCTCTCGATGGTGTCGTTGAGCTCCTCGACGTGGGCTTCGAGGCGCTCGACCTGCGATTCGAGTTGTTTGATGCGCTTCTCCTCGGCGGTGAGTTCACGGGGCGCGTGTTCGGTCTCCTCGTCGTCCTCGTCCTCGTCGTCGGAGAGGGCCGCCAGCGCGGTCTCGACGCTGTCCTCCCCCGCGACCACGCGCGCGGTGACCGCCCCGAGGTCGGCGCTCGGTGGCACCTTCTCGGCGATGCGGTCGAACTGGTCCTCGTGGTCGTCGAACGCGTGGAGTGCGGCCGCCATCGCGTCGCGCTCGTGATCGTTGTCGTAGTCGTGCTCGCGGGTCCGGTGCTGTTTCTCGTCGATGGGGAGGTCGCTGTCGGGGATCCACCCTGCGGCATCGAAGCTCCGGCGGATCTTCTCGACGGTCTCGGGCATCGGCTCCACGTCGGCGGCCACCAGGATCGGCCGCCCGCGCTCGATGATCCACTCGATGACCTCGGCGGTGTCGGCTGTCCGGGTCGAGAGCACGTCCAGCACGGTCCCGTCGAGGTCGGTCACCGCGACGGCGGTGGTCGTCCCGGGGTCGATGCCGACGAGGACGTGGTCCCTGCGCTTCGCGAGCGGTTCGAACTCGATGCCGTCCCGGCGCTCGCGCTCGACCTCGATCCGCACGTCGCCCGAGCGCTCGTTCGAGACGGGGATGTCCTCCGGGCGAGCCTCGACCTCGAAGACGGCGTTCGAGAGCCCGCCGTACTTCTCGGTCGCGTCCTTCTCGTAGTCGAGGTTCGCGCCGTCGAGTTCGCTTTCGACCTCGCGGGAGCGCTTGCGCACCGCGCCGTGGATCCGACGGGTGAATCGGTCCTCGCTCCAGCCGCCCTTGCCGGTCGAGCGACCGCGCGAGACCTTGACCTCCGTGGTGTTGGTGAAAGCGGAGACCTCGTAGCCGACGTTGCCGGCCGCGAGCCGAGCGGCGGCCTCGGCCTCCTTCATCGGCTTCTTGCCGTACGGGACGCCGTGGCGCGAGGCGACCCGCGAGAGGGGTTCGGGGCGCTCGGCCCCGGTGACCTGCACGAGTCGCGTCTCGTCGGGCAATTCGCGCAGGAAGCCGACCAGCGCGTCCTTGTCGGCTGCGAGTTCGTACGCGTTGTCGGTCGCCAGCAGCGCGGGCTCCTCGCGGTCGACGAGCCGGCGGAGCTTTCGATGGGAGACCACGTCGCGGTCGAAGTTCTCGCCGTCGAAGGCGACGACCGCGTAGGAAGGTGCGTCGCCGCGGACGTCACCGCTCTGCACGTCCACGCCGAAGACGAGCGTGTCGAGCGCACTCGTACGGGCGTTCACGGACTGGAATATGGCTCGGGTAGATATAAATCCGGCGTGGAAATCGGGGTCGGGGTCTGGGTTTTCGTGTTCTCTGTTTCTCTGGAATGGTCGCATTCGTCGGTTCGTTTTCGATTACTTTCCGCCTCAGCGTGCGCTGGGGTGATATTTCTACTCCGGGGCGTGCGGGCGCGACCTCGCGCGCGCTGCTCGCGCGCCAGTCAGAATAATAAAAATCAACTCGTGACGTGGATTGTCGAGCACCGATTGCGGTAGCGAACTCGCGTCGTCCACCACGAAAAAAGAACGCGAGTTAGCTGCCGAGAATCGGTTTCGGCGTCAGGCCGCGGCGGGAGTAGCAGACACCTGCGTGATGGGCGCGAGGCTGTCGGGGCCGTTGCCATTCCCGTTGTTCCCGTTCCCGCTCTCGCCCTTCTCACGGTAATAATTGGCAGTAACCGGTGGGGGAACAAAGATGGCAGAGACGCCGTCGGTGGAGAACGAACGTGCCGAGACGCCACCTTACGCTTCGGGATACGGCACGTCGACAGTCTCGCCGTCGTCGGGGACGAACACCTCGCCGTCGAACGCCTCTCGGGCCTCCGCGAGGTGGTCGGACACGTCCCCGCCGTACCGCGAGGAGATGTGGGTGAGCGCGAGCCGTTCGGCGTCCGCCCGGGCCGCGAGCTCCCCGGCCTGTCGAGCCGTCGAGTGAGCGGTTTCGGTCGCCCGGTCGGTCCAGTCGTCGGCGAACGTCGCGTCGTGGATCAGGAGGTCGGCGTCCTCGGCTGCGGCCTCGACGGTCTCTGTCGGGCGCGTGTCGCCGGTGTACACCAGCGTCCGGCCCGGTCGGGCGTCGCCGACGACCTGCTCGGGGCGAACGACCGTTCCGTCGTCCAGCTCCACCGGCTTGCCCTCGTGGAGGCGCGAGAACTTCGGCCCCACGGGGACCCCGAGCTCCTCGGCGCGCTCGCGGTCGAACCGGCCCTTGCGGTCGTCCTCGACCAGCGCGTACCCGACCGCGTTCGCGTCGTGGTCGGTCCGAACCGCGCGGACCTCGTACTCGTCGCGCACGATCGCGGCCTCTCCCGGACAGACTCCGTAGACGTGAACCGGGAAGGACGGATGGGTGTCGGCGGCGTGGACCAGTTCTTCGATGTCCGACTCGGCTCCGGCGGGCACGTAGAGCGAGAGGGCGGCCTCGCGGTCGTTGAAGTCCATCGTCTGGAGCAGCCCCGGCAGGCCGAGCACGTGGTCGCCGTGGAGGTGACTGACGAACACGTCCGAGATGGTGAACCCGGTACCGAAGCGCATCATCTGGCGCTGGGTCCCCTCCCCGACGTCGAACAGCAGCCGGTCCCCGTCCCGGTTGACCAGCACCGAACTCGGGTTGCGTTCCGTCGTCGGCACTGAGCCACCGGTTCCGAGAAAGGTCACGCGCATCGACATCCTCCTCGGAACCTCCGTGGGCGAGGGTGAAAGCGGCTTCGAAATCCCCGGCAGCCTCGCAGATTCCGGGCCAACTGCGAGATTCCGAGTCGACTTCCAGATTCCGGGCGGACTTCGGGCTCCCGGGCCGAGTAAGCAGGATTACCTGCCGGAAACGAGTGGTTGTAGCCGACGCGGCAGGTCCGGGCGACCCGGACAACCGCTCCGGAATCGCGGGATAGCCCCGGGCTAATCCGGCGTACCTCAACTGTTACACGTGGTATCTAGCTGTTACACGCGTGAACAGTCGCGCCGGTTTATTCGCGGACTCGTCGTCGGACTGGGTGCAGAATGGGGGTTACACATGACACGAGATAAAAAGACGATTAGTGCCGTCTTCATGGCGGTCGTGCTGGTGCTGTCCAGCGGTGCGGCCGTCTCGTTCGCGGTGACGGCGACGGACGGCGGCACGAACGCGGTCGGCGTACAGGACACGACGACAACAGAGGAACCGACGACGACAGCGGAACCGGTCGACGAGACGACGACCGAGGAAGACGGAGTGACGGACGAGGACGGGACAGACGAGTATGATGCCGCCGACGACAATGCTACCGACGAGGATGCTGCCGACGACGAAACCACGATGGAGACCGAAGCCGCCGACGAAGAGGCGACCGGCGACGAGGCGAGCGTCTCCATCGACGAGCAGGAGAGCGACGGCGCGAACCTCGTCATCGACTCGGCGACGGTGCCCGAGGGTGGCTTCATCGCAATCCACTCGGCGGACTGGGAGGAGGCACCGCTCTCGACCGTGCTCGGTAGCTCGGTGTACCTCGAAGCCGGGACCCACGAGGACGTGGAAATCTCGCTCGCCCGGCCGCTCGACGAGAGTCAGACCATCGTCGCGATGCTCCACTCGGACACCAACGAGAACCGCGTGTACGACTTCGTCCTCTCGAGCGGGGAACTCGACGGTCCGATAACCGAGGGCGACTCGGTCGTCGTGGACGACGCCGAGGTGACGGTCGAGCAGGAGACGACCACGACCGAAGCCGACGAGACGACCACGACCGAGGAGACGACTACCACCGAAGCCGACGAGACGACCACGACCGAAGAGGAGACGACTACGACCGAAGCCGACGAGACGACCACCACCGAGGAGGATGACGGCGTCGAGACCGTCACCACGACCGAAGAAGACGACCTCGGTGACACGACCACCACGACCGAGGCCGACGACGGTCTGGACGAAACTGAAACGACCACCGAAGAAGACGTCGAACCCGACGACGGGATGGAGCAGTTAGTCTTCAAGATCGAGCAGATGAACGTCGACCGGTGGTCCTTCGTCGTCGGCGACGAGGAGACGCCCGACGAGACGGTGTACGTCAACGGCAGCGAGCTCTTCCCGCCGGACGGCTCGCTCAGCGACGAGCGCGTCACGATCAACCTCTCCGAGCTCCAGCAGCAGGGCGAGATCAGTCAGGACGACCTGATGTACACGACCACCCAGAGTCCCGAGGAGATCGAGCAGGACATGGAGGAGCAACTCTCGCAGGACGTCCCGACGGTCCGGTACGTTATCCAGAACGTGAACGTCGAGAACGTCACGCTGGTCGTCATGGCTCCGAGCGACGTCGACCTCCCGCAGCCGCCGATGACGACCACGACGACCGAGGAGGAGCCCGACACCACTACGACGACCGAGGAAGAGACCACGACGACCGAGGAAGAGACCACGACGACCGAGGAGGAAACCACGACCGAGGAGGAAACGACCACGACAGAGGAAGAAACCACGACGACTGAAGAAGAGACGACCACCGAGGAGGAAACCACGACGACTGAAGAAGAGACGACCACCGAGGAAGAAACCACGACGACTGAAGAAGAGACGACCACGACGACTGAGGAGGAGCCTGCCACGACGACCACCGAGGAAACGACCACGACCGAGGACGAACCCGAGGACGCCGAGTCCTTTGAAGTCTCGGGACTGACCGCTCCCGAGTCCGCGATGATCGGCGACACCATCGAGGTGTCGGCGACCATCTCGAACCCCAGCGACACGACGGCCACCCAGACGGTCGCGTTCCGACTTGAGGGGAACGTCGTCGAGCAACAGGACGTTACGCTCGACGCGGGCGAACAGACCAACGTGACCTTCGAAGTCGACACCACCGGGCTGGAAGCGGGCGAGTACATCCACGGGGTGTACACCCAGGAGTTCGGCGACCTCGCAGTGATCGTGCTGGAGGACGCTGCGGACGACACCACGACCACCGCTGCGGACGACACCGACGACACCGGTGACGACACGGACACCGTGACGACGACCACGGAAGCCTGAGATAGGCTGTAGCGGTCCGACGACGACCCAACAAACCCGTCGACGACCGCGACCGATGACGGAACCGGCGCGGTACCGACTCGGGCGCGGGCGGCAGCGGTAGTCACCGCTGCCGCCCGCGCCCGTTTTTCGTGCGCCAGTTCGGCCGAACTAGCCTCGCGCGCCAATCCGACTAGCCACCGGACCGGACCGACCGACTAGCCACTGGACCGGACCGACCGATTCTTACCCGGCGGGGACCTACACTGACGTGATGGACGCGCCGCTGTGGACCGAACGCTACGCGCCCGAGCTGGCCGACCTCCCGCAGCCGGAGGTCCGCGACTACCTCCAGAAGGCCGTCGACGACCCGATCAACCTCGTGCTGTACGGCCCGTCCGGCGCGGGCAAGACCGCGGCCGTGCGTGCGCTGGCCCGCGCGGCCCACGAGGACCCGGACAACGACCTCGTGGAGATCAACGTCGCGGACTTCTTCGGCATGACCAAGAAGGAGATCGCCAACGATCCGCGCTTCGCGTCGTTCATCGACAGCAAGCGCAAGCGCAACTCCTCGAAGGCCGACCTCATCAACCACGTGCTCAAGGAGTCGGCGAGCTACTCGCCGGTCGCGGGCAGCTACAAGACCGTGGTGCTGGACAACGCCGAGGCCATCCGCGAGGACTTCCAGCAGGCGCTCCGGCGGGTGATGGAGCGCCACCACGAGGCGACCCAGTTCGTCATCACCACGCGCCAGCCCACGAAGCTCATCCCGCCGATCAAGTCCCGCTGTTTCCCGGTCGCCGTGCGCGCGCCGACCGTCGAGGAGATCGTGACGGTGCTCGAACGCATCGTCGAGGCCGAGGGGGTCGCATACGACGAGAACGGCCTCGAATACGTCGCGGGCTACGCCAACGGCGACCTCCGGAAGGCCATCCTCGGCGCGCAGACCACCGCCGAGCAGGAGGGCGAGGTCACGATGAACGCCGCCTACGAGGTGCTGGGCGACGTGGGCGCACAGAGCACCGTCGAGGCGATGCTGGACGACGCCGAGGCCGGACAGTTCCAGGACGCCCGCAAGACGCTCGACGACCTGCTCGTCGACGAGGGGTTCAGCGGCGAGGAGGTGCTGCGGGAGATTCTCGACGTGGCGCACGCCGGCCGATACACCGGCGAGGAGTTGGCCGAGGTGACCCGGCTCGCGGGCGAGGTCGACGCGGACCTCGCGGAGGGGGCCAACGACCGGGTTCACGTCGCGCACCTGCTCGCGGAACTCGGAGCGAAGGGCGAGGCGTAGGATTTCGACTGAGGCACGGGCGGAGCCCTGCTAACAGTTGGTAGCTTGTCCTCCGGAAACTCGAAAGTTCCTACGATTCTGTTTCGCCGTCGAACATGCCATCGTAGAGTTCGTCTCTCCACGAGTACGACCGATAGATGATCAACGTCGCGAGTGTCACGCAGAGGAAGCCGACCCACCAGAGGAGCCCGAGCAGAAGTGCCGACCCAACTACGTGCTGATAGTTTATCGCGAGGCCCGCCAGAGCGGGTGCCAAAATCATCACCGTGTGCCCCAAGCTCCGGAGCCTGATGGCCTGCTCTTTGTACTCCTCGAGCGCCACCGAACTGTCCCACTGCGGAGCGTCCTCTGGTTCGTGAAGGTTTTGGAGAAACGGCTCTATCTCGTGGACGCAGAAGTGGCCCAACGAGCCGATGAGGGCGTTGTGCTGGGAGACTATCGTTGCGACGCCCAGCGCGAGAAACGGGAGGACGAGCATGATTTCTTTTCCTGCTCCACTACTGCCTAGGGCAACGCCCGCGATCGTCCCGACGCCGCCCAGATAGAAGAGCAGAACGTTGTCCCTGAGACGGATTCGCTGGATCAACTCGCGTCTGGCGCTCTCGTAGTACGTCCGTGCAGAATCGCCTCGACTCATGGGTCAATCGTTCAACTGTCGACGACTCCAATGTTTCGCTGTTTCCGCGACGAATATAAATCGAGCAGTCGTGCGAACGGGTACGTCACCGAAGTCCGGGATCGTCGACGCCATCGAGCACGACGATATGCCGATCGAGCGACCGGTGAACCCGGCGCTCGAACTCGCCCTCGACCGTCCAGCCCTGCTCGCGAGCCTCGCTCGCCCACGAGCGGTCGCCGACCACGACCGTCCGGTCCGCGACCCGGCGAGCCTCCGCGAGCGCGCCCGCGACGAGGTCGTCGAGGTCGAGGTTGGCGATCTTCGACTGGCGGCCGTACGGCGCGTCGAATACGACCGCGTCGACCGAGTCGTCGGGGAACGGCAGGTGGGTGGCGTCGCCCTGTAGGGTGGTCCACTCGCCCAAGGCCCGGGAGTCCGAGTCGAGATACTGCGCCAGATTCTCCGCCGCGCCGCGAGCCATCTTTCGCTGGGCGTCCGCGCCGTAGGCGGTCGCGCCAACGAGCCCCGCCTCGATGAGGACGCCGCCTGTCCCGCACATCGGGTCGAGCAGCGTCGCGCCGGGCCGACCCCCCGCGAGGTTCACCAGCGCGCGGGCGAGCAGGGGGTCCATCCCGCCGGGCTGGAAGAACGGTCGATCCGTGGGCCTCCGGGTGCCGTAGTCGCGGACGCTCTCGACTTCGAGCCAGCCGAGCAGGCACGCGTCGTCGGCGAAGATCGCCCGGAGTTCGTGGTCGGGATCGTCGAGGTCCACCGCGAATCCCCTGTCGACGAGCACCTGCCCGAGTTCGCGCTCGGCGCGCTGCGTGTCGATTCCGGCGGTGTCGCGCACGTCGCGGGCGCGGACGGCGACGGTCGCCTCCTCGTCGTTCCTGAACCCCTCGCGGTCGATTTTTACGGCGTCGAGCAGCGCGCGTGCCGACTCGACGCTGGCGTCCGTGCGCCCGACCAGTTCGCTAGCGCGGCGGGTGTAGGCCAGATTTCGGACGCGGTCGGTGACCGCCGACGCGGTGGCGAGCCCCGGCGCGACGACTTCGACGCCGGTCGCGGCGCTCGCGGCTTCGGCGGCAGCGAACCGGTCGTCCTCGCCGGCGAGTTCGAGCGCGTACACGACTTCTCGGAGGCGGTGGGCGACCTTGGGGATTTCGTCTCGCCGGGAGGCGCTGGCGGGCCCGCACCGCGCCGCACCCGGCGCGTCAGTCATTATAAACCCACCAGCCACCTGTCAGCCCCGAGTACCAACCTTTATAAACCTTAAATACGACATTTAAGTCGCACATGACCGACCCAAAGGAGACCATCAACATTGAAAACGTGGTCGCCTCCACCGGAATCGGACAGGAACTCGACCTCCAGAGCGTCGCCATGGACCTGGAGGGGGCCGACTACGACCCCGAGCAGTTCCCCGGTCTCGTCTACCGAACGCAGAACCCCAAGTCCGCGGCACTCATCTTCCGGTCGGGCAAGATCGTCTGTACCGGCGCGAAGAGCACGGCCGACGTTCACGAGAGCCTCGAAATCGTCTTCGACAAGCTCCGCGAGCTCCAGATCGACGTGAACGAGGACCCCGAGATCGTCGTCCAGAACATCGTCACCTCGGCGGACCTCGGTCGGAACCTCAACCTCAACGCCATCGCCATCGGTCTCGGACTGGAGAACATCGAGTACGAGCCCGAGCAGTTCCCCGGACTGGTCTACCGGCTCGACGAACCCGAAGTCGTCGCGCTGCTGTTCGGCTCGGGCAAGCTGGTCATCACCGGCGGGAAGAAGCCCGAGGACGCCGAGCAGGCGGTCGACAAGATCGTCTCGCGGCTCGAAGAGCTCGGCCTGCTGGAGTAGCGCGGGCGAACAGAAGGCTGAATTTACCCGTTTTTCGGCAAGAGGAGAGTCCACAACTGTCCTCGGCAACAGATTTATGCTCTCTATCCCGTAAGAAATCGGTACGGGAAGGATGACTCTCGATGAAGCCCTCGAAGGGATAGACGAGAAGTACAATCTCGGCCGTAGCGAGACGGCCGAGAAGATCGCACGCTCGATGGCTCACCTCCGGGACTGAATTTCGCGTCTGATAGCGTCGGCGAACTCCCCTCTATCGATGCCGGACGTTCCGGTCAGTCGTTCGTCGTTAGTTCTGGAACGTAATCTCTCCACGAACGCCGACGTTCGCTGCTCGTGAATCCGAGCGTACTTCGACAGTGCCTCGTGCGGATACAGATCTAGCTCGAACTCTGCGAGTGGAACGTCTACGTCGCCCTTTCGGCGGACAACGTCGCAACCGAACTGCGAGAGATGACCGAAGAGTCCGACGTTACGACGAACCGTCAGCAATCTTTTGGGGTCGACGACGAAGTCGTCTACCCACGCATGCCACGTCTCGTCGTCGGTCACGAGAGACGGGAGTTCGTAGGTGGGGCCGGTCACCGCATTCACGTAGCTCTCGTACATACTGAGTGCAGTACGGTGATTCGCGTTCGGAAGGGCGTGACAGAGCACGAGATTCGACGCTAGCTGTGCGCCAACCTGCGACGCTGTTCCAGACCAGTGGACTCTATCGAGCGCGTCCGGCACTCGCTCGATGTCGATCTCCTTGTACGCATCGAGCGAATCCGCTTCAGTCTCCGACTGCCCGTCCCTGATAGTCCGAAATATGCCGAGGAAGTTTCGGACGATGACTCGTGTGTCCGGCGTCATTTTGGCGAACGCAGCGTCGAACCCGTACTCGATCTCGCCAGCGTCGTCTACATCGTTCGTCTTCGCGTAGATTCCGTATACCGTTTCGTCGAGGTCGTACGACCGAACCCGCGTCTCGGTCGCCTTCTCGTAGGAGTCGAGTCGGTCGTCGATTTTCTCCCTGTCTGGATTCACGAAGTCCAACGAGAACTGGTCGTCGTCGGGATGATAGTAGTAGACGGGATTGCCGGTCATCGCTCGCTCCAATTTGTTCGTCGTCCCGTAATACTATTCCCAAAATAGTCTATACTGCTCGCGCGACGAATCGCTACTTCCTTGCCCCTTCCCTTCCGAATCACGGACAGAACATGGCAGTCCCCGTCGTCGCGCTCGTCGGCACGTTCCTGTTGGCGGTGCTGTTCTACGGCGTCACCATGCACATCGCCGCGCGGTACGTCCTCGGCGACGTGCCAATCGTGCGGGCGTTCGCGGTCGGGCTCGTCCCGGCGGTCATCTCCTTCGCGCTGCAGGCGTACGGCCCGGCGGTCGTCATCGCCGTGACCGCCAGTGCGGACTTCTTCGCCATCCGGGCTGTGTACCGGCTCCGGTACCGGACCGCGGCCGTCGTGACGCTGGCCCACTACACCGTGGCCGCGCTCGTGGGCATCACGATCTTCAATCTAGTTCGGCTGCTCTCGACCGCGCCGACGTGATGCGGGTCTTGCAGTTCCGGTCAGCAGCAGTGCACCCCGGTCTGAACCCCCCGGCTACAAGTCCGCGCTCGCCCTTCCCCCGGACATGCACCTCTCGGACGCCACGTGGACCGACGCCGACGCGGCCGCGACCGACCTCGCGATTCTGCCAGTGGGCAGCACCGAACAGCACGGGCCGCACGCACCGTTGGGGACCGACGCGATCACCGCCGAGGCGGTCGCGGAGGCGGGTGCCGAGGTCTACGAGCGCGAGTCGGACGGGAGCGAGACGGACGACCAAGCGGTAGTCGTCGCGCCGCCGATTCCCGTCGGCGTGGCCGCCGAGCACCGCCAGTTCACGGGGACGCTGTGGGTGAGCGAGGACACGTTCCGGGATTACGTCCGCGAGACGGTCGCCAGCCTCGCGCACCACGGCTGGGATCGCGTGGTGCTGGTGAACGGTCACGGCGGGAACGTGAGCGCGCTCCGGGAGGTTGCGGGTACCATCACCCGCGAAGACGCGGCCTACGCGGTCCCGTTCACGTGGTTCGAGGCCGTTGGCGAGTACAGCGACGAGATGGGCCACGGCGGCCCGCTCGAAACCGCGCTGCTGCGCCACGTCGCGCCCGACCTCGTCCGCGAGGACCGCGTGGAGGAAGCGCGGGAGGGGGCGAGCGAGGGCTGGGGCGAGTGGGTCAGCTACGCGAATCTGGCGTTCGACTCGGCGGAGTTCACGGAGAACGGCGTGGTTGGCGACCCCACGGACGGGGACGCGGCGCTCGGCGAGGAACTGCTGGAGTTGGCCGCCGAGTCGCTGGCGGACCTGCTCGCGGCGGTGGAGCGTCGGGACGTTTCGCGACCACCGCACAAGTAACGCAACGTGAACTGATTTGCTCTTTCTGTCCGATTTCGTTTTGCTGACTCTCGTTCGGGTTGGATTAGCTGATCTTCTTCGACTCCGCTTGACTGACTAACCGCCCGGCGCGTGCTGGCGCGACCTCCGTGTCGCGCCAAAACGCGCGAGGGCTGAGTAGCGCAGGTCGGAGTGAAACGGAGACCGAGCAACGCAAGCGGTTGGGGGACGAGGTGCGGTCTCTCCTATGCCTCGGAAGTAGCTAGCTTCACTGAGCTTCCGGTCTTCGATTTGGTTTCGATGAAGCTAGCTACTGCCTCGACATATGAGAACCGCAACCGCGACCGCGAGCCTCACACCTCCCCAGCCTCCTGCGATGCTCACTCCCTCCGGTCGTTGCGCTTCTCGTCCCTCGCGCGCGTTGCTCGCGCGCGCTAACCACAAATGATTGGAACCGAGACTGAATATTGGAACCGAGACTGGTGGTGCTAAATGATGGCACCGAGACTGGGGCGTCGATTTCCCCGACTGCTCGAACAGACGAGTCTCGAAGTGACGAGAAAGAAGAACCCGCATCGTTTTAGTTCGACCTGCGCGTGAACCCGAGTATGATTCTCTCCGACTCGCTCCGGGGTGACCCGCTTGCCCGAGTCTGACGTGGGCGGTATCGTCGGCGAGTTCTTCGACCTGAAGGCCGAGACAGACGCCGACTTCCTCGTGATGCAGGTCGGGGACTTCTACGAGTTCTTCGGCGAGGACGCCGAGACGGTCGCTGACCTGCTCGACCTCAAGGTCTCGGAGAAGTCCTCGCACGGCTCCAGCTACCCGATGGCCGGCGTCCCTGTGGACAAGCTCACCCCGCACCTCAAGGGGCTGGTCGAGCGCGGCTACCGCGTCGCGGTCGCCGACCAGCACGAGACCGACGACGGCCACGCCCGCGAGATCACGCAGGTCGTGTCGCCCGGCACGCTGCTCGAAACCAGCGACGCCGACGCTCGCTATCTCGTCGCGGTGGTCCGGGCCGCGCCGGACCGCTACGGCCTCGCGTTCGCCGACGTGACGACCGGGCGCTTTCTCGTCACGGACGCCACCGGCGAGGACGCGGGTGGAGCCGACGACCGCGCCGATGCTGCCACCGACCGGGACGACGCCGCCATCGACCCCGCCGACGTCGCCACCGACCGCGCGCTCACGGAACTCTACCGGTTCGACCCCGTCGAGGTGCTGCCCGGTCCGGAGATCCGCAACGACGACGCCTTCCTCGAAGCGGTCCGCGAGCGCACCGACGCCACGCTGACGCTCCACCGCGCGGAGGCGTTCGCGCCCGGCCGGGCGACCCACGAGACGACGGCCCAGTTCGGCGCGGAGACGCTGGACAGCCTCGGCCTCGACGGTGAGCGAGGGGAGAACCCCGAGGTGCAGGCCGCTGGTGCGCTGCTCTCGTACGTCGAGGAGACCGGCACCGGCGTCACGTCGTCGATGACGCGCCTCCAGACCTTCGCGGGCGACGACCACGTGCGGCTCGACGCCACGACCCAGCGCAACCTCGAACTCACCGAGACGATGCAGGGCGACAGCGATGGGTCGCTGTTCTCGACCATCGACCACACCGCGACGAGTCCCGGCAAGCGCCGCCTGCGCGAGTGGATCCAGCGCCCCCGGCGCGACCTATCGACCCTCCGCGAGCGCGCGGACTCGGTCGCGGCGTTCGCGGACGCGGCGCTCGCCCGCGAGACGGTCCGGGACGTTCTCGACGGCGCGTACGACCTCGAACGGTTGGCGAGCAAGGCCGCTCACGGCAGTGCGGACGCCCGCGACCTCCTGCGGGTCCGGGAGACCTTAGCTCTGCTCCCCGAGGTCGCCGATGCCGTGGCCTCGGACCCCACCCTCGCGAGTTCACCGCTCGCTGACGTTCTCGACCGACCCGACCGCGAGGCCGCCGAGCGACTCCGCGAGTCGCTCGGCGGCCTCGCGGACGACCCGCCGGGGACCGTCACCGAGGGCGGGCTGTTCGCCCGCGGCTACGACGCCGACCTCGACGAGGTCATCGACCGCCACGAGGAGGTGCGGTCGTGGCTCGACGCGCTGCCCGACCGCGAGAAGCGCGAGACGGGGATCACCCACCTGCAGGTCGACCGCAACCGCACCGACGGCTACTACATCCAGGTCGGCCAGAGCGAGACGGAGAAGGTGCCCGACCGCTACGACCGGCTCAAGAGCCTGAAGAACTCCGAGCGATACACCACCGACGAGTTGGACGAGCGCGAGCGCGAGATCATGCGCTTGGAGGAACGGCGCGGCGAACTGGAGTACGACCTGTTCGCGGCCCTCCGCGAGCGAGTCGCCGAGCGGGCCGACCTCCTCCAGTCGGTGGGCCGCGCGCTCGCGACGGTCGATGCGCTCGCCAGCCTCGCGGTCCACGCGGTCGAGAACGACTGGGTCCGCCCTGACCTCCGGGAGTCGGGCGACCTCCGCATCGAGGCCGGTCGCCACCCCGTGGTGGAGCAGACCACCGAGTTCGTGCCCAACGACCTCCGGACGAGCCCGGACCGGCGGTTCCTCGTGGTCACCGGACCGAACATGTCGGGCAAGTCGACGTATATGCGACAGGCCGCGCTGATAACTCTGCTCGGCCAGATCGGGAGCTTCGTCCCGGCCGATGCGGCCGAGATCGGCCTCGTGGACGGCATCTACACCCGAGTCGGCGCGCTCGACGAACTCGCGCAGGGCCGCTCGACCTTCATGGTCGAGATGCAGGAACTCAGCAACATCCTCCACTCGGCGACCGACGAGTCGCTGGTGATCTTAGACGAGGTGGGCCGGGGCACCGCGACGTACGACGGCATCTCCATCGCGTGGGCCGCGACGGAGTACCTCCACAACGAGGTTCGGGCCACGACTCTCTTTGCCACCCACTACCACGAACTCACGACGCTCGCGGACCACCTCGACCGCGTGGAGAACGTCCACGTGGCGGTCGACGGCGAACCACCGGAAGCCAGCGACGGGGAGTCCCATCGACCCGAGCAGTCCCGCTCGGACGACGTGACCTTCCTCCGGACCGTCGAGGACGGGCCGACCGACCGCTCGTACGGCATCCACGTTGCGGACCTCGCGGGCGTCCCGGACCCGGTCGTCGAGCGCTCGCGCGACGTGCTCGGGAAGCTCCGGGCCGACGAGGCCATCGAGACCAAGGGCGGGAGTTCCGGCGGCACGAAACAGGTGGTCTTCGACGTTGGGAGCGGCGAACTGCGGACGGACAGGGAGGATACTGCGGAGCGCGACGGGGAGTCCGGTGAACCCGACGCGGAAGAACTCCGGGACAGATTCGGCGAGGATGCGGAGGCGGTGCTCGAAGAACTCACGGAGCTCTCGGTCGGCGAAACCGCGCCGGTGGAGTTACTGAATCGCGCGCAGGAGTGGCAGGAACGGCTGGATGACGACGACGGGAACAGCGAGCGGTGAGCGATTCTACGCCGACGTGAGTTTCCGGACCGCTCGGGCGGACGAGCGACCGAGTACCGCGAACGCCGCGACGCCTATCGGCCCAGCCACGACGATGCTGTCCGACGGTGCGAAGACGTCGAACAACATCAGCAGAACCGAGAACACCACTGCGACGAACAGCACGTGAAAGCCAATCCATACGTCCACCAGCAGTCCTTCTTGCCTCTGTGTCATAGTGAGTTCGTCGGCTATTGTCGCCGGTACGCCGTCCGAACCGGGAAAGCGACCCACTCGCCGCTACACGTCACTCCGACTCGGCAACCTCGTCGAGGTCGTACGCGCCGGGGTACTCGGGTGCTTTCTCGCCGTGCTTGCCCGACCACCGCTCCACGTCGAGTCGGTACACCGCGGTCCGGTCGATGGACTCCTCGGCCATCTCTTCGTAGTCCTGGCCCGCGCTCAAATGGGGCGCGAACTTCGCCATGAACCGTTCGAGGACGCCTCGCTTGGCCGCCGCGTCCTCGACCAGCCCGATCTCGCCATAGGCGACGACGCTGGTGTACTCGACGGTGAAGTTGACGGGTTCGTCCGCGGGGATGAATCGGCCCATCTCGCTTGTGGTGAAGCAGGCCTCTACTGTGGCCCTGTCATCATTGTCACCGCCAGCGCTCTCGCCGTCCACACTACCACCGTCCGCGACGATGCCGTACGCGCGGCCCGCCTGCGCGCCGTGGAGGTATATCGCGCCGTCCTCGTCGTCGTAGACGAACAGCTGCGTGACGAGGTGGGGCTGCCCGTCGTCCGCCAACCCGAGGACGCCCGACCGCTGAGCGTCGAGGAACGCGACGATCTCCTCGTCGTCGTCGACCGCCTTTCCCTGATACCGAATCGAGTCCGAGGCGTTCTCCGGCGCGTCGTCGTCCATGCGAACCATCAGCACGAACGCGAGGTTAACTGTTCGGATAGGGGGGACGTTTGCAAGCGGTGCCCGTTGGGAGGTGCCGGGCGCGAGCGGTCCGACGATGGCTCCACCAGGACGGGTCGTCGGGTCGAACTCCCCGTCGGCCCGACGGAAATATGGCTCCGGAGGTCCTGCCGACGAACGATGGTGGACACGCACGCGACGGTCACCTGTCCGGACTGCGACCTCGAGGAGACGTTCGAGAAGCTCGCGGCCGCCCGATCGCGCATCGAGAGCCACCGCGTCGAGACGGGTCACGAACCGACGTGGGAACTCGGCCGCCTCGACTCGGGAGTCGAACGCGCGGGTGACGAGGCGGGTGTCTGCGGTCGACCAGCGTGTACGGACCCGGACTCGCCGCTCCTCCGGGACGACCTGTGACCGACTGGGCGAATCCGCTCCTGAGAACGACGATTCACTGCGCACCCGGGAACGACCCACTGTGCATCCGCAGCTGACTCGCCCCGTATCCGGAAACGCCCCTCGCGCCTCCCGCGATGCCCCCCGTCTCTGCCGAATGGTGAATCCTTTTCCGCCCGTCGTCCGTACTCTCGACCGTCATGACCGACCTCGAAGCACTCGACCTCGACTTCGTCCAGCTCGGCGGCACGGGCCTGCAGACGAGCGAATTCCAGTTCGGCACGTGGCGGTTCGGCAAGGAGACCGAACAGGGCAACGTCGAGATCGGCGAGGACCGCGCCCACGACCTCCTCGACGGCTACGCGGCGGCCGGCGGGCGATACATCGACGCCGCGGACGTGTACGGCGGCGGCAAGGCCGAGGAGTGGATCGGCGACTGGCTCTCGGAGCGCGACCGCGAGCGCTACACCGTCGCCTCGAAGATATACTGGCAGATCCGGGAGGGCGACCCCAACAGCGGGGGCACCAACCGGAAGAACATCCGCCATCGCGTCGACGAGATTCTGGAGCGGCTCGGCACCGACTACGTCGACGTGCTGTACATCCACCGCTGGGACGACCAGACCTCCGCGCGCGAGATGATGAAGACGCTCAACCGCCTCGTCGAGGAGGGCAAGATCCACTACCTCGGCGCGTCGACCCTGCGACCCAACGCGTGGAAGGTCGCGAAAGCGAACGAGATCGCCCGCGCGGAGGGCTGGGAGCCGTTCACCCTGCTCCAGCCCCGCTACAACCTCGTCGACCGCGAGATCGAGGGCGACTACCTCGAGATGGCCCGCAGCGAGGACCTCGCGGTCTGCCCGTGGAGCCCGCTCGGACAGGGCTTCCTGACCGGCAAGTACGACCGCGAGGACGGGCTGACCGGCGAGTCGCGCGCGAGCGAGTCCAGCCGCTGGGAGGAGAACTACCTGACCGAGGAGAACTTCGACCTCCACGACGAACTCGACGCAGTGGCCGACGAGGTCGACGCCTCGCCCGCCCAGACCGCGCTCGCGTGGCTCTCCCACCGCGAGGGCGTGACCGCGCCCATCGTCGGCGCGCGCACCCTCGACCAGCTGGAGGAGAACCTCGCCGCGGCCGAGATCGACCTCTCCGACGAGCAGGTCGACCGACTCACCGAGGCGAAGGGCGGCCCGTACGCCGGACTCTGAGCCGGTCCCTACGCCGGACTCCGGGACGGTCCGCGACGAGGCACTTTTCACTCGTGGCTGTGACAGTGACGAACAGTGACGATGTACGCGCGACGCCAGTCGCTTTCGGAGGTAACGTGAGTGAGCGACCGAATCACGCGACTCGACGACGACACCGTCCGGAAGATCGCGGCCGGGGAGGTCGTCGAACGGCCAGCCTCGGTCGTGAAGGAACTGGTCGAGAACAGCCTCGACGCCGACGCCGACCGCATCGACGTGACAGTCGAGGCGGGCGGCACCGAGCGCATCGCGGTCAGCGACGACGGCGTCGGGATGAGCGAGGCCGACGTGCGCGCCGCGGTGCGCGAGCACACCACGAGCAAGCTCGGCGACCTCGACGACCTCGAATCCGGGGTCGCCACCCTCGGCTTCCGCGGTGAGGCGCTGTACACCATCGGCGCGGTCTCGCGGGTGACCATCACCACGAAGCCGCGAGCGAGCGATGACGGCGACGAACACGGCGACCCGAGCCGGCGAGCCACCGAACTCCGGATGGCCGGCGGCGACGTCGAGTCGGTCGGCCCTGCCGGGCGACCCGAGGGCACCACGGTCGAGGTCGCGGACCTGTTCTACAACACCCCCGCGCGTCGGAAGTACCTCAAGACCGAGACCACGGAGTTCTCCCACGTCAGCACGGTCGTCACCCGGTACGCGCTCGCCAACCCCGACGTGGCGGTGTCGCTGACCCACGACGACCGCGAGGTGTTCGCCACCTCGGGACGGGGCGACCTCCGGTCGGCGCTCCTGTCGGTGTACGGCCGCGAGGTCGCCACCTCGATGATCGAGGTGGAGGGGACGGACGGGGTAGAGGGGCCGGACAGCAGCATCTCGGTTTCGGGTTACGTCAGCGACCCCGAGACGACCCGGAGCAGCCGGGAGTACGTCTCGACCTACGTCAACGGCCGGTACGTGCGCTCGCCGGTCGTCCGCGAGGCGGTGCTGTCGGCGTACGGCGGCCAGCTCTCGACCGAGCGCTACCCGTTCGCGGTCCTGTTCGTGGAGGTGTCCCCGAGCGAGGTCGACGTGAACGTCCACCCCAGAAAGCTCGAATGCAGGTGGGACGACGAGGCGGCGGTCGGCGACGCGGTCGAGCGCGCGGTGACGTCGGCGTTGCTCGACCACGGCCTCGTCCGGTCGTCGGCCCCCCGCGGAAAGAGCACGCCCGACGAGGCAACGGTCGAACCCGAGCGGGACGATTCGGAGCAGGACGCTTCGAGCGGCGGGCTCGGCGGCGG
>NZ_KZ859508.1:80900-121699 GCF_003382685.1 Halorussus litoreus | reverse complement strand
CGTGCGACGCGGCTTCGGCCGCGTCGCACGACCGCCGACCGATCTAGGGCCAGAGGCCCCGGCTCGTCTTCGCATCGCCGACGCGGCCCAGCGCCACGGCGTAGGCGGCGTCGCGCCAGCTCATGTCGCCGGCCTCGACCTCCGCGCGTACGTCGCCCCACGCCGACAGCATCATCGACTCGAGTTCGTCGTTGACGCGCTCGAGCGACCACTGCCGGCGGTTGATGTCCTGGAGCCACTCGAAGTACGAGACGGTGACCCCGCCCGCGTTCGCGAGGATGTCCGGGATGACGGGCACGTCCCGCTCGTCGAGGATGGCGTCGGCCGCGGAGGTGGTCGGGCCGTTCGCGCCCTCGACCACGATGTCGGCCTGCACGTCGTCGGCGTTGTCGGCCGTGAGGACGTTCCCGAGCGCGGCCGGGACGAGCACGTCCACGTCGAGTTCGAGCAGTTCCTCGTTCGTGAGCGTGTTCGGCGCGTCGTACTGCATCACGGCCTCGGGCTGTTCCTCGTGGGAGGGGATCGCGTGAGTGTCGAGCCCGTTGGTGTCGTAGGCCGCGCCGTTCACGTCGCTGACCGCGACCACGTTCGCGCCCCAGTCGTCGAGCAGGCGGGCCGCGTTCGCCCCGACGCTGCCGAACCCCTGGACCGCCACCGTCGACTCGTCGACGGTCTTGTCGTAGTACCGGAGCGCCTCCCGAGCGATGATGGCGACGCTCCGACCGGGTGCCTCCTCGCGGCCCTCGCTTCCGCCGATGACCGGCGGCTTGCCCGTGACCACGCCGGGGGTCGTCTCGCCCTCCTGCATCGAGTAGGCGTCCATGAACCACGCCATCGTCTGGGCGTCGGTGCCCATGTCCGGGGCCGGGATGTCCTTCTTCGGCCCGATGGTCTCGCGGATCTCCTCGGCGAACCGGCGAGTCAGTCGCTCCTTCTCGCCGGTGCTCAGCTCCTTCGGATTCACGACGATCCCGCCCTTCGCGCCGCCGAACGGGAGGTCCATCACCGCGCACTTCCACGTCATCCACATCGAGAGGCCCGTACACTCCTCGGCGGTGACCTCGGGGTGGTATCGCAGTCCGCCCTTGTAGGGGCCGCGCACGTCGTCGTGCTGGGCGCGATAGCCCGTGAACACCTCGACGCTGCCGTCGTCGCGCTTGAGCGGCACGCCGACCTCGACCACCCGCGTCGGGTGCTTGAGCCGTTCGATGACGCCGTCGTCGACGTCGATCTGGGCCGCCGCCTCCGAGAGCTGTCGGAGCGCTGTTTCGAGTGCCGATTCGGTTTCTTCGTAGTCGTCGCCGTCAGAGTCGTCGAGCGTATTCGTAGCCATTGTATGGAATTCTGCGATAGGAAATTACTCGAAGGGCATCCGTCGGTTGCGCATCGCGGCACCGCAGTCCGAACAGTCACCGGGATGGGAGTCAGCGCTCACTATCGTGGCGCAGTCCGTACACTCGTACTCGTACTCCGCCTCGGCGTCGTAGTCGGGATCGCTTTGTCTCATCCGGTAAGAATTGCTAGGGAGCCCCGGACTCATGGATTAAGCTGTTGAATAGTCCACCGTACCCGCCCGTTCCGCTGTTTACTATTCAACCTCACTCGGTCGCGGGGCGCTCTCGAACAGTGAGGCGTACAGTTTCCGCTGGATGCGCCGAACATGGTCGTAGAACGCGGTGTGAGAGATGTCGAGCATCGATGCCACGTCCCGACCGGTCACGTCGCGCTCGGCGTCGAAGAATCCGGCGTGGTACGCCGTCTGGGCCACTTCGAGCTGGCGCTCGGTGAGGTCGTCGAACAAGCGACCGGGCGACCCGGTCGTGTCGAGCGCTCGCGTCCGTTCGCGCTGGGCCACGGCCTCGGCCGCGTCGTAGGTGTTCGAGATCACCTCGTCTATCGACCGGGTCGTGACCGAGTCGGGCACGTCGACCGAGAGCGAGAGGCCTCCGGGCGTCGCGCGCAGATTCCGGAGGACTGCTCCGTGGTCGGCGAGCACCGTCGTGACGAAGTCGCCCCCGACGCCCAGCCCGACCAGTCCGCCGTCGTCGGTCTCCCGGACGATCTTCGCGTCGGTGACGCCGACGAACTCCTCGGCCGCGTCGAGCACGCGCTCGGGGTCGGCCTCCTCGGTCGCGACGAAGACGAGCGTCGTGCCGTCGTCGCGACTCACCGTCCCCTCCACCGACAGCGACGCGTCGGCCTCGCTCGCGAGTCGGGAGAGGGTCGCGTTCGGGTCGGGAACGTCGTACTCCAGTTCGACCACCGTGTCGCTCCGGAGCGCCTCCTTGCGCTGGACCGCGTTGATGGCCGAGGCGACGGTGTCCCCGAGTTCGCGCAGCACCGACTGGGCCATCTCGTCGAAGGCGTCGGGGGTCTCCGCGTAGATGCTCAGCGTGCCGAACAGCACGTCGTCGTACGCCAGCGGGATCGACAGCACCGACTGGAAGTCCCGGGACACCGCCTCCTTGCACCACTGGCCGGTCCGGAGCTGGTCGGCGACGTTCGGCACGAGGACGGTCTCGCGCTCGTCTGCGGCCCGGAGGCTTGGTTCGATCGACGACGCAAGGCCGGCGTCACCCGACGTGGGGCTGGCGCCACTCGTCGCGAGGCGGGCGTCGCCTGTCACAGGGCTGGCGTCACCCGTCGCGGCCTCCGCGTCTGACTCCAGCGGTACGCTGTCGAGGTAGCCCCGCTCGTCGCCGGCCCACGCCCGCGGTCGGAGCGTCCGGTTCAGCGACGTCGTCTCGCCGATCCACGCGAACGCGAACCGGTCGTCGGCGGTCAGCCGGTCGCAGACGGCCGCCTCGATGTTCTCGCGGGACTGTGCTCCGACGAGCGCCTGATCGATCTCGCGGATGAACTCGTTCACCCGGTTGAGCTGCGAGAGCTGTTCGTTCTGCTGCTGGAGCCGCTGGTCGCGGTCCCGGAGTTCGCGCTCGCGCTCGACCCGGTCGAACGCCGCCTCGGTCGTCGCGGCCACGAGTTCCACGACGTCCTCGCCGATCTCGTCGAACGAGTCGCCGTTCGTCGTGGCCGCGAGGAACACCCCGTGGTCGCCCAGCGGGACCGCGACGTAGTCGCCCAGCGGCGCGAACATCGACTGCTCGCGTCCCGGCGGTGTTCCACCGTTCGCTTCAGTATCGGCGTCGGCCGTCCGCGTCTCGCCCTCGACGAAAGCTCGACTCACGACCGTCCCGCGGTCCGGACGCAACTCGGGGAGCGTCCCGAGCGTCTCGATCAACTCGTCGGACGCCGCGGTGGGGTACA
This sequence comes from Halorussus litoreus, assembly GCF_003382685.1. GTDB lineage: Archaea > Halobacteriota > Halobacteria > Halobacteriales > Haladaptataceae > Halorussus > Halorussus litoreus. Next base: position 118,432 of record NZ_KZ859508.1, on the reverse strand, counting down.
GCGCGTTCTCCTCGCTGTCGAACTGGTACACCGCCGCGGCGGCCGGGGGGAGGATCGACGCCGCGTCCGTCACGACGCGGTCGGCGATCTCCGGGCCGGTCTCGGCGTAGAGCAGCCCTCGGCTCGTCCGGTGGAGCTGGGTGAGCGCTCGCTCGCGCTGCTTGCGCTTGGTGATGTCCCGACAGCTGTACAGTACCGTCCCGTCCTGGATCGACACCTGCCGGACGTTGACGAGCAGGGCGTGCTCGCGGCCGTCCTTGTCGGTCGCGGTACACTCGACGTTGGTGAGAACCCCCTCGGTGTCGAGTCGCCCGCGGTCGAACAGTTCCTCGCCGAGGAGCGCGTCGATACTGCCCAACTCGTGGATCTCCTCGGCGCTGTAGCCGAAAATGAAGTGGACGTTCGGGCAGACGTACGTGAACTCGCCGTCGTCGTCGGTGACGAGCACGGTGTCGGTCATGTTGTTGAGCGTGACCCGGTGGAGCTCCTCCGACTCGCGGAGTTCGGCCTCCAACCGCGCGCGCTCGGCAACCTCCCGGCCGTCGACGAGGAGCCGGTCCACGTCGGCGTCGGCGCTACTTCCCTCGCCTTCACTGTCGCCGAGGCTGACTGGACGGACGGTGAACTCGAACAGAACGTCACCCTCCTCCGCGATGTTTTCGTCCCCGATCCCGCCCGGAAGTCGAGCCTCGAAGTCGACGTACTCGCCGCGAAGCGCGCGCTGAACCACTCCCTGGAGTTCCCGGCGGTCGGCGGCGTCTGACCACGAGAGCCCCCAGAACCGCTTGCCGAGGACCGCGCGCTCCTCGACGCCGAGCGCTCGAACCGCCGCCCGGTTGGCTCGCACGACGGTTCCGTCGGGGTCGAGGACCGCGACGAACTGGTACGGCGTCGAGAACAACGACTCGAACCCTGCGACTGCTTCGTCTTTGTGGCGGTGATCGCGGTCCCGCTCGACGACCTCTCGGCAGCGCCGCCGGAGGTCGGAGGGGTCGGCGTCCGCTAGAACGTAGTCGTCGACCCCCGCCTCGATGGCCCGACTGGCCAGCGACTCGTCGCCGGACGACGGCGCGAGGACGAACGGCGTGCCGACGTCCCGCGAGCGCAGGTCCGCCAGCAGTTCGAGACCGGTCGCGTCGTGGTCGGTCCCGCTGTCGAAACTGGCCGCGGCGACGACGCAGTCGATCCTGTCGAGGCTGCCCTCGGTCGCCACCGCCGTCGCTCGCTCGGCCGACTCGACGGTCCGCGTCGAGAACGCCTCCGCCGCTGCGAACGCCGGTTCGACGGCCGCGAGCCACGAGTCCGGCCCCGCGAGGAGGACGCGAACCTCGTCCTCGCGCGGGTCGGACGACCGCGTGTTTTCCATCACCGAAACGTTCGGGCCGCGACCGATAAGCGTGTCGTCGTCGGCGGCGAAGTCGGGTCGCTCTTCTCCCTTCGGAGCGCTGTTTGGCCGGACGGATTGCTGACCGGTGCGCCAGCTATTTCCAGTTGAGGTTCGACCGACCACGTATGAGCGACGCGCCACGAATCGCGGCCGTTGCCGGCAGCCTGCGCGACGACAGCGTCACGAGAGTTGCACTGGAGCGCGCCCTCGACGGCGTCGAGCGCGAGGGCGGCGACGGCCGACTGCTCGACCTCCGGGAGTACGACCTGCCGGCGTTCGACCCGGACGTGGACGCCGAGGACGCGGGCGACGCCGCCGAGTTCACCAGCGAGGTGCGGGACGCCGACGCCGTCATCCTCGGCACGCCGATGTACCACGGGTCGTACTCCTCGACGCTGAAGACGGCCATCGACTACTGCGGGTTCGACGAGTTCGAGCACAAGACGGTCGGCCTGCTCGCGGTGTCGGGCGGGAGCTTCCCCATCACGGCGCTCGAACACCTCCGGTCGGTCTGCCGGGCGCTCGACGCGTGGGTACTCCCGTATCAGGCCGCGGTGCCAAGGTCTCACGGCGCGGTCCGGGACGGCGCGTTCACCGACGAGGACATCGAGGAGCGGGTCGTCGAACTCGGCGTGGAGGTGGTCCACTACGCGACAATCGAGCCCAGTCCGCCGTCGATGGAGAGCGAGGAGAACGTGGGCGCGATGGACTGACTTTGTGTGGCTGTGACCGCACGCGGAAGGGACAGGGGACGATTTGGGGTACGAGTAACTACTCCCAGTTACCAAGGTGATCACCCGTGCCGGCAGTCCCCACTACCCCTCGGACGAACCGACCGAAAAGATAGTCCCGACTTCGACGAGATCGTCGACCGAATTCTGGACTGCGAGGACGCGTCGCCGACGCCGAGAACGGTGTGACGAGTGCTGACGCGATCTCTTCGTTCGAGTAGTCGCCCTCGAATCGGCAACCCTTTTCTCCCTCGCTTGAGCGCACATCGGACGTGCACAAGATAACCAACAGCGGGTGGGTCGAGGTCATCACCGGCTGTATGTTCTCCGGGAAGACCGAGGAGCTCCTCCGGCGGCTCCGCCGAGCCGAGATCGCGGGCCAAGACGTGGCCGCGTTCAAGCCCTCCATCGACGACCGGTACGGGGAGGAGACCGTCGGCTCGCACAACGGCCGCCAGTGGGAGGCCACCGTGGTCGACCCCGACGAGGGCGTGTGGGACATCCCCGAGGAACTCAACGGCGAGGACGTGGTCGCCGTCGACGAGGCGAACTTCTTCTCGGCGGAACTCGTCGAGGTCTGCGAGCACCTCGCGGACCGCGACCGGCGGGTCGTCGTGTCGGGGCTCGACCAGACGTTCCGGGGCGAGCCGTTCGAGCCCGTGCCGCGGTTGATCGCGCTCGCAGAGTACGTCGACCAGTATCAGGCCATCTGCGCGGCGTGTGGCGAGCCCGCGACCCGTACCCAGCGGCTCATCGACGGCGAGCCAGCCCACGTCGACGAACCGACGATCGTGGTGGCCGCCGAGGAGTCCTACGAAGCGCGATGTCGGAACTGTCATACCTTCCGGACCGACTAGTTCGACCGTGACTCTCCCGTGACCCAAGAGGTGAACCGCCCATGACCCAGTGGGTCGAGAACCCCTCGGGCGGGCGCGAGCGCGGCCCCGTAGCGCTGGCCCGCGCGTGGGCAGAGGTACTGGTCCGGCCCCGGCGGTTCTTCGAGAGCGGCGTCGCGCCGGGCGATCAGGCCCCGGGGCTGGTGTTCGCCATGACCGTCGTGCTCGTCGAGGAGGCGGTCCGCTTCGCGCTGGTGCCCGGCGCGGCCCCGGTGTTCGGCGGTCGGCCCGCGCTCTCGGCCGCGTTCGCGCTCGCGGTCGCCGTACTGTTCGTCGCGCCCGCGGTGCTCCACCTGACCGCCGCGCTCCAGACGCTCCTCCTGATGGCACTGGTCCCGGACCGCGCGGGCACCAGCGAGACGGTCCAGACCCTCGCCTACGCGACCGCGCCCTGCGTCTTCGCGGGAGTTCCGAGCCCCACTCTCCGGGCGGTCTGCGCTCTCTACGGCGCGGGGCTGTTCGTCGTCGGCCTCCACACGGTCCACGGCACGTCCTACCTCCGAGCGCTCGTCACCGGTGCGGTCCCGGCGGCGCTGGTGTTCGGCTACGCGTTTCGGGGCTTCGCGGCGCTCGACGAGATTGTCGTCTGGCGAGCGGGCGAGGTCTGTCTTCGGATTCCGGAACTCGGTGCGGAACTGTGCCTCGCGCTGGGCTGATTCTCGGTCGTGTTTTGCAGTTGGGTATCTCTCGATTTGGGGCGCGCTGGCTTCCTCTCACCACCGTTCGTGCGCTGGCCCGTCTTGACTCCCGGCGCGCGTTTGGGCGCGGCGCGCTTGCGCGCCACGCCCTAGCGCGCGAGGGAGGCGGCCGCGTCTGTGCGAGGGAACCAAGCGCAGGCTCGTCGGACGCGGGTTGTCCAACAGCGTTGAGGTGGCCGGCGAGGCTGGGGAGGTCTGAGAGGCCCGCCGTTGCGGTGCCGTCGCGGTTGCGGTGCTGTGCGGTGCGGTCACGCCGAGGCGCAAGCAGTAGCTAGCTCAGAATAACTTCGTGTAGAGGGATCAGTAGCGAAGCTAGCTACTGCCGAAGCATATGAGAAACCGCAACCGCACAGTACCGCGACCGCACAGTACCGCGACCGCACAGTACCGCGACCGCACAGTACCGCGACCGCACCGTCCCTCGTCCTCCCCAGCCTCCTGCGCTTCTCACTTCGTTGCGATGCTCGTCCCTCGCGCGCGTTGCTCGCGCGCGCCGGAATTCGTTTATTAATAGAGAACGAGACACGAGGAAGCACCCCGAGAAAACCAATCGAATCGAGACGGTTCGCAAACCAACTCTCCCGGTTATAAGACCGTTCGCGTCGAACCACGTCCCATGCTCAACCTGATCCTCGACGACTTCATGGTCGAACTCAAGGACGGAGCCATCCAGAACGTCGGCCCGTCGAACAAGTCCGCCAGCGCGAAGCTGTTCGACGTCGAGTCGGCCGAAGCGCGGGAGTTCGGCGACAAGCGCGTGAAGATCGTCTGCGAGGACGCCGACGGCAACGAGGTGCAGGTCGCGCTGTTCCCCGAGCAGGTGCGCGAGATCGCGGCCGACATCGAAGCGATGGAGGACGACAGCCCGGTGTTCGAGTAGGGCCGCCGAGTTGGTCCGCAGACCACTCACTCCCGCAGCACCACCTACTCCCGCAGGAACGCGACCACGTCGTCCGGACTCGCGTCCAACCCGCCGCCCTGCGCGAACGCGGGGCTGCCGCCGCCGCCACCGCCGAACTCCGCGGTCACTTCGTCGACGATTTCGCCGGCATCTGGATCGCCGCCAGTCGCGGCGACCACGAACGTCCCGCCGTCCGCGCCGGCGAGCACCACCGCGTCGGGCTGATCGTCCGAAGGAACTGCGTCGTCCGCACCGCCGACGAGTTCCCGCGCGCGGTCGGCGAGTTCGTTCGGTCCGAATCCGGAGACCGTGCCGACAAGCCACTCGTCGCCGTCGCGCTGGGTCGGAGTCCCGCGGAGGTCGTCGAGTCGGGCGTCCAGCACGCTCTCCTTGGCATCGCTCAGTTCGGCTTCGAGGCGTTCGATCTCCTCGCTCGCGCGCCGGGCCGCATCCGGGAGGTCCCCGACGCCCACGTCGTGGACCGTGGCCGCCTCGCGGGCCGCGCGCACGTCCTCGGCCCGCCGCCGAATCGCGGTCGGTCCCACCGCGAACTCCACGCGGGTCAGCCCCTCGCCGGGGTTCGAGCGGTCGAGCAGGGTCACGGGGCCGATTTCGGCGGTGTTTCGGACGTGGGTACCGCCGCAGGCCGCCCAGTCCCAGTCCGCAACGCTCACCACGCGCACGGTGTCTGACTCGCTCATCACGCCCTCCTCGGTCTTGGTGTTGAACGCGACCTCCTCGCGCTCACGGGCCTCCCGTTCGGGAATCTCGTCCCACGAGACCTCGCGAGACTCCCAGACCGCGCGGTTCGTCAGCCGCTCCAGTTCCGCGAGCACGTCGTCGGTGATGTCGGTCGTCGTGGTGAAGTCGACCCGGACCTTCCGCTCGCCGATGTCGAAACCGCCGTACCCCAGATCGTCGAGCACGCGCCGTCCCGCGCCGTAGAGGACGTGGCTTGCAGTGTGGGCTCGCGCGCAGTACGTCCGGAAGTCGTCGTCGATCTCGGCCCGCACCGTCTCGCCGACCTCGAACGCCGCGGCTCCGTCCTCCGCAGCTACTTCGTGAACGACCTCTCCGTCGCGCTCCTGCACGTCCGCGACCTGCGCGCTCGCTTCGCCGGTTGCTAGCGTGCCCCGGTCGGCTGGCTGGCCGCCGCTCTCGGCGTAGAAGTACGTCCCGTCGAGCACGACCTCGTCGCCGTCGACCGACTCGACGGTGGCCTCGAACTGTCGCACGTCGGGTTCGCGCGCCGCCAGTTGACTCATGTGCGGGGTGAGTCGGCGGGCCGACTAAAGCGTCACGCTACCCGCAGTCGGGGCGTCACACTCCGTCCGTCGATTGCTCCCGGTGTCGGGAGGCCGCTCGACTCACCTCCACAGGTCCGCCCGCGTCCGCGCCTTGAGGTAGTCGATGACGACGATGGCGGCGGGCCCCGAGAGACAAACGCCGGCGAGCAACGCCCGGTCGCGCGGGCCGAGGTCGACGCCGAGCGCGGCCATGGCGACGACGAACGCCGCGCTCGCGCCCGCGACGCCGGCAACGCGCTTGCTCGCGCGCCCGAGGTCGAAGCCGGTCGCGGGCCGCCGGAGGAGGTTCTCGGCCGCCACTGCGAGGCCCACTCCCTCCGCAATTCCGACGAGGACGAACAGTCCCGGCGCGAGGTCGGGCAGCGGATGCGGCAGCGCGACGACCGCGAGGACGACGAGGATGGCGCAGACGCCGGCGGCTCGGCTCCGGATGGCCGCGAGCAGACGGGTCGGCTGGGAGGAGTTCTCGCCGAGCGAACCGGTCGGTCGACGTGACATGCTCTCCAATCGGACGCTTCGCGTTATCAATCTTCTCGGGGACGGAAGGGTTGTGCTCGGATGAGCAGCTGAAGTTGGCGGAACATTTTCGAAATCCCACGGCCTTTTAGTCCGCCAGGGGATGGCCTTCGGCCTTCAGTCGGCCAGGGGGTGGCTGGTCACCAGCCGAACCAACAGTTGGACGCGCTCTTTCGCACGTCAGCCCATCCCCGGCGGCGGCCCCTGATCGAACTCGTCGTCGCTCGTGTCGACGTTCAGCCCCATCTCCTCGCGTTTACGTTCGAGCTCCTTGATCTGGCGCCGGAAGTAGCCCAGCCCGATGAGCGCGAGCAGGACGCCGGCGGCGATGATGCCGGTGAAGATGGTGAGGTCGCGCGCGAGGTAGTACCGGACGACGAGCGTGTTCGCGGTCACCTCGGCCCACTCGATGTGGGTCCGGCCGTCTCGAATGGTGGTGTCGTCGGCGTTCGGCCGGACCTTACTCAGGATGGGCGTGCCGACCCGCATCCCCACCGGCAGGATAACCTCGTATGATCCCTCGACGTGGACTGGCTTGCTGAACGACTTGCCGCGGTGAGATGCGGTGTACGCCAGCTTCCCCTCGTCGGCGGGCAGCTCGAAGATGGTCCGGGAGTCGGTCGTCCGGACGCGCTCCTGACCGAGCGAGACCACGGTCCCGTTGGGGTAGCGGAACCGGACCGTCCCGACCTGCACCGGGCCCTCCTCGCCGAGCGTCTGGGGCTCGTACACCCGGAGCTCCGAGCGGTTCGAGAAGTCGTACGTCGCGCGGTACTCCCCGTCGGTGACGTTCAGCGTCACGTCGGCCGTGGTGTTCCAGTCGTAGCTCGCCGACTCCTCGCCCGCCAACTGCTCTTCGCCGATCTGGTCGGAGCCGAACACGCCGCCACAGCCTGCCGTGACCGCCAGCAGTGCGACCGCCGCGAACGCGAGGAGGAGTCGCCGGTTCATGGTCGTGTCGTGGTGTGGCGCGTTTGGATCGAGTTGTCGTCGGGTCGAATCACGGGATGACGCATCTGATCTCGGCTGGCAGGTAGTTACCGATGGCCGAAAGCAGCCCCGGCGGGTCGGTCTCGTCCTTGCAGACGATGCTCTGCTCCAGCAGGCCGAGGCGTTCGACCGTCACGATGTCCTGCGCGTGGCCCGCGCGGTTGACCGTCGCGCGTACCTCGCCGCGGGTGGCGCTGTTGACGTTCACCCGGCCCGAACCCCGGGTCCAGTCGTAGAGGCGGTCGCGCTCCGCGTCGGCGAGCCGGTGAGGTCCGGATTCGGAGACTCCATCCGCTGCTTCAGCATCGGAGTCGCCGTCGCCACCGTAGACGAACCGGAGCGGGACGTGCTGGACGAGGCCGAGCCGCTCGACGATCTGGATCGGACTCCCCTGTCCGAGGCCGAGTTCGCTTGCGGGGACGCGGATCTCCTCGCCGGCGTCGAGGACGAAGCCGTCCTCGTCCCAGCCTTCGAGGGTGCCGACGTACGTCTCGCCCGGCTCGAAGTCCGGCGTGATCTCGCCGTACTCCTCGCGGAGCAGGTTACGCGCGACCACCTCGTCGTCGCCGTCGAGGGTGACCGTCGCGAAGTCGTCGTGGCGCACGCCGACGGTGTACTCCACGTCGAGGTCGCCGACCGCGTTGTCGACGAGCGACCGGAGGGCGTCGAGCGAGCGCTCGCGGGCGTCGCCCTGGACGTACAGCTTGGTAGCGAGTACGACCATCTACGCCTCGGCCTCGGTCTCTGCCTCTTCGAGTTGCTCGACGTTGAGCTCCTCGCGGAGGGTCTCGATGCGCCGCTCCATCGAGTCGATGAGCCGGGAGTTCTCCATCGACTCCAGCGGCGAGCCACACTCCGGGCACTCGAAGCCGAAGTCCATCGCCTCGCCGAACTCGAATCGGATGGAGCAGACCTCACAGAGGTAGAACTCGTGCTGGTACTCGTACTCCTGACGATTCTCGAGCGCTTCGAGCAGTCGGTGCATCTCCTCTTCGAGGTTGTCCGGGATGTTCTCGTACTGGAACGTCCAGAGGTACGTGAGCCAGCCGGAATCCTCGTCGCGGAGCCGTCGGTAGGTCGCGAGGTCGTTCTCGTAGAGGATGAACAGCGCGCGCCGGACGTCGTTGAGCTCCAGATCAAGCTCTTCGGCGAGTTCCTCGTCGGTGACCTCACCGTCGGGCGGCGCTGCCGCGACGGGCATCCCTTTCGGACCGACCAGCTCGTGAAGATATTTCTGGATTACCGGGTCTTCGAGCAGGTCCTCAAAAGCCATTGTGTTCAACTGGGGGCGCAAAGCCGTTTAAATCCATCGGAGCGGACCCCCGGCCGCCGACACGCGTCCGGTTCGACTGCGGTGATGGAAGCGGAGGGTTACTCCCCACGAGAGCCGAAAGAGCGGTAAGAGAAGCCGAGGCGATAGGATTCCACCGCCTCCCCAAGTCCGCGTCGCTCTTCGTCGGCCACTTGCGGAGCCCCCGTCACTCCTCGTCCGCGGGGACGACTTTCTTCCCGGTCGCTTTCGGCACTACGGTCTGGTCGGCGTCCGCCCACTCCCGGTCGAGTTCCCGGCCCTCGAACAGCCTGTCCAGAAACACCGCCAGCCCCGCGACCTCGGAGTGGGGCTGGTTGGTCACGCCGACGTTCCAGTCGGCGGCCTCGTACACGTCGAACGACACCTTCTGGGAGCCGACCACGACGAGGATCGGCTCGCCGTCGGTTGCCTCACTGCCACTGTGCCCCTCCGGTTCGGTCCCGCGGTGGGCAGCCCGGATCTCGCTCTCCACGTCCTGGATTCGCTCGCCGTACATCGTGAGGTGGACCACGCGGCCGTCCCACTCCCGGATGACCGACCGCGGGCTGTCGGTCAACTCGACCGCGAACGGGCCGCCGAAGCGGTCGGTGATGTCTTCGACGGTCCCCTTGGACTTGCTCGCGTCGCCCGCCAGCACCGCGCGGTCGCCCCCCAGCGCCCGCGCGGTCAGCCCGACGTGGGTGGTCATCCGTTCGTCGCGGCCGGGCCGGTGGCCGAGCCGGAGCACCGCGACCTCGGGTTCGCCTTGCATGGGAGTAGCTCGGTGGTCGGCGGGTTAGGGGGTTTCGGAACGTTACGGGCGGAAGGACCATCGCCGAGTCGATTCTCCGAAGGCCGAGTAGTCGGGGGTCTACACCGAGAAGTCCGTCCGGGCCTCCGCGTCCGGTCCGGCGTTCAGCGTGGCAACTACGGTGTAGTCGCCCGGGTCGGGGTCGTCCCACGCCTCGGTGAACGTCTCGCTGTCCCCGGCGTCGACTGTCTCAGTCCGGAGCGCCTGCGTGAACATCTGGCCGTCGCTGGCCCGCCAGATCTCGTCGCCGTCGTCCAGTACCGCGAAGTCGGCCGAGAGGCCGTTCCGGAAGGTGATCTCCGCCGGCGCGTCGCCGACGTTCTCGACGGTGTACTCGAAGACGACGCGGTCCTCCTCCGGCGTTGCGGTGACGGAACTGTCGAGCGTCATACTTCCTATTCGCCGCCGTGCCGTTGAAAACTTTTCCACGCGACGGGCTCCACGCAGTTGGGCACAGCATAGTTCGACGCCAAAAAAGCAGTCCGTATGTCGGGGCTCTGCGTCAGTCGTCGCTGGAGACGTCTCCCAGCGCGGCGGCCACGCCGAGTAGTTGTCGGTGCCGGGGCCGGCGATCTCGACTTCGGACCGGGTCCGATTGGCGAACGGCACGCCTATAGGACCGTGACTCGTACCTCCGTCCGTGCAAGTCGTCGGGTACGAGACCGAACGCGCCGACGCCCGAGATGGCGGTGCCGACCGCGGAGCCGACACCGCCGAGTCGGACCACCGCGATCCGGCGCTGCTCGTGGCGGAGGCGGGCGAGGTGCGCCGCGAGCCGCTGGAGTCGGGCCGGAGTCTCGCGTACGCGTTAGGCGAGCGCCGATGCGCGGGCGCGCTCGACGGGCGGATCCACCGCGAGTGTGCGACCGCCGACGCGCCGTACTGCGACAGCCACACCAGCACGTGGGTCTGCGCCCGGTGTACCGGCACCTGTCTCAAGGACGAGATGGACTGCTACGACAACCACGCCGTCTACCTCGCCGCGTTCGCACCCGCGACGTTCAAGGTCGGCGTGACCAAGGAATGGCGACTCCGAACTCGCCTGCGCGAGCAGGGTGCCGACCGGGCCGCCCACCTCCGGACGGTCGAGAACGGCCGGATCGCCCGTGAGATCGAATCGCAGTTGGCCGAGGAGTTCACCGACCGGGTTCGCGTGCCCGAGAAGGTCGCGGGGCTCCACCGCGAGGTCGACGAGGCGGCGTGGTCGGCCGCGCTCGCGGAGTTCGATCCGGTGGAGACGTTCGCGTTCGACTACGGCCTCGAACTGGACTCCGCGCCGGTGCCCGAGACCGTCGCGACCGGCGAGATAGTCGGTGTGCAGGGCCGCGTCGCGGTGCTCGAACGCGGCGGCACGACCTACGCGGTCGACGTGCGCGACCTCGTGGGCTACGAAGTTCGCGAGGAGGAGAGCGACCGCAAGCTCCAGTCGAGTTTGAGCGCGTTCTGAACCGCGTCGGTTCGCGTCGCGCGATTCACGCCGTTTCGGTCGCCTACCGAACTGCTTCTGCGCCGCGCGCGAGAATGCCGTCGTCGGTGGTCGTCTTTTCGTTGCTCGCGGTGGTCGTCTCCTCGTTGCCGGAGTCGGTCGTCTCTTCGTCGCTCGGGGTGGTCGTCTCTTCGTCGCCGGAGCCTGCCGTGGTTTCCTCGTTCGCCTCCGAATCTCCTGCGGTTCCGTCGTCCCCACCGCCAGAGGCGTCCTTCGCGCCGAAGACGTCGGTCTCGATGGTCTCGGTGTAGGTCATCTCCTCCAGCGGGACGCGGAACGTCTCGCCGGCGACCTCGACCTCGGCGTAGAAGTCGATGCGGAGTTCGGTCACCTGTCCGTTTTCGAGGTGGGTGACCCACCACTCGTCGAGCTTGTCGTTGTCGATGGTGGTCGTCGTCCGAATGGTCTCCTCGGTGTGGCCCTCGATGACGTGCTCGTCGTCGCTCGACCCGTTGCCGACCGCCACGTCGTTCATCGTGATCTCGTACCCGATCTCGGTGATGGCCATCGGGACGGGCTTGTCGTTGTAGACGACCATGCGCAGGTCGATTGGCGTCTCGGCCCGGGTGACCTCGCCCCACTGCGCGCCCGTCTCGTTGACGTACGCCACGGGGTCCGAGACCAGCGGCTGGCTCGCGTTGATCGGCCGCGTCTCGGTCGAGTTGAACTGCGAGATGACGTCGGTCGACACCTGTCGCTCGACCGGCGGGGCGTCGAAGCTCCGGCCCAGCGTCCCCGACCGGACCTCGGCGTCGACCTGCACCGCGGTCTGCTCGTCGTTCCTGACGTGGCTGGCCCACCACGCCGGGATGCGGTCGTTCTGCATCACGGTGGTGAACGCCAGCGTGGAGTTTCCTGAGCCGATGGAGACGCCCTCCTTCGTGCCGTTGGCCATCGCCACGTCGTTCATCGACACGTCGTAGTTCACCGACACCCCGCCGAGGCTCACCCCGAACGGGTTGGGATTGTTCACCACGAGTTCGGTCCGAATCTCGGTCGTCTCGTCGGTGACCTCGCCGAACTGGTTCTGGAGGCCCGCGACGCTCGGCGTCCCGAGGACCCCGAGCGCGAATCCGGCCGCGACCGCGACGACCAGCAGCGCGACGACCGCGACGAGTATCTTGAGCGTGCTACCGAACAACGCCGACGTGAGCCGTCCCATGCTCGGTGCCGGACGCGCCACCATTTAAAAGGTGTCGGCCACGGTCGACCGCTCGAACGTTCTCGAAACGCTCCTTGCGTGGAATGGCGATAATCCTGCTTGGACGATTATAATTTCAGAACCTGGCGCGCGCGAGCAACGCGCGCGAGGGACGAGCATCGCAGGCCGTAGTCCTCGGGAGCGCAGCGACCGAGGGCTCGTCGGAGCTTGCTCCGACGGTGGCCGAGAAGCGCAGGAGGCTGGGGAGGTTCGAGGCTGCGGTGCGGTCGCGGTGCTGTGCTGGGCGGTCTCTCATATGCCTCGGCAGTAGCTAGCTTAGACTCTCACAGAACAGTCGACGAAAAGAGCAAGAAGCTAGCTATTGCTTGCGCCTCGGCGTGACCGCGACCGCAACAGCGAGCCTCAGACCTCCCCAGCCTCCTGCGGTCCTCGGTCTCCGCTTCGCTCCGACCTGCGGTCCTCGTCCCTCGCACGAGATGGCGCGAGATGAACTCGCGCCAGCACGCGCCGGGTTGGAAGAATCAGTAGGCGCGCCAGAGGAAAAACAAGCCAGCACGCGCCGAGGTGGAAGGTAAACAGCACACGCTCGGTGAAAATCGAACCGAGCGCACGCAGACGGTTCCACTAGATCAAACACACCACCCCGAGACACGAACTATTACGGTCGCGCCGACGGATTGGCGAACCATGACCGACGAGACTCCCGAGACCGATGGGAAACCCGATTACGAAGCGCAGGTGCGCGAGGCCTTCCCCGAGATCGCCGACATCGAGGACGAGACGCTCCGCGAGCAGGTCACCGAGGCGTGGGTGCTCGGCCTCGAACGCGGCGGCTGGGCCGACGTTTTCGACGTGCCCTACGCGTGGAACATCCACGAGAAGACCAACGTCGAGCACGTGCGCGGGGTCACCCGCATCGCGGTCCGGTCGGCCGAGGAACAGCGCGACTTCCACGGCGCGGACCCCGACCTCGACGTGATCCGGGCGGCCTGCCTGCTCCACGACGTGGGCAAGTGCTACGAGTACGTCGACCACGTCGACGACGAGAAACTGCTCGATCCCGACCCGACGTACGCCACCGAGGAGATTCCCCACTCGCTGTCGGGCTACGCGCTGGCCCACGAGGTCGGCTGCCCGCTTTCGGTCCAGCGCGCGATTCCCCATTTCTTGGGGGAAGTGCCCAAGCGCACGCTCGAAGCCGAACTGGTCAAGAGCGCCAACTCGGCGAGTTCGAACGCCATCACCCAGTCCGCGATGGGCATCACGCTTCAGGAGTGGGTCGAGAAGTACAGTCAGACGAGCGACTGAGCCGTTGGCAGGTTCCTCTGAACCCTCGGCGGGGTCGAGTCGAGCAGCAGTTTGCCGTCCCAGTTAATTGCACCTTTGTTACCAAATACCATAGTTGAGGAGCTGTCAGTATCGGCACAAAGACGTTAAGAATTATTGATGACGAATAAATCTGTTGGGGGACCATGAAACGGCGTCAATTCATCGCCGCGACGGGGGTCGCGGGACTGGCGGGACTAAGTGGGTACGCGAATCGACAAGACGGGGGCACGTACCTAGAGCAAGCACAGGAGATCGGGTTTGCCGAGAACTGGCGAGCACGACGACTCGACGTGGCCGACGACTGGCCGATAGAGGCCCGACGGGACGTCCCCGACCGGGAGAACGACCAGACGTTCCAGGGGACCGAGACCTTCGAAACCGCACCGTGGGAACCGCCGGAGGGGTGGCAGGACACCGCCGCAGGCGACGTTGACACGCTTCAGATTCTCAACCACGGCGCGGCCAACATGGAGTTCGACCCGGCGACCCTCGCCACGCACGAACTGTTCGAGGAGAAGACCGGGATCACCATCGAACCGATAGAGATCGGCGTGGACCAGGCCAATCTTCAGGAACAGCAGTTCCTCAGCGCGAGGCAGGGCGAACCCCACGTGATGAACGTCGACGGTCCACTGACGCCGGTGTTCGTCCAACAGGGCTACCTCGAAGTGGTCGACCCGCTGTACACCGACGAGATGTGGGACGCCTACATTCCGGCACTCAGGAGCATGGTCGAGTGGGACATCGACTCCACCCGAGAGGGGACTCACCAGTACGGGTTCCCGAACATCGCCGAGGCCACGGTCGGGAACCTCAGGACCAACCTCGTCGAAGAGCAGGGCATCGATCCGAGCCGGTTCGACGGCGAGTGGTCGTGGGACCTGCTCGAAGAGACGATGGAGGCGTTCGAGGGAACCGACGTGTTCGGCTACGCTTACTACGCCGGGAACCCGGTGTACCTGTTCTACTCGTTCCGCCAACTGCTTTACCAGCAGGGCGGGCAGATCGTAGCCGACGACGGAACGGTCCAGATAGACACCCAACCGGCCCGGACCGTGCTCCAGAAGATGGTCGAGTGGCGCGAGAACAACTGGGTCCCACAGGAGGTCATCTCCTACGGGGAGGGCGACCTCGTCGACCTGTTCCTGGCCGGGCGACTGGCGTACGTCGACGCGTTCGCCGACTTCGTGCCGCGGGCACTCAATCAGTACGAGGCCGACAGCGAGTACCGCGCCGTCGTGCCACCGATGGCGAACACGGGGCCGAACCCCCAACAGGCGGCACTCGTCGCACCCAACACGACCGCTATCAACCCGTTCGCCGACGACGCCCAGAAACTCGCGGGGCTGCTCTACGGCGACCTGCGACTGAGCTATCCGAGCCAGTGGTGGGAGTTCACCTTCGAGGGGAACATGTCGTTCATGGACAGAGTGTACGACGACGCCGAGGCGGCCGATTTCGTCCAGTTCGGCGACGTGTTGGGGTCTGCCATCGACCGGGGCGTCCTCGAGTTCTTCCCCCAGCAGCAGGCCATCTTCCAGCGACTGGCCGACCCGTTCCAGAGCGCCATCGTGGGCGACATCTCGCCCGCGGAAGCGACCCAACGGGGCCAACAGTTCATCGATAGCGTCCTCGGCCAGTAACTCCCTCGACCGCTCGACTTCCAGCAAGGACACTGGTTTCCAGTAATCACACAATGTCAGAAGCCTATCGGAGAGTTCCCGAAACTCGGTACGGACGACTCAAGCGACTGATTTCGGAGTTCGCGAACGACCACATCCGCCTCGTTCTGCTGGGTCCAGCACTGGTGAGCCTCGTCGTCATCTTCATCTACCCCGTCGCCTTCCTCGTCTGGAGTTCGATGCAACGCACGCTGGCGTTTGGGGCGACGGCGGAGTTCGCACCGACTGCAAACTACGAAGCGATGCTGTCCGACCCGACGTTCTGGAACGCCGCCGAGAAGACGCTGACCTACTCTTTCGGGTCGTTCGTCGTCACGATGCTTTCGGGGTTGATAATCGCGCTCGCGCTCAACAACGTCGTCAGGAAGCGACTTCGAGACACGTACACGACCCTTATTCTGCTGTCGTGGGCGGTCCCGCTGTCCATCGTGGGCGTGACGTGGCGCTGGATGTTCAACGGTCAGCTGGGCGTGGTCAACAAGCTACTCCGGGACCTCGGTCTGCTCTCGGGGAACTTCTCGTGGCTCGCCAATCCGGAGACGGCGATGGCGGTGGTCATCATGGCAGACGCGTGGTCGCGCATCCCGTTCGCGACCATCATCATACTGGCTGGGCTTCAGTCGATACCCCAGGAGACGTACGACGCCGCGAAGGTAGACGGCGCGACCACGTTCCAGACGTTCCGACACGTCACGCTACCGTACCTCAGGCCGTCGTTTTTCGTGGCGGGCCTGATAACGTGGATGTTCGCGTTCCGCGCGTTCGCCATCCCGTTTTCGACGACCGGCGGTGGCCCGGCGGGCGCGACCGAGGTACTCGCGATCTACATCCATCGGTTCGGCATCGAACTGTTCGACTACGGCTTCGCCTCGGCGGTGTCGATGTTCCTCGTCGGCGTGACCCTCATCGTCGCGGGCATCTACGTGAACGTCATCCTCGAACAACTCAGCGAGATAGAAGCGTGAACCGAAAACAGCGTATCCAGCCATGAGCGGACGAACTGCCAAGCCATGAGCGGACGAACCGGCCTCGACCGATACAGACGCGAACAGCGCCTCGGGGACGCGCTCGAAAGTCCGTACGTCGTTCACCTCGTACTCTTTCTCGCGGTGCTGTTCATCGTCGCCCCGCTGGTCTGGGAGCTGCTCACCTCGCTGAAGACCAACGACGCCGTCTACAACTTCAACTACTTCCCGCGGAATCCGACGCTCGAAAGTTACTACATCGCGCTGTTCGAGCGTGGATACTGGCGAGCCGTCGTCAACAGCATTATAATTTCGTCCGCGTCGACGGTCGTCGTGATGTTGCTCGGCGTGCCCGCGGGGTACGCGTTTAGCCGATACCGATTCCCCTTCGACAACCTCGTGTTCGTGTTCATCCTGTTCACGCGGCTGTTCCCGCCCATCGGACTCGTGGTGCCGTACTACCGCATCATGACCGAGTTCGGCCTCCTGAACACGAAACTCGGTATCGTAATCGCGAACGTCTACCTCTGGCTTCCGCTGGTCGTCTACATCATGCGGAACTTCTTCATCACGATACCCCACGACCTCGACGAGGCGGCGCTCGTCGATGGCTGTACGAAGATTCAGGCGTTTCGCCACGTCATTCTGCCGGTGGTCATGCCGGGAATCGCGGCCGGAACCATTCTGACCTTCCTCTACTCGTGGCGGGAGTTCCTGTTCGCGTTCACGGTCAGCACCGACCTGAACTCGATGACGATTCCGGTCTCGACGTTCCTGTTCGTCGGTGACACGTCGGTCCAGTGGGCGTCGATGGCGGCTGCCGCGGTCGTCGCGACGATTCCGTCGGCGCTCGTCGTGTTCTTCTTCCAGCGGTACATCGTCGTCGGTCTCACGGGAGGGTTGAAAGGATGAGTTTCGAGGCAGGATCGAAAAGATGAGATGTGCCAACAGTCGACACGCATTTGGGTGCGCGGGCAGAAGTATCCACGCGAGTTCCGGGGGAGGATCCGACGTGACGTTCGGTAACGACCAGACGCGGCGTTCAGGGGGACAACCATGAGTGATTCCGTGCAGGGAGACGATTCACGACTCGACGAGCGCACAGGAGACCAGACGCGCGAGGTCAGTCTCGAACTCGACGGGTTGACCAAGGTGTTTCAGGACGACGAGGGCGACGTGGTGGCCGTCGACGACGTGTCGATGGACATCTACGACGGCGAGTTCGTGGTGCTGGTGGGGCCGTCGGGATGCGGAAAGACGACGACGCTCCGGATGATCGCCGGACTAGAAGACCCCACCGACGGCCGAATCGTACTCGGTGGCCGCGACGTCGCGGGACTCGAACCCCGAGAGCGCGACGTGGCGATGGTGTTCCAGAACTACGCGCTCTACCCGCACAAGACGGTGGCGGAGAATCTCGAATTCCCGCTTCAGATCCGGCACTACCCGTCCGACGAGCGGAAGTCGCAGGTCGAGAGCGTCAGCGAGTTGCTCGGCATCTCGGACCTGTTGGACCGGCGCCCGGGCGACCTCTCGGGCGGCCAGCAACAGCGAGTCGCGCTCGGGCGAGCCATCATCAGGGACCCGGAGGTGTTCCTGTTCGACGAACCGCTGTCGAACCTCGACGCCAAACTCCGAATCGAGATGCGGACAGAGTTGAACAAGCTACACGACAGGGTCGGGAAGACCTCGGTCTACGTCACGCACGACCAGGAGGAGGCCATGACGTTGAGCGACCGCGTCGCCGTGATGAACGACGGCGAACTCCAGCAGATCGCACCGCCACAGACCGTCTACGACCGGCCGGCGAACCTCTTCGTCGCCAGCTTTATCGGCGAACCGCCGATGAACTTCTTCGACGTCGAGCTTTCACCCGTCCAAAGCGACGCCGGCCTCCGGATCGTCTCGGACGTGTTCGACCTGTTGCTTCCCGAGGCGATGGCGCGCAAACTCGACTCGTGGGACGGGAGTACCGACAACCTCGTCTTCGGTGTCAGGCCCGAGGACGTGACCGACACGACAGTCGCCGACGAGACGTTCCCGCCCGAAACGACGTTCGACGCCTACGTGGCGGTGGTCGAGCCGATCGGAGCGGACAAAGACCTCACGCTCGCGCCCGACGCGGACGCACCCGAGGAGAGGGAGTTCACCGTCCGGGTGGACGCCGACACCGAAGCGCGGGAGGGCGACGTGATAACTCTCGCGGTGGACATGGCGAAGACCCACGTCTTCGACGACGAGACCGGGACCAATCTCACGCTGTAGGAGGAGTGTTCGTGACTGCACCGCACACTATCGGCCTGCTCGGATTCGGTCGAATCGGGCGCGCGCTCGCCGACTACGTCGAGTCGGACCCGGACTTCGAACTCGGGTACGCCCTCGTCCGCTCGGAGAAAGACGACCTCCCCGGGCACAAGCAGCTGACCGACCCGGCCCGACTCGCCGATCGGCCCGTGGACCTCGTCGTGGAGGCCGCAACTCACGAGGTGCTCGCGGACCTGGGCGAGACGGTCCTCGAAGCGAGCGACCTGATGGTCCTCTCCGGGTCGGCGTTCGTGGACGAGTCGGTCGAACAGCGACTCGTCTCGACCGCGAACGCCAACGACACGGACGTCTATCTGCCCCACGCCGCGCTGCTCGGGATGGACGGTCTGGTCGACGCCCGGCACGCGCTCGATTCGGTATCGATCCGCGCGACGAAAGCACCCGACCATCTCGATTTCAGTTACACCGACGAACTCGACCCCGGGGACGTGGCGGGTCGAACCGTCCTCTACGAGGGACCAGTCCGGGGCCTCTGCGAGCGGTTTCCCCGGAACTTCAACTCCCACGCGGCAGTCGCGCTGGCGTCACTCGGGTTGGACGACGTCCGGTCGAAACTCGTCGCTGACCCGAGTGCCGACAGCGCCGACCACGTCATCACGGCCTCGGGCGACGGGTTCGACCTCGAAATCGTCCGCGAGAGTGCTATCGAGGGAGTGACCGGCGAGTACACGATAGAATCTATTTGGGGGTCCATGCGGCGCGCGCTCTATGCCGACGGAGGGCTGACGTTTCTCTGAACGGCGTCCGCAAGTCCGTCCTCGTATCGCTACATGAGCAACGAAATTTCGTTTTTTGATCGAGCGCGCGCGAGGTCTGCGCTCGGTCCCCGTGCGAAGACCTCGCGCGGCTTGGCGCGCCACGGAGCCACCGGCAGAGAAACCGCCTCTGCCGAGCGGTCGGTCGCGTCGCGCGCGGTTTCACCGCTCGCATTTCCGCGGCCGTCGGCCGCGCCCCGCTCCCGACGACCGCGCCAGCACGCGCCGGGATGGAAAGACGAAATCGCACGGAACGGCCGAAGGACGAGTCAGTGCGAGCAGGAGTTCCAGAAAACCGACGAACCACGAAGCCCCCCTCGTCACGTCCAATCACGCCCCGTCCGAAAGCGACACATCGAACTGTGGCGGTCGCGCACCTGCAAGCGATGACCGACTACTCGTTCACCACCGAGGTCGACGTTCGCTTTCAGGACCTCGACGCGATGGGCCACGTCAATAACGCGGTGTACGCCACCATCCTCGAAGAGGCCCGCGTGGCCTACTTCCGCGAGGTGCTCGACCTCCAGCTCAACGAGATCGGGAGCGTGCTCGCCAGCCTCGAACTCGACTTCCGGCGGCCCGTAAGCTCGACCGGCCCGGTCACCGTGGCGGTCCGAGTCCCCGAACTCGGCACCTCCTCGCTCCGGATGGACTACGAGATCCGCGAGAACGCTGGCGCAGCTGCCGACGGAGACGACGGCGGAGTCGCTGCGGAGGGCCACACCGTACAGGTTGCCGTGAACCGCGACGGCGACTCGCGTCCCATCCCCGACGACTGGCGCGAGGGGATTCGCGAGTTCGAAGGCCTGTAGATCGGCCAGATACCCGCCCGCTACGCGCTCTCCTCCGGGTCCGGACGCTCGCCGAGCGTGACGCTGACGGTCCGGCGCTCGCCGTCCCGGACGACGGTCAACTCGACCTCGTCGCCCGGCCGGGTTTCGGTCAGCAGGTACGACAGGAGGTCCTCGGGCCTCTCGACCGACTGGTCGCCGACGGCGACGATCACGTCACCACCGACCGGTACGCGCTGGTCGGCCACGATCTGCGAGCCAGTCGCGCCCTGCAGGGCGTTGCTCGCCGGCGAACCGTCGGCCACCTCCGCGACGTAGACGCCCTGCGTGACGTTCAGGTCGTTGGCGTCGACGACCGACTGGGCGAGCGGCGCGGGCTGGACCCCGAGGTAGGGGTAGTCGTACTCGCCGTTCTGGACGAGACCGGGCACGATGCGCTCGACCAGCGAGGCCGACACCGCGAACCCGATGTTGTCGCCACCGCCCGCGCGGTTCACGCCGACGACCGTGCCGGAGTCACAGGCGACCAGCGGGCCGCCGCTGTTGCCGGGGTTGATCGGCGCGTCGGTCTGGATGGTGTTCGGAATCAGGCCCGTCTCGGTCGGGGTCAGCCGGTCGACGCCGCTGATGATGCCCGACGTGATGGTGCTCTGGAGCCCGAACGGGCTGCCGATGGCCGCGACGCGCTGGCCGGGCCGTGGCATTTCGGCGCTGAGTTCGAGCGCTTCCACGTAGTCGGGCGTTTCGTTCAGGCGCACGACAGCGAGGTCGACGAACGCGGTCGCACCCACGACCTCCCCGCGGAGGCGCTCGCCCCGACTGAACTGCACGCCGACCGATGCCGACTCGTTGACGACGTGCTCGTTGGTCACGACGTAGCTGATTCCGTTCTCGTCGTTCTCGTAGACGAAACCGGAGCCGAGCCCGTCGGCCGTTCTGACGAGGACGACCGAGCCGATGGTCCGGTCGTACAGCCGGGTGTAGTTACACCCCTCGGCGGTCTGCCGGGCGAGCGCGCCGTTCGAGATCGCCCCCGAGCTACCGACAGCTAGCGCTTGGCCGACCGATGCGTCCCCTCGGTGCTGTCCCGCTTCGGCCGCGACCGTCCCCACTGCCGCGACCGGTGCGACGGCGACGAGAACGACCGCGAGCGCGACGACTGCGAACGTTGAATTCCCCACCATGCGCTTGTGGTCACGACGGGGAGTCGGAAAAGACGGGTGGCCGCCGACGGCGAGCGCATCGCTGTCGCTCGAACAGTAGCGTCCGAAAGGAATTGTGCGTGGGTGCAGTCCCAAGGGACTCCACCTGCATCCTGTGCGCGAATAGACGCGCTTGCGATGCGTGGGACCGGATTTGAACCGGCGGACCCCTACGGGACAGCGCCCTCAACGCTGCGCCGTTGGCCTAGCTTGGCTACCCACGCTCGCTGGGTCTTTCTCGCAATACAAGATAGAGGCCAACCGGATAAAAGGCCTTTCGTTTCAACGTCGGGACGGCACCGGTTTGCACGACACTTCGAGCCGACCCGGTCGCCCTTCTCGGGACGACACAGCAAGGCGTATTTTCGTCGCTTCCCTACCGTCGAGCATGCAACGCTTCGTCGAGCGTCACGTCCCCGCCGTGACCGGCCTGCTGACGGTCGTCTCGCTCGCGCTCGTGTTCTCGGCCGCGCTGCGCGTGGTGCCCGCCGGCGCGCTCCCGCGAGCGCCCGACCCCGTGCTGGCGGCCATTCCGCACGTCAACGCGGTCATCAGCACGGTCGCGTTCGTGGTCATCGCGGCCTCGTGGCGGGCCATCCGCCGCGGCGAGGTCGAGCGCCACCGCAACGGGATGCTCGCGGGCGTTGGCCTGTTCGCGGCGTTCCTGACGCTGTACCTCTACCGGGTCGCGATCCTCGGGCCGACCGGCTACGAGGGACCGGCCGTGATCGAGCGGTTCGTCTACGCACCGATTCTGGCGATCCACGTCCTGCTCGCGGTGGTCTGCATCCCGCTGCTGTACTACGTCCTCCTGCTCGCGCTGACGAAGTCGGTGTCCGAGCTTCCGGCGACGAACCACCCGCGAGTCGGCCGGGTTGCCGCCGTACTGTGGCTCACCTCGTTCGCGCTCGGCGTGGTGGTGTACCTGCTGCTGTATCTGTTCTGAATCCAACTGTCGATGCGTTCACTCGGACGGTTCGCCCTCGTAGGTCTCCAGCAGAACCTCCCACGCGTCGTAGTCCTCGTGGAACCGACTGGCGAGGATGCGACCGTTCCGCCCGATCTCGACCGCGAGTCTCGGCTCGCGAATCTGGACCCAGCGGACCTCGGGTTCGGGGCGGGTTTTCTCTTCGTCCTCCTTTTGTTCCGCTTTCCGCGCCGCTCGCTGTTCGTCCGGTCGCTCCTCGCCGGTCGCGCCCCGGTCGCCCGGGTCGGGGCTGGGAACCATCTCTGGAACACCACGACCTGCCGAGAAGTAACGGTTTCGCCCGCGAGAGCGTCGTGGGCAGACCGCTCCGAAATATTATCGCTCTGAGTCGTCGGTGTCAGTTCCAGATTCACCGTCGGAACTCGACTCTCCATTCGAGCCGGAGCCGGGCTCCCTGTCCGTCACCGACTCGCCGCTCTCGACGTCGATGTGGTGGACCTCCGGTTCGCCGGTGCCGCCCTCGTCGCTCCCGGTACCCCGACCGCCGCCCAAGCCGCCGCCACCCCGCGTTTCGCTTCCCCCGAGGAGCTTCGACCGGAGGTCGTCGGCGACCGACTGGACCTGATCGCGGACCGTCTTGACCTCCTCGAACTCCTCGACCGTGCGCTCGACGTAGTACACCCGTTGGGTGGGGATGCGCCGCACCCGGTCGCGGCCCTGCTCGTCCTCGTCGATGCGGAGGATCCAGTGGTCCTGAAAGTACGCGACATGCTCGTTCTGGACGGTCTCCTCGACCGTCTCGCCGTCCGGGTCCTCGTACGCGATGGTGGCCTCGCCGAAGTCCTGTTCGACCATACCGAGAAGTCGCGTTCGAGGCAGGTATCCGCTGTGGCCGGTGGGAATGTGGTGTTCTGACTAACCAAGGGAACCGTGACTACGCTCTTTGGCTAGCTGAGGGTTCTGATAGCTGAGGGACCGCAACTACAATTTCGAAAGCCCTCGACCTGCTCGCGGTCGCTCAGCGGGATAGCTGGCGCGCGCAGAACTGCGCGCGCCAGCTATCCCGCTGAAACGACTACAATGAACGCGAGCAGGTCTCGCCCTTTCAGTCCGCCAAGGATAGTGGTTGATCGGTCCAGCGCATCCACTGGCGGTCTGGCGTGGAATTGAACAATGTGGTCGGCGAAAAGCGACCGACCACTACAACTCTGGCTTCACGTTCCCGGCGTGGGCCGGGTCCATCGCCTCGCCCTCCACGTCGTAGGGGTACTCGCCGGTGACACAGCCCATGCAGAGGTCCGCGCGGTCCTCGCCGAGCGCGTGCGCGACTGCCTCGGACGAGAGGTACGCGAGGCTGTCGGCCGCGATCTCGTCGCGGATCTCCTCGACCGAACGGTCGGCGGCAACGAGTTCGTCGCGGGCCGCCATGTCGATACCCATGTAGCACGGCGCGGCGATGGGCGGCGCGCCGATGCGCATGTGGACCGCCTCCGCGCCGCAGTCCAGCAGGAGGTCGACGAGCTGGGTCGAGGTGGTTCCGCGGACGATGGAGTCGTCGATGAGCGTGACGGTCTTGCCCTCGACCGTCGACTTGATGGGGTTGAGCTTCAGCCGGACCGCGCGCTCGCGCTCGTCCTGGGTCGGCATGATGAACGTCCGCCCGACGTAGCGGTTCTTCATCAGCCCCTCGGCGAACTCGACGTCGGCTTCGCTCGCGGTTCCCGAGGCGCTTTGCGCCTCGCTATCCTCCTGTGCGGCCTCCGCATATCCCGAGGCGAACGCCCGACCGGAGTCAGGCACCGGCATCACCACGTCGGTGTCGATGCCGCTCTCCTCCCAGAGCTTGCGGCCGAGCTCCCGGCGGACCTCGTAGACGAGTTTACCGTCGATGACGCTGTCCGGTCGGGCGAAGTAGACGTGCTCGAAGAAGCAGTGGGCGGTGTGCTCGGGCTCGAACAGCTGGTGGGAGTCGAACCCCGCGCCGTTGGGTCGGAGCACGACGAGTTCGCCCGGCCGCACGTCCCGGACGAGTTCGCCGTCGAGGGTGTCGACGGCCGCGGACTCGCTGGCGAGCACGTAGCCGTCGTCGAGTTCGCCGATGCAGAGCGGGCGATTGCCCTGCGGGTCCCGGACGCCCATCACCACGTCGTCGTGCATGATCGTCAGCGAGTACGAGCCGTGGACGCGCTCCATCGTGGTCTCGACCGCCTCGACGAGGTCGGCGTCGAGCAGGTTGCGCGCGAGGTCGTGGGCGATGACCTCGGTGTCGCCGTCGGAGGTGAACGCGTGGCCCTGTCGGGCGAGCCGATCCCGGAGCTCGTCGGCGTTCACGAGGTTCCCGTTGTGGCTCAGCCCCAGCGCGCCGCTCCGGAACGAGACGGTGAACGGCTGGGCGCAGGACTTGTCGACACTCCCCGCGGTGGGATAGCGGACGTGGCCGATGCCCGCGCTCCCGTGCAGGGCGTCGACGTCGTCCTCGTCGAACGCCTCGCCGACGAGTCCCATCCCGACGTGGCTGTGCTGCTGGAACCCGTCGTGGGTGACGATGCCCGCCGACTCCTGCCCGCGATGCTGGAGCGCGTACAGCGAGTAGTACAGCGGGTGGGCGGCGTCCCGGTCGTCGAGCGAGACGCCGACCACGCCGCACTTCTCGGTCGGCTCGTCGGAGCGGCCACCGGTCGAACCGTCGGAAGGGCCACCGGCAGGCCGCTCGCGCCGACCCTCGCTGGGCGTCTCGGACGAACTCGAACGGGCGTTCTCGGTCGAACCGCTTCGGGCCGCGTCCCGGCCGTCTGGCATGGAAGGAGGGAGGGGACCGGGGTAGTAAAAACCCTCGCTATCGTGCTGATATCCCTCCCCGGTTTCCGACAGGATATCCACGAATGCGCATACGTTCGGTCGTCCCATCACGGCGTGCGCTGGCATCTATTTCCACCACAGCGTGTGCTGACCGGCCTGCTGCCACGGCGTGCGCTGACCCATTCTTCTGGCCCGGCGCGCGTTTGGGCGCGGCGCGTTCGCGCGCCGCGCCATAGCGTGCGAGGGACGAGTAGCGCAGGTCGGAGCGAAGCGGAGACCGAGCAACGCAGGAGGCTGGGGAGGTTCGAGGATGCGGTGCAGTCGCGGTGCTGTGCAGTTGCGGGTGCGGTCACGCCTAGGCTCAAGCGATAGCTAGCGACTTTCTGCATTCACTGTCGAAGTACACTCCCCACACAACACCTCGAACTCTCGTTCACGCCATCCCGTCATATTCCCAGAAAACACACTCTACGACAAACACACGTCTACGCGAAGGAGATCGGAGAGACCAAAGCGGCGACCAGTTTCAGTCGCTATTCGCCGGCCTTGCTCTGCCACTCGTAGTCGCGGCGCTTGCTGGATTTGCCGAAGCCGCAACTCGAACACTCGCCTTTCCGACTGTGGTACGATTTCTCGCCGCAGCGACGACACTTCACGTGAGTCGTCTTGTTCTTCTTGCCCTGGCTCGGGGTGCCTGCACCAGTCATGGATTGATCGAAACGAGGTTATCGCCGCGTATAATGGTTGTGTCTTCGCCGTCGACGTCCTCCAGCACGAGATTCATGTGCTGGTCGTAGCCGGTGAGCGTTCCCTCGTACTCCTCGCCGCCTTTCAACTGTACTGTGACCTCCTCGTCGAGCGAGGCCTCCAGCACGTCGAGCGGTCGTCCACTCATATCATTAAGCGGCACCCGTCGAACTCTTAAACGTACCGGAAACGGCTCTTCCCGGAATGTTTCGTTACTGGCACGATTGATGGAAAGTTCGTGCAAGACTCGCGTGGGAACGACGGTCGAACCGTGCCGCACCGCGACCACGCAGTACCGCGACCGCGCAACACCGTGACCGCACCGCGACCGGAGAAGTTTGGTCCACAAAGCGAGCTCGCTACTGCTTGCGCCTTGGCGTGACCGCAACCGCGACCGCACAGCACCGCGACCGCACCTCGTCCTCCCCAACCGCTTGCGCTTCTCGGCCACCGTCGGAGCAGCGCTCCGACGAGCTGTTGCGACTCGAAGATTCGCCACATCCCGAAAATCTTCGATTTTCGAGGACCTCGTTCGCTTCGCTCACGAGGACTCCGGCCTGCGATGGCTGCGGGCGACCCACGCGTCGCCCGCACAGCACGCGAGGCACACTGGGCCTCGCCATGCTCGTCCACCGGCAGACGGTCCTGCTCGCCCTGCGGGCTGGGCGGGCTGCGACTGCCGAGCCTGCGCTCGCTCCGCTCGCGCAGACCTCGCGCGTTTCGGCGCGGCACGGAGGCCGCGCCGTTAGAGCAAACTCTGACGAGCCGTGGCTCGATTCGCTGGCCAAGACGCCAGCACGCGCCGGAGCGGGAGGTCAAGACAGCGCACGCGCCACGTCCCGCACCTCACGTCGCCCAGTCGACCATCCGGGCGTAGAGGTCGTCGGTGCGCAGCGCCTCGCGGTCGCCGACGAGCACGAGCGACTTCTTCGCGCGGCTCAGCGCCACGTTCACCCGGCGGTAGTCCTCGAAGATCGGACTCTCGAGATCCTCGCTTGCGACGAACGACACCACGACGACCTCCTTGCTCGACCCCTGGAAGCGGTCGACCGTGTCCACGGTCACGCCGCTGGGCACCCGGCGGCCGATCTCGGCGACTTGCGCGCGGAACGGCGCGATGACGCCGACCTCGCTCGGGGCGACCCCCGCCGCGACGAACGACTCGACTACCTCGGCCACGCGGTCGGCCTCCGCGGGGTTGGTGTTGCCCTCGGCGCGACCGGCGGGGTCGACGAACGCGACGCCGCCACCGCCGCGCAGTTCGTCTGGCAGGTCGGCCGTCGTCACCTCCGGCAGATCAGCGAGGCGCTGGCCCGCGACCTTGCCGCTGGCGGGACGAAGCTCACCGTCGTAGAACTCCCGCGAGGAGAACGCCTGGATGCGCTGGCTCATCCGGTACTGGCGGTCGAGCATCACGCCTGCCTTCGGCGACTGCTCGATGAGGCGCTCGAACAGCGAGGTCGAGAGGTCGTTTTCTGTTCGGACCACCGGCGGCAACTGCTGGTGGTCTCCAACGAGGACGAACCGCTCGGCGAGGTTCACCGCCGCGAGCGCCTCGGGCTCGGTAAGCTGGGACGCCTCGTCGACCAGCGCCACGTCGAACGACTGCTCGCGCATCACGCGCGACCCGCAGGTCGCGGTCGTCGCGGCGACCACGCTGGCCTCGTTCAACTCCGCGGCGCGCTCGCCGGGGTCGCCGGCTTGTTCCAGCCGGAGGTCCTGCATATCCTCGCGCACGCCGCTCTCGGTCCCCACGCGAACGACGTCTTCGAATCCTTGCTCGCGCAGCGCTTCCAATGCGTTGTCCACCGCGCGGTTGGTGAACGCCGAAAGCAGCACGCGCTCGCCGTTTTCCACCAGCGCCCGGATGGTCCGCGCGATGGTGTACGTCTTGCCCGTGCCCGGCGGGCCGTGGACCAGCGCGAAGTCCTCGGCGTTCACCGCGAGGTTCACCGCCTCGTTCTGGGCCTCGTTGTTGTCGATGTAGGTTTCGTGGTCCTCGGCAAATTCGGGCTCGGCCTCGCCGAACAGCACGTCCTTCTGTCGCTGGTCGCCCTTGAGCAGGAAGTCGTGCAGCGCGGTCAGCATCCGGTCGGCCGAGAGTTCGGATGGATAGACGTCGAGTCGCCGCAGTTCGACGGGTTCGTCCGCGGTCACGACGACCTCGTCGTCGAGACGCTCCACGCGGGCCAACTCCGCGTGGCCGTCGACCGGGTCGCCGTCGCTGGCGAGCACCACGTCGCCCTCCCGTATCTTCGACACCGCCTCGCCCGCGCGCTCGGCGCGAAGCTCCCACCGGCCGCCGTCGAGCTGGCGGCGGTCGGTCGGTTCGAGGTCGACGAGCGCGCGGTCGGCGTCGGCGCGCTCGGCGGCGGTCTGCTCCCAGAGCTTGGCGTACTCCCGATGGGTCGCCCGGCGCTCCTCCTCGATGAGTCGGTAAGTGCGGTCGAAGTACTCGCGCTCGTGTTCCGGGATGGCCTCGCCGATCTGGCCCGCCTTCGACTCCTGATCGAGCCGGCCCGACACTACCATGCAGGTGTCCTGCTCGAAGCAGTACTCGCAGGTCGCGTCGGCCTCGTAGCCGGTCGGTACGTCCGAGTCGAACTCCATCGCGGCGATCTCGTTTCGCGTTCGCACGACAAAGTCGAGCAGACCGTCGCCGACCGAGAACTCCTTGGCGGGCGAGAGGTCGCCGTCCTCCGCCGACCGGTCGAGCGCACTGTTTTTGGTGTACAGCAGGGTTCCCGTGTCGACGGGGACGCCCTTCTCCTGCAGGAGGAGGGCGTAGCAGGCCGCCTGAATCTTGTCCTGGAATCGCGGGTCGCGCTTGAGATTCTTCCCGGTCTTGAGTTCGACCGGCATCCCGCGCCGGAGTGCGTCGGCCCGGCCCTTGATCCCGAACGTCTCGCTGATGAGCGTCTGCTCGCTCCGCCAGTTATCTTCTTCTGTCAGGGCTCCCTGCGCAAGCCACCCTTCGATGGCGCTCGCGTTCTGGCGGACCTCCTCGGCGACCTCCTCGGCCTCTCTGCCGAGCAGGCCCAACTCCAGTCCGGCCTCCGCGACGCGCTCCTCGACGCTGTCGTCGAGATCCCGCCCCCGAAGCAGATCCCCGAAGACCTCGTGGACGATGGTCCCCTTGACCACGGGGTAGGCCAGCGGGATCCCCGAGAGCTTGTTGAGGTAGTACATCCGCGGGCACTGGACCCACGAGCGCACGTCGGTTACGTCCACGAGGAAGGAGGGCTCGACCACGACGTAGGAGTCCCCGCCGGTGGCGTAGGTGGTCTCCCCGCGGTACTCGTCGGTCTCCACGTCGGTCACGAGCAGTTCCATCTCCGGTTCGAGGAGGTCGGCGCTCTCGGTCCACTTGCCCCACAGCGTGACCTGCTGGTGGGCCGTCTTGCCGGCGGGTTCGCCGGGGCCGCCCTCGCGGACGGTGACCTCGGCGAGTTCGCGCTCGCCGTACTGCGTGCTGACGGTTCGCTCCTCGCCCACCTCGACGACCGTGCCCCGAACGTTCACGAACGAGTCGTAGCGCGCGCCGGTAGAAAAAGCCCGTCGGTCCGCGAGCCCTCGGCGTCGCCATTCAAAGCCATCCAGCAGAAGGATTTTGACCGTTCGCCCCCAACTGAACCCGTGAGTCTCTATCGCAGCGTGCGGGCCATCGCCGACTCGTCCGGCGACGGCCCCATCGACTGGCAGGCGGTCGCCGAGGCCGCGAAGGCGTCGACCGACCCCGGCGAACTCGACCTCTCGGCCGCCGAGCAAGCGGGGTACGCCGCCGACGTGCGCGACGCTCGCGAGCGCGTCCGCGAGGTCTCCGGGCGGGGGTTCGACGTGCCCGACACCATCGAGGTGCAGAACCGCCACCACTGGATCGACGCCAACGTCGCCACCTTCCGGCGGGTGATGAAGCCCGTCGAGCAGCACGGCCCCGCGGTGATGCCCGGCGTCGCCCGGACCATCAACACCGGCACGATGTCGGTGATGCTGTCGGTGCTCGCGAAGAACGTTCTCGGACAGTACGACCCGCTGCTGCTCGCGGAGGGCGACGAGCAGCACGCCCTCTATTTCGTCCGGCCGAACATCGACCGCATCGCGCGCGAACTCGACGTGAGCTACGACCGGTTCCGGCGCTGGATCGCGTTCCACGAGGTGACCCACGCCGCGGAGTTCGGCGCGGCACCGTGGCTCTCGGAACACCTCGAATCCCGGATGGAGGAGGGTATCGAGGCCCTCGCCTCGGGTCACCTCGACCGCGAGGCGTTCCGCGAACTCGACGCCGCGATGACCGCGGTCGAGGGGTACGCCGAACTCCTGATGGACGGCGCGTTCGACGACGAGTATTCGGACCTCCGCCGGAAGATGGAGGAGCGACGACAGGGCGGCGACCCGCTCTCGCGGCTGGTCCGCCGGCTGCTCGGCCTCGGGCTCAAGCGCCGCCAGTACGAGCGCGGCAAGGCCTTTTTCGACGCGGTCGCGGCCGAGCGCGGCATCGAGGGCGCGAGCGCGGTGTGGGACCGCCCGGAGAACCTGCCGACCGACGACGAGATCGACGACCCCGCGACGTGGCTCCGGCGCGTCGAGGCCTGACCTCGTTTCCGTTCCTCCCACAGAAGCACCCCAGAAGCGCGTTTCTCGGGCAGTAGCACTCCGGAGGTGCGTTCCGCCCGCGAGGAAGGCAGTGTTCAGATAAGAGCGCCCAGTCTCAGCTTCGCTTGGTGAATCAACCACCATCTCTGGTGGACTGAAAGGGCGAGGTCGCTCGACGAACCCCGGCGACGCAAGCACTACAGCGACTGCAAAGGAGCGAAGCGCGCAGCGAGTCGCGGGAGTCGAGCGACCGAGGGCTTACGAGAACATCTCTCCAGTTCTACTGGCTTATCACAACACTACCCGAGGAACGTCAACGTCCTAGGCGATTCGGACCGGATAGCTCACGCGATTCGGACCAGATAGGCGAGCAGCGCCGCCCCGACGACGAGCCCGCCGAGCACGGCCGCCAGAATCTGGAGAGCAGAGCCGCCGCCCGACAGCGTGATGAGCCCGGCCGACGCGCCCACCAGTGCGACGATGCCGACTTTCAGCCGCGTCATCGCTTCCGTCCGGTCCTCGTCGCTGGTTCGCCCGACCATCGTCAGAGCTGATGTGGCGCGCTGACGTGCATCGCTACGAAGCGCCAGTTCGGGTCGTCTTCGTCGTCTTCTGAACCTGATTCACTCTCGTCAGTACCGCGTTCGAGGACGCCGCTCCACCGCGTGTCGAACGACCGGCGGACGCCCTCGGCGTCGAGCCACGAGAGCGCCACGTCGTCGGAGAACCACGCCACCGGGTCGCGGACGACGACCTGCAAGCGCCGGCTGTCGACCCGCCAGTCGTCGGTGGTCCGAGTCTGCTCGCGCAGGCCGTCGGCGACCGCCCCGTAGCCGGAGAGGCGCTCGCTCACGCCGAACTTCACCACGTCCTCGCGCTCGACGAAGTAGGGGTCGAGGGGCTCGCCCGTCCGGAGCGCCCGGTAGTAGTCCTCGACGGTTTCGGTCGGGCTCACGATTCGCCCTCGACGATTTCGATCGAGTTCATGCAGAATCGGTTGCCCCGAACCCGCTTAAGCCTACTCGGTTCGGCTCGCAAGACGGGGTTCCGCTCGCAGACCGAGTTCTGCTCGCGCGCCGGGGACGCGACCGCGAGCGGTCGCATCCCCGGCGCGCGAGCCATCACTGGAACGCCCGGCCCACGTCGTCCTCGTCGACCAGTTCGTCGAGTTCGGCGTTCAGGAGTTCTTCGGCCTCCTCGAAGCGGTCCGAAAGCTCGTCGGCCTCGTCCGGCCGGTCGTACCGGTCGAACTCCATCGGGCCGAACGCGGGGCTGTCGAGCGCCCCCATCAGGTCGTCGAAGAAGTCGTCGGGCGTGGTCGGCGCGTCGGCGTGGGCCTTCACGACCTCCTCGACGTGGCGGGCCGTCTCCTCGGCGGCGTCCTCGTCCTCGGGCGGTTGCTGGACCGCGAACCGGCCGTCGGTGTCCTGTGCGGGGAGGAACGAGCCGATCTCGTCGTCGAGCTTGCGCGCGACCTGCGTGCCGACGCCCCGTACCTCGTAGGGGTTCTTGGCGTACGTCTTGAGCATGTACACCCCGCCGCGCGGGTGGCCGACGTAGAGGTCCTCGCCGACGCCACCCGAGCGCTTGCCGCCGACCGCGCGCCAGCCCTCCGGGTCGACGTCCTGCTCGACCACGTCCTCGACGATGTCGTCCCACTCGCGTATCCGCATGCTTACACGTAACAAGCGACCGGGAGGGAATGAACGTGTCGGTCTCGGCGGGAGTCCCGCCAGCGCACGCTCGGAACACCGGCAAGAACGCTTTTCGGTCCGTCTACCGACCGCGTGCCATGGAGCGCAGAACGTTTCTCGGCCTGTCCGGCGATGCACTACTCGGGAGCACGTTGCTTCGGTCTCGGCAGAACCAGGAGTCGACGCCCGACGACGAGTGGCGTCTCGCGAAGGTCGACCTCCACTCTCACCTTCGCCACGGCGGGGGGCAACCGATGGCAGATCGATACGCCGAACTGGGGTTCGACGCGCTGGTCGGGACGGACCACCACTCCGAGATCGGGGTCGACGGCGACGTGGACGACGAAACGGTCGGGGACGACTCGGACCTATCCTTTCCCGGGCCGATACTCGACGGCGTCGAACTCTCGAACGACCACCACGTCTGCGTCATCGAGTCTGAGAACGAGACGGTGAAACAGATCAACCACCCGATGCGGTACGACGACACCGCCGAGGACATCAACGAACTCGCGTTGGAGATCGGAGCCGACCTCGTCGAGGTAACCGACCACGGCCGCAAGCTCGACGAGTACCCGACCGTCGCCGAGGCGGTCGAAGAGCTAAAACCGACGCCGACGATAACGTCCGACGCGCACGCGGTCGACGAGGTCGGGGTAGGCAACGTCGTAATCGAGGTGCCGGATTTGACGGGTGACGACATCCTTCGCTCTCTGAAGGACGGCCGGTACTCCCTCAGCAGGGACTGGTGACTGGACCAGACTCCGGAGCAGTCGTCTGGGCCGCCGGGGCTCCACTCAGTACGTCGGCGACTCCTCGGGCACGCCGTCGCGCTGGTTGACCACGCGGCCGAAGACGAACAGCGCGTCCGAGAGCCGGTTGAGGTACGTCACCGCCTCGTCGTTGATCTCCTCCTCGGCTTCGAGCGCGACCGCGCGGCGCTCGGCGCGGCGACAGACCGTCCGGGCGTGGTGGAGGCTCGCGCCCGCCTCGCTCCCGCCGGGCAGGATGAACGACTGGAGCGGGTCGAGTTCCTCGTCGAAGCCGTCCATCCACGCCTCCAACTGCTCGACGTGGTCCTCGCGGATGACGGGGTCGTCCTCGTCAGGCTCCGGATTTGCGAAGTCCGCCTGCACGACGTGAAGGTGGTTCTGGACCTCGCCGAGGCGGTCGTCCACGTCGTCGTGGCCGGTCGGACGCGCCCGACCGAGCAGCGCGTTGAGCTCGTCCACGGTGCCGTACGCCTCGATTCGCGGGCTGGCCTTCGACACGCGGGACATGTCCCGGAGGTCGGTCTGGCCCTCGTCACCTCGTCCGGTGTAGATCTTCATACCTCCGAGTACCCACCGACCGCACTTAGTTCCGGCCCCGAATGCCGCTCCCTCGGGGAAGTTCTACGTTTCAATCGAAAAAGCCGCCGCGACCGCCCCAACTCAGGCCAGCGAGTGCTCGACGTACTCCACGATGTTGTCGCTCTCGGCCATCGTCACGCCCCGGTCCTCGTCGACGAGGACCGGCACCGCGCGCTGGCCGCTGACGCGCTTGACCTCGTCGCGCGTGGAGTGAAGCCCCTCGACCCACTCGGTCTCGTACTCGACGCCGTGATCGTCGAGCGCCTCTTCGACCTTCTCGCAGTACGGACAGCCGTCGAGCGAGTACAGCACGATGGACATATGCGGTACGTGGTGCCGGTGGACAATGAAGGTGATGTCTGCGGTGAAACGGTTCTACTTCGGCGGTCGATTCGCGAAACCCGGACGAGCAGCGCTGCAACGGTCGGTTTCGACGAGAGATGCATTCCCCCGGTAAGGAAACTTGATATAGCTATATTTGGTTTACTGCTTCGGACCCCACGAGATCCGCTCCAAATTCGCCAAGAGCGCATTCGGTCCTGAACCGTTCGCTTCGAGACCCAAGACGGGCGAAAACGGAGGTTCGGCGGAAAGGCAAGCGACTCCTCCGCAGATCTCGTTCGATGGTCCCGGGTTTCCGGAAGTGGCGGCACCGCGGACTGGCTAGTAAGAGGGGCCAGCCAACTGCTTGCAGGACGGCGGTCATCCAGGTTTCGCCAGCGGACTGCTTTCCGGACGATCTCGGGGTTCCCGGTACCCCGGTCGCGGTCGTTCTGAGGTCGAACTGCGGGAATCACCGCTGGCTAGGCCCTGCCGACGGGACCCGGCCGGGTTTCGGCGTCGTCGCGTGACCGCAACCGTGTCCTCCCGGGTAGTACCCTTGGGGTCCAGTCGTGAGGGGCGCACGAACGAGGTTCGATTATCGGAACAGTCGAGATAGACCGTTCAAGCGAGTCCAGGCTCCGGAACTTCCGAGAGGGATGGACTCGGCCAGCAGTTGAAACGTGAGAGGGTGGATTCGACGACGACCACCGACGGACCGGACAAAAACCAGTATCCTCAAATGTCGTCCGCCACGATTTTCGAACATGAGCCAGGAACTCGACCACGACTGCCCGGCGTGTGGCACCGAGCGGACGTTCTACTGCACCGCGAGCACGAACCTCCACCTCGGCCAGAAGACGAAGTGGAGCTGTCCAGAGTGTGACTACCGGCTCGTTCGGATAAACGGCGCCATCGACTCCGCGGAAGCCTGACTCCGGCGACGCCATCAGGGACTGGCCATTCAGCCACCCGTTCTACTCGTTCCCTATCGTTACCTGCGCGACCGATTGAGGGCCCCGGTTTTCAGGGTTCGACTCCCCGAAGAGCCGGGCGCTCTGTCGTACTCGGTTGGGGCCGAAAGCTGACCGATAGCGGAACGTCACATCGGGAGCTGACTCGGATTTCCAGCGGTTCCGCAGCCGAAGACGAAACCCGCCGCGCTACTCCGACCGAAGGCCGTCCCGGCGCATCACCCAGACGAAATCCCCTGCTCGCGGTCGGCCCGCAATCGCCAGCTCGACGCGGACGACGGATCGTGGCCGAGCAGTCGGCGGGGCCGCCGCGAACCGCGGCGGCCCCGCCGACCGCATCCTGACCCTGTCTGCACCCGGCTCCAGCAGCATCCCGACTGGACTACAACCGGTTCCGACAACCACGACCAGTTCCTCGCTCTAGCCCCTCTTTCCCCCGTTTCGCCCGGAGTTGATGATGAGTAGCCGGTTCTCGACGGATGATTCCCCGGCGCAGGCGGTACGGATAAATCACATTTCGATATATCAAATTCGGGCAACCGCGGCGGAGACTAGAGCTTCGCAGACCCGGTAGAGAAATCCTCTACCTCCCGGAAACAGGAATCTCTCCGGGGATGAAGCTGGTGGGGCCTCGCCTCGCGGACGGCGACCAGCCCACGGGACGAGTGGCGAGACTCGTCCGCCAACGACCACCGGCCGGTCCGTCTCGTCTCGCAGCGAGAGCCACGGAGCAGGCCGGTCGCCAGTCGCCGGTAGAAAGGGTTATGGATGCACCGGCACCCAAGACGAAACATGAGTTCGATTACGGTCACGCTTCCCGACGGCTCCGAACTGGAGCTTGACGAGGGGGCGACGGTCGAAGACGCCGCCCACGAGATCGGCCCCGGTCTCGGACGCGACACCGTCGCGGGTGTCGTGGACGGCGACCTCGTCGACGCGGCGAGCGAACTGCCGGACGGCGCACGACTGGAGATCGTCACGCCCTCTAGCGACGAGTACCTCGACGTGCTCCGCCACTCGGCGGCCCACGTGTTCGCACAGGCGCTCCAGCGACTCCACCCAGAGGCCCGACTTACCATCGGCCCGTGGACCGACGACGGCTTCTACTACGACGTGTACGGCGTCGACCTCGACGAGGAGGATCTGGCGGCCATCGAGGAAGAGGCCTACGACGTCATCGAGGAGGACCTCGCCATCGAGCGCTTCGAGCGCTCTCGGGAGGAGGCGTTCGAGGCGTACGAGGACAACCCGTTCAAGCGCGAGATCTTAGACGAGGAGGCCGCCGACGAGGAGACGGTGTCGTTCTACCAGCAGGGCGAGTTCGAGGACCTCTGCAAGGGACCCCACGTCGAGTCGACCGGCGAGATCGGCGGGTTCGCGCTGCTCTCGATCTCCGGCGCGTACTGGCGCGGCGACGAGGACAACGAGATGCTCACGCGGGTCTACGGCACCGCCTTCGAGAGCGAGGCGGACCTGGAGGAGTTCCTCGAGCGCCGCGAGGAGGCCGAGGAGCGCGACCACCGCAAGATCGGCCGCGAAATGGACCTGTTCTCCATCCCGGACCACTCGCCGGGATCGGCCCACTACCACCCGAACGGGATGACCATCCGGCGCGAGCTAGAGGACTACATCCGGACGAAGAACGACGAACTGGGCTACGACGAGGTGTGGACGCCCGAACTCAACAAGGCCGAACTCTGGAAGCCCACCGGCCACTACGACACGTTCAAGGAAGCGGGCGAGATGTTCGCGTGGGAGCAAGACGACACCGAGTACGGCCTGAAGCCGATGAACTGCGCGAACCACGCCCACATCTACGACGACCACCAGTTCTCCTACCGGGACCTGCCGGTGCGGTACTCGGAGTTCGGCACGGTGTACCGCAACGAGCAGTCGGGCGAACTCTCCGGGCTTCTGCGGGTCCGCGGACTGACCCAGGACGACGGCCACGCGTTCATCCGGCCCGACCAGATCAACGAGGAGATCGTCGGGACACTGGGCGTCATCGACGACATCTACGGCCACTTCGACCTCGACGTGCGCTACAAGCTGGAGACGAAGGGCGACGACGCGGTCGGCAGCGACGAGATCTGGGAGCAGGCGACGGGAGCGCTGAAGGACGCTCTCGCATCCGAGGGACTCGACTACGACGTAGAGGTCGGCGAGGCGGCGTTCTACGGCCCGAAGATCGGCATCAACGCGGTCGACGCCATCGGCCGGGAGTGGACCATCGGCACGGTGCAGGTCGACTTCAACATCCCCGAGCGGCTCGACCTGACCTACGTCGGCGAGGACAACGAGGAGCACCGCCCGGTGATGGTCCACCGCGCGCTGCTGGGCTCGTTCGAGCGCTTCATGGGCGTGATGATCGAGCACTTCAAGGGCCGGTTCCCGACGTGGCTCGCGCCCGAGCAGGTCCGCATCCTGCCCGTGAGCGACGACAACCTCGGCTACGCCAAGCAGCT
The DNA here is from genome assembly GCF_003382685.1 of Halorussus litoreus. Classification (GTDB taxonomy): domain Archaea; phylum Halobacteriota; class Halobacteria; order Halobacteriales; family Haladaptataceae; genus Halorussus; species Halorussus litoreus. The sequence continues at coordinate 81,334 of NZ_KZ859508.1, read as the reverse complement.
CCAGAACCGCTACCTCGGCGACTTCCGCGTCGAGATCGAGGACCGCTCGTGGACCGTCGGCAAGAAGATCCAGCAGGCCCACGACGACAACGTGCCGTACATGCTCATCGTCGGCGACAACGAGGAGGAGGCCGGCACCGTCTCGGTGCGCGACCGACAGGAACGCGAGCGCGACGACGTTGGCGTCGAGGCGTTCGCCGACCACCTCGAATCCGAGATCGAGTCGAAGGCGACCCAGCCGACGTTCCTCGAATAGCGACCGGTCGGGCGTCTCGACCACCACGATTATCAGTTCACCGTCGGTATCCCGGCGGTGTGTCGCCCGCGCCGCTGAGGCCCGTGCGGTCCACTGACAGCCCGGACGGGTGCTCGCGGTCGCGGGGGGGGGGGGGGGGGGGGGGGGGCGGCCGCGCGCGGGGGCGAGCGGGGGGGGG
>NZ_KZ859508.1:0-80890 GCF_003382685.1 Halorussus litoreus | reverse complement strand
GCGCTGGCGGCCCCCCCCCCGCGGGGTGGGGGCCGGGGCGCGGCGGGGCCACGCTCCGGAGCGTGGCCGCGCGACCGCGAGCAATCTTCCGGGTCGAGTATACCAGTTCGAGTTTTCCGAATCGAGTTTTCCGGTGTTAGCAGCCCGGTTTGGACCGTCAATGACTGATTCGCCGTGCTTTCGGAAGCCGAGCGTGCCCGGCTTCGCCGTCGCAGTCGCCGTGCCGCCGAGAGCGACGAGAGTATCGGAAAAAGAACAGTGCCGAACGAAAAGGAGGGTTTCTATCCTCGTTTGAATAATCCTATCTTGGCAGGGTTGGGGGCTGTGAGCGATGGAGAATGCGGGTTGCCTTCCAGAAGTCAGTCCCGAAGCCACTTCGGCGCGTTCGTGATAGACTGTGGGGAGTCGAAGTGAAGGAGTTCGAGACATTTCGTGATGAACCCGACGATGTCTCGCCCGGCTTCCGGTTCCAGCGTGATCACCGTCCCGATCTTGTCCCCCTGCGAAAAGTGGAACAGAATCGCATCGTCGTAGAAAGAGACGTTGCAGTGACAGTTCCCCAGCGCGAACGGCTTGTCGGAACTCTGGACCCTGCTTTGCTGTCGATAATACTCGGCGAGGTCCGTCATCTTTTTGTCGGAGTACATCGCGTCGACGTCCTCGCGAAGGTACAGCGATTCGTAGCCGTCTTCGGAGTAGTGAATCGCACCACGCAGGTGCTCGTCCGCTCGTTCTTCGAGAAATTCCACGAGACGGTTGGCGGACTCCTGAGGCATACTACTTCATCTGAAGTAGCTAGCTATAACGATTTCGTTGCAGGAAATCGGACCGCGTCGACGTTCAGTCCGGACCGGTATGTCACTCCCGATGGCGAAGAGCCGAAGGCGTTCGACCGAACCGGAAGAGTTCGAGCCTACTCCCCGTCGAGCGCCTGCCACGACAGCCGGAGGTTCCGCGCGGCGCTGGCCTGATCGATGCGCCGCGAGGTGGTCCGGTTCGGGGCCTCGGCCAGCGTCTCGTCGTCCTCCCCCGCGACCCGGTCGAACGCCTCCGCGAGCTGGTCCAAGGTGGCCTTGCTCTCGATCTCGGTCGGCTCGGTCATCAGCGCCTCCGGGACGATCTCGGGCCACTTGGTCGTCGGCGGGTGGACGCCGTAGTCGAGCATCCGCTTTGCCACGTCGGCGGCGTCCTGGTCGCCCGCGCTGGCGACGAACTCGTGGTGGAACGGTTCGAACGGCACGTCGTAGTCGACCTGGCTCGCGAGGTAGTTGGCGTTGAGGACCGCCTTCGCGGAGGCGTCCGCGAGGCCGTCGTCGCCCAGACGGGCGATGTAGGCGTACGTCTTGACCAGCACGAGCCAGTTGCCCTCGAAGCCGTGGACCTTGCCGACCGTGCTCTCGGGGTCGAAGAGTTCGTACACGCCGTCGGTTCCGCGGGCCTCACCCTCGTGCCCCCGGGACCCTCCGCCGCCGGCCTCCCGGACGCGCGGCGCGGGCAGGAACTCCGCGAGTTCGTCGGTCACGCCCACCGGGCCAGCGCCCGGGCCGCCGCCGCCGTGGGGCGTGGCGAACGTCTTGTGGACGTTGTAGTGCATGATGTCGAAGCCCATGTCGCCCGGCCGCGCCCGGCCGAGCAGCGCGTTGAGGTTCGCGCCGTCGTAGTACAGCAGCCCGCCCGCGCCGTGGATGATCTCGGCGATCTCCTCGATGTCGCGCTCGAACAGCCCGAGCGTGTTCGGGTTCGTGAGCATGAACAGCGCGGTGCGCTCGCTCGCGGCGGCTTCGAGCGCTTCCAGATCGACTCGGCCGTCCTCGCCAGACGGCAACTCGACGACGTCGTAGCCCGCGAGCGCGGCGCTGGCGAAGTTGGTGCCGTGGGCGCTGTCGGGGACGATGATCTCGTCGCGCGTCTCGCCCTCGCCGTGCTGCTCGTGGAACGCCTTGGCGACGAGGATACCCGTGAACTCGCCCGCCGCGCCGGCCGGCGGCTGGAGACTCACGGCGTCCATCCCGCCGATGCGCGCGAGGTAGTCCTGCAGGCCGGCCATCAGCCCGAGGGTGCCCTGCACGCTCCGGTCCGAGCGGTCGGGGTGGACCGCGGCGTCGCCGAGTGCGGCCACGTCCTCGGTGAACTTGGGGTTGTACTTCATGGTACAGCTCCCGAGCGGGTACGGCCCCGAGTCGACCCCGTAGTTCATCTGCGATAGCCGGGTGTAGTGGCGCGCGAGCTGGGGTTCCTCCAGCGCGGGGAGTTCGAGTTCGTCGCGCGTGAGGTCGTCGGGCAGGGGCGACTCCACGGCGACCGTCTCGGTGTTCTTCTCCGACAGCAGCGGTTCGTACTGGTCGGCCGTCCCCTCCGAGGAATCACCGGCCTGGGTCCAGCGAGCCTGATCGTACCGCATTCAGGCCACCTCCTCGACGGCCGCGACCAGTTCGTCGGCTGCGTGGCGGTTGGCGTCCGTCACGCAGACCTGTATCTCGTGTTCGCCCACGGCGTGGACCGCGAACCCCTCGGTTTCGAGGTCCCGGGCGACTGCGGCGGCGGGCTGGTCGGTGTGGGCCACGAACTCCCGGACGTGGTGGCGGTCGTGGACGGGGGCTTGGACTCCCGCGACCGCGTCGAGGCGACTCGCGAGGTCGTCGGCGAGTCGCACGCAGTCGTTGGCGAGGCCGACCAGCCCGTCGGGGCCGAGGTACGCCGCGTGGATGGCGGTCCGGAGCGCGACCCACGCCTGATTCGTGCAGATGTTGCTCGTGGCGCGCTCCCGGCGGATGTGCTGCTCGCGGGTCTGGAGCGTCAGGGTGTACGCGCGGCGGTCGGCGTCGTCCTCGCCCGCGCCGACGAGGCGGCCGGGCACCTGCCGGACGAAGTCGTCCCGGCAGGCGAACAGGCCCAGTCCCATCCCGTAGGCGGTTGGCAGGCCGAGCGTCGCGGCGTCGCCGACAACCACGTCAGCGCCGACCGACGCGGGCTCTTGGAGCACCGAGAGCGCGACCGGGTCCGAGCCGAGGCAGAACAGCGCGTCGTGGTCCTCGGCGAGGTCGCCGACCGCGTCGAGGTGCTCCTCGACGGTGCCGAGCGTGGTGGGGTTCTCGGCGTACACCATCACCGCCTCGTCGTCGATGGTTTCGGCCAGCGCGTCGGGGTCGACGTTCCCGTCGTCGGTGGCGTAGGTTTCGACCGCGAGGCCAGCGCCATCGGTGTAGTTCTCCAGTACGTCCCGGCGGGTGTCGAGAATGTAGTCGGGCACCAGCACGCGGTCGCCGTCGGTCGCCCGCACGCGCGCCGCGAGCAGGGCAGCCTCCGCGAGTGCGCTGGCGTGGTCGTACATCGAGGCGTTGACGATGCCGAGGCCGGTCAGCTCGACCAGCATCGACTGGTACTCGAACAGCGCCTGCAGGAACCCCTGCGTGACCTCGGGCTGGTACTGGGTGTAGGAGGTCAGAAACTCCGAGCGCTGCGAGAGGTGGTCGACCAGCGAGGGCACGTAGTGGTCGTAGTGGCCCCGGCCGAGGAACTCGGTCAGGTCGTCGTTGCGCGACAGCAGGTCGGCGACGTGGCGCTCGGCGGCCTGCTCGCTGCGCGCCTCGATGCCGAACTCCCCGTCGAACGCGACCGGCTCCGGGATGTCGAACAGCTCGGTCACGTCGTCGGCACCGACCGCGTCGAGCATCGCCGCGGTCTCCTCGGCGGTGTGAGGCGCGTACGGGCTTCCGCGTCCCCCTGTCTCGTGTCGTCCACTCATGTACTCGGGGCTAAGGAGTGGACCGTTTTAACGTAGGGGTATTCGGTCAGGGTTTGCGAGTAACGCGATAGAAGTGCGAGGTAGCACACCATTTCAGAGTTACCCGTCTATCATCTATCGTCTCTCAGAAGCCAAACGTGGAAATCCGGCGCACGCGAGCAGTGCGCGGCGCGAAGCGCCGCGTTAAGCGAGCGGTGTAAGATGCAGGTCGCGATGCTGTGCGGGTCGCGGTGCTATGCGGTTCTCATCTGCCTCGGCGATAGCTAGCTTCGTTTCTCCATTCACCGTTATCTAAAGCCGGTCGAAGCTAGCTACTGCTCGCGCCTCGGCGTGACCGCACAGCACCGGCAGAGCGAAGCGCTGCCGAGCCTGCGCTCGCTCCGCTCGCGCAGACCTCGCGCGATGTGGCGCGACACGAGGTCGCGCCCGGACGCGCGCCCAGGTGGAACGTGGAGCTAGCGCAATGCTGTCGAGTCGTGAAGCCAGCGCGCCGCTGTTGACTGGGGAGAAATCGGTCCGAAAAGCGAATCGAGCTTCGAGTAGTTACTCCACCTGTTCGCGGTACTCTTCGGCGCTCAGCAGTTCGTCCAGCCCGCTGTCGTCGTCGAGTTCGACCTCCAGCATCCAGCCGTCGCCGAACGGGTCCTCGTTGACCAGTTCCGGCTGGTCGGTCAGCGCGTCGTTGACTGCGGTGACGGTGCCACTCACCGGCGAGTAGAGGTCCGAGACCGCCTTGATGGACTCGACCACGCCGAACTCCTCGTCGTGGGTCACCGCGTCGCCCTCGCCGGGGAGTTCGACGAACACCACGTCGCCGAGTTCGTCCTGGGCGAAGTCGCTGATGCCCACGCGGACGGTGCCCTCGTCGTCGTCTGCCCACTCGTGCGATTCGAGATACTTCCGGTCGTCTGGAATTTCGAAGCTCATGTTACTCACTCAGAAATGGCGTGTTCGCTATCTTGGCCTTTTTGGACTGGCCGCGCACCACGACGCGGACCTTGGTCCCTACCTCTGCGTACTCGGTGGGGACGTAGCCCAGCGCGATGGGCTCGCCCAGCGTCGGGCTCATGGTGCCGCTGGTCACCTCGCCGATGGTGTCGCCGTCGGTGTCGGTGATCTCGTGGCCGTGGCGCGCGACGCCGCGGTCGATCAGCTTGACGCCGACGAACTCCTCGTCGGGGCCCTCCTCGAACACCTGCTCGAGCGCGTCGCGGCCGACGAACTCGGTGTCGAGCTTCACGGTGAAGCTCGTGCCGGCCTCGTAGGGGTTCCGGGGGTTGTCCTCGGGGTCGAAGTCCTGGCCCGAGAGCAGGAACGCGTACTCCATCCGGAGCGTGTCGCGCGCGCCGAGCCCGCAGGACTGGCAGTCGAACAGGTCCCAGACGGTCTCGGCCGACTCGACCGGCACCAGCAGCTCGAACCCGTCCTCGCCGGTGTAGCCCGTGCGAGCGGTCCAGCACTCGACCCCCGCGAAGTCGACGAACTTCGCCTCGAACTTCGAGAGGTCGGTCACGCGCCCGTCGGCCGCGTCGGCGACGAGGTCCGGCGCGTCCGGTCCCTGCACCGCGAACATGGCGTACTCGTCGGTCGCGTTGGTTACCTCGGCGTCGAGGTCCCACTCGTCGCGGTGGTCGACCCACCGGTCGTACATCTCCTCGCCGTGGCCCGCGTTCGGGACGAACAGGAAGTCGGCGTCTTCCTCGTCCGGGTATCGGTAGACGACGGTGTCGTCGAGGATGGTCCCCTCCTCGTCGGTTATCATCGAGTACTGAGAGTCGCCCGGACCGAGGTTCGTCACGTCGTTGGTGGTGAGCCGTTGGAGCAACCGCGCTGCGTCCGGCCCGGACAGCTCGATCTCGCCCATGTGCGAGACGTCGAAGATGCCGGCCGACTCGCGGACGGCGCGGTGTTCGGGCTTGATGGAGTCGAACTCGACGGGCATGTCCCACCCGCCGAACTCCGTGAAGGACGCACCCTCGGCGGCGTGGGCGTCGCGCAGTGGCGGCTTGCGAAGGCTCATACGCGGGGCATCGTCGCCCCGGCACGTAATGGTTTGTCTTTCGGTAGCTGGTCGTCGGCTCACCGTCAGTAAAGGGGGAGTCAGTGATCGCCGGATTAGGCCGGCTCGACGACGATCTCGCCGTCGCGGAGCTTGTACACGAGACGGTCGCCCTCCTCGACGTCGATGCCGTCCTTGGCGAACTCCTCGCGGACGGCCTTGATGAGGCTGATTCGCCATCGCTGGGTGACTGTCGTCGTTCCGAGTATCTTTTCGTCGGTATCGTCGCTCATCCACTCCCGCCTTGTAGCAGGGTGTTGTTATGGACTCTTAGCTATTTCGACTATCTCTGTGAAATAGGCACTATAGGTTTAGATTTTGCGCTGATTTGACGGGTTCGATGACGATGCGTTCGTCGTACTCCCTGTACGCGATGCGATTTCTCTTCTCTGTCTCGAACTCGCGTCAGCTGTCCAAAGTCCCGGAATCACAGAACAGAGCTCCGACGAAGAACGGGAGTCGATAGATTCACTCCCCCACGACCGCTCGCGGTTACAGTTCCATCCACGGCGTCTTCGCGTCAAACTCGGGGGCGTACCAGCGTTGCTCCGGCGTCCGGCGCGGGCGCTTGCGGAGTTCGATGCGCGCGTCGAACAACGGCATGAGTTCGTCCACGATCTCGTCGTCTTCGGAAACCCGGAGGTGGTAGTGAGCCATCCCCTGAACGCCGCGGACCGTCGCACCGAGCGTCCGCAGGGCGCGCTGGGTCGCCTCGCGGTCCTCCTCGAGGAGCGGAAACAGCGAGTCGACGCCGACCCGGAGTTCGGCGGGGTCGAGCCCGTCGGCGTTCTCGTCGTAGAAGCTGATCGCGGTCTGGATCTCGTTGCGGAGCTGTTGGATGTCGTCGAGCTGGAGCGACCCCAGCTCGGACGTGAGCGTGCCCGCCGTGGCCGGGACGGACCGCTCGCCCCGCCGCTGGTCGATGATCCACGTGCTGGAGTCGTCGGACGAGGCGTCGTCCGGCAGCCGGGCGTCGACGTTCGTGACCGACTGGTCGGTCAGCGCGAGCACTCGGAACCGGCGAAGGTCGCGCCCGAACAGAGTCCGGGTCGCTCGCGCGGATACCTCGTCGGGGACCTCGCCGGTGATGAGGATGTTGCTTCCCGCCTGTTTGAGATCTGCGAGCCACCGCCGAAAGCGGGTGTCCTCCCCGCTTTCGTGCTCGCCCCCGCGAAATCGTACTTCAGCGGTCATTTATTCATTTCGTCGTTATTTGTTACCATAAAATTACCGGTGTTGGCAGTCGGATTGTTGTCTATATTCCGAGGGCTGGACGACCGAGCGTAGCGGAGAAGCGGGTGTCAACCAGGCGGAATCTACCCAGCATTTTTTGTCGATTTAGAGTGATAATCGACGTGTAGTGTTCTCCATGAAGTATGGTTAGGTTTTCTATTATATTTCATAGTTAGAATACTTTAGAAAAATATAATTTCAGACGGTCGGTTGTTCTAATTGCATGTCGAGGCACAGCACACTCGATTGGCTGGAACAGCATCCACGAATGATCGGCTTCCTCTTCACCGTAAGTATGGTGTTGATGCAGGCAGGAAACGTTGTGGCGAATCAAGAAGGTGTCACAAACGGGCCATAATTACAAAAGGGCAGAGAGATCATTGCCCCAGTAGAGTTCGTCTCCGATTTGAACAGGGACAATATCTTCATCGGTCTCGACAAAGGATATTATCTCTTGTTTTGTAAGCTGAACCGGTCTGAGTGCTCCGGAAGCGAGATAATGAGTTTCTGCGTTTCCTAACCTACTTTTTGACATACTTCCAAGACTATACGATGGGGATGGATACGCGTACGGGGTTAGACTATGCTTGTTCTCGTTTTTCGAGATACGATATGACATAGGAATCCCGTTATCATTATCGCACAACGCCAATCCACCGTGTCCAATCGTCACGTACTCGATGGGGACCATCGTCTCCTTGCGCGCGATGCTCAGCGCGGACCGGAGCGTGAACCCGGAGTTAAGCAGTCTCGCCAGCGCGCACCCCACCTGCGTCGCCGCGGAGTGGATCACCTCTGCGAGCGTGACCACGCCGCCTCTGCTTCCCTTCCTGACGAGCGTCCTGCCTTGGTCGTACGACCGGCAGGCGTTCAGCAGGAACGCCTCGACGCCGACCGAGTCGAGTGATTCCGCGTCGAGGTAGCCGTCGCTGCAGTTGAACCCCTTCTCGTCCACGTGGCCGACGTAGTGGAGGAAGTCCGCCGGAGCCTCCAGCAGGTCCGCGAGTTCGGTCACCGTCGTCTCGTTGTGGATGGACACGTCGTAGTTCACGAAGTCCCGCAGGCCGTAGAACTCGCTCACCGCGTTCTCCTCGGCCATCCGCGGGTCGTTACAGACCACGTGTACGTCGATGGCCGACTCGTCGGGCGGCGTCCGGTCGGCCTCCCGATGGAGGGCGTCGAGCGTGACCTTGTTCGCGTTGACGGGGTAGCCGTCGCCGACCCACGCGTGCTCGATGGTGTCCGCGGGGTCGACCTGGAACATCTCGTCGTCCGAGTTCCAGTCGCCGCTCGTGCTCCTAGTGAAATTGCCGGTCGCGCTTCGGGTGGAGTCTCCGCTCGCGCTCCGCGTGAAGTCGCCCGCCGCGACAGCGGCTCTCGTGAACTCGTCGATGGCTTCGAGCGTCGGTTCGACCGACTTCGGCTCGGGGTCCGTCGGCGTCCGCAGCAGCGACAGTTCGTTGGCGAAGTACGGGAGCGCCGGCACGTGCTCCGCCACGGGGACGATGTCGGTCGTCAGGTGCCAGTCGAGCACGTGAGGTTCGAGCACCTCGAACGGCACCGAGAGATACCGGGGCAACTGCTCGGTCAGCGGCTGGCCGTACAGTCGCTCGAAGTCCAGATCAACCTCCGGTTCGACCTGCTCGCGCTCGTGGAGATCGACCGGATAAAACCCCTCGGTTCGGGTGAGACAGTCGAGGAAGAACACCTGCTTGAGCACGCGGTTGACCGTCTTCTCGAACCCACCGGGGCCGTCGAGCGAATACTCGAAGTCGTCGGCCACGATTCGCGGCTCGCTCCCGGCCACGAGTCGTGCGCCGAGGTAGTACGCCAGCGAGGCGATCCGGTAGACGTGCTCGCGGTCGGGCGGCACGACGATCTCGACGCCCGTCCCGGGCTCGTCGATGTCGCCGGACACGTCGAACGAGTCGCCGCGCTCGACTCGCGGCGGATGGCCCCGCAGCGTCGGGAACGACCGCTCGCAGGAGGTCGTCTTGAGCGCGGAGCCGAACAGCGAGATGGCCGCCATCGCGTCCTCGACGTCGTCGGTGACGGTGACCGTACCGATCGGCCGTTCGTGGAACGAACGTGCGCCGACGAGCGCTCGCCGACGCGCGCCGAACTCCACCGTCACGGACGTCTCGCCCGGATGAACCTCCAGCGGACCGTCGACGAGGACGTAGAGTTTCATCGGCGTGCTCTGGAGTTCGATCAGATACGTCCCGGCCCCGAACGTCTGGACGGTACTCGCCGTCGCGTCGGCGAGCATCTCGCCGTCGTGGTTCCGGACCACCGTCGAGACGAGTTTCGGAATCTCGACCGCCCTGGCGTGGAAGCCGACCGCAACGTCTACTGGAAAGTAAAACTTCTCGGTCGTCGCCGGTTCGAGTTCGACGGGGTCGGGCGTGTACAGTTCGAAGCGTGCGTTCTCGATCGGGTCGAAGACGCCGAGCCCCGAGCGACCGTCGAGTTCGTCGAACTCCATTCACTCGAAATCGTACTCTCCTGTGGTTATAATTCTATCTACCGGCCAACGGGTTCTGTCGGGCGATCTCGGAGCGAGATTCCACTGTCAACACCCACGCTATTTTCGACCACACCCATAATTTTATAAACTCTCGCCGATATTGCTGTAATAGTCTACAATGACTACAGAAGCGACGGACCGAATCCGGTCCCGGCTCGACCGGGTCGGACAGGAGGCCGTGCTCGTGCGCGGCGCGAGCGCGCCACCGCGCCCGCCGGCGACCCTTACCGTGGCCCCGGGCGTCGCCGCCCGAGCCACGCCTGACCGGCGGTTCGCCACGCTGTACGTCTCCGCGGAGGCTCCCACCGGTCGGACCGTCCGGCGCTACGACGGGGCGGACGCGACGGCGGCCGCGGACTGCGCCGCAGAACTGCTCGACGACAGGGAACTCCGAGCCGCGTGGCTCTGCGACCGCGAGCGCATCGCGACGTTGTTGGGCGACGGCGCAGCTCGGATGCTCGAACGCCGTCTCGCCACCGCGGCTCGCCGGACGGGCGCACGGCTGGTGGTGTGGACGAGGTCGGAAGACGGGGCGGTCGAGGACCGTTACGACGTGGTGCTCGACGCGTAGCGCGCCAGCAGTTCGGCGGCCGAAACCCCGACGTCGGTGCTCGCACAGACCGGACACTGCACCGCGAACGAGAGGTCGTCCCCGGAGGGGCCGTCCCGTCCGGGGAACAGGTCTTCTCCGGGGAACGCGTCCCGTTCGGGGGAGAGGCCCCGACCGGAGGACGGGTCCCGTTCGGAGCGGTCGTCACCGCGACGGCGCGACCCGGGCGGACCGCGCCGCCGGTCGCCCGGTCGGCGACTGCGAGGCGACTGAGCGGGGTCCACGGCGCATGAGCCGCGGTCGGCGGTGCGATCCTCGGGTCGAGAGTCCCCAGCGTGGGGGTTCCCGGCGCGGGAGTTCCCGACGCGGGAGTTCCCGGCGCGACGATTCCCGACGCGGGAGCTTCCGACGTGAGAGTCACCGCCGCGAGGATCGGAGCTCTGGCGGTCCGAGAGCGGACCGGGAACCGCAAGCGCGCACTCGACGAGCAGTACGAACGTACCGGCGTGACCGCAGTTGTAGCAGTGCGTCATTGTATCGGACCGGCTGGTGCGTTTCGTGCGCCGGTCGGGGGTTACTGGTTCCTTCCCCTATTTGAACCTTGGCAGGGCGACGACCGGCCCAATTTGAAGGCCGGAGTCGTCGCTATCAAGGTGTTACAGCTCTCTCGGCGAGTGTCATGGCACTCGCTTCGAGTCGCGTTTCCGAGGAGTCGAGGTTTCCGACGACCCGATTACTCGTACTCGGTGATCGTCAGGTCGTAGCTCCCCGAGCCGCTGTAGGAGTCGACGTCGATCTGGAGCGGCGTCGACGTGTCGGGGGCCGTGACGGTGATGGTCTCCTGGCTGTCCGTGGTGATCGACTGGTAGTCGTAGTTGCTGGGGCCGGCGTTCTGGGTGGTGCCCTCGTTGATGTAGAGGTCGAAGTCCGCACCCGCCGGGCCGTCGAGTTCGACGACGATCTGGCTGGGGCTGGAGAAATCCCACTCCCACGTCCAGTCCTCGTAGTCCCAGTAGCCCGACAGCGAGCCGCTGACGGTCTCGGAGCTGGTGCCGTCGCCGGGGTTTCCGCCCGGATCGTCGCCACCGCCGTCGCCGGGCTGCGTGGTGACGGCGTTGAGCGCGTTGACCTGTCCGCTACCCTGCTCGTCCGACGAGAGGCCGATGTCCGTCGCCGTGTTCTTGAGGTGGCTCCGGAGTTCGGAGTTGGTCAGGTCCCACTGGGCGAGCGCGAGTCCGGCCACGCCCGAGGCGACGGGGGTCGCCATCGAGGTCCCCGACAGCTCCTCGTAGGAGCCGCGGGTCTGGGTCGTGGTCGAGAGCACGTCGACGCCGGGCGCGCAGAGCTCGACGCTGCTGCCGTACTGCGAGAAGCTGGCGAGTTGCTCGTTGGAGTTCACCGCGGAGATGGCGACGCACTCGCTGTAAGCGGCCGGGTAGCTGACGCCCTGCGAGCCGCTGTTACCGGCGGCAGCCATGACGAGCGCGCCGTTGCTGGTCGCGTACTGGACGGCGGACTGCATCGTGGTGTTCGAGCCGCCGCCACCCAGCGAGAGATTGATGATGTCCGCGCCCTCGTCGGCCGCCCACTCGATGGCGTCGGCGATGTCCGTGAGCGAGCCGCCGCCGCTCTCGTCGAGCGCGCGACCGTTGATGAGCGTGGAGTTGCTCTGGCCCGCGACGCCGGTGCCGTTGTCGATGACCGCGGAGGCACAGCCGGAGACGTGGGTCGCGTGGTACTCGTCGTTGGGCACGTCCGGCGCGGGGTCCGAGTCGCTGTCGGCGAAGTCCTTGCCGGGGTTGGAACGGTAGTTGGCCGCGAGGTCCGGGTGGTCGTACTGCGCGCCGGTGTCCACGACCGCGATGGTGACGTTCGAGTCACCCTGCGTGGTGTCCCACGCGGCGGGAGCCTCGACCTGCTGGGGCGCGTACTGGCTGCCGAACTGCGGGTCGTTCGGGGTGGCCAGCGCGTGATAGGTCGCGTTGGGCTCGGCGTACTTGATGCCCTCCTTCTTCGTGACGGCCTCGACGAAGTTCTGGCGGGCCACGTCGGCGGCCTTCTCGGGGAACTTGACCGAGACGTACCGGAGGGTGTCGTTCTTGTGGACGATCTCGGCGTTGCCGGGGACGTGCTGGGCGACGGTGCCCTCGACGTCACCAGCACCGGCGGAGACGCCGACGACGATCTCGTCTTTCTTCGGGCCGGGTTCGCGTCCGGGAGTCGCTGCCGTTACGCCACCGAGTGCGGCTGCCGCACCGACCGCACCGGAGGCCTTGAGGAACGTACGACGGTCGAATCGCTGAGAGCTGTCGTCTGACATGCTGCATTAGTCACCAAGAATTGAAGTTATTTAAATCTTAATCTTAACTGTAATGAACCTGCTCGGCATTTATTTATTAGATTAGGTGCTCGGAAAGATACGGCTGCGGTTGCCGGTTTCTCCGACGGCGAAGCCGGCGGTGGCAGTCGGTCGCGACCTATCGTCAGCGCGGGCCGGACCGGCACCGCTAAACCGGGACGGGGTCTACGCCGGGGTATGCAACGGCTGCGTTCGCTGTTCGGCGACGACCCGGTCGGTGATGGTTCGGGCGAGGAGGGGGCGGTCGGCGAGGGTTCGACCGTCAGCGACGGCGCTACCGGCCGCGCCGACGGGCCGACCGTCGCGCTGTTCGTGGACGGCCCGAACGTGCTCCGCGAGGAGTTCGACGTGGATCTGGACGACGTGCGGGCCGTCGCCGACGAGCAGGGCAGGCTCACCGCGACGCGGCTCTACCTCGACGAGCACGCCACGCCGGGGCTGATCCAGGCCGCGGAGGCCCGCGGGTACGAGGTCACGGTAACCAGCGGCGACGTGGACGTGAAACTGGCGGTCGACGCCACGGAGTTCGCGCTCGGCGACGGCGTCGACGTGCTCGCCATCGCCTCGCGGGACACCGACTTCAAGCCCGTGCTGGAGAAGGCCGCGCGCAACGGCGTCCGGACCGTCGCGCTCGCGCCGGGCGAGTACGGCCGGTCGGACGCGCTCCGGAACGCGGCCCACGAGGCGTACGTTGTCGAAGAGTGAACGACCGGAGTTCGTCGCTCTGCTCCTCTCGACGCCGTTCTCTCGATTCTGGGTTTCCAATTCAGCGAAAACCGGGGCGATTTCTCCAGTGGTCGCGCTGGTTTCGATTTTCCACGCGGCGCGCGCTGGCGGGGTGCGTTCATGCGCCCCGCCCAAGCGCGAGGGACGAGTAGCGTGGTTCGAAAATCGGAGATTTTCGTCATCCCAGAAATCTCCGATTTCTGGAGACAGTGGAGCGACGCGACCGAGGCTTGCGAGACGCTTCGCGTCTCGCTGATCTGCGAACGTAGTTCGCAGACAACGCAGGAGGCTGGGGAGGTCCGAGGCCCGCGGTCGCGGTGCGGTCACGCCGTGCGCAAGCAGAAGCGAGCTCCGTGTCACACTCGACGTCGTTCGCGGTCGCGGTGCCCAGGAGTCACGGTGCAGTGCCGAGCAGTCGCGATAGGTCTCAGTTCCGAAAGACTCGACCGCTCACCGCAACCAACCGTGCGAAATCACTCCTCAGAATCTCCTAACGCCGACACCCTGACCTCGTGCGTCCCGTCCGGCAGCCGGAGGACCAACTCATCCACAATAGCCCCACCCACAGACTCGCGCCACGCCGTGACCGCCTCGACGTGGCGCTCGCGATGAAGCTCCACCGAGAATTCGACGTCCGGGTTCTCCCGAAGTGCGTCCTCCGTCTCGTCGGGGTCGGGATAGGATGAAATAGCGTCCTCGTCGACGAACCGCGACGGCGGGACGTGGAGCGTACCGGTCGCCGGGTCAAGGTCGGTCCGAGCGTCCGAATCGCCGTCTCCCGCGCTCTCCAGTTCGGCTCTCTCCACCCCGGCTTCGTGCAGTCGCGCGCGCATCCGCCCTGAGAAGGGTGGCGTCACTCGGAGGACGGTCCGGCGCGTTCCCCGCTGGCGAGCCTCGTACGCCGCCACCACGTCGTCGGCCGTGACGGCGAGCGACCGGACCGCTCGCGGGTCGGCGTCCGAGTCGTTGCCGTCAGATTCGTCGGGGTCGCTCTCGTCAGTCACGTGCGTACGTGTGTGCACGGGGTCTAATTACTCTCTCGGGGCGAGTCCGTGGAGTTCCAGTTGTCTGTCTGTACACTACCGCTACGCCCCCGCTGTGAACTCGTTCTGATTCGAGAGCGCTAGCTACTGTCGGCAACGGCGTGACGCTAGCTACTGCCGAGGCATAGGGTGACCGTACAGCACCGCTACCGCGACTGCACCGCTACCGCGACTGCACGGCTACCGCGACTGCACCGCTACCGCGACTGCACCGCTACCGCGACTGCACCGCTACCGCGACTGCACCGCTACCGCGACTGCACCGCTACCGCGACTGCACCGCTACCGCAATCCTCAGACCTCCCCAGCCTCCTCGCTCACTGTGTTCGCTCGTCCCTCGCACGCCAGGGCGCGGCGCGTTCGTGCGCCGCGCCCAAACGCGCGCCGGGTGCAAGGACAGGCCAGCGCGAGCGAACCGCCGAAACTTTGCCTTGCACGACCCAATCCTCGCGCATGAGTGACGACCTCGGAACCCCCGTACTCGACGACCACCTCCACCTCGACCCCGAGCACGGTCGCGGCCTCGAAGCGGTGAAGGACTTCGCGCGGAGCGGCGGGACCCACCTGCTCGTGGTGAACAAACCGTCGTGGCTACTCGGCCACGAGGTCGAGACGGGCGAGGACTTCCGACCGGTGTTCGAGACGACGCTCGAAGTGGTCGCGCGCGCGAACGAGCTACTCGACGGTCGGGCGTGGCCCGTGCTGGGGGTCCACCCCGGCCTCGTCTCGAAGTTAGTCGACGACCGCGGGTTCTCGCCCGACGAAGCCCGCGAGCTGATGCAGGCCGGGCTCGACGTGGCGGCGGAGTACGTCGATTCGAACGACGCACTCGCGCTCAAGACCGGTCGCCCACATTACGACACCAGCGAGCCGGTGTGGGAGGCCTCGAACGCAGTGCTGCGCCACGGGCTCGAACTCGCCGCCGAGCGCGACTGCGCGGTCCAGCTCCACACCGAGGCCAGCGAGGACCTGACCGAAATCGCCGACTGGGCCGAGGCGGCGGGGCTCGACCCCCGGAAGGTCGTCAAGCACTACGCCGGGGGCGAACTCGTCGGGCCGACCCCGAGCGTGATGAGCGAGAAGGACCGACTCGACGTGGCGGCCGAGCGCGGCGAGCCGTTCCTGATGGAGACCGACTTCGTGGACGACCCCGACCGCCCGGGAGCGGTGATGGGTCCGAAGACGGTGCCCCGGCGGGTGCGCTGGATGCGCGAGCAGGGCTACGGTGACGCCATTCGGAACGCCCACGTCGAGACGCCCGAGCGCGTGTACGGCGTCGACACCGAGGCGACGCTGGACAGGTAAGAGCGCAGCGACGTACCCACCGGCCGAGCCTAAGAGAAAGGCATATGGGGCGCGCAACACTCGGAGAAGACATGAGCGCGCCCCCGGAGGAATTCTACTCCGACGAACGCTGGCAGAACTGGCTCGACCGAATCCGCGAGGAGGACATCGATCCAGAGGACGAGGACTCGGCCCGCCTCCTCCTCAACCTGCAGGACGACGTTGCTATCGCGGTCGCAAAGATCGTCACTGCGTACGACGACGACGCCATCGACGAGGAGGAAGCCCTCGACGAACTCGAAGACATCCGCGAGGTCGTCCTCGACGAGGTGGCGTTCGACGACGACGAGAAGGCCATGCTTATCGACGGCGTCCAGACGAGCCTGGTCTGCGTCTTCTACGCGGCCGAGCAGTACGTCGCCGACGGCCCCGCCGACGAGGCGAACGTCGAGCAGTACGTGATCGAGGCTGGCAAGGCCGAGGAGGCCGAGGACCTCGACTCGGCGCTCGGACTGGTCGCGGCCGCCGGGACGCGCATCATCGACGGCGAGGAACTGGACATGTCCGTGACCGAGGAACTGGAGTACGGCCTCGTCACCGAGTGGATCAACGGCCTCGACAGCCTCCAGAGCGCGATGAGCGACCCCGAGGTCGTCGAAGAGGAAGACGAGGAGGAGTAAGGCTATCCTGCGGTCGCGGAGAGCTTGACGAACTACTCATTGACGACCGAGGTGTCTACGACGAGCGCGTCGACCGCCATCGCTTCACCCCGCGTTCGCCCGACCAATCGCCGCCTTCCTCGCGGAGTTCGTCCCGCGTTTGAATCTTAAAGAACGGGCGCTCGCGCTATCGTACCCCAGAAGTCCAGCGGCAGACGGGTCAGACGCTATTTTTAACTACCCCGGATGAAAGAAATCGGATAGTGCAACTGCGAACCGACGACCGTGGTGTGACGGTCCAAATCGGGACCGTGTTGCTGTTCGCAGTACTGATAGTGCTTCTCTCGACGTATCAGGCGTCGGTCGTCCCCCAGCAGAACGAGGAGGTGGAGTTCGACCACAACCAGCAGGTCCAGAGCGAACTCCAGGACCTCCGCGACGAGATCCACCGGACTGCAGTCTCCGGAAGCGGAGGCTCGTCGTCGGTGGCGCTGGGCACCCGCTACCCGGTCCGGGCGTTCTTCGTGAACCCGCCGCCGCCGGCCGGGAGCCTCGAAACCACGCCGCCGGCGAACGCGAAGATCGTGAACGCCGAGGCCGCGGGCGAGACCGGCGACTACTGGACCGGCGACTCGCGGAGCTTCTCGACGCGCGGGCTGGTCTACGACCCCGGCTACCACGTCTATCAGAACCCGCCGACGACCACCTATCGGGGCGGCGTTCTCTACAACCGCTTCGAGAGCGCGAACATCACCCTCGGCGGTCAGCGCCTCATAGAGGGGAACGCCATCTCGCTCGTCGCGCTGAACGGGAGCTACGACGAGGCCGGGAGCGGGACCGCGTCGGTCGACCTCCGGGCGATCAGTCCCGCGGTCCGGACCGTGACGGTCAGCAACGAGACCGCCACCGTCTCGGTGGTCGTGCCGACAAAGCGCCCGGCCAGCGAGTGGGAGGAACTGCTCGCCGACCAGATCGACGGGGCCGGAAGCGACGACCGGTACGTCCTGGCGGTCGACCCCGTTCCCGGCCGGAGCGCGGTCGAGGTCGTACTCGAACCCGCGACGTACGAACTCCGATTGGCGAAGGTGGGCGTCGGCACCGACGTGAGCGCGACCGGCACCCACTACGTCACCGACGTTCGGGGCAACAACGCGAGCGTCCCCGAGAACAGCGGCCAGCAGCTCGTCGTGGAGGTCCGCGACCGGTTCAACAACCCCGTCTCGGGCGCGACGCTGAACGCCACGCTGGTGAGCGACTTCGCCGACGACCTGATCACCGCGCAGGGACAGGACGGCGACCAGCTCACCGACCTGACCACCGACGCCGAGGGTCGCGTGACCGTCAGCTACGACGCGCCCGACGACTTCGACGACGGGAACGAGCCGGTCGAGGTTCGCGTGGGCACGGACTCGGTCCCGAGCGGGGCCGGGCCGCCGGGTGGCGGACCGTTCGCGCCCGGCACGCGCGCCAACCTGAGCTTCAACCTGACCGCGGTGAACGCCGACGGGAGCGGGCTGGCCGGTGGCGGCGGTGGGAATCGCACGTACGACGTGAACTGGACCGACGCCGCCGGTCTGGGCCTCGACTGCGACGCGGAGTTCACCGCGTGTACGCTGAACGCCAATCAGGGGACGAGCGTGAGCCTCACGGCGCGCGTGACCGAGGACGGCAATCCCGTCTCGCAGACGACGGTCGACTACGCCGTCAACGACTCCGCACTCGGGAGCGTCTCGCCGCCCGAGGGCGTCACTGACGGGGGGACCAACGGGACGACCCTCGACGTGGCCGAGGCCAACGGAACGATCACGGCGTACGCGGCCAGCGGCGACGACGTGGACCCGATCAAGATTCGGGTGGAAGATCCGCCAACAGGTCCCGGTCCGGGCCCAGATCCCACGCTCTCTTCGACCATCGTCGACCAGAGTCAGACCGGCTCGCTGGCCCGGTACGAGGTGTCCTACGACGTGGACAACACCGCGAACTTCGGCTACGTCCGGGTGAGCTACGAGAACCTCGACGCTGGCTACGGCGATCAGACGTACACGAGCAGCGACTCGCGGTTGAACATCGACGACTACGGCTGGTCCGACGAGTACGGAGACACCGGCGGCGACACCTACGAGATTTCCATCGAGGTGTTCGACACCGACGGGAACCTCGTCGACTCCCGGACGGTGACCGATCCGGCCGACGGCACCGACCCGAGCGGGAACGACGACCTCACGGAGGGCGACAGCCCGACGCTCCAGTCCGCCACGTTGTACGATCTGGACCCGAACAACGTCGAGTACGCGCTCGACTATCAGGTCAGCGACCCCGCCGAGAAGTTCTCGGAGACCGAGGTCCTGTTCCTCAACACCGACAGCCCGTACGCGACCGACGAGCGGACGGGCGGCACGCTCTCGGGGAACCTCTCGTACACGGGGTACAGCATCGGCGACCAGTACGAGGTGCTCGTTCAGGTGCAGGACGACGACGGCATCGTGGTCGATCAGACGGTCGTCGAAGACGAGGCGAACGGTGACGGGGGCGGCGGCGCCTCGACGAGTGACGAGCGAATCCGCGTGGTCGACGGGTCGACGCCGGCCGGCGAGAGTGACCACCTCACGTTCGACATCGAAAACGTCGGCGAGAGCGACGTGCGGATCACTGACTTCAACCTGACCACACCTGGACGCCGAAACTCCGGCGTCCGACAGGTCGGCACGCTCGACACGCCGAACGGGGACGACGAGGTGAGGATAACCGGGGGCGGGACCGACGGCTACGCGACGCCGGACTACGGTAAATTTGACGAGGCGTTCGCGGTCGACGGCACGACCTACGCGTTGGCTCGACAGGGTAATCGAGGGCGAGGGCAGGAGGCAGTCGTGACAGGTGGAAGCACCGCCACCGTCGAGATGGGCGCGTTCAACGGCGGGGACATCCAACTCACCTACGAGTTGACCGACGATTCCGCAGACGCCGACCTCGTCGCCACGCTGGTGTTCGATGACGGGACCGTGAAGCCGGTCTACGTCCGGGTCACGAACGTAAACAGCTAACTTTCGACGTTCGACGAATACCGCATCGACAAAATATTATACGTGGTCGACGGAGTAGGGGACATGACAGCAGTCGGTATCGACGCCATCGAGATCTGGACGGGGAAGCTCAAACTCGACCTCGCCGAGACGTTCGCGCCGGAGAAGGGCGAGGACCCGGAGAAGTACACGAAGGGGCTGGGTCTGCACGCGAGTTCGTTCCCCGACGCACACGAGGACATCGTCACCATGGGCGCGAACGCCGCCCACCGGCTGATGGAGCGCAAGGGGCTGAAACCCGACGACATCGGCCGCATCGACGTGGCGACCGAGTCGTCGTTCGACAACTCCAAGCCCGTCTCGACGTACATCGCGGGCTGTCTCGAATCGGTGTACGACGGTGACTTCCACCACGCCAACAAGGGCGAGCGAAAGTTCGCCTGCATCGCGGGCACCCAGAGTCTGGACGACGCGTACAACTGGATCAAGGCCGGGCGAAATCGCGGCCGGTCGGCGCTCGTGGTCGCGACAGACACCGCGCTGTACGCCCGCGGGGACCCCGGCGAGGCCACTCAGGGCGCGGGCGCGGTCGCCATGCTCATCACCGAGGAGCCGAGCCTGGTCGCGCTGTCGACCGAGCAGGGGTACGGGAGCGCCGACGAGACCGACTTTCTCAAGCCCAACCAGCAGTTCCCGAGCGTCGACGGCAAGCGCTCGATGCAAGTGTACCTCGCCCGGATGCGCGAGGCACTCGAAGACTACGAGTCGGTCGCGGGAGCCTCCCACCCCGACGACTTCGCGTACGTGCCGTTCCACACGCCGTTCCCCGGGATGGTCCGGAAGGCCGCAGTGCTGGCCTACCGGCACATGATCCGCGACACGCCCATCGAGGAGGATCTCGCCGAGGAGATCGGGTTCCAGCCCCGCGAAGAGGACTACGAGGATCGGGAGGCCTACAAGGAGGCCATCCGCGAGCACATGGACGCGCTGGGCTCGACCGCGGCGTATCAGGAGTGGTACGACGCCGCCATCGAGCCGACGCTGGACATCTCCCGCGAGGTCGGCAACTGGTACACTGGCTCGGTCCACATCGCCCGCGCCGCCGCGCTCAAGCGCGCCGCGGAGGACGGCCGCGACCTCGCTGGCGAGGTGCTGGGCGTCGGCTCGTACGGTTCGGGCGCACAGGCGGAGGTCCACGCCGAGACGGTCCGGGACGGCTGGAAAGAGGAGATCGACCAGCTCAACGTCGACGAGCAGATCGACGACCGCTACGACCTCTCGTTCGCGGAGTACGAGAACGTCCACGACCGGCACAACCACGACAAGAGCGTCGAGCTGGAGGACTTCACCATTCCCGAGAGCGAGTTCGTGTTCACGGGTCGCGGTCGGATGAACGAGCGCACCTACGAGTACGTGGAGTAGCGCTTCGGAACGTCGATTCTTCTCGTTGGAGTATTTGCCTCGATTTCCGGCATCGAACTTGTACCGATTTCGCAGTCCTCTGTTGCACCGATCCCAAACCTCGAAACCCGGCGCGCGCGAGCAACGCGCGCGAGATAAACTCGCGCCAGCACGCGCCGGTCGGGAGATCAGTTAGCGCGCCAGTTGAGAAGATTAGCCAGCACAGACTCTTGTAGACGAAATATTCAAGCAGACCAGTTACAGGCGAGACCCGACATCGTCCGAGGGCTTATAAATCGCGACCCCCGACTACTGCCCCATGAGCGACGTTGGCACGGAAGACGCGGGCGACGCCGGGGGCGCGACAACCGCAGATGCGCCACCTACGGACGCGACACCCCAGGAGGCGAGCGTCTCCAAACCGTCGGAGGCCGACGAATCTGCACACTCCTACGTCGAACCTGCCGACTCCGCAAATTCCGACTCGGAAGTCGAACTCGCGGAACCCGAAGTCGAAATCGCCGACCCCGAAATCACGCTTCCGGACCCCGAAGTCGAATCCGGCGACCCGAGCGACGCGTTCGAGGCGCTGGGCAACGAGGTCCGGATGGCCGTCCTCCGCGCGCTCGTCGACGCCGAATCCGAAGAGAGTGACGACGCGACCGACGACCACGACGTATCCGGTCGAACGATGACTTTCTCCGAGCTGTTCGAGGCCAGCCCCGCCGACACCACGGCCGGGTTCGCCTACCACCTGCGACAGCTCACGGATAGTTTCCTCCACAAGACCGGCGAGGAGGGCGACCGCTACGCGCTGACCTACGCCGGGCTACAGGTCGCGCGGGCCATCCTCGCGGGCACGTACACCGAGCGCGTGTCGTTCGGTCCCGTGCCGACCGGTGACCCGTGCCCGCTCTGCGAGGACGGCGCGCTCGCGGCCACCTGCGAGGCCAACTACGTCGCGGTCGCCTGCGCGGACTGCGAGCGCACCGTGCTGACCCTGCCGTTCCCGCCGAGCGCGCGCCGGGATCGGGACCCCGCGCACCTGCTCGACGCGTTCGACCGCCACCACCGCCACCGGCTCTCCACGATGTCCGATGGAATCTGCCCGGAGTGCGCCGCCACGATGGACGCCTCGCTGGCGCGCCCGCCCGAGTCGGTGACCGAGCGACTGCCCGACGCCGAGGCCGACCGCGCGCAGGTCCGCCTCGACTGCGCGCAGTGTGGCTGTCGGCTCCACTGTCCAGTCACCCTCGCGGTGCTCGAACACCCCGCCGTGATCGCGTTCTTCCACGACCACCAGCGCAACGTCCGCGACCGGCCGATCTGGAACGTCGGGAGCGAGTGGCGCGAGACCGTCGTCTCCGAGGACCCGTGGTGCGTCCGCGTGAGCGTCGCGTTGGGCGAGGAGGTGCTGGGGCTGTTCGTCGCCGGCGACTGCTCGGTGGCCGCGACCCGGCGGCGCGACGCGAGCGAGGTTCGACCAGCATCGTAAGTCGGCAGAGTTCCGATTTTTCGTTCTCAGCCTGCTCGACTATCCCGTTCTGACTCATCCGAACGAGCAAGACGAGCGTCTGACGCCGTTCAGATAAACTATTTATCGCGATAGCAAATCAGTACGAGACCGCTCGCACAGATCCTGCATTTGGATTCCTACGAATCGCCACCATTCCAACATGAATCCTGCAGACGGGAATCAACAGGTGCTCGCGTCAACTTCGACACAGGAACGGAGTAGATAGTTCCTCGTGCATCACCCGTGAGCAGGTGTGCACAATCGGCTTCACTTCAGATTGGTCGCTGAATCGCAACGTAATCGACCCGGCTGAGAAACTACAGTCTCGCGTGGAAAGAAGAACGCGTGTGCGACCCAAGGAGATGCTCAGGCCACTCGTGTGAGCACGCGCTCCCGAACCACGAGCAGGCACGGAAGTACCGTCACGCACGCTATGAACGCGTAGACGATACTCAACCCAGTGACGATGCCGAAGCGTTGGAGCGGGGGTGACAGCGCCAGTGCGAGCACCCCAAAGCCTGCCGCAGTCGTCACTGCACTTCCGAGCAATGCACCACCAGTTCCTTCGAGTGCTGTTGCCAGTGTTTCGGCGAGCGAATCGTGGCGAGCGCGTTCGTCGACGAACCGCTCACTGACGTGAATGCTGTAATCCACGCCGAGACCAATCGCTAGGCTCGTGATCACGACGGTCTCGCTGTTGAATGGGATATCGAGCATGGACATGGTACCGAGCAACCACGCGAGTGCGATCAGCACGGGCGCGAGCGTCACGACACCCAGCCCCGGCGCGCGGTACCGCCACCAGTACATACCGACAAGAAGGACAAGAATGACTCCAAGGGTGATAGCAAATCCTTCGACGAGCGTTTCGAACAGCGCACTTTGGACGACGGCAGTGATGACCGGACCACCCGTTGCAACAGCTCGTACTGGGACGTCCTGTACAATGGTCGAGGAAATGTCTCGTACGTCCCTTGCGACCGACTGAGCCGAGGCGTCGCCCTGCACGCCGACAATTAGCCGTGCAGATTCGTATGACCCGTTCTCGGCACGATAGAGAACCGACGATGCTCGTTCGGGAGCAGTATCGAACAGCAGGTCATAGACCGCCGCGACATCTCTGTCCGGGAGGCCGTCACCATCTACGTCACGGGCCGCAATTGCATCCGCTACCGTTTGATTTTCCGAAGCGACAGCTCGAAGGACGGACGTTGGACTTTCGATAGCTGCTCGTCCATCGGAACCGACGACGACTGTCCCGCTGCGGTTCGTATTGCGGACCACATCGTCGGTCGCGGTAAGGAGTGCTGGTGCGGTCACGTTCCCGCGTATCAATATCTGGCCTTCTGATCCCTCTCCACGTTGGCGGAAATTGTCACTGAGGTACGCAAGGTTCTCACTCACCTCGTACGCACCGGGTGCGAACGGTTCCGGGAGAGACTCCATCCACGACGGCGCATCCTGCGGGATGAAATCGGCTTGGTTGAACTCGGTGTCGATACTTGTCGCGCCGTACGTCCCTGCGGAGGCGAGGAGTAACGAGAGAACGATGACGACGAGGGGGGCTCGCCGGGCAAGCGTAGCGGTACCCGAGAGAACACGGTTCAACCGGCCCGAACCGACGCCGACGGCGGAGGTATGCCGGTCGCGGCCACGGCGGTCGAAAAACCGTTCGAGTTCGAGTTTGACAGCTGGGACAAGCGCGGCGAAAACGACGAAGATGGCGACGATTCCCACACCACTCAGGATGGCGAAATCCCGAATTGAGCCCAGCGGACTGACGTAGTTCGAGAGGAACCCGACAGCCGTCGAAAAGGCGGCGGTAGCGAGGGCGAGAACGACCCCAACGATTCCGAGACGCATCGCTGTCGCGGGATCTCGTCGACCGACGTTCTCATCGTCGGTGTCGAGCGACCCCTCTCGGGCTTCGCGGTAGCGCATGACGACGTGAAGCGAATAGTCGATACTGAGGCCGATAAGCAAGAACGGAACGGCGATCAGGGTCGAATTCGACGGAATCTCGAGCCACCCCTGTATGCCAGCGTACCACACCAACACGACGGCCACGCCGAATATACTCACGAGAACGTCGACGAGGTCGCGGTAGGCAATCGTGAGGACGGTGAGCAAGAGAACGATTGCGACGGGCGTGATGATGATGAACGTGTCGCCGATGGCCTGCGAGGATTCCGCATCGATGAGACCCTGCCCGAACACGAACGCATCGTCGAAGCGCTTCTCGACGAGAGAACTGATGACCAGCTGTGCATCGTTCACCGATTCGGTGGTCGTAGTCGAACTGCTCGGACTCTGCTGAAAGACGAGAGTCGTTCTCGCGTCTGCACTCGTCGTCCCTGGTTCGTAATCCGTCGGCAGAAATTGAGTTGGCTCGTTGCCGGGAACAGACGCGTCGTGGCCGAGGATTCGGCTGAGATACGTTTCGACTTCCTCGTCGGTGCTGGATGCAAGTGCTGTGATCTGCTGGTCGAGTGTCGGTGCTGACGGCTGACCCTGTCTTGCCATCGACGTACTGTTTCCAGAATCACTGGCGTTAGTTGACGAACCGCTACGCTGTTGGTGTGCGTACGCAACGTTCGCAACGATATTCTCGATGCCGACCATCCCCGTTCCGTCACGAAGTGTCGCATTGACCGATTCGTTTTCTCGGAGTTCCTGCTGAAGACGGAGAGTTTTAAGTAACGATTCGCGGGTGAGAACGTCCCCTCCCTCGTCCCTGATAACAACCTGTGCAACAACTGCATCGTTCGTCTCGTACGTCGCTTCGATACGGTCAAGTGCCGCCTGTTCCGGAGAATCGATACCGGCTTGACCGATCTGGCCTTCCTCAGTGGTGCCGACAATCGCGCCAGCACCAACGACGGCACTGATGACGAGCAACAGTACGATTATCAATCTGCTCCGCGATGCGAGGAGATCCGCGTACGCAGAAGTAGGGCTTCGCTTCATCGATTACCGACACCCCCGGCTATGCCAGAGCATAGGATGTCTAATTGACTGCGTTCTGTATCGGACGTGTACATATGCGCATTTCGATGGGGGTTGATAAGAAGCGATGGAAGTGTCCCAAGATGTGGGAGAACCAGTCGTAGCTTCAAACGTTCCGACTGGCGTAGCGACCGTCGGCGACGACAGACCTGATTCTACGTCTGGTTGAGCCCGTATATCATCACGACGAATCCAATGCTGATGATCACACTCTCGAGAGTCATCCCGGTGATAGTGGACGCTCCTCCGATGTGATGGAAGACTCCAACGAGAAACGTTCCAAGTGTGATGACTGCTAATCCTATCGCAAAGAACTGGAGGCCCGCGATTCGGGTGCGATTATAAGCTCTGTACGCCATCAGAGACACAATTCCCCCGAGAACGAGTGCAGTGATCTTCACGACGCCGAGTAACACGATAGAGAGGTTCATTTTGATTCCTCCTTCATTGCAGACCAGAACGTTGCCATGCGGTCTTCTGGGTCTTCTTCGGGTCGGGATACCTCTATCGTGAACTCGTCATCGGTGACGCTGATTGAGATATCAGTAAAATCGCGTTCGTAGAGAGTCGCGTTGGGTCCGTCATGCCGAACCTCGGTGTATTCACGGACGAGCATCGATTCACGGAGCAAGTCGAGCTTCCGATACACCGTCGAACGTGAGAGACCGCACTCCTCACAGAGTTCGCTGGCAGATTTCGGGTCGGCCAGTAGCGAGAGTATGGTTCGACATTTATCGTCGTCGAGGGATTTCAACACCGTCGGGAGGCCGGGTTCGTCGAGTTCCTCGGACGACCGCCGATCGATTTCAGTAGATGAATTTGGGAATAAGTTCTCCGACGGGATTAGTGATAGCCGATTCTGCTCAACATTTTGCTCGGTCATTTCAGGTGGTGTATCGTAGATGTGCTGTGGCACTTCGTTGACAGCGTATTTTGCAGTATTCGATTCTTTCGGCGCGATGGCTTTAGATTCACCGGTTATTCCCAAGTCGCTGGAGTAGCACGCTGTGGTGCGTTACTGCCGTTTCTGGTCGTTTACAAGTGCTACTCCCAGACTCTGAGAGACGATTGCAGCTATCGACATCACACACGAGCAGTCCCACGTCTGGCTGTGGGAAGAAGAAGGCAGGCGTCGCCAAGCCAGATTAGCCGAAGATGGAGAGCGGGTACGAGAAAGACGGCGAGTACAAGCGAGGGTACAAGTACGCGACCATCACGCTGGTCGGAGACCACGCACCGATTGCCCTCGGTAGCGAGTCGGGCAAAGAGGACTCCGCGTGGGAGCCTGACGGTTCTCCCGTCGTACTCGAAAGCCGCTCCGGTGAGCTGACTACTGGACAGTGCCGAGCGGTTCGTCGATTTGGACACGGTGATTGTTCGACCGAGGATTCTACGTAAATCAGGTGTTCGCAGACGTTCATAATCGGGAGCTGGCGTACCTCTCGCCAGTTCCGACGTACGAGATGACTTGACAGCGATTCAGGATAACCAGGAGCATCCGACGGCAGATGGAGCGTCAAACACGATGTGCCGCTGGGAATCGACAGCGGTTCCGGCGTGCTCAGTCCGACACTCTCACTGCGTCCCGAATACCTCCAACGAATTCTTCGCCAAGGGTGCCTTCGAGAACAGGGAAACCACGTCTCCGGTTTGAATTACGGTTTCACCCTTGGGAGTGAGGACATCCCCGTCGCGTTCGATGCCGACGACGAGCATCTCGTCGGCCAACAGGTCCCGGTCGACCGCCTGTTCGATAGTCAGACCCGCGATCTCGGCCCCCTCCGAAACCGTGAATTCGACGACCTCCGCGTCCCCGGCCAAACTCATGAAGTCCGTCAACGACGGCCCCTTCGGCACCTTCTCCGGGCCGAACGGGTTGTACGGCGTGTGGTACGTGCCTTCGACGACGCTCTCTTCTTCGATCTCGAGGTCCAAGTCCGAGAGTTCGCCCGCGATCTGGTTGATGTCGTCGGTGTCGGCTCCGACGACCGTGATCTCCAAGTTCGCAGATCCGGACATCAGTTCCCGAACGGTTACGACGCCGGAAATCTCGAGGGCCGACTGAGCCAGTCGGGCTCGGTCCGGGATGGAGGCCGTACAGCGAAACTGATAGGTGACGAATCCTTCGACGGATTTGTAATCGATGTCTGCGAGATACCCTCGAAGGATGCCCTGCTCTTCGAGCTGTTTGATCCGATTCCGGATCGTCGCCGGTGTCACTTCCATCTCCTCGGCGATATCCGACGTCGCCGTGTTCCGAGCGTCCAGCGCCAGATAATAGAGGATTCGTTTGTCGATCTCGTCGACGCGGTGAGCCATAGCGGAATTACGAGTGGGACAAGTAAAGGCCTTCCCTGTAAATCTGTCCTAAAAGACGGATCGCGACGGTCGCGATACCCGGCGGTGATGCCGAGAGTAGTGACGAGAGCATGGTCACGGAGATTACTCCTCGGACCAAGGCACCACATCCGAACTTCTCGGAATCGGTCGACGGAACCGCCTTTCGCACGCGTATCACTGTTCGACTGGTGACTCGATTTGCAATTCAAAAATTGAGGGGCGCTAGATTTCCCCGAACGAAATGAGATACCAATATTTATAGTGGAGCGGAAATTCAGGGTGAAGTGGACAGATTCAGTGATAGTAAACATATCGCTCGAAAAATCGCTTCGCCGGCCATCGGAGTCCGCGTAGCGCGACTAGTACCGCCAATGGCCCACCTCAACGTATGACATCATCGGATACGAACCCCCCTGAAAACGTCCCTGAACGAGTCATCGCTGGACTCGAAGACAGCAGTGACGGCCAACTCAGGGATATCATCCATTACGCCCAGCAACTCCTCCGAGAGCATCCGCCCCTCACGGATGCAATCGAATCCCGACGCGGGGAAGAACTCGTTCGCGTGGAAGACCACGACGGCTACACGATCGTCGTCGTCGAACGTCCGGACGAAACGGGTCAAGCACGCGGACCGTTCGCCTACAGGGTCAACTGGGAACCCGAGATCGACGGTGGGAATGGCAAGTACCGATGGCACTACCTCGGGAAGGTGTACGATGACTCCGAAGGTAACTGATCGGCTACGCAAGCGGAGATCAAACACCATAATTCAAACTATACATGTACATTATCATCGTTGGAGCGGGCGACATTGGTACGCCCCTCATCGACATCGCGACTCGTTCCGGAAACGAGGTAGTGGTCATCGAGCGAAACACGCAGAAAGCTGACGAGATCGCCAGTGAGTACGACTGTTTGGTGCTCAATGCGGACGCTACCACGAAAGAAACGCTCGACGATGCCGGGGCCGAGCGGGCTGACGCAATTATCTCGACGACCGACCAAGACGCCACGAACGTCATGGTCTGTTTGCTCGCGGAGGAGTTCGATATTCCGGCGATCACGTCGGTGGTTCACAGTGCAGAGCACATGAACCTCTTCCGGCAGATCGGGGTGAACACGATCGAAAATCCCCAACAGCTCATCGCGGGGTATCTCTATCGGGCGGTCGCTAGGCCAGCTATCGTCGATTACATGCGGATCGGCAACGAAGCGGAAGTCTTCGAGATAACGGTAACGGAGAACGCACCAATTGCTGGCAAGACCCTCACTGAAGTAGGGAGGGAAGACCTCCTCTCGGACGACGTCCTGATCGTCGCCATCGAACGGGAGGGCGAAGACAGGCCACTGACGCCGCGAGGAAATACGCAAATCGAAGCGAACGATCTGTTGACCGTCTATTCCGCGACTGGAGCGGACCCGAGTCTCACGGACATCTTCGGACACTACGAAGACCAGACCGTGTAATCAATAACGGAGAGATAAATACTATGTCTAACACGTCCGTCGGCCGCCCCGGCTTCGTGACCGCCGCGAAAACGGTCCTCAGAGACATCGGAGCGCTACAAGTCCTCATCGGGGGACTGATGGCGGTCCCGCTACTCGTCTCGCTGCTCTATCAGGAGTGGTACAGCGCAGTTGCGTTCCTGATCGGCGGCGGAATCACCGCGCTCGCTGGCGGGGCCGCCTACAGGCTGTGTGAGGACGCTCCCGAACCGCAACGCCACCACGCGATGATCGTCGCGGCGCTCGGGTGGCTCGTCACCGCAGCGTTCGGCGCGCTCCCGTTCATCATCGCGGCGTACGTCACGCCACCGGCCGTCCTCGAATCATTCGTTCCCGCGGGCGCGACCTATCAGTCGAGCCTCCTCAACTTCCAGAACCCGGTCCACGCGTTCTTCGAGAGCATGAGCGGGTACACCACCACCGGCCTGACCATGAGCGTCCACGAACCCTCGGTGGGCCACGGATTCCTCTGGTACCGCTCGCAGATACAGTGGATCGGCGGCGCAGGGATGATCGTCCTCTCGCTCGCGATCCTCCGCCAGCCACACGGCACCGCGGGAATCTCGCTGTACCAGTCCGAGGGGCGCAACGAGAAGTTGCGGCCGAGCATCGCGGGAACCGCGCGCGCGATCTGGAAACTCTACGTCGGGATCACCGCCCTGGTCGCCGTCTACCTCGCAGCGGCGACGTTCCTCGTCAACCCCGGCTACGGCATCGAGCAGACGATCTTCGACGCGGTCAATCACGCGATGACCGGGCAGTCCACCGGCGGGTTCAGTACCCTCGACGATTCGATCGCCGGCTACGGCTCCTACGCGATGGAGGTGGTCCACATCCCGGCGATGATCACGGGCGCGATCTCGATTCCGGTGTACTACGGGGCAGTCTCCGAGCGTGACCTCCGGGAGTTCACGCGGGACCCGCAGGTCAGAGTGCTCTTCGGCATGTTCGTCGTCGGCGCGCTCGGCCTGTCGGCGTTTCTCGCTCGCTGGGTCGGCGTCCCCTACAACGGTGACCCGATCGGGTACGTCGGACGAGTGGCGACGAGTCAGGCGTTCCGCGACGGCCTGTTCCAGTTCATCAGCGCGCAGACGACCACCGGCTGGCAGACGTCTGCAATCGGTGACTGGAACGACGGGGCGGTCATGTTCATCGTGTTCGGTGCGATGCTACTCGGCGGGTGCGCAGGCGCGACGGTCGGCGGGATCAAGATTCTGCGTGGCTACATCATCGCGCGGGGGATCAGCTGGGAGGTTTCGCGGGCGTTCCTCCCCGGGCACGCAATCGAGGACCTCCGGATCGGACAGCGGATCTTCAAGCGAGACGAGGCCAACGACGAGATTCGCGCTGCGACGACGTTCGCGTTCGCGTATCTCGTGCTCCTGGTCCTATCGTTGTTCGTGCTGTTGGCAGTGCTTCCTTCGGAGTTCACCCTCGCGGACGCCATCTTCGAGGTCGCGACTGCACAGGGAACCGTTGGGCTCTCCTCGGGGATCACGGGTCCGAATATACCGGTCGTCGCGGAACTACTGTTCATCGTCCAGATGTGGATGGGGCGGCTCGAGATCATCCCCGTCCTCGTCCTGATCAACAGTATCGTCCGGAGGTAGAAACATGGTTCACCGAAGTACGCCTCGCACTCCCGCACTCGACGTTCCTGATCCGCCCGACAGTGTCGGCATCACTCGAACGCATCGGGAGCTAACTACTACCGCCACAACCAACAACCAATGTACGTAATCATCATCGGCGCAGGCCGCACCGGAAGCACAGTCATCGACCTAGCCACTCAAGACGACCACGAAGTCGTCGTCATCGAACGCGATGCGGAACTCGCCGAGGAGGTGAGCGCCGCCGCCGACTGTCTGGTCATCAACGCCGACGCGGCGTCGAACGAGATCCTGCTCGAAGCCGGCGTCGAGGAGGCCGACGCGCTCATCTCGACGACTGGGAGCGATTCGGTGAACCTCATGATCTCCATGTTCGGAAAGCAGTACGGGGTCGAGACGCTCGTGAGTTCGATCAACGATCCCGATCACATCGAACTGTTCGAGGATCTCGGAGTGAACATCGTCGAGAGCCCGCACCAACTCAACGGCCAGTACCTCTACCGAGCCGTCCAACACCCGACGATCCAGGACTTCATGCCGATCGCTAGCGGAGCCGAAATATTCGAGACCACGGTCGACGACGGCGCTCCGATAGGGGGCCTCACCCTCATCGAAGCCGATAGGGAAGACCTGCTACCCGAGGAGACGATTATTGTGGCCATCGTTCGGGACGGCGAGATGCTCATCCCGCAGGGAGAGACGGACATTCAGGCGGGTGACGTCGTCACGATTTTCGCGAGAAACGGGGCAACGAGCCGGATTACGGACGCCTTCACGGGGCCGTAACGATGCCGGGCGACTCCGAGCGCTCGGATGTTCGAATCGCAGTCCAACGCGAATCCGCCAGTGCGAAGGACGATTCGTACCTTCGTAGCGGACCGCTCGTTCACACACCGGAGTACACCGTCGTCGTTCCCATCACCGACGCGGTGCACGATTCGAGTATGGCAATCGACGCTCGACAGTTCCTCCGGACGGCAACTGCACTTGCAGCAGATAACGAGGGTCGGGTCCTCCTGCTCGGCATCGAGACAGTTACGAACGAAGCATCGCTCGAAGCGGTTCGGAAGTACGTCCGAACGGACCAGCCGGCTGACCCCGACACGGAAACTGTCGTCGAGGTCGTCGAAGAACGACGAGCACAGTTAGCACGGGTAGCAGACGTGGCTCAGAATCTCGATTCGAGCGTCCCGACCAGCGCTGTCGTTCGCGTCGTGACGGATACTACGGAGGGGATACTCGACGTCATCGGTGATGGGAACGAGACTGCGGTATTGCTGCTACGCGACGCAGGCATCGACGGAGGTGAGGTACTCAATCGAAGTACGATTGACACCGTACTGGCCGACGCCGAATGTGACGTGTTCGTCGAAAATCTGGGCGTGAAACGAGGAGAGAACGCGCTGTACGTTCCAGACGTCGAGGAACACACCGTCGCTTCACTCGCACAGTCCGACGCGGAAACGATAGACTCGATACTCCTCCCCGTTGGGACAGGCCCGCATTCCGCTCTCGCGACGGAAGCAGCACGCGCAGTAGCACGCGCTACGGACGCTTCGATCACCGTTCTCCACGTTATCTCACCCGATGGATCCGACCGAGCGACGACCGAAGGCGAGGACCTGCTGACGTTCGCCGAATACGTGCTCGGTTCTGACGTGACGGTCGAAACGGAACTGAGGGAGGCTTCCGACACGACTGAAGAGATCGTACAGGAAGCGAAGGCACACGACTTCACGTCGATAGGGATGCCCGAGAATAAATCCCGGTTAGAACAGTTCGTCTTTGGATCGGTACAGCAGACGCTTTCGGAACTGAGCGAGGTGACAGTACTCCTGTCACGGGATCCGGATCGCGTTATGCGTTCGCTCTACTACCGATGGAAGCGAGGTATCGAAGCGATTGACGACGACAGTTAAATTCCAAATTACCTATATTTGAGACCTACACACTGCTATCCACGATGAGAGTAGATACGAACGCTGTCGGACATGACGTCGGTCGCATCGTTCAGGCCGTCTCCTTGATGATGGTGGCGTCCATCGTCGTAGCGGCTGTGAACGGCGAGTTCTACGCGATCCCCGCCTTCGTCGTCTCCGCGGTCGTCGTGGCCGGACTCGGGACTGGACTCGTCCGGCTATACCGCGACGCCGACCCGCCCGAAAAACGCGAGGCGATGGTAACCGCCGCGACCGCGTGGGCGCTTACCGGCCTCCTCGGTGGGCTGCCGTTCCTCCTCGTCGCGTGGACGATTCAGGTCGACCCACTCCCCGCATGGACGAACACCCCACCGATGGACGCGACGACGGCGGTGTTTCTCCACCCGCTCGACGCTGTGTTCGAGAGCATGAGCGGGTTCACCGGGACCGGGCTCACGATGGCCGCCGTCGAGGAGAAACTGCCCCGATCCCTCCACTGGTGGCGGTCGTTCATCGAATGGGTCGGTGGCGTCGGCGTGATCGTGCTGACCGTCGCTATCCTGCGACGGGGCGGGCGCAGCGGGTCGTACACGCTCTACGAGAGCGAAGCTCGGTCCGAGAAGATCCATCCGAGCATCGTGACGACGGTCCAGGAGATCTGGAAGCTCTTCGTGGGACTCACCGTCGGCTCTATCGTCCTGTTAGTCCTCGCCGGAACGCCGCTCTGGGACGCGATCAATCACGGCATGACCGGGATTGCGACGGGAGGGTTCTCCGTCCACGCGGACTCTATCGGGCACTACGGTAGCCCACTGATCGAGTACGCGACGGTCCCGATAATGGTCGCGGGGAGTATCGCGTTCCCCATCCACTACCTGATATTCAAGGGTGAGCTACGGAACCTCTACGCGGACCTCCAGACGCGGTGGGTGTTCATCTGGTTCACGGTTGGGTCACTCGGATTGACCGGTATTCTGTACGCCAACGGGCAGTACGCGACGCTGGAGGAGACGTTCCGGGTGAGTCTGTTCCAGTTCGTCTCCGCGACCTCGAACACCGGCTTCGGGAGCGCGACGATCGGCGGCGGGACCGAGCAGGTCTGGAGCGCTGGCGCGACGCTGCTGGCGTGTCTGGGCATGCTCACCGGCGCAGCGGCCGGTTCGACGGTGAGCGGGCTCAAGCTGATTCGGGTGATCACGCTCGTCAAGGGGACGGTCTGGCAGATACGCGGCGTGTTCCTCCCAGACAATGCGATTCGGTATCTCAAGCTCGGGGAGCGCAGACTCAGTGAGAAACAGGCCGAACGCGAGTACACCGAAGCGACGGTCGTGTTCGTCCTCTGGCTCACGTTCCTCGCGATCGGGGTCGCCGTTCTCCTCCGCGTCTTGTCACCGGCCCACCCGTTAGAGTACGTGATCTTCGACGTGATGAGCGCCCAGAGCAACGTCGGACTGGACTCCGGTATCACCGGGCCGGGGATGCCCGATACCGCCAAAGCGATGTTGATCGTCAATATGTGGGTTGGCCGACTCGAAATCATCCCGGTCGCGGTACTGCTCGGGGCGGTCTTCCAGCGGTTCGACCTCTACCGGTAATTCGATGTCCGGGAACGGCCGAGCGGGGAGTCGTCAGGACGCCTGCTGGCCGTCATCGCCGAGCAAGCCGAGCGAGTCGAGCGCCGCCCGGCGCTCCTCGGCCGGCAGGTCGCGATAGCCGGCCGATTCCTCGACTCGGATCGTCGCGACCGCCACGTCCGCTGGCGCGAAGGTCGCCTCGTCTGGGGCCGCCAGCGCTTCCAGCGCGAGGTCGACGCCCGAATCGAGGTCGAGCCCCGCGGTGTACTCGGCTTCGAGGAACTCCCGGATGACCCCGCTGTCGCGGCCGACCGCCGCGGCATCCCACGCGGAGGGCGTGCCGGAGGGGTCGGTCTCGTAGAGGACGGGCCGGCCGTCGCCCGACCCGTCGATGCCCGCGCCGGTCACCCCGCCGACCAGCAGCGCGGTCCCGAACGGCCGCGCGCCGCCGGTCTGGGTGTACTCCTGGACGTGGTCTGCGACTTCCTTCGTCAGCGTCTCGACGCCCATCGACTCGTCGTAGGTCAATCGGTCGCGCTGGGCGGTCTCGCGAGCGAACGCCACGAGCTTGCGGGCGTCGGCCGCGTTGCCCGCCGACGCGACGCCGAGGTGGTCGTCGACCTGATGGAGCTTCTCGACGCTCGCGGGGTCCATCAGCGAGGAGCGGACCCGCCGGCGGGCCGCGAGGACCACGCCCTCGGCGGTCCGGACGCCGACGCTCGGGCTCCCGCGCTCGACCGCCTCGCGGGCGTACTCGACCTGATACAGCCGGCCGTCGGGCGAGAAGATGCTCGTCCCGCGGTCGTACGCCTGCTGGTCGCCCTGCATCAGGCCACCTCCTCGGACGGGTTCGCACCGTCCGTTTCCTCGGACGAGTTCACGCCGTCAGTCCCTTCGGCCGATGGCGCACCCTCGTACAGTTCCGCCGGGTCGTCGTGAGCGTCGATGGTCACGCCGTCGGTCGAAATCCGCGCGACGGTGACGCCGTTCCCGCTGGCGGTGTCGCGCTCGATTGCGCTCTCGACCGCGCGGGCGGCGGCGGGGGTCGCGTCCGCGACGGTCAGGTCGGGGCGGTACTCGCGTTCGAGCACACCCAGCGCGAACTGGGTCCCGCTGCCCTTCGCGTCGTAGGGCACTTCGGTGACCCCGCCCGCGCCGTCCATGCCGTACACGTGCGAGCCGTCGGCGTCGACGCCGGCAAGGAGCGGTCTGACCATCCGGAACTGGCCGCTCCGGAGGAGGTTGCCCGCGAACGTGGCGAACGCGTGCATCGTCGGCGGGTCGCCCCGCCGGACTTCGTACTGGTCGGCCTGCGCGGCGAGGCGGCGGGTGTACGCCTGGATTTCGCCGACCGCACCAGAGAGCGCGACGGCTCCCGCCGGGTGGACCTGCTCTATCTTCCGGGTGTCCTTGCTGGTGACGAACCGGCCGCCCGCGCTCGCTCGCCGGTCGGCCATCACGACCGCGCCGTCGCTCGCCGCGAGCGCGACGGTGGTCGTCCCGGTCTTCGTGAGTTCGGGTTCTTCGTTGAGGGTCGCTCCGCCGCGATTCGGCGAGCCGTGCGCCGGTTGGGGGTTGGGATTGGGCATCGACAGTCGGTAGGAGCTACGCCACAAAAAGTGTTAGCTAAAATATATTTTAGCCGGGCGTGTGGAGGGAAGGTCTGACGAGTACGTTCCGGAATTGTTCGCAAGCACGGGAGGTTACGGCGAGGAGCTCGCTTCTGCCTCGACGTATGAGACCCGCGACCTCGTCCTCCCCAGCCTCCTCTCTCTCCCTCGCACCGGCAGACGGTCCTGCTCGTCGCGTTGCTCCTGCGCGGGCTGCGACTGCCGAGCCTGCGCTCGATTCCCTCACGCAGCCCTCGCGCGCGCCGGGCCTGAACGGAGCACCGAGCGCATCACGTCTGATCTCGGTCAGTTGTTGCTAAACTCAGAATCGACTCGTCCGCATCGCCGGAACCCCGTACATCACGCCCCGCCGTTCGCTTCGCGTTCCGGGTCGAACAGGTCCTCTATCCGGCAGTCGAAGTGGGCGGCCAGTTCGAAAGCCAGTTCGAGCGAGGGGTCGTAGCGCTCGCGCTCGATGGCGTTGATCGTCTGGCGCGAGACGTCGACCGCGGCGGCGAGGTCGGCCTGACTCATGTCCGTCCGCTCCCGGTGGCGTCGCAGTTCGTTGTTCATGCCTGGTACCGGAGCACGGTGTAGGAGATGCCGAATACTGCATACACTGCGATAACGCCGTACAGCGCGGGCCATATTTCGGCGGGGAGCGCGTAGTCGGTCAGTCTTGGGAGGAGGCGTCCGACCGACGCCACGGTCGCCAGCACCGGGGCCATGATGTTGAGCGTGAGATGACTTGCGCGCCGTTCGAGCGCCCGGTCGCGTTCGTCGAACAGCGTCAGCGAGGTGCCGAACCCGATAGCGAAGAATCCGACGATGCCGAGCCAGTAGACGGCTTCGCTGATCAACGGGTAGCCTAGCACCTCCCTGAGAAGTAGGGCGAGGCCCACACCGCCGAGCAGGACGCCGAACATCAGACGTTTGTACGTGCGCTTCCTCGCGAGTAAATTCGGTTCGGACGTGGTGTTTCCGGTCATGGCTGGACGGTGAACGTAACTTTCCCCTTCCCGTAAAGCACGCTTTACAGTAAAGTCTGTTTTACACACTCACTTAATTCTGACGGTGGCAGCGACGGGCTCGACCCGCTCCAGAACGGTCCGCCAGCAGAACCAGCGCGCATCGAACCGCCCACGTCGGATCGCTCACTCGGTGTCGGCGGCGTCGACGGTGTCGACCACGTCGGTCCCGTG
This sequence comes from Halorussus litoreus, assembly GCF_003382685.1. Classification (GTDB taxonomy): domain Archaea; phylum Halobacteriota; class Halobacteria; order Halobacteriales; family Haladaptataceae; genus Halorussus; species Halorussus litoreus. Next base: position 43,995 of record NZ_KZ859508.1, on the reverse strand, counting down.
CTCACCGCCGACAGCGCCAGCACCGCCGTCGCTCGCTGCGTCACCGTCGACCGCGATGGAGCCGATATCCTCCTCCTCGCCCACCATCGGACAGTCGACCACTCGGAAGTGCTCCGAATCGGTCATCGCCAGTATGGCGGTGCCCTCGTGCGTGCAGGCCAGATCCGGCGGGTCGGCGAAGTGCGGGCAGCCGTGGCAGGTCTCTTTCGGGATGGTGCGCACGTCGCGGCCCGCCCACTCGTCCCTATCCTCGACCGCGACGCTCTCGCCGGCCGGGACCGTCACGCTCGGGCCCTCACCCTCCTCGTCGGCCAGTCGCTCCCAGAGCTTCTCGCCGTCGAGTTCGCCGACGTCGACCGACTCGAACGGATCGGTGCTCTCGCGCTCGCGGTCGCGCTGGCGGCGCTCGTCGACCTTGGTCGCAACGTCGGCCATCGGACCGTCCCGGGCCGGGGCGTCGGCCTGGTCGCGGCGCTCGGCGCTCCCCGCACGAGTCTTCCCGGTACGCTCGCGAACCTTCTCGGCGACCTCGCCGAGCGGTTCGCGGCTGTCGCCGCGGTCCTTGCGCTCCGTTCGATCCGCTCGGTCGTCGTCCGACCCCGACCCGTCGCTCATTCGTCGTCCTCCCCGAGGAGGTCGTCGAGGTCCTCGGTCGCCACGTCGGAGCCGAACACGCTGCCGACGTCCCAGTCGGCGCGCTCGCCCTCGAGCGCGGGCGGGTCGCCGACCGCGAGTTTGGCCGACCCGAAGAAGCCCTGCTTGGGTTCGACGTCGTTGAAGGTGCTCGCGCAGTGGGGACACTTCGGCTCGGCGAGCAGGCCGACGTGGACCGTCTCGCCGCAGTGGCCGCACTTGGCCTCCTCGACGCCCCGCCGGTTGGCGAGATGTGCAAGTTCGTCGGCCGCGGTGCGGGAGGCGTGGCGGGCCGCCAGCGCCTGGGTCTGGTCGCGCAGGTCGACGGTCACCTCCGCGAGCGTGGTCAGCTTCGATTCGAGTTCGTCGGTCGCGTCGGTGAGGTACTCCAGCACGTCCTCGTAGTTCTCGAACCCGGCGTCGACCTGCTCGTCGAGGTCCTCGACTGTGGCAGCGATGCCGTCGAGTTCGTCGGCCAGCCGGTCGGCCCGGTCGGCGACGCTCTCGGTCCGCTGGCGCAGGTCGGGGTGGTCGTGCTCGGCGGGCGCTTTGGCGTCGGCCTCGCGCTTGACCTGGATGATGCGCTCGCGCACGTCGTCGATCTTCTCGTCGAACTCGCGCTCGACCGTCCCCACGTCGCGCTCGACCTCGCCGAGTTCCGATCGCAGGTCGGCGAGCTCGCCCTGGAACTCCTCCTCCGTCGCGGCCAGTCGCTCGATCAGCTCCCGGCGGAGCGCGGCCAGTTTGCCGTCTGCTCCGTCCGCGCCGTCGAGGCTGTCGGGTGCGTCCCCGTTCCGGACCTTGGCGAGCAGTTCCTCGCGGCTCACCCCGAGCTCTTCGGCCTTCTCGTCCAGCCACCCCTCCAGCGAGTTATCCGGCGCACGAGACGGCTCGCTGACGTCTTCGCCAGCCATTCGATTTCAGTTCTCACAGCCGCGACTTAATGGTTGGCCTCTTGCGAGCGGAAATCCATGAGACTGACCAGCGACCGACACGATTTTGCGCCCGCAGAACCCACGCTCGACCGACAGGTCATGGCCACAACTATCGACGCCGTGCTGTTCGACCTCGACGACACCCTCGTCGAGTACGAGCGCTCGCCCGGCCAGGTACTCGACATTGCCTTCGAGTCGGTCGGCGTCGAACCGTTCTTCGCGGTCGAGGAGTACGTCGACCGGTTCGAGGACCACCTCGCGCCGGACGTGTCTATCGCGGAGAGCCGCGCGGCTTGTTTCGCCGCCATCGCCGACGACCGCGGCCGGGCCCCCGATCTGGGTCGCCGAGTCGCCGGGGAGTTCGCCGACGAGCGCGACCAGTCGCGCGTCGAACCCCTGCCCGGCGCGCGCGAGACGCTCGACGCGCTGGCGGCCGACCACGCGCTCGGGGTCGTGACCAACGGTCCGCCCGGAATGCAGTCCACCAAGCTTGAGGCCGCCGGACTGGCAGACCGCTTCGAGACGGTGGTGTTCGCGGGCCACGACGCCCCGGCCAAGCCCGACCCCGAGCCGTTCGCGGTCGCGCTCTCGGACCTCGGGGTGAGGGCCGACCGGGCGGTCCACGTCGGCGACTCGATGTCGTCGGACGTCGCGGGCGCGCACGCCGCGGGCCTGCGCTCGGCGTGGCTGTCGGCGGACGAGGCCGTCGAGCCAGAGCCAGAACCACATCACGCTATCGAGGGGCTGGCCGAACTCGTGGAACTGCCGTGGCGCGAGTGAAGGCTAACGAAATCGGGTAGTTACAGCGGTTACAGAGTACCGTTCTTTACACGGGGTACAGTACGTCCATGTCGTTTCACATCGACGAGTTCGACGAGAAGAGTGAAGCCGAACTCGCCGAGATGAAGTACGGTAGAGGCGACGTGGCCTTCGGTGGGGATCCGTTCGACAGGGGAAGCAGGCCCGCCCGTGAGTGATCGTTTCCGACGACTCCCATCCGTTCTACGGTGAGCAGTACGTCACGCTCACCTCGAAGTCGCGGTACGACGAAGGTGTCGAACGTGCGGTCGGCTACATGGGTCTCGAAAATGGTACTCCTGACGACCGAGACTGAATCGATCAGGTCTTAGTCCGCCGATTACCGAGCGTCGAGCAGGTTCGCCACGACCATTAGCACCCCAATTCCGGCGAACAGCAGCGAGAACAGGTCCCCGGTCGTGGCGTACTCGTAGCCGCCCCAGACCCCGACGCCGCCGAAGAAGGCGAGTTGCCAGCGCCGGTCGTTCATCCCGTCCCGAAGCGTGCCCGCGAGCAGGAGACCGGTGAGGTAGACCGCGAACAGGCCCGTGACGACGCCGTCGGTGTCGCCCTGCTGGAACGAGAAGACCAGTCCGAGCACGCTCACGGCGAACAGTCCCGCGGCGAGCAGTCGGGTCGCCACTTCGACGAGTCGAGTCCGGTTCATGGGTCGACTTCTCGCCAATCGGAGAAAAAGCCACGCGAAACGCGACGGATCTGCGTTCGTCACGGTCGTTACGGATTCACGTCCGTCACGGTGCCGACGCCCTTGCTCTGGCCCTCGCGGAACACGAAGCGCTGGCCCTCCTCGATCAGGTACGGCTTGAACTTGAACCGGACCGTCGTGGTACCCGAGTCGCCGGGCAGGAGTTGGCCCTCGTGGGGGTGGAACTCCACCGCCTCGCTGATGGTTTCTAGGTGGACCACCGGCTCGTAACCGTCGCCGATACGGGTCGGGTGGTTCAGAACGACGACCTCGGCCTCGAACTCCCGGACCGGCTCCGGGTCGGCGTCCGCGGGAAGCAGGACCATCCCGCGCTCGACGTCGGCCTCCCGGACGCCCTTCAGGGCGATGCCGACGATGCGGCCAGCCTTCGCCTGATCGACCCGGTGGTAGTGCATCTCGATGGACCGGACTTCGACCTCGCGGAACGCGCCGTCGGCCATCGGGCCGAGCAGAAGCTGGTCGCCCGCCTCGACTTCGCCGGACATGATGGTCCCCGAGGCGACCGCGCCGACGCCGGTCACCGAGTACGACCGGTCGACGTACATCCGGAACGGCCCGGCCTGCGCGGTCGTCTTGGGCAGCCGCTCGAAGAGTTCGTCGAGGTCGTCGAGGCCCTCCATCTCGACCGCGCTGGTGGCGAGTACCGGCACGACGTTCTCGTCGATCTCCTCGACCGCGGCGTCGACGCCGTGGCGCTCGACCAGCAGCGGGGTCTTGCCGGCGTCCCGGAGCAGGCGCTCGACCTCGCGCTCGACCTCGGCGACGCGCTCGGCGCTCACCGCGTCGGCCTTGGTGATGGCGACGATTGTCGGCAGGTCGGTCGCGAGCAGGACGCCCAGATGCTCGCGGGTCGTCTTGGTCGGCCCGTCATCGGCCGCAACCGTGAGCAGGCCGTAATCGAGCTTCTGGCCCACGAGCCCGCGGATGGTCGTCCGGAGCCACGGCTCGTGGCCCACCGTGTCGACGAACGAGACGAGCCGGTCGCTCTCCTCGACGACCCGCGCCCGGTCGGACTTCCGGTGGGGGTTGTCCATCCGGACCGGCCCCTCGCCGTCGAAGCCGTACACCGCGTACGAGAGGTCCGCCGAGAGGCCGCGCTCGACCTCGTGTGGCTGGACGTCGAGGTACGACCGGGTGCCGCCCTCGCCGTCGTCGGCCTGTCCGGTCACCAGCGAGCCGACCAGCGTGGACTTGCCGTGGTCGACGTGGCCCGCGGTCCCGACCACGATGTGCTCGCCGTCGGTGTCGAGCATCGCGCCCTCTCGGACCGTGGCGACCCCGACCAGCCCCTCGGCGGAGCCGCCCTCGGTCGACACCGCACCGTCCTCGATGCCCCACGTCTGGACGTCCTCGATGTGCGCGCCCGCCTCCTCGGCGAGCAGGCTGAGCACGTCCATCGACTCGGAGAAGGCGTCGTGGTCGATGCCGGCGATGCCGCCGTCGTCGGTCACGCCCACGACGTAGGTTGCCTCGCCGTCGCCCGAAAGCACCCGATGGCGGAGCTGTGCCGCCAGACTCTCCATTCGCCCGTCCGCGAGGTGGAGGTCTCTCGTGAGTCGCTCTTTGAACTCGACGCTGCCGCCCTCCCGTTCGCCGCGGTCGAGGGCCCGCTGCAACGTGGCCCTGTCAGGGCTCATACCCCGGGATTAGTGCGGTGCCGTGAAAAGGTTGCCGCCCCTTGACGTGCTAGCGAATGGCACACTGTTGGTGTGCGCTAGTTTCTCCTTTCGACTCGGCGCGCGCTGAATGGACCGTTCCACCCCGGCGCGCGCTGGTTCTTCCCTCCCACCGGTACGCGCTGGTTCGATTTTCCACCTCGGCGCGTGCGGGCGCGGTTGTCGGGAGCGGGGCGCGGCCGACGGCCGCGGAAATGCGAGCGGTGAAACCGCGAGCGGAGCGACCGACTGCTCGGCAGACGCGGGTTGTCTGCCGGTGCCTCGTGTCGCGCCAAACCGTGCGAGGGACGAGCATCGCAGGTCGGAACGAAGTGGAGACCGAGAAGCGCAGGAGGCTGGGGAGGTCTGAGGCCCGTGCTGTTGCGGTTGCGGTGGCGGTGCTGTGCGGTTGCGGACACGCCTATGCTCAAGCAGTAGCTAGCTTCATGGCTTCATTCCTTCGACTAGTTTGAGCAGTAGCTAGCTACTGCCGAGACATATGAGTCGCCGCAGCCTCACACCTCCCCAGCCTCCTCGCTCACTTCGTTCGCTCGTCCCTCGCGCGCGTTACTCGCGCGCGCCGACGTTTGAAGTAGTCGAGACGAATCAAATGAAATAGTCGGGCCGAATTGGAATAATGCCGAAGCCAGCGCACGAGCAGCCCAAACCGTCGGAAGAACGGCCGACAGATACGCAACCGACGAGTTCTACATCTCCGTCTCGTTCACGGGCAGCGCCGTGTCGCGCTCGAACTCCACCGCCACGGACATCTCGGTCGCGTTCTGGTCGTAGACCAACTCCCCGGACTCGCCCTCGGGAATCGCGAACACGGTCCAGACCGGGAACGTTTCGCCCGGCCCGATGGGGAACCCGATGAACACGTCGTGGTCGGCCAGCGTCTCGTTGGCGTAGGTCGTGCCGTTCGACCGGAACTGGAACGCCGACTGCTCCAGCGGCACCGTCCCGTTCCCGGTGTTGTTCACGGTCATCCTGACCAGCACGAACTGCTCGCCCTCCGGCGCGAGGTACGCCGTGCCGTCCGACCGGTTCGGGTCGATGGCGTCGGTCGTCTTCGCGTTCCACGTGACGTGGAGGCTGGCGTTCGCATCAGCCGGCGCGGTCGAGTTCGCCGAGAGGCCGTCGCCGCCCCCGTCGAGGAACGGGATGGGTGGACCCCAGAGCACGCCAGCGCCAAGCAGCGCGACCACGACTACGACGGCCACGACCGGGACGCCCGAGACGAGACCGGACGCGCGCCCGAGGATCGACCTCACCGGGGCGAGTGCAGATCCCTCGGAGTCGCCGTCGCTTGCTCCCCCGCGGCTTCCACTGCCCCCACTGCCGCCTCCCCCACCGCCGCCGCGGTACTGCTTCGCGAGGTCGGTCAGCCCCTTGCGCTCGAGGACCGTCTCGATCCCCTCGCCGTCGAGCAGTTCGACACCCGTTCCCTTCGCGACCTTCTCGGCGTGGTCGGAGACGACCCCGCCGGTGACGATGGCGCGCTCGCCGACCCCGTACTCGTCGCACAGCGACTGGAACTGCTGGACCTGCTGGCCGCCGATTTCGCCGTCGGCGACCGCCCATAGCAGCCCCTCCTCGCCGGTTTCGGGGCGTTGGACCGCCACGAAGATGCGGCCGTCGTCGCGCTTGATTTGGGTCTGCCAGCCCTGCCGCTTCCAGAGGGCCGCCACGAACTGCCCGAACTCGGCTCGATCCATCTCCTGACTCATGCTCTCACCGCGGGGACGTGTTTGAATCCATATCCTCGGTCGTCATATATAAAACGTCGGCCCCTGCGTCGAATCCAGTGATTATTCTGCGGTCTCATAGCCGCCGGACCGCCAGCAGGGCCCCGGCCACGAGCGCGAGCACGGTCGCGACCGGGCCGAACCCGGGGACGGGACCGTCGCCGCCCTCGGTCGTCTCGTCGGACACGGCCTGCTGGGTGTGGACGCGGTCGGTGGGATTCAACGCGGCCTGCGTCAGCCCCTCGGCGGTCGTCGTGGTCGGCGGCGGGTCGGTCGTCGTCGGCTCCGGCGTCGCAGTGGTCGGCGGAACCGTCGTGGTGGGGTCCGGCGTCGCGGTCGTCGGGGGCACGGTGGTCGTCTCCGTCGTCGGCGCGGTCGTCTCGGTCGTTGCCGGCTCCGTGGTCGTCGCGCCCGCGACCACCGCGGGGACCACCCGATTCTGGTCGCGGAGCCGGAACTCGAACTCCCGGCCGGGGTCGAGCCCCGAGAAGTCGAACGAGGCCGAGAACGTCCGGTCGCCGCCCACCGTGACCGTTCGGGGCTCGAACAGGGGCGTGATGCCCGGGTCGCGCGCGGTGAGGTTGATGGTCGTGCCGGGCGTGAGCGTCGTCGTCCCGGAGATGGTCGTCGCGCCGTCGACCACGATGGTCTGTCCGGGACCGTTGCGCCGCAGGTCGACCCGGCGCTCGACCACGCGGATCTCCGTCGAGACGCGCTGTTCGGCGGTCACGAGCGGGCTCTTCTTCGGGACGACGAACGAGACGCGGTACCGGTCGCCGGGGTCGACGTCGTGCTCACCGGTGTCGACCGCCACGTGGAACCCATCGGTGCCGGCGTGGGTGAACAGTCGCTCGACCTCGTCGCCCGTGAACTCGTTGCCCTCCCCGTTCATCGGCGGGTTCGTCTGGACGAACCTCAGCCCCATGATACCGTCGTCGGGGTCGAGCCGCGAGGCGTCCATCTCTCCAGCGACGCCGAGATAGCCCTTGACGCCCGTCGCTTCGACGTGCAACAGCAGCCAGTCGTCGCGAGCAACCGAGTCGTTCCACGGCGACATGGTCGCCTCGGTCACGTCCTCGTCGGAGGCCAGTTCCTCGACCTTCGTCGCGCGCGGCGCGATGCGGGCCGAGATGCCGTCGGTCGTCGGCTCCTGAACCCAAAGCGTGGCCAGATCCTGCTCGACGCCGTCGACCGAGACGTTCATATCGTATTGAGCGGGGTCCAGCGGCGCGTCGATGGGGTCGCTCAGCAGCGTCCGGCTCCGGACGTTGCCCTTCGCGGCCCAGACCATCTCCGAGAGGGAGTATCGACCCGCTTCCCCGGCCTTGTACGTGTTGAGCCGGAGCCGGGTCGTCCCCTTGCCGACACGCACGCGGAGCACGAACGCGTCGTTCTGCGAGCCGAGGTGGACCGTCGCGGGCGCGTCGGCCTGCACGGTGACGTTCGCCACGCCCCCGGTCCGTTCGTACACCACGCGCTTCTCGAACGAAGCGCTCGACTGAGCTGCCGCCGCGCCGGACCCGAGCCACGGCGCGACGGTAGCCGCGAGTACGACCGCGGCGAGGGCGGCGACGCACCACTGCCGGAGGTTCGCTGACATGGCGGGGTGAAAGGTAGCGAGGTGTTGTGAGCCATCCGTAATAAACCCGACTGGTGACGGCCGGAAAATCAGTCCCGGCGGTCGGTGGTCGCGATAGATTCAGTTTCGATTCCGTAGCAGTTCGTACGCTTCGGTCACGCGCTTGAACTCCTCCTCGTCGCCATCCTCGCGGTCGGGATGGACGGACTTGACGCGCTCGCGGTACGCCTGTCGGACCGCCTCGTCGTCCGCACCGGGGTCGAGGTCGAGCGCCCGGTAGGCCTCGCGCGGCGTCGGCCCGTCGTCGCCGACGCCGCGCGCGCCAGCGCGGCCGGTCGCGCTGGCGCGCCCTCTCGCGCCCGCTCGACCGCCCCCGCCCGAGCCGAATCCGCCCTGCTGGGTGCCGAACCCGCCGCGCCGGCCGGAGTACGACTCGCGCGGGCCAGCGCCGAAGCCGCCACGCTGGGATTCGGCCTGCGGGCCGGTGCGCTGGTTTGGCCCCGACCCCGGCCTGCCGTAGGCCCCCGCGCGGCCCTCCTCGACGCGGTCGCGGAGTCGCCCGCTGGCGTGGTACCAGACGAGGTAGGCCGCCGCGGCGAACGGGACGGCGACTGCGAACAGCGCGGGCGTGTAGACGAACGCCAGCACGAACTCGAGGGTAGCGATGCCCGCGAGCACGGCCGCCAGCCCGAACATGAGCCGCTCCTGGTTCACGATTCACGCTTGGCGGCGCGGGATTGTAAGCGTCCCGCTACCGGTGGTGAGTTCGGGGGTCGAGAGGCTGTGGTCGGTTGCTATCGACCGGACTCCCGCGTCGCGTGCTGGCCTGGTGTTTCCTACAGCGAATAGTGGTTTATCGCCCCGGCACGCTTCGCGCCGCGCACTGCTCGCGCGCGCACCGAATCTAAAATAAAACAGTGGTCGCACCCCAATCACTGAACGACCTCGAAGCAGAACCGAACGTCAGGAACACCCGGATACCAGCCAGCGACGCCCACATAGCAAGACCCATCCGGAGCCGCGACCAACTTCGACCAAGATGAATTCGAGCGCCGAGGAGACCAAGGTCGAGTGGCGCGAGTGGGGCGCAGACGCCTTCGCCGAGGCCCAGGAGACCGACACGCCGATTCTGCTGTCGCTGTCGGCCACGTGGTGCGCCTGGTGTCACGAGATGGACCGCGAGGCGTACAGCAACCCGATGGTGGCCGCGAACGTCAACGACTCGTTCGTCCCCATCCGAGTCGACGTGGACCGCCAGCCGCGAGTCCGCGAGCGGTACAACGTCGGCGGGTTCCCCTCGACCGTGTTCCTCACACCCGAGGGCGAACTTCTGACCGGCGCGACGTACCTCGGCGTCGACGGGATGCGGCAGGTCGTCCAGCGGGTGCGCGACCTCTGGACGCACAAGGGCCGCGACGCCGCCCAGATCCCGCGAAATCTCCGGGAAGACCCGCCCGCGGGCGAGCTCTCGCCGGAGATCGAGCGACTCGTCGCCGGCCAACTGGACGACAAGTTCGACGACCAGTTCGGCGGGTGGGGCGACAGCGAGAAGTTCCCCCTGCCCCGCACCGTCGAGTTCGCACTGAAGCGCGAGCGCGAGCAGGCGCTGGCCACGCTCGAAGCCGTCCGGCGGAACCTCTACGACGACTACGACGGCGGCTTCTTCCGGTTCGCCGAGAGCCGCGACTGGAGCGGGGTCCACCACGAGAAACTGGCCGCGACGAACGCCGCGCTCGTCCGGGCGTTCGCGAACGCCTACCTCTACACCGGCGACGAGTCCTACCGCGACCCGGCCGAGCGCACGGTCGAGTATCTGACCACGGCGCTGTGGAACGGGGAGGGGTTTGCTGGAAGCCAGTCCCCCGGCGCGAGCGAGGACGACCCCGACGTGAGCGCCTACTACGGGCTCGACCCGAGCGACCGCGAGGCCGCCGACCCGCCAGCGGTCGACCCGACAGCCTTCGCCGACGCCAACGCCGCGGTCGCGGAGGCCCTGCTCGCGTTCCACGCGTACACCGACGACGAGCGCGCCCGGACGTACGCCGAGCGCGCGCTGGACTACGTGCTCTCCGAACTGGTCGCGGACGGCCGCGTCCGGCACTTCGACGCGCCCGAGAGCGAGTCCGGCCTGCTCGCCGACCACGCTCACCTCCTGTCGGCGCTCACGACCGCCCGGCAGGTGCTCGGAAGCGGGGAACCCTCCGACGACGGGGCAGCGACGGGCGAGGTCGAGCGCTACCTCGACGTCGCCCGCGAGGTCGCGGACTTCGCGCTCGACGAACTCCGGGAGAGGGACGACGATGGAACGACTCCCGGCGCGTTCGTGGACGGGCCGCGCGAGGGCCCCGGACTGCTCGACAGGTCACTCCGGCCTATCGACCACAACGCCGAGATGGCCGACGCGTTGGTCGACCTCGCGATCCTGACCGGCGACGACCGCTACCGGGAGGCCGCCGAAGGAGCCGTCGCGGCGTTCGCGGACGCCGCCGACCGCTTCGGCGTGCAGGTCGCGGCCTACGCCACCGCGGCGGCGCGACTCTCCCGGGACCCGCTCGTGGTCGAGGTCGCCGACGACGCCGGGTCGGACCTCCACCGGGCCGCGCTCCGGGTCGCCGACCACGAGAAAGTCGTGATCCCGAACGTCGAGCGACTGCGCGGCGGCGACGATGAGGATTCGCACGATCCCGGCACCGCGACCGTCGTCTCGGCGGGCGAGCGCTCCGAACCGGCGGCGACCCCCGACGAGCTCGGCGAGCGCGTGGCCGAGCTGCGGGAGTAGTGGCCGAGCTGCGGGAGTAGTGGCCGAGCTGCGGAAACAGCCGTCCAGCGGCCGATTCCCGCGGAGCGTGGCGCTTATCAGCGACCGCCGATTACGCCCGGGCATGCAATTCTGCGACGAGTGTGGCTCCATGATGAAGTCTATGGGATCGAAGATGATCTGCTCGAACGACGACTGCCAGCACACCGACGCCAAGGACGAGGACAAGGCCGCGGAGTTCGTCACCACCGAGGAGCAGGGCGAGTCCGACGTGATCGAGACCTCCGAGGACGCCAACTTCGAGGGCAAGCCCACCGACGACGACGTGGTCTGCGACGAGTGCGGGCACGGCACGGCGTGGTACACCATCAAGCAGACCGGTGCCGCCGACGAGCCGCCGACGCGATTCTTCAAGTGTCAGGAGTGTGGCTATCGCTGGCGCGAGTACAGCTGACGCGGCTGGCCCGAGTCGGTCGTCGACCCGAAGTCGGCCCGTTCCGCCGAACTGCTGTGGTCGGTCCGCCCCGGCCTGACGCCGGCCGGTTCTTCCGAACCAAGCGTGGCGAGAAAGAATGCGGAGCCAAATATTTTTGGAAAACTGGCCCCATAGTAAAATATCTTCGAAAATTCCTTCTTTTATCCTCGGATACGTGATTCCGACCGGTACAAATATACCCGGACGTTATCTAAATGCGACACATAACAGTGTCGTGCCAATCGGTGGTGTATAGGGCGTTCGTCCGCGCGAACCGGTCGACTCATCCGCGAGGCCGGTAGCATGTCGGAGAGCAGCGGAAGTGCCGAAAACGACGATTCGGCCGGCAGCGGGCGCTCGGGCAACCGGATTCCCGACGAGGCGCTGCTGGCCGACCTCCGGCGAGTCGCCGAGGAGGTCGACGGGAGTCCGAGCATGGCCGACGCGGACGAGCGCGGCGCGTTCTCGCCGAGCACGTACCAGTCGCGGTTCGGCTCGTGGACCGACGCGAAGGAGGCCGCCGGCGTCCCGGTCGACGCGGGCGGCGTGACGTACACCGACGACGAACTGCTCGAGGACCTGCTGGCGTTCGCCGACGAGCTGGGCGAGACGCCGACCCGGGCGCAGATGCGCACGGACGGTCCGCGCGCCCCCTCGACCTACGCCGACCGGTTCGGCTCGTGGACCGACGCGCTGGCGGAGGCGGGTCTCGACACCCGCGAGCACGCGACCGGCATCCCGGAGGCCGAACTCCTCTCGGAACTCCGGCGCGTGACCGAAGAGGTGGGGCGGTGTCCCACCTCCGAGGAGTTCGACGAGCGCGGTCGCTACAGCGCGGCGACGTACTTCCGGCGATACGACTCGTGGGCGGCCGCGCTCGACCGCGCGGGCGTGTCCGAGTCGTACCCATTACCGTCGCGCCGGCAGGTGAGCGACAACGACCTTGTCGCGGAGCTCGACCGCCTCGCGAGCGCACTCGGACGCCCACCGACCGAGACCGAGATGTCGGAACTCGGCGAGCACAGCCCGAAGACGTACCGCCGCCGGTTCGGCTCGTGGGAGGCCGCGCTCGTGGCCGCGGACCTCGATCTGGACCGACGGGTGACAGGCGGCGGCAAGCGCCGCATCCCCACCGCGAAGCTCGTCGCCGACGTGCACCGCGTCGCCGAGGAGCGGGGGCGTCCGCCCACGGTCGCGGAGATACGAGAGGACGGCGAGTACGCCGTGACCACGTACCTCGACCGGTTCGGCTCGTGGAACTGCGCGCTCGACGCCGCCGGGCTCGAACCGCGGCGCTCGCGCCGGGACGCCATCCCGACCCGCGAACTCGTGCGCGAACTCCGCCAGATGGCGACCCGACTCGGCCGCCGCCCGCGCCGCGCCGACATGGACGACTGTGGCCCCTACGCCGGGATGACCTACTACAACCGGTTCGGCTCGTGGGACGAGGCGCTCGACGCGGCCGGCATCCGGACGGACGACGGTCGAACGTTCGTCGAGGGCCGTTGCGACGTCTGCGCCGCGGCGGTGCGCGAGCCGGTGTCGGATCTGCCCGACGACGAAGGGCTGTTCTGCAGCGAGGCGTGTCGCGCGGTCGGAAGACGGCGAAGCGTCGCGTTCGAGTCGGACGTACTCGACGCGGCCGAGGGCGACGGTCTCGGGCGACTCGCGGCCGCGCTCTCCGAAAGCGACGAGGTCGTCCCCGCGGAGGTGCTGTTCTGCCTGCGACACGCGCTCGCGCTGTTCGACGGCGAGTTCGAGTCCGCCCGGGTCGACGACTACGACGTCGTCCGCGACGGTGACGCGGTGACCGTCTCGCGCGAGACTGGGCCTGGGACTGGGGCAGGGTCGAGGCCGGAGTTGGAGTCGGGGTCCGAGTCAGGTACTCGCGAACTCCGCATCGGGGTCGAGACGCTCGACGCGCTCCAGCGCCGGATGGCCGACCTCGGCGTCGAGCAGGTCGAGGCCGCGGGCGACCGCTGGCGCGAGTCGGCGACCGACGACTGAGCGACAAGCCCGACTCGTTCCGTCTCCTCACGCCGTCGACCTCAAAAGCGTGTCAGGGCCGAGCCAAAAGGACAGTAGAACGCCGGTTCACTACTTCTCGTTCCCGGACTTCCGACGCGCCCGCGGCGTCTTCGACATCACGAACCCCAGATCGCCGCGGTTCTGTGCGACCCACCGGTACACGCCCTCGCGAACGTCCTCGTACTCCTTGAAGTTCCGAAGGAAGCCGACCACGGGCCGGAACTCCTCGCCCAGGTCCGACCGGACGAACGCCTGCTCCAGCGACTGGCCGCAGGAGTAGACCTCGCCGTCGGCCAGCAGGTGCGAGCACTCCTCGTAATCGTCGGGCAGGCGCTCGCGCAGTTCGGGCGTCAGCTCCGAGAACCCGACTATGCGGAGGTCCGAGCGCTCCTCGAAGAAGTCGGCCCACCACGTGCAGAAGCCACAGTCGTCGTCGAAGACCAGCGTCGGGGGGGTATCGCTCATGGCCGGAACTGACGGGCGTGAGCCACTAATTCCTGCCGGAGTCGGCGGCCGACAGGTGGCCTCAACCGGAGCGGCCGACCGACGGAGAACGCCGGTCGGAAGATTTCCGGCGTTCGGCGACAACGAATCCGGCGTTCGGCGACAACGATTACGGAGGTCGGCGTCCGGTTGGGAACGGGGAGACGATGAGCGACCAATCAGACACGAACCTAAACAGACGAACTCTTCTGAAGCGCGGAACAGTAGCAGCGTTCGGAGTCGCGGGAATGGTTGCAACGGGCGTCGGGGCGTCCGGGAAGGGCCCAGACGCGACCGCACAGGACGAACCGGAGCGGGCGCGCTACACCCGCCGAATCGCGCTCCCGTATCCCGAGCGTCTCGAGAGCGGGCCAGTGCGCAAGATACTCCTGCTGACCGACCGGACAGACGACGACCCGGACGTGAGCGAGGTCGGCGGCTGCGGGTTCTCGAACTGGCCGACCGAGAACCTCACCATCTGGGAGGGCATCGTCGTCGACTGGGAGAACGCAGTCGGCGACCTCGGATTCGGCACTACCCGGGGAACCCCGACCGTGCGGGCCAACAGGCTGGTCGAGATCGAGACCATCTACGTCGACGAGCAGGCGACGCCGGTCGGACTCGGCACGGCGTACATCGTCAACGGCGTGGTGGACTGTCCGGGCGAGTTCCGCGGGCTGACCGCCGAACGGCTGCCGGGCGTCCAGATACAGACCGGGCCGGGCGTCAGCACGGAAGGTTGACGGCGGACTGGCGGTGAGCAGGCGGCGGACTGACGCCGACGAAGCCGCAGAAATCGGCTCGGGCGAGGATTAGGAGTCTTCCTCGTCGCGGAGCTCTTCGAGTTCCTGCTCGACCTCGGGGTCGGCGAGTTCCGACTCCACGTCCGCGTCGGCGTCGAGTTCGGCCTCCACCTCGGCTTCGGTGTCGCTTCCGGCGTCAGCGTCGGCGGTCGAACTGCCCGACGAGCCCTTCCCCATCTCGTTCTTCAGGGTCTCGAGTTCGGCGTTGACCTCGCCCGAACTGCGGACCTCTTCGAGTTCGCGGTCGAGGCTGTCCTTGTCCGAGAGGGCGTCCTCGAACGCGCCCGACTCCTGGAGTTCGTCCATCGCCTCGGCGCGGGCCTCCATGTCCTCGGTGCGGTCCTCCGCGCGCTCGATCGCCCGGCCCACGTCCTCCATCTCGTCGCCAGCGCCGGTCATCGCCTCGGAGACGCGGCTCTGGGCCTCGGCGGCCTCGTAGCGCGCCTTCATCGACTCCTTCTTGGTCTTGAACTCCTCGATGCGGTTCTGGAGCTGGTTCTTCTTGTCGACGAGGTCGTCCTGCGTGTTCTGGAGGCTGGCGATCTGGCCCTCCAACTCCTCGATCTGGTTCATCTTGGTCTTCTTCTTCTCTAGCGCGCGCCGCGCGAGGTCCTCGCGGTCCTGATTGACGGCCTGTCTGGCCTGCTCGTTGTGCTTCTCGACGTTCTCCTCAAGGTTGCGCTTCTGCATCTCGAGGCGCTTCTTCTGGGTCGTCAGGTCGGCGATGCCCTGCTTGACCTCCTGGAGCTCGTCGCGCATCTGCTCGTAGGAGTAGTCGAGAGTCTCGGAGGGGTCTTCGGCCCGGTTCAACACGGCGTTCAGCTTCGACCGCACGACGTACGACAGGCGTGAGAGTACTCCCATACCCCGTCCTTCGGGACCCGGACCTTAAAATCCTCACCTCTACAACAGTCGTCAGACAATTCGTCGCACGCTCGCGCGGCGGCCGATCACTCGCGGTCGTTCGACCGATCACCGCGCGAACGCTCGGCCGACCAAACCACGAGCGAACGCTCGGCCAATCAAACCACTGCAAACGCCCTGCCGAACAGACCACAGGCAAGCGCTCAGCCCCACAAACCACGAGCGAACGCTCCACGAGACAAACCACGGGGTGGGACTGAAAGGGGCCGCACGCTCGCGGTCATGCGAGCGAAGCGAGTGTGACCTCGGAAGACGCGGGTTGTCTTCCGGCGTTTACGTGGTCGTCTGAGCGACCTCTATCCGAAGCGAACGAAGTGAGCGGAGGATATGTCGCTCAGCGACCGCGAGCGGGCGGGGGCTTTCGAAAACACGGTGCCTCCGGGATCCGTCACTCTGGACTCTGAAGCTCCAACACCTACAGCTTCGGAAAATTCGACGATGCCGAATAGTCCCGAATCACGAGTACAACCCTTATCCGAACACTCGCACAAGGAACTCGCATGAACTCCGAGGACCTGCCCATCCCCGGCGGTCGCGACGTGCGCGCGACGCTGGACAGTCCCGAAGAAACCGCCCCCAATGCCGTGGTGGTCGCCTGCCCGCCCCACCCGCAGCACCGCGGCCACCGCGGCGACCAGCGACTCACAGCCGTGAGCGAGGCCCTGACTGCGAAAGGAGTCGCCTGCCTCCGGTTCGACTACGGCGACTGGGACGAGGGGTACGGCGAGCGCGAGGACGCCCGGAACGCGCTGCGGTGGGCCGAGGACCGGTACGACCGCGTGGGCGTCTTTGGCTTCAGCTTCGGCGGGGCGATAGCCGTCCTCGCGGGCGCGACGGTGGACCGCCAGCCAGCCGTCGCCTCGCTGCTCGCGCCCGCCTCGCGACTGGCCGACGACCTCGACGCCGCGGCCGCGCTGGGCGACATCGACGCGCCGGTGCAGGTCATCTACGGCACGCGCGACGACACCGCCGACTGGAAGCCGATGGTCGAGCGCGCCCGCGAACTCGGTCACGAGACGGTCGAGATGAGCGCCGACCACTTCTTCGTCGGCCAGCACGGGAAGGTCGCGGACGCCGCGAGCGAGTTTCTGGTCGAGCGGCTTTCAGAGAAGTAGCGAAACCTACGGTCCGTCTTCGGTAGTACGCTCAGGCCCGGTATCGCGTTCGTCTTCGGTGTTGCGTTCACCTTCGGCAGTGCGCTCGTGCTCGCGGACCTCGCCCGCCCGCTCGACTCTCCGATACTGCTCGGCGGAGACGTTCGACTCGCGTGCGGCTCGTAGCTGGGAGTCGATAACCCTGTTCTGCTGCTCTCCCCACTTCTCGGGCGGATTCTTCTTGACGTATCTCACCCAGCGCTTGACCGCTTCGACGCGCTGCTGGCGGTTCTTCTGGTGCTTCTCCGCGAGTCGATCACGCGCGTTCGAGTCGGTCATAGTCGTCCTCCACGCCGAGATTTCGCACCCACGCTTGGTGTTCGATTCCAGCCATACCGCATTATTTCGTGCCGGCGGTAAAAGTCATGGCCACGTTTCGACCCGCGTTCTCCGTCGTCTGCAATCGAGGCATCTCGACCTCGGATATCGTCGACGACCACCCGTCACTCGCCGCAGTATTTCCGAGAGTACGCGAACACGTCGCCGGGCAGGTCGATAACGAACACCATCCGATAGCAGTCCGCTTTCTCCGAGTCCGGTTCAACATCCATCGGCTCAACACGAATCCAGTCGGCGTCGTCCGAATCGAGTCGGAACGAGAACTCGTAGCGGCCGAGTTCGTCGGGCCAGTCGGCGAACTCCACGCCCGTCGGCTTCGAGGAGTTGGTCGCCCCGGATATCTCCCGGGAGACCGCGGTGATGACCTCGCTCTCGTACTCGACCGCGAGGTGGAAGGTGTGGTCCGTGTCGCGACGGTTGAGCACGTCGAGCGCGGTGAGCCGAATCGGGACCTGCTCCGAGTCGGATTCACTCTCTGAACCGGTCAGCGGGGAGGCCGAACACCCGGCGAGAGCCCCCCCGAATACGGCGAGCGAGCCTGTCCGCAACGCTTCTCGGCGATTCATTGATACGCAACAGCCACGGCGCGGACAAAAAGACGACGAATTGAGAGGAACGTCACGCCTCCAACGATGCGCATCACCACGAGCACGCCGACGCCGCGTGCTACCGTTCCACGCTCACCCCCGCGCTCCGAAATCGTTTTGAATCCCGGCCGCCGACAGTCGGTATGCCGACCGAACCCGAAACCGACTACGATCCTTCTCTCGGGAACAAGTTCATATTCGTCACCGGGGGCGTCATGTCGGGACTCGGCAAGGGCATCACGGCCGCCTCGACCGGCCGACTGCTCGCCAACGCCGGGTTCGACGTGACCGCGGTCAAGATCGACCCGTACCTCAACGTGGACGCAGGGACGATGAACCCGTTCCAGCACGGCGAGGTGTACGTCCTCAAGGACGGCGGCGAGGTCGACCTCGACCTGGGGAACTACGAGCGGTTCCTCGACGTGGACATGACATTCGACCACAACGTCACCACGGGGAAGACGTACCAGCACGTGATCGAGAAGGAGCGCGCGGGCGACTACCTCGGCAAGACCGTCCAGATCATCCCGCACATCACCGACGACATCAAGCGGCGCATCCGCGAGGCCGCCGAGGGCCACGACGTCTGTCTCGTCGAGGTCGGTGGCACCGTCGGCGACATCGAGGGGATGCCGTACCTCGAAGCGCTCCGGCAGTTCGCCCACGAGCAGGACGAGGAGGACTTCCTGCTCACCCACGTCACGCTGGTCCCCTACTCGAAGAACGGCGAGCAGAAGACCAAGCCGACCCAGCACTCCGTGAAGGAACTCCGGAGCATCGGCCTCCAGCCCGACATTCTGGTCGGGCGCTGTGAGGACAAGCTCGACCCCTCCACGCGGGAGAAGATCGCGCTGTTCTGCGACGTGCCCACCGACGCCGTCTTCTCGAACTCCGACGTCGAGGACATCTACCACGTCCCGCTGATGGTCGAGGAGGAGGGCCTCGACGAGTACGTGATGGAGCGGCTCGACCTCGCCGACGAAGCCCTGCCCGAGACCGACCGAGACAACGAGTGGCGAAACCTCGTCACCCAGGAGACCCACGGCGAGGTCGACGTCGCGCTCGTCGGCAAGTACGACCTCGAGGACGCCTACATCTCGGTCAACGAGGCGTTGAAGCACGCCGGACTGGAGAAGAACCTCGACGTGAACGTGCTCTGGGTCGACTCCGAGGAGATGGACGCCGACCACGAGGAGCGTCTGCGATCTGCGGACGCGGTCGTCGTCCCCGGCGGGTTCGGCTCGCGCGGGACCGCCGGAAAGATAGAGGCCATCCGGTACGCCCGCGAGAACGACGTGCCGTACCTCGGCCTCTGTCTCGGCTTCCAGCTCGCGGTCGTGGAGTTCGCGCGGAACGTGCTCGAACTGGAGGGCGCACACTCCGCGGAGATCGACGAGAACACGCCCCACCCGGTCATCGACCTGCTTCCCGAGCAGTACGACCTCGAAGACCTCGGCGGGACCATGCGACTGGGGGCCCACGAGACCGCCATCGAACCGGACACCCTCGCGGCGGAGGTGTACGGCGGGACCTCCTGCACGGAGCGCCACCGCCACCGCTACGAGGTGAATCCGGAGTACTTCGACGACTTCGAGGATACCGACCTCGTGTTCTCGGGCCAGTCGGGCAACCGGATGGAGATCCTCGAACTGGACGGCCACCCGTACTTCGTCGGCACCCAGTTCCACCCCGAGTTCCGGTCGCGGCCGACCCGCGCGAGCCCGCCGTTCGTCGGACTGCTCGACGCGGTGTTGGACCAACCGACCGCCAATTCCGATGCCGACGCGCCCGAGGAGGTGGAGGCCTGATGGTCGACCCCGAATCCTTCGTCGCGGAGGCCATCGAAGAGATCAGCGAGGAGATCGGCGACAAGCAGGCGGTCATCGCGCTGTCGGGCGGGGTCGACTCCTCGACCGCGGCCGCGCTGGCCTACGAGGCCGTGGGCGACCAGCTCACGCCCGTCTACGTCGACACCGGGCTGATGCGGAAGGGCGAGACCGACGAGATCCGCGAGACGTTCTCGTACATGGACAGCCTCCGTATCGTCGACGCGAAAGACCGCTTCCTCGACGAGCTCGCGGGCGTCACCGACCCCGAGGAGAAGCGCCACGCCATCGGCGAGCAGTTCATCCGGGAGTTCGAGACGGTCGCCGAGGACGTGGGCGCGGACTACCTCGTCCAGGGGACCATCTACCCCGACCGCATCGAGAGCGAGGGCACCATCAAGTCCCACCACAACGTCGGTGGGCTGCCGGAGGTCGTCGACTTCGAGGGCATCGTCGAGCCCATGCGGAACCTCTACAAGGACGAGGTCCGGGAGGTCGCCCGAGAACTCGATCTCGAGGAGATCATCTCCGAGCGCATGCCGTTCCCCGGGCCGGGACTCGCCGTGCGCATCGTCGGCGAGGTCACCGAGGAGAAGCTGGAGGTCGCCCGCGAGTCGAACCACGTGGTCGAGGAGGAGCTGGCGGACCACGACCCGTGGCAGGCGCTCGCGGCGGTCCTCGGCAAGGCGACCGGCGTGAAGGGCGACAACCGGGTCCACGGCTGGGTGGTCGCGGTCCGCTCCGTGGAGAGCCGCGACGGGATGACTGCCCGCGCGCAGAACGTCGACTGGGACACCCTTCAGCGCATCCAGAGCCGCATCACGGGCGAGAACGAGAACGTCGCACGGGTGCTGTACGACGTGACCCACAAGCCGCCTGCGACCATCGAGTACGAGTGAGCGCGAGCGTCAATCGAATACGAGCGACGACCGACCGAGAACGAACGAGCGAACGGACCCACCCCGAGTGATTCCATGAAGGCAATCGTCGTCGGACCGGACGCAGGCGAACTGGGCGACGCCCTCGACGCGGAGGGCGTGGAAGTGACGCGGATCGAAGACATCGGCACCCGGCCCGCGCTGGAGGAGGCCGGCGTCGTGGACGCGGACGTGCTGGTGCTCACCGCGGGCGAGGATGCCACGACCATCCCCATCGCGAAGGACCTCAACGACGACCTTCGCGTCGTCGTGTACGCGGAGGACGACCTGCCGGACTTCGCGCGCCGGCAGGCCGACCTCATCGTGGACCCGCAGCTCTTGTCGGCCGACGCGGTGGCAGAGGAACTGACGGCCTGACCGGAACGCGGACCCGGAACCGAGGCCTCGGCGGCATCGAACGGACGCTTTTTGTCGGTCCGACCCCGTAGCTCCCGTATGGAAGAGCGCTTCCCCTCCGAGTCGCGCGACCGCAAGCGGGCCATGCTGGCCGTCCTGCCGTTCCTCGGGCTCGGGCTCGCCGACGTGGTGTTGCTGCTCTTGTGGGGCGTCGACCCGCTCTGGGGGTTCGCCATCCTGCCGCCAATCCTGTTCGTGAGCGTGCTGGCGTGGGTCGCCTTCTCGACGGGGTTCGTCGGCGAGCACCGGACGTAGCGCCGGCAGGTCCAACGACTCGTTCGCTCTTCAGCGGCGTGTTCATCCCGTGCTTGAGCCGACAGCTCCGCCGGTGCCGGTTCCACATCGGCGGCGTTGAATCGTTCACGCCAGTTCATCCAGCGGGTGAACCGAGGTGAACCGTCTGGAAGGTCGCCCCGGTTGAAGTGGGTGGCCTTCCTACCGACGACTGCGGTCGTTCCGACCAGCGCGCTGTCGCCCCGCTCCCGACAGTGCGTCCGACCGCAACCGCACATCCCGGCGCGACGAACGACGACGAACGCACCCGACCGGGCCGATCCCGCAATCGGCCCGGTTTCCGCCACGCGAGCGCGGGCCGCTCGCTGGCGTCGCCGTCGCTCACCGAGAATTCGGACAGCACCGACCGCCACACGTCACACGTCCCGTCTGCACCCGACCGCGCCGCTTTTCTCGGCGCGGTCGGCCGGTCGGGATTCCCGGCCGAACAGGACTTCCGGGCACACTGCTCTCCGAGCCAAATCGTGCTCTGCCGAGCGAACGCGACGCATCGAACGCGACGCATCGAACGCGACGCACCGAACGCGACGCACCGAACGCGACGGATTTTAAGAGGTTTCGCCGCGTGCGACCGCACATGGGACTCGACCGCTATCCGGACCTCGACCCCGACGAGGGCGAGGTCGTCGACGCGGAACTGGCCGTGACCGACGACGTGCTGGTGAAGGCGTTCGCGCTGGGCCCCGGCGCGGAACTGTCGGCCCACGACCACGCCGACTCGACGAACGTCTTCCACGTCGTCGAGGGCACCGTGACCGTGATACAGGGCGACGACGAGGCGGCCGTGGACGCGCCGGGCGTGGTGCTCCACGAGCGCGGGGTCGTCCACGGCGCGCGCAACGACACCCACGAGACGGTGGTGCTGACCGCGAGTCTCTGTCCGCTCCCGTCCTGAGCGCGGGTTTTTCGTCTATTTTCGGTCCGTCTCGGTCGCTTCGTGAGCCTCGGAAACGGGCGGGCTCAGATAGTCTTGGGTTAGGACTGACGGCCATTCCACCACACGCTGGGTCCTCCTCCCACCCGGCGCGTGCGGGCGCGCCCTCCGTGGCGCGCCAAACCGCGCGAGGGACGAGGACCGCAGGCCGGAGGCCGAGGACCGCAGGAGGCTGGGGAGGTCTGAGGTCCGTGCTGTTGCGGTGCTGTGCGGTCGCGGCCACGCCGAGGCTCAATCACGAGTTGCGGTCCGCGGTTGCGGAGCGGTTGCGGTACGCCGTGGCTCAAGCGATAGAGGCGGTCGCGGTTGCGGAGCGGTCGCGGTTGCGGTGCGGTCACGAACACGACACGCCGCGAGACGACCGAAACCACCACTTATCCCGACGGAACGCGAACCAGGAGTCGAATCCGTGCCGGAAATCGTGATCCCTGAGTCCATTCACGACGCGATGGTGGCCCACGCCCGACAAGGCACACCTGAAGAGATCTGTGGAATACTCGCGGGAACACGTGGGAACGAGAGCGATTCAGCTGAGGACTCCGAAGACGAATCGGCCAGCGACTCCGATCACGAGTCGACCGACCACCGCGTGACGGCCCGCTATCCGGCCGAGAACGTGGCCGACAGTCCCCGGACGCGCTACGAGATCGACCCGCGCGAGCAGCTCGACCTGATGGAGGAGGTCGAGAGCGAGGACCGCGAAGTAGTGGGGTTCTACCACTCCCATCCGCACGGTCCGGCGCAGCCGAGCGCGACCGACGCGGCGCAGGCGGCGTGGCCCGGTCGGTCGTACGTCATCGTCTCGCTGGCGGACGGTGAAAACGGCATCTCGCTCGGGGCGTGGCGCTGGACCGGCGAGGAGTTCGTCGCGGAGTCGGTTCGGGTCGTCGACCCGGAATCGTAGTTGTTGGAAGTCGGATTCTGCTCAAGTCAGTGGGAAGTGGTCGTCGTGCCGTACTGTCACAGCAACAGCACCGCAACCGCCTCCGCAACTGCGACTACCGCGCCGCCGTTGCTTGACTTCGGAGAAACCACACCGCAACTGCACCGCGACCGGGAGCCTCAGACCTCCCCAGCCGCTTGCGCTACTCGGCCTCCGGCCTGCGTTGCTCATCCCTCGCGCGCGTTGCTCGCACGCGCCGGGTGGAGTGATACGGCAGGGGGTTAGAATGGTCTTTGTTCAATCCTCTTCGACTGCCCGACTGCTTCTACGATAAGTCACTCGCGCTCCTCCGAACACGCCACGTCGGCACCGCAGCACGAGGAGTGGTACTGGTCGTGCTCGCGGACCAGCTTGCAGTCCCGGTAGCGCCGCCCGACCACGTTGCCGCACTCGGCGCAGGTCAGCACGTACTTCGGGTCGGCGAACGGCGGACACCGGACCGTGGCGTCGACCGCCGCCGCGCGCTCGCGGAACGCCGGGCCGTGGTCGGTCGTCCCGTAGCGCTGGAACTGCTCGACGTGGACGAGTTCGTGGCGCAGCGTCGAGGTCCACTCGCCCACGTCGAACGACTGGTAGGCGTCCCACGTCAGCGAGAGCGTGCAGGTCCGGAGGTCCTCGACCGGACGGCCGAGTCGGTCGGCCGCGCGCTGCCAGTCCATCGGCTCGCCGACCTCGGCGGTCGAGAGTTTGGGGCGCTTGACCGCGGCGGCGCGGCGCTTGGCCCGCGTGGAGACCTCCCAGTCGACCGGCGAGAACGCCACGTCGATGTCGTACTCGCGGGCGGCCTCCCGGCAGTACGCCCGCGAGCCGAGGATCAGCTCCTCGTGAGTCCCCGCGTGGGCGAGCGCGCGAACCGTCGGCGAGTCCTCGGGGTCCGTGTCGGGCGAGAGCTGGCGGGAATCTGACACTGTTGGCGGCTCCTTGCCGGCTCGACGAACTCCCCCCTCAAGACGGTTTCCCGACGGCCGTCGACAGTGCGGTGCAAAAAGATCCCGCAGCTCCTACTCCAGTTCCGCTAGTTCGGCCTCGGCGCGACGCCGGATGGCCGCGGACGCCGTCTCGACCTCCCCCGGTTCGAGCTCGGACCCGGGTTTCACGACGACTCGCTCGACGACGACTTTGGTACGGGACCTCTCGAACAGCGCCTTGTTGATGGCCCGTAGCACGAGCGGCTGCGTCCACTCGTCTTTCGCGACGAAGTTCTCCGCGAGCATCTGCAGGAACAGCCTCGTCGTGCCCTCGTGGCTGTCCTCTAGTTCGCGTAACTCCGCGTCGATCTCGTCGATCTCCGTCTGCAACACCTCGCGAAGCGGATCGTCCGACGCCGACGACCGGAGCTTCTGCTCGACCCCGGCCCGTTCCCGTCTGAGCTCGTCCTCGAGTTCTCCGGCAGGCAGTCCGGGATGAGTCTCCAGATACCGTCGAGCGACGGCGACCACCGGCTCCGAGTCGTCGGTTTCGCCCATGTCCCTTCGCGGACACGCCACCGACAAAATATTTTCCGCCGTTTTCGGGGCGAGCGGTCGTTATCCATCCGAATCCCCCGTCTGAACCAACCCGGTTCTGAACCCGGAATCCGTTGTCTTCGAGTGATTCAGTTCGTGATTCGCTCACGCGCGGCCGCCACGATCAGCGGCAGCGTGAGTATCGTGTCGGCGTACACAGTCGCGTTCCGGGCGGCCTTCTCAAGCTTGTTCCACGAGCGCGCCTCGTCGAGCGTCGCGCCCGAGAGCCCGCCGGTCTAGAGGCGGGTCCATCGTCAGCTGGACCGCGTAGTCGTACGCCTCCGGAGCGACCAGCATCGTCTGGAGCACGTAGTTCTTTGGCACGCCGCCGACCACCATCGCGCTCATAAGACCGAAGAAATTGGTCACGTCCTCGCGGCCCAGCATCTCGTGGTACACGTCCACGGCCTCGTGAAGGTCTGGCGCGCCGATGCCCGCATCGCCGTACGAGTCGGCCAACTCGCCGACCGTCGTGCCGCTCCGGACCTCGGCGTGCGCGATGGGGTCGTGGTCGAACTCCTCACGGGGGGTCGTGGGCGTCGTCGGTCACGTGTCATCGTGGTCGTCCCAGCGATTTGAACGCCACGGTACGGGACGACTTGGCGCGATAACGGGGATCTACCGCGATAATGGAAGACCCGACGCAGGAGGACTTAGTCCGAGACCGATACCCCGCCGGGCGCGTCGAGCGAACGGTCGTCGCCGGTGACGACGTCGAGGGCGTCAGCGCCGTTGACCGCCATTGTGACGAATCCGACCTTGCTGATGAGATCGAGATACGTGACGACCATGATCTCGGTGCCGGACTGGAGCAGTCCGACGCCGAGCGGCCCGAGCAGCCATACCACGGGGTACAGCGTCCAGAGGACGACGGTCAGGTTCCGCAGCTTGGTGAACACGGCGTCCATCCGGTCGCCCTGGAGCGTGGACTGTCGTGGCAGCACCGACAGCAGGAGGTAAAGGAGTCCGACGTAGGCCACGCAGCCGACCAGATACGCGGCGTAGCCGTACTCTCCCGGGAGGACCCCCGCGACCACGCCCGAGGCGATGATGACCACATCGACGACCACCAGCGCGAGGTACACCCGCCGTTCGGGCCGACAGAGCATGCCGAGGTACAACACCAGCAGTGGCGTCGTGATCAGCCAGTCGAGGTACCGCGGCAGGAACAGCGACGCGCCACCGACTTCGATCTCGCCCACTCCGAGTGCCATCGAGAGGTACGCGACCGTCGCGACCCCGGTGATCGTCGCGAGGACTGCGTAGTATTTGGCGTAGCGGCCCTCGGCGAGTAGCCGCCAGAGGGGGAACGCGGTGCCGACAGCCATGCCGAGCGTTCCCAGCGTGAACCACAGCGACGTGAGGTCCATCACGCGTCGGTCACCTCCGCGGCCTCGAAGTCGGAGTCGTCCATCGGCCCGGCGCCCTGCGCGACGCGGAAGTCGTCGAGCAGGCGCGACAGTTCGGCGGCTCGCTCGGCGAGGTCGTCGGCGTCCTCCCGGACCGAGGCGAGGGTCCGGGTCTGCTCGTCCGCGGCCTCGGAGACGGACTCGGCCTGACTGGTCGTCTCCTCGCTGATGGCGGCGACTTCGTCTACCATCTCGACCACGGTGCTCGCGGACTCCGCCTGCGATTCGGTCGCCGCCTGTATCTCCTGAATGCTCGCGTCGGTCTCCTCGGCGTACTCGGCGATCTCTTCGAGGGCGTCGATGGCTCCCTCGACGGTGTCGACACCGGCGCTGATCCGTTCGCTCGTCTCGGCCATCCCCTCGACCGATTCGGACGTCTTGGACTGAACGTCGTCGATGCGGCCCTCGATCTCGGCCGCCTCGTCCTTGGTCTTCTCGGCGAGCGCTTTCACCTCGTCGGCGACGACCGCGAACCCGTCGCCGTCGCCGTCGGTTCGAGCGGCTTCGATGGACGCGTTGAGCGCGAGCATGTTCGTCTGCTCGGCGATGTCGGTGATGACCTCGACGATCTCGCTGATCGCCGCCATCTCCTCGTCGAGTTCCTCGATCTGGGCCGCGGTCCGCTCGGTGACCGCCTCGATGGCGTCCATCTCGGAGAGCGCCTCCTCGGCGGCCTCCCGGCCGAGTTCGCCGGCCGCGGCCGCCTGCTCGGAGGTCGCGGCCACGTCGCCGACGGTGGCCGCGATCTCCTCGGCGCTGGACGACAGGGTGTTCATCTCGTCGGCCACCTCGCCGAGCCGGTCGGTCTGGCGGGCCGCGCCGTCCGATATCTCCGAGACGGAGTCGTTGACCTCCTCGCCGGTCTCCATCACCGTCTGGGCGCTCCCCTCGACCTCGCCGACCGCGTTGGAGACGTGCGCCGAGAACCGCTTGACGTTCGCCACGGTGCGCTCGATGTCCACGAGCATCTCGTTGAGCGACTCGCCGATGGCGACCATCGCCTCGCTCCGGCTCTCGGGGTCGACCCGGAGGGTGAGATCGCCGTCGGCGACCTCGTTCATGACCTCCTCGTAGTGGGTCGCCTTGGTTTCGAGGTGGTCCGAGAGGGCTTCGGCCTCCTCCCGGCGAGTCTCGGCCTCCCGTCGGGCGTCTTCGGTCTCCTCGCGTGCGGCTTCCGCCTCCTCGCGGGCGGTCCGGGCCTCCGAGATCTGCTCGCGCAGCGAGTCGCGCATCCGGGCGAACGACCCGTACAGCGTGCCGAACTCGTCGCTTCGGCCCGTCTCGAGGTTCACGTCGAGATCGCCGTCGCCCATCGCGTCGGCCTTCGCCGAGAGTTGGCGTAGCGAGATGAGCGTGTTGCTACCGACGGTCACACCGACCAGCGCGAGGCTGACGACCGCGATCAGGATGAGGCCGAGAATGTTGGAGGTGACGGTCGTGCCGAGCGCGTACGCCTCGCTCTTCGGCACGTGGACGACGACCACCCAGTCGGTCGTCTCCATCGGCGCGTACCCCATCAACGTCCCGCCGTCCATCTCCATGAATCCGGACTCGCCCGCGAGGCCCCGCCGGACGGCGGGAGCGTCCGCGCCGCCGTGGTGTTCGGTCAGCAGTTTGCTGGCGTTGGGGTGTGCGATGTACCGACCCTCCGAGTCGAGGACCACGGTCTTCCCGCCGGTCATCCCCTGAGTGAACGACTGGGTGCGCTTCTCGATGTTCACCATGTAGATGATCTGCTTATTCGGCTGGTCGGGAACCGGCGAGATCACCGCGACGACCGGGAACTCCACGACCGGCACCTCGAACGGCTCGGAGACGTACACGTCGCTCGCGCCGTCGAACGACGGCGGGTCCTCGGCGAACGCCGCCCCTTGCTCAGCGGGGTCGACTCCCTCCATCCGAGCGTCCGAACTCGCGATGATCTCCTGCTCGTCGGCGTCGTAGTAGTGGACGGCGGCGACGCCCTCCGGGACCGTGCCGTCGTCTACCAGTCCGCGCGCGTAGTCCCGAAAGCGGTCGGTGTCGGCGTCCTGGACGTACGGATGGGTCGAGGTCATCCGCGCCTGGGACTTTACGCTCGTCGACCAGGTGTCGAGGCTCTCGGCGCGCGACTCCGACAGGGTGGTCAACTCCTCCTGTACGTCGGTTCGCAGTTGCTCGGCGGTCTGGGCCTGCACCACTACTCCGACTGCGACCGTGAGTGCAACGACGGAAAGCAGCGCGACCGCGAGCTTGACTGCGTAGCTCCCTTTGACTCGCTCCGCGAACGGCCGTTGTCCTCCCATGATGGTTTTTCCCGGGCGCGGATATGTACGCAATCGAGATAAGTCTCGGTACTCGTATCACGAGTGATAATCAGGGCCGTTCTTGCCGGATCTCTCAAAAACGGTGCTGCCAACTACCGCGGGGGCCCGCGTGACGGCGGTCGAGCGCCAGCGGCGGTTCAATTAGCCGCACCCGAGGGTCGGCTGTCGGGGCCGGTTGGCCGCGGCCCGTGTCCGTCGAGAACCGTCGCGTGACCGTTGCTCCGGCAACCTCCGGGGTTGTTGAAACCCGACGGACACGTGATTCAAGATTCGCCGGAGGCTTTTTAATAGTTCCCTTTTCCGAAACGGGCGATGGCCGTCGTTCCGCATCGCGCCGAGAGGAAATAACAACACCGCTACAAAACTGGCTCCAGCGAACACCTACCCGCCCACTCTCCGAACTGTCCGCGAATGCTCGTCGTCGGGAGCGAAGACGGCATCTATCGACTGACCGGCATCGGCGAATCGGAAGAGCCGACCGTCCAGAACGTACTCGACGCGGTCGTTCGGGACGAGTTCGTCGGGCGTGACGTGGCCGTGCTGGAGCGCGGCGTGGTAGGTGTCGCGGAGTTCGGGCATGATGGAATCCTGCGGCGTGTTCCGCCGTCGCTCAGAGCCCGGTCGGCGCGTCGATATACGTCGTCTCCAGTCCCCACTCCTCCGCGAGCGTCTGCAACGACCGCACGCCGAACGTCTCGGTGGCGTAGTGTCCTGCGAGAATGACAGTCAGCCCGGCCTCTCGGGCCTCGTGGTACACCTTCCCCTTGCCCTCGCCGGTCACGAGGGCGTCCACGTCTGTCCGGACCGCCTCGTCGAGCCAGTCCGCGCCGCTGCCGGTGAGGACCGCGATGTCCTCCAGTTCCTCCGGGCCGAAGTCGAGCACGCGGACGCCCTGACCGAAGTGGTCGAGTTCAGATTCGAGCGTCTCGCGCACGCGGTCGGTCGGCACGGGCTCGGGCGCGCGGCCGCACTGGCCGATGTGCTCGGGACCCAGCTCGCCGAAGGGTTCGCGGTCTTCGAGGCCGAGGAGGTCCGCCAGCCCCGCGGCGTTGCCCAACTCCGGGTGAGCGTCGAGCGGCAGGTGGGAGACGTACAGCGCCACGTCGTGCTCGATCAGCGGCGCGATGCGGCCGTACTGCCGGCCGGTCACGCGCTCGATGCCACCCCACGAGACGCCGTGGTGGGTCACCAGCAGGTCGGCACCGCGGTCGGCCGCGGCCTCGACGGTCTGCTCGGCGGCGTCGACCGCGAACGCGACGGTGTCGACCTCGGAGGTATCCGGGTCGCCCCCGCTGCCGTCGGGGCCGACCTGCAGGCCGTTCGCGCTGGCGTCCAAATCGGCGAAGTCGTCGGTTCGCAGGCGGTCGTCGTACCGGCTGACGAGTTCGGCGAGGTCCATACTCGCCACTGCGGGCGGGAGGGGTTTGTATCTCCGGTTCTCGCACGAGGGTAGTGGTCAGTTACGCAGTTGATTCCGGCGAGACATCTTCGAAAGCCCTCGGGCGTTCGCCACCGGAAGACGGTCCTGCTCGGCCTTCGGCCTGCGCGGGCTGCGACTTCCGAGGTCACGCTCGCTTGGCTCGCGGCTCCGCCGCTCGCACATCGCGGCGCGTTGCGCCGCGCACCGCTCGCGTGACGGTCGCTCAGCGGGATATGCGGCGCGCGCAGTTCTGCGCGCGCCGCATAGGGCCACGCTGAGACGACCAAGTAGAACGCGAACGCCCTCGCCCTTTCAGTCCGCGGGAAGAGCACGCTCTTCCGAGCCTGCGGTCGCTCCGCTCCCGCAGACGCCAGGGATGCCGCTAGATTCACCAGCCGAAACTTGGAGGGAAGTCAGGCTTATCTGAGCACTGCCTCGCTCATCGCGTCACGAATCCCCGCAAAAACAGTCGGTCGCTGCCGAAAATGGACAGTCGAGTGCGGTTCAGGTCGCTACTGGAAGCCGATGCGGCCGCCGCGCCGGCCCTGCTGGGGGCTCGACGAGCCGCCCTTGAACTCCTCTTCCATCTGCTCGTAGTAGTCGAGCAAGTCGTCGGTGATGGTCGGGCGCACGTTCTCCATCGCCTGCCGGAAGTGGCTCATGCCGACCTCGGTGGCGTCGTCGTCCTCGCGGAGTGCCTCGATGGCGGCCTCGCGGGCGATGGATTCGAGGTCGCTGCCGACGTAGCCGTCGGTTATTTCGGCGAGTTCGCGCAGGCTCACGTCGGGCGACAGCGGCGTGTCGTCCGTGTGGATCTTGAGGATCTGCTCGCGGCCCTCCTCGTCGGGCTGGCCGATCATCACGAGGCGGTCGAACCGGCCCGAGCGGATGAGCGCGGGGTCGATCATGTCCGGGCGGTTGGTCGCGCCGATGACCATCACGTCGCCCTTCTCTTCGAGTCCGTCAAGTTCGGTGAGGAGCTGGTTGACCACGCGCTCGGAGACGTTACTGCCCATCTCCTGACTGCGCGATGGCGCGAGGCTGTCGAGCTCGTCGAAGAAGATGACGGTCGGGGAGACCTGCCGGGCCTTCCGGAACGTCTGGCGGATGGCCTTCTCGGACTCGCCGACCCACTTCGAGAGGAGCTGTGGTCCCCGAACCGAGATGAAGTTGGCGTTGGTCTCGTTGGCGACCGCCTTCGCCATCAGGGTCTTGCCGGTGCCGGGCGGGCCGTACAGCAGGACGCCGCTCGGCGGGCTGATGCCCAGCCGCTGGAACTTCTCGGGCGAGGAGAGTGGCCACTCGACGCTCTCCTGGACCTGATCTTTGGCCTCTTCGAGCCCGCCGACGTCGTCCCACGAGATTTTCGGCAGTTCGACGAGCACCTCGCGCATCGCGGAGGGCTCGACCTCGTTCAGCGCGCCGTTGAAGTCCTGACGCTTGACGATCATCCGGTCGATGAGGCTCGGCGGGATGTCCTCCTCGTCGAGATCGATCTCGGGGAGGTAGCGCCGGAGCGCCTTCATCGCGGCCTCCTTGGTCAGACTCTCGATGTCCGCGCCGACGAAGCCGTGGGTGTCGTTGGCCAGCGAGTCCAGCGCCACGTCGTCCGAGAGGGGCATTCCGCGAGTGTGGATCTGGAGGATCTCCTCGCGGCCCGTCTCGTCCGGAACGCCGATCTCGATCTCGCGGTCGAACCGGCCGGGACGCCGGAGTGCGGGGTCCACGGAATCGACCCGATTCGTGGCGGCGATGACGATGACCTGTCCGCGCGATTCGAGGCCGTCCATCATCGTGAGCAGTTGTGCAACGACGCGGCGCTCGACCTCGCCGGTCACGTCCTCGCGCTTGGGCGCGATGGAGTCGAGTTCGTCGATGAAGATGATGGAGGGCGACTCCTCGGTGGCGTCCTCGAAGATCTCCCGGAGCTGCTGTTCGCTCTCGCCGTAGTACTTCGAGATGATCTCCGGGCCCGCGATGGAGAAGAAGCTCGCGGAGGTCTCGTTGGCGACCGCTTTCGCGAGCAGGGTCTTCCCGGTGCCGGGCGGGCCGTGGAGGAGGACGCCCTGCGGGGGCTCGATTCCCAACTTCTTGAAGATCTGGGGATGTTTCATCGGGAGTTCGACCATCTCCCGGACGCGCTGGATCTCGTTTTCGAGTCCGCCGATGTCCTCGTAGGTGATGCCGCCGCCGGTCTTCTCGAAGCCCGAGATGGGCTCCTCACGCAACTCGACGTCGGTGTCCTCGGTGATGAGACAGACGCCCTCGGGCTCGGTCTCGACCGCGATGAGCGGGATGGCCTGCCCGGGCGAGCGCATGAACGGGTGGTTGGTCGAGGACATCACGGGGACGATGTCGCGCTCGACCACTGGACGCTTGAGGATCTGGCGCTTGACCATCCCGGCCGCGTCGGAGCCGAACTGGACGCTGGCCTCCTCGGGCGGCGCGAGCACCAGCTTGTCGGCCTTCTCGGCCTCGGCCTTCCGGATCTCGACGCGCTCGCCGATACCCACGTCGGCGTTCTGGCGGGTGAACCCGTCGATGCGGACCGTGTCAGTGTTCCAGTCCTGACGGTCCGCGCGCCACACCTTCGCCGCGGTGGTGTCTCCGCCGTCGATCTCGATGATGTCGCCCGGACTCAGCTTCAGATGCAACAGCGTGTCCGGGTCGAGACGGGCGATACCGCGGCCCGAGTCGTTCGGGTACGCCTTGGCGACCTCTAGTTGGACTTCGTTCATGATTCGGAGATACGGGGATTGTTTGTCGGTCCGCGCCCGCGAAGGATAAGTCCTTTGCTACCGGGGGATTCGTCCTCACGGCGGGCAGACGGCGTCGTTTCGGCGGGGCGCATGCGATGGTCCGAGATACGGTTTCGCGCTACAAAGCCGTTTGGTCTCCCGTGATTCCAATCGGTCCGCGTGGAAGACCACCGTCTTCCGGTCGGCTGCACGTGGTAGTGCTCACCGATTCCCGCCAGTTCACCGGTTTCCGACTGTCTACCGATCCCCACCGGTTCGGCGATTTCCGACGGTAAAGCGGGGAGAGGAGTTAAATTTCTAGTAAGCTAGAAAAAATATATATGAGAAAGAGTTATAACTAATTATGGGTTCCAACGATGACCCGCAAACGAAAACTACTCGTGACGGCGACGGCAGTACTGGTACTCTCGGCATCGATCGTGGTCGGTCTCCCACTCCTCGAATCGGAGATCGGCCACGCGGAGACGGCGGCGACCGCGTCCGAAGGCTTCGCCTACCCGGCAAAGTTCGTCTGTGGTTCCATCGCGGGCCCGAACGAAGGGGTAGACGCGCATCTGCGTCCGGCCGCCGAGGAGCCACCGGTCAAGCCCGGTAACTACGCGACGACGATCAACCTCGTGAACCCGACGAACGAGGAGCTGCGCATCTCCGTACAGGGGTCGATCGCCGTCGGCGGTGGCTTCGCCGGCGAGGTGTCGAATCCCACGGAGTTGGTGCTCGAACCACGCCAGTCGACGAAGCTCAGCTGCCAGGATATCGTCGGTCTGTTCGGTGACGAGGTCGCGGGCTCACAGTTCCTCGACGGGTTCGTCACGATTCGGACCGAGCGCCGAATCGGTGTCTCGGGCGTCTACAGCGCCAAGACCGTCGAGCAGCGAGAGACCGGTGCGGGTGCCGGCGTGAGCGTCGACGTGGTGACGGTCGATCCGCTGTCGACGAACTCGACCGAGTGAGCAACCCACTCGATCCTGCTGCTCGGCTCGACCCGTGCATTTTTCGCCCGACGCGTCCGAGAGGGCGTATGAACGTACTCGCCTTCGACGGCCGGATGGGCGCGAGCGGGGACATGATACTCGCGACCCTGCTCGCCGCCGGCGCGGACCGCGACGCGCTCGCCCCGGTCGAAGACGCCCTGCGCGTGCGCTACGCTGTCGGGGCGACCACGAAGAACGGCATCTCGGCGACGACCGTCTCGGTCCTGCTGAGCGAAGCCGCCAGAGACGAAGAGACAGCCGAAGACGACCACTCGCACGCCGACGAGTCCGACCACTCGCACGCCGACGAGTCCGACCACTCGCACGACCACACTCACGCCGAAGGGGCCGGCCCCCAGCGAACGTATCCCGAAGTGGTCGAGATCGTCGAGTCGATGGACCTGCCCGAAAGCGTCGAAGAAGACGCGCTCGCGATTTTCGAACTGCTCGGCGAGGCCGAGGCGAGCGTCCACGGCACCGACCTCGACGCGACGCACTTCCACGAGGTCGGCGCGGACGACGCCATCGCGGACGTGGTCGGCGCGGCGCTCCTGCTGGCGGACCTCGACCCTGAGCGAGTCGTTACCACTCCGCTCGCGACCGGCGGTGGCACGGTCGAGATGAGCCACGGGACGTATCCGGTTCCGACGCCCGCAGTCGTGGAGATCGCCGAGCGCGCCGACTGGCGACTGCGCGGCGGTCCCGTCGAGGCCGAACTGCTCACGCCCACCGGCGCGGCCATCCTCGCGCACTTCGCGGCGGGCGTCGAAACGCTGCCGTCCCTCAAAATCGACGCCTCGGGCTACGGTGCTGGCGGGTACGACTTCCCCGACCACCCGAACGTCCTGCGGGCGACTATCGGGCAATCAGCTGACGGAGACGGGAATCTGGTCCGCGACGACATCGCGGTCCTCGAAACGAACCTCGACGACGCGCCGCCGGAGGTGCTGGGCGGCTTGCAGGAGTCGCTGGCCGAGGCGGGCGCGCGCGACCTCTCGGTGGTCCCGCTCACGATGAAGAAGTCCCGGCCGGGCCACCTCGTGAAGGTCATCTGCAAGCCAGACGACGCCGAGGCGGTCGCCCGCCGACTCGCCGAGGAGACCGGCACCCTCGGCGTCCGCGAGACGGGCGCGACCCACCGCTGGATAGCGAACCGGGAGATGGAGTCGGCGGTCGTCTCCATCGACGGCGCGCGCTACGAGGTGGCCGTGAAGGTCGCCAGCGGCGACGCGGGCGAGGTGTACGACGTGAGCGCCGAGTACGACGACTGCGCCGCCGTGGCGCGGGAGGCCGGAGTGCCCGTGCGCGAGGTGATGCGCCGAGCAGAAGAGCAGGTTCGGTGACCGCTACTCGTCCAAGAGCCTCCCCAGCGCGTCGTCGATGGGGTCGTCGCCGGACCCGAGTTCGAACGTTGCGTCGTAAGTGCTCTCTTTCGGTAGCGTAGCGACGAGCGTCCGAGCGACGTCCTCGCGGGGGATTTCGGCGCTGTCGGGGTCGATGTCGGTCCCGACCACGACGCGTCCCGTTCCCGGTTCGTTCGTCAGCGGCCCGGGTCGCACGATAGTTTGGGTCAGGTCGCTGTCCCGCAGATACTCGTCGGCCTCGGCCTTCGCGCGCAGGTACTCGATCAGCGCCTCCGGGCCGTTTTCGGGGTGATCGGCACCGAGAGAACTCAGCATGACGAAGCGCTTGATCCCTGCGGCTTCAGCAGCGTCGACCATGTTTATCGCACCGTCGCGGTCGACGCCCCAGACGTCCTCGCCGCCCGACCCGGCGGCGAAGATGATCGCGTCACACTCCCGGACCGCGTGGGTCACGTCCGCGGTCAGGTCGGCGACGACCGGTTCGCCACCGAGTGCTTCGACGTCGGGGGCCTGCTCCTCGTCGCGGACCATGCCGCGAACATCGCGGTCGCTCTCCCCTAGGATTCTCGTGACGTGCTGGCCTACCTGACCGTGCGAACCGGCGACGAGTACGCGCATACCCCACGTTCGTCCGGGACGCTGAACAGGTTGTCGGGCGTTCGCGACGACTACGACGCGTCCCGTCCGCCATTCCGGTGTTCGTCCATCGCTTCCTCCAATGTCAGATCACCGGACGCCACCCGGCGCGCCAGTTCCGCGTCGATCTCCCGGTCGTCGTCGGCCCGCTCGCGCGACCGGTTCTTGATGACCTGTAGCTCGCCCGTGGTCGGTTCGATCTCGCGGCCCTCGACGCGCTCGCCCTCCAGTCGCGCGATGTTCACCGCGGCGAGCACGTCACCCATGCCCCGCGCACCGGTGCCGAGATAGGGAGTCGTCCCCGTCTCGTCGGCCAGTTCGACCCGCACTTCGTCGAGTTCGCGCACGAGCTGTGCGCCCTGCAAGCGCGCCCCGTCGCCGATGCGGACCACGGGATCGACCGCGTCCGCGACCTCCCGGCGGACCGTCTCGGCTACGTCCGCGAGCGGGACGTGGAACGCCGCGACGACCACGTCGCCGGAAAGCACCGCGATGCCGGGCCGCGTGCCGGGATCGATACCGACAACGGTTCGGCCCTCGCCGCCGCGGAGCAGCGCGAGCGCCTCGTCGACCGCGCGCCGTGGGTCCTCGGGATCGGCGAGGACCGTCTTCGGGTCGGCATCCGCCGCGCTCTTCGTCTTCGCGTCGGCGTCCGCCCCACCCCGGTCGACAGAATCGTCGTCCTCCGCCCGAATCAGAACCGTAGTCGCATCGGGCAGTTCGTCGCCGGGCTCGACCGTGGTGAAGGTCACGCCCCGGTCGCGAAGCTCGTTGACCACGCCGTGGTACAGCTCGAAGTCCTCCGTCGCGACGACGATTGTCACTACCCGGGCGTTCGGCGGGCAAGGATAAAAAGTTCGGCCGCTCCGTCCCGGAACTCTACTGTCCCGAAACCCCGTCCTGCCCCGAAATCCACTGCCCAGCACCGCAACCCCCTATCCTGCCCCAAAATCCACCGCCCAGCACCGCAACCCACGCCCTGCACCGAAACCCACCGCCCAGCACCGCGACAGCACAACCCCGCAAAATACGACCGCACACCCCCGCAAACCGCGACGGATTCTAGCCGCGTCGGACGCGCGTCAGCCGCACATCGGTTTCTCCGACCGCTTCGGGAGGATTAAGTGGGCGTCGGGGGAACGAAGATACCGTGACTTCCCGAGTTCGGCGTGCCGCGGCGTACGCCGGCGTCGCGACCCTGTCGCTGGCCGCTCCAGCGGTAGGGTGGGCGACGGCCGCCGCGTTCGGCGCGGTCGCCGTCGTCGCGCTGGCGATCACCGAGGGGCCCGCGTTCGAGCTGTTCGCCCGGCCCGCCGACCGACAGGAGGGCCGGCTCCACGGCCTCGCCGCGTTCGGCTTCGCGGCGGCCGGTATCTCCTTGCTCGCGCTATTTGCGGAGCTTCCGACCCACGTACTCGTCGCTAGCGTGCTCGTGGTCGGCTACGGCAACCTCGCCCAGCAACTCGCGTGGGAGTTCGACGCCGACCCCATCGGCCGGACCAGCGCGTTCGTCGCCGGAGGACTGGTCGCCGGAACGGTGGGACAGGCGGTCAGCCTCGCAACCGAGGGCGCGCTCGCCGCGTCCGCGTACCCGGAGATCGTCTTTCTGGCGGCCAGCGGCGCACTGCTCGGCGGGCTCCTGCGGTCGGTGCTGTTCGCTCGCGACGACCCGCTCGTGATGCTGTCGGTCGCAATGCTGCTCTGGCTGTTCGCCGACCTGCTCGCGGCCGACGCCACAGTGACCGTCACCGTCGAGGGCGTCGCGGTCGCTATCGCGGTGACCGCGCTGTTCGGCTACGTCTCGTGGGCGCTCGGCGCGGCCTCCATCCCGGGGATGATGACCGGCGCGCTGCTCGCACTGTTGACAATCGTGCTCGGCGGCTACAGCTGGTTCGCGGTACTCATCGCCTTCTTCGGCATCGGGAGCCTCTCGACCAAGTTCCGCTACGGCCAGAAGCAGGCCCGCGGCGTCGCCGAGGACAACGAGGGCGCGCGCGGGAGCGGCAACGTCCTCGGCAACGCGGCGGTCGCGCTCGCGGCCGTGCTGGCGTACGCGGCCCGCGGGCGACTCCCGGTCCCCGGCGAACTGTTCCTGTTCGCGTTCGCGGGCTCGGTCGCGACCGCGATGAGCGACACGCTCTCCAGCGAGATCGGCGGCGTCTTCGACGGCCCGCGGCTCATCACCACGCTCGAACGCGTCGACCCCGGCACCGACGGCGCGGTGACGTGGCAGGGCGAACTCGCCGGCATCGCGGGCGCGGCGGTCGTGGCCGCCATCGCGTGGGCGCTCTTCGGAAGCGTGGGACCGGCCGGCGCGGCCGTCATCGTCCTCGCCGGCGCGGCCGGGATGACTGCCGACAGCGTGTTCGGCGCGACCCTCGAAGGCGACGCGCTGGGCAACCAGAGCGTCAACTTCCTCGCCACGCTCACCGGCGCGCTCGTCGGCGCCGGCCTCGCGGTGGTCGTCCTGCCGTGACGGAGGCGATTCCGTCGTGATCCGGGACGCTACAGTCGAGGACGGCGACCGGTTGCGCGACCTCCAGACGAACCTCCGGGAGCCGAACCCGCCGCTGCTGGACTACGCGGTCGAGGGGCCGCCGGTGGTGCTGGTTTCCACAGCAAGCAACACTCCTGTCGGCTACCTCGTCGCGTTCCACGACGGCGAGACGGGCTACGTCGCCGAGATTACTGTCGCTCCGACACACCGTCGCGAGGGTCGGGCGCGTCGGCTGCTCGTGGCCGCCTTCGACCGCCTCCGGAGCAAGGGCTGTTCGGAGATTCGGCTCACCGTCCACCCCGAAAACGGGCCGGCTCGGCAACTCTACGACTCGCTGGGCTTCGAGGAGGTCGGTCGAGAGAACGAGTACTACGAGGACGGGAGCGAGGGAATCGCGTTGGGTCGAGAACTCTGAGCCTTCCAGAGATAGCTGCGCAAAACTCGGCGGCCGCCCCTCGCCAGAACAGAGAAAAGAAGGTCTCTCGACACAGCCAGTCTACTCGGCCGTGGTGGTCTCGGCGCTGGCGTCTGCGAGGTCCGCAAGAACCGCACTGTACGGCACGGTCCCCTCGTCCTGAATTCGAGCGGGATCGAGCGCGCTCGTGGTGAATACCTCCCGCGGCGTCGGGAACACCCATTCGACGGACTCCGTCTCGTCGCTGAACTGGACGAGCAGGGTTTCGAACTCCTCGTCGAAGGGTGGGAGCTCTTCGGGCGTCTCTAAATAGTCCGGGTACTCGTCTTCGTCGACGTCGCCGACGACGACCCGCATCACCATGCCGAGGACGTGGTGAGGCCCACAGTACAGGTCGTACACCCCTTCGTGGTCGAACCGGTAGAGCCACGCCCCACCGACGGCCACTATCGGGGAAGAGAACGGCGGCGATTCCTCCGGAACCCGGTGCTGGAACCCGACCGCTTCGTGATAGGCAGTCACCGTGTGGTCGGGCGAGGCGAACGTGAACTGCACGACGTCACCGCTCTCCACGTGGAGGCCGACCGGGTCGAAGAAGAAGAGATTCACCGGCTCGCCGGGGTCCGGCGGACCCTCGCTGGCTGCCAGTTCGACCTCGTGGTCCGGCTGGAGACGCTCGGGAATGTCGGCCGGATCCTGGACCGAGTAGCCGTAAACCGGATCGATTTCGGCGTCGCCTTGCTCTCCGGCAGCGACCCCACTGCCGAACGAGAGGGCGGCACCGATACCGAGTGCTTTCAGGAGCGGTCGACGCTCGAACGCCGGCAATTCGGGTGTCGATTCAGCCGCCGTTTCTTTCGCAGTCGGTCCTGTGTTTCGGGGCATAGGACTCCCCCACAGGAACTTCATTATCTTTCGCCATATTTTTTATTGACCTCTCGGCTTCACGTGAATTCTAATCTAACGACGCCGTCTCTCGGGGAAAAGGCACAGGCGGGAACGCGGGTCTGGTTCGAATCAGTTGCTGGATCGAGCCGCTGCCGGTCGCCGAACTCAGAACTGATCGGCGGTCCGAACCCGCACGCCCGCGGGCTGTTTCACGTACTCGCCGGACTCCCCAGCAACGATCTGCCCGACCCCGCGCTGGGCCGACACGTCGAGCAGGCGCTGGTCGGCCACCCCGTCCACGACGACCGCGAACGGGGCCTCGTCGGCGCTCTCGACGGCGTCGAAGGCTTCGTCGGCCGGAACCTCCGCCAGGACCGCGAACGACTCGTCGAGCAGTCGCGCGAGGCCGCTCACGTCCTCGATCACGCCCGCGACGTGTTCGCGGAGCGTCGCGGGTGCCGGCTCGTCGTCGGCCGCGGTTTCCTCGGTTTCGGCGGCGTCGGCCGTCCCGTCGACGGCTTCGGTCACCGCGTCCGCAGCCGCCGTTTCGGCGTCGGCTGTGGCGTCCGTCATCGCCTCCTCGACCGCGTCGGCGTCGACCGTGCCGGACGCCGACTCGTCGTCCTGCTCGGCGGTTCCCGGTCGCGCCGACGCGCCGGAGTCGCCCGGCGACTCCGGCGCGTCCGGTGCGGCCGTGGTCTCGGTCCTGCTCTCGCCCTCCGGAGCCGGCCGGGCGCTCCCGTCGGTCGCAGCGGGACCGGCCTCGCTCGCGTCGGCGGGCGACGGGTCGGCGCTTCCCGCCTCGTCGCGCTGGCTCTCGGCGTCCTCGCCCGCGGCCTCCGCGTTTTCGCTGGCCGGCTCCGCGTCCTCGCCGGCAACCATCTCCTCTTCGAAGGGGCGCTTGCTCCGGAGCGCGGACATGACTTCGTGGCGCGAGAGGTCCTCGACCGACTTGCCCGCGGGCGCGAACGCTACGTAGTCGATGTCGCCGACCTGCGAGAGTTCCTTCCGGATGAGGTCGCCGCCCCGGTCGTCGTCGAGGAACACGGTGACCGTGCGGTTCTGGGTCAGCTCCGACGCCGCGTCCGGGACGTTGGTGCCCTCGACCGCGACGGCGTTCTTGACGCCGTACCGCAGCAGGTTGAGCACGTCTGCCCGGCCCTCGACCACGACGATGGCGTCGCTGGTCTCGGCCCGCGGACCGGCCGGCAGGCCCTCGTAGTCGACGATGTCCTCGACGCGGACGCTCTGGCGGACCTCCTCCATGATCTCGCGGGAGGTCATCACGTCCTCGTCGAACGACTCGGAGAGGAGTTCTTTCGCGCGGTCGACGACGGTCCGACGCTTGGCGGCGCGCACGTCCTCGATGCTCGCGACGGAGACGGTGGCCCGGCAGGGGCCGACCCGGCTGATGGTCTCCAGCGCGGCCGCGAGGATGGAGGTCTCTACCTTGTCGAGGCTCGACGCGATGGTGATGGTTCCGAACGACTGTCCGTTCTCGCTGTCGACGTCGACGTCGATGCGGCCGAGCTTCGAGGACTGCTGGAGGTCACGGAGGTCGAGGTCGTCGCCGAGGAGGCCTTCGGTCTGACCGAAGACCGCCCCGACGACGTCGCTGCGCTCTACCACCCCGTCCGCGGTGATGTCGGCTCGAATGACGTATTTGGCTGTATCGTTCATGAGTGGTGAACTGCCCCTGTGCGGGGCGTGATCGTGATGCGTCCATGAGCTGCGTGGCCATGGATGTTTTAAAATCGAACGTCGCCACTGAAATACCTGTCGTCGCCGGAACCGTTTACGCGCTCGCCCGCTGGGACTTCCGACCGTGAGTAGCGCGCATCGAGGACCACTCTGATTCCCAATGTTTACCGCGTCACGGTCCGAATCGCCGGTATGCGCCGCAATCGCCGGTACGCCGTCTCGGTCCTCGTCGGCGTCGTCGTGACCGGCGGGGTCGCCGCCGCGACGCCCGATCCGCTCCGCGAACTGATTCTCCTGCTCGGAATCGCGGCGGTGTACGTCGTCGGGACGGCCGTCGCGCTCCGATACCCCGGACCGTTCTGGGGCGCGGAGGGGAACTGGGCGAGCGCTGCGTTCACCGGCGTCCTCACGTTCGCGGGGCTGAGCCTCCTCCAAGGCGTCGACCCCGCACGCAATTTTGCGGTGGCCGCCCTCGGCTGGGGACTCGCCGCCTTCGGGTTCGTGGGGGGGGGGGGGGGGGGGCCCGCCCCCCCCCCCACGCCCCCCACCCCGGGAGGGGGCCGGGCCGCCGCGGTGGCCGTGGCGGGCGTCGCGTTCGCGCACGAACGCGACGCCAGCCACGAACCCGGTGGAGACGCCGGCGCAGGTGGAGATGCCAACACGGGTGCAGACGCCGGCGCGGGTGGAGACGCCAGCACGGATGGTGACGCCGGCACGGATGGTGACGCTGGCGCAGATCGTGAAGTCAGTGGAGATTAATCGAGCAGTCCCGCCAGCGTCTCCGCGCCGTGGGCCAGCGACTCCGCGGGGTCGTCGGGCTCGTCGTGCTCGTACACCAGCCACTCGGTCCCGGCGTCGCGGGCGGCCCGGACGCAGGCGTCTAGGTCGAGGTCGCCCTCCCCGAGTTCGACCGGCCGGTCGCCCGCCACGTCCTTGAGGTGGACCACGGGCACGCGCCCGCGGAGCGCTCCGAGCAGGTCGACCGGGTTCCGGCCCGCGGCGGTCGCCCAGCCCACGTCGAGTTCGAGGTCCAGTTCGGTGTCCGCGGCGAGCGCGTCGAACGCCGGGCCCGAATCGGTGTGCGCGAACTCGTGGTCGTGATTGTGGTAGCCAAAGGAGACGCCCCGGTCGCCGAGTCGGGCGTCGAGTTCCCGCAAGCGTCGCGCGGTGTCGGCGACCGCGGCCTCGCTCGCGAAGTGCGACTCGTCGAGGTACGGCACGACGATGCGGTCGCAGTCGAATTTCCGGTAGGTCTCGACCACCCCGTCGAGGTCGGCCTCGATCTCGTCGACCTCCACGTGTGCCGCGGCGGCGTCGAGTCCGGCGGCGTCGAGCGCCTCGCGGACCTCGTCGGGGTCCGAGTCGCCGAGTCCCGCGAACTCGACGCCCTCGAAGGCGGTGTCGCCGACGCGTGCGAGCAGGTCCACGAGCGGCTCGTCGAGGTCCCGAAGCGTGAACAGTTGGATGGCCGGGCGCATGCCGGGAGTACGCGAGGGCGCGGTAAATCGGTTGTTGCGAATCGGGGAGCGAGAATCAGTCGCGCGAACCGGCGCACGAGGGTCGGTCGCTCGAACCGGGGAAGTAGATTCAAGGGGCGGCGCGTGGTCTTCGGAGTAATCGGGGGGATCTCTGGATGCGCGTACTCATCGTTCCGGAGCTGTATCGGCCGAGCGACGCTACGGCCAACGGCACGCTCAACGACGCGGTGGTGTGGGTCGAGGAGTGGCTCGACATCGATCCGAATCTCCACGTGTACTGGCTGCTCGCACCGCTCGACGTGGCGAACTACGACCCCGAGTACGTCCACGCCGACCGCGAGCGCGTGACGCTGATCGAGGCCGAGCCGTTCATGCACGGCCGCGACCACCAGCTGGCGTTCACGGAGTCG
This sequence comes from Halorussus litoreus, assembly GCF_003382685.1. Classification (GTDB taxonomy): domain Archaea; phylum Halobacteriota; class Halobacteria; order Halobacteriales; family Haladaptataceae; genus Halorussus; species Halorussus litoreus. Next base: position 1,276 of record NZ_KZ859508.1, on the reverse strand, counting down.
GGGTACAGCGAGGCCCAGTTGGCGGCGCTCCGGGACGCGACCTACGACCGGTTGGGCTACGTCGACGTGGTGGTCGACCAGCTCCGGCGCGGCCGCGCGGACCTCTCGAAGTGGCTGCTCGCGCTCGACGGCCACCGGGTGGGCCAACCGTGGCCCATCGACATCGTGACCAACGTCCACGACCTCCAGTTGCCGTTCAAGTACGCCGGCACCGGGTGGCGCGACGAGTTCCAGCGCCGGACCGAGGTCGCCGACGCGGTGCTCTCGGACGGGATGTGGTTCAAGGCCGCGGTCGACGCCTCCGGGATGGCCGAGTACGGCCACGAGTTCATGCGGGAATCGGTGGTCGACGCCGCGCTCGACGACGCGGTCCGGACGGGCAGCCCAATCGACTTCTCGCGGTTCGAGGCCGAGTACGCGGACGAACCGCGCTACCTCCACGTCGCGGGATCCATCTGGGAGAAGAAGCAGGTCGGGGTCGTGATGGAGATCGCCGAGTTGCTCCACGACCGGTTCGACATCCGGACCGTCATGACGAGCATGAGCAAGATTCCCGCGGAGTACGCCGACCTGCCGTGGGTCGAGGCGTACCCGCAGGCCACCCGCGAGGAGTTCGAGACAGCGCTCCGGAAAGGCGACATCTGCGTCTCGGCGAGCGAGTACGAGACGCTGGCCCGGACGTGGTTCGAGCAGGCCGCCAGCGGGCAGGTCCTGATCGCCAGAAATCAGCCGTGGATCTACGACGCCATCCCGGAGGACTACGAACTCGCCGGACCCATCGAGGACCTGCCGGACATCGCGGTCCGGGCGGTCGAACACTGGGACGAGGCCACCGCGGCGGCCCGGCGCATGCTCGACCACGTCGAGGAGATCCGCGACCCCGGCCGGTCGGCCCGGAACACGTACGACGATCTGGCCGACCGCGTCGCCGAGAAGGTCGCGGCCTACGACCCGGACGACAACGACGCGGTCGTCGGGAAGGCGCTGACGGAATCGGACGCGCTGGAGAACGACCGAGTCGCGCTGGACGACTTGAACGACGCCACGGCCGCACTCACCGACCACGGCGACCCGCTCCTCGACGGCGACTGCGCGCTGAGCGAGGTTGTGTTTTCGCTCCGGCGTCGCGGGTACGCCGACACCGGACGACCGGGAACGCCGATCTTCGAGGAGCGCGAGTGAGTAGGTCGGCTACTCGCGCCGCTCGTCGCTGGAATCCTCGTTCCTCTCCCCGATAGAATCGTCGGAATCGCGGCGCTCGCGCGACCCGGATTCG
>NZ_KZ859507.1:114406-123029 GCF_003382685.1 Halorussus litoreus | reverse complement strand
CCGCGCGCCAGCAGGTTGGGAAGTCGTCCAAACGTTGAAATACGAGGGCGGGACGAAACCCGGCTGGACGCCTCGCGCGGTTGCGGGCAGGTCGCTGGCGAGTCAGTCAGCGCAGCCGACCGGCGTGGCGTCGCCGCCGCGGCGGCGACGCCACGCCAAATTGGTTGCAGAGCCACCCGCCTCGTGACCGCCAGTCCGACTACCCCGAAAGGGCTGAGCCAGAATCGTCTAGGACGCCGAGAACCATCTACGGCGCGCAGAGCGACCGGATTCCCGCGGGCATCCGACCGGCCTCGACCCACTCGCCGCCGGCGCGGACGATCACGCCGCCGTCGTTCGTGCCCGCGACCACCTCGCCGTCGTGGGCCGCCCACGCCAGCACGACCTCCTCCGGCGCGCCGGGATAGGAGACCGATTCGAAGTTGTCGCCGCCGTCCCCGGACTCGAACAGCGCTGCGTCCGCGCCGCGCTCGCCGCTCCACGTGCCCGGCGACGACCGGGCCGCCGCGGCGTAGAGCGTCCCGTCGTGGGCGAACGCCGCTCGGAAGTAGCGGTGGTCGAGGCCGTCGTCGAGTCGCGTCCAGTGCTCGCCCGCGTCGCGGGTCCGGTAGAGGCCGTTTCCGGTCGAGGCGACGAACTCGTCCGGCCCGACCATTAGGACGTGATGCACGTCGTCGTGAAGGCCGTCGCGGCGCTCGGTCAGCGTCTCGCCTCTGTCGTCGCTGATGTGGACGCCGCCGACCTCCACGCCGACGACGAGGCGGTCGGGCGCGTCCGGGTGCGCGCAGAGGCTCCGAACGTGAGCTTCGTTGCGGTGGCGCGGCGTGTACCACTCCTCGCGCGACGGGAGTTCCTGCAGGCTGCGTAGCTCCTGCCACGTCTCTCCGTCATCTTCGGAGACGTACAGGTTCGCGGGGTGCGTGCCCGCGTACAGGCGCTCGCCAGCGGGGTCGCCCAGTACGGAGTACACCTCCTCGCGCGGAACGCCCAAGTCGGTCCACGAGTCACCGCCGTCAGACGTGGCGTCTGACGAGCCTCGGGTCGCTTCGCTCGCCGAGACGCCGTCGGTCGAGCGGAACAGCCCGGACTTCGTCGCGGCGAAGACGCCGTCCCACCCGTCGAACCGCCGGACGCGCATGACTCGGTCGGAGTCGAGCACCTGCTCGGCGTCGTCGAATCGCGGTCCTGCGGCACGATACACGCCGTCCTCGGTTCCAGCGAGTAGCATGGCCGAGGGTATGTCCAGCGCCGTCTAATAAGTACGGCCGAGCTCGGACCGAGCTCCGAGTGGGGTTTCACGGTGCAGGGGCGTGTGATTTATAAGTCCGTTCTTGGATGTGAATCGTATGAGCGATAGCATGACCGAGGTGGTGACGACGACCGAGAGCGGAGTCGTCGTCGAGAAGTCGTTCGAGGGCGAGGAGTTCGCGGTACCCGCCGTCAAACTCGTGATCCGGTCCGAGCGCGACGAGCGCGTGAGCCTCCGGCTGTCCGACGACGTTCCGGAGTCGTTCCCGATGGACAACGTCGGGTTCCATCCCGACTACGAGAACGACAACTGGACCGCGTACAAGGACCACCGGGTTCAGTTCGAGCGCGAACTCGACGCCGGCGAGGAACTGGTCACCGTGTACGGCATCCGGCTCGGCGAGGACGACGACCCCGCCGCGTTCCTCGGCTCGCCGACCATCGAGGCGGTCGCGCCGATCACCGTCGACGGCGCGGGAGACGCGACCGCCGATCCGCTGACCGCCGACGCCGACGATTCCGACCCGCTCGCGGCCGGAGGCGACGACCCGCTCGCCGCTGAAGGAGACGACCCGCTGGCTGCCGAGGGCGACGATCCGCTGTCGGGCGACGACGCTGGGGATGCCGGCGACACCACCGTGGACGCGCCCGACCGCGGCGACGAGGTCGGCGGCCCGGACGGCAACACCATCACCGACATCGTCTCGGAGGAGGACAGCCAGCTCGCCCGGGGCGTCGTCGCGGGCGAGGAGGACCTCGGACTCGACGAGGGCGACCGCGAGGATAGCGATCCGCTCGCTGCCGACGACGAAGGCGACGATCCCCTCGCGGCCGAGGAGGACGACCCGCTCGCGGCCGGAGCGGACGACGCCGAAATCCTGAGCGACGAATCCGACGAGGACGCGACCGCTGCCGACGAAGACGATCTGCTCGGGGAGGCCGACGACCCGCTCGCGACCGACGAGGGCGACGCGCTCGGCGAATCCGACGAGGACAGCTTCCTCGACGACGAAGAAGCGTCGGCAACCGAGGAGGAAACGGTCACCAAGGAGGAGGAGACTGTCACCGAGGAGGACGCGACCGGTGACGAGGAAACCCACGACGAGGACCACGCGGTCGCCGACCCGACGCCGCCTTCCGAGACGGCCGCGGAGACGGCGGTCGCCGAGCCGGAAGCCTCTCCGCCGCGCCCCGGCAGTGTCGCGGCCGCGCTCGCCGACGAGATCCGGTCCGGGGAGGTCTCGGACGACGACCTGCAGGCCATCCAGCGCGAACTCGACGTCGAGACGCGCCAGAGCACCGACGTTCGCATCCGTCACCTCCAGTCGCGCGTCGAGGACCTTTCGGCGTACACCGATGCGCTGGAGGCGTTCATCGACGAGAACGGCGCTGCCGACGACATCCTCGCCGACTTCGAGGCCGATCTCGACGCCATCCGCGCGGACGTCGACGCGTTCGAGGCGGAGGTCGAAGCCGTCCGAACGGAGACCGACGAGACGACCGAACAGGTCGCGGACCTCGACGACGACCTCGTGGACGTGGCGGAGGACGTGGACGAAATCGAGACCGACGTCGGCGAGGTCGAGGACGACGTGGATGATCTGAACGGCGACATCGGAGCAGTCGAGGACGACGTGGACGATCTGAACGGCGACATCGGAGCAGTCGAGGACGACGTGAATGGTCTCGCCGACGGGGTCGACCAGTTGGAGGCGAATATCGATGAGCTGGAGTCCGACCTCCGCGAGATCGACAGCGAGGTTCGTGAGGAGGTCGCCGACCTCGAATCCGACGTGCGCGAGGACCTCGACGAGCTCGAAGCCGAGCTGTCGGCGGTCGGGGAGCTTCGCGAATCGGTCGAGTCGCTCGAAGCCGAACTCGACGACGTGCCGGACTTCTCGGCGGACGCCGACGCGCTCGAAACCCGGCTCGACGAACTCGAGGAACTCGTCGGCGCGAACACCGACGACGTGACCGCGGTCGGCGACGAACTCGACTCCGTGACCGAGGAACTGCAGGGGGTCCGCGAGGATCTCGACGAGGCGACCGACGCGGCCGCCGAGGTCGAAACGGTGTCCGAGCAGGTCGAGGAGGTGTCCGGGCAGGTGGGGTCGCTGTCCGAGGACGTCGACGCGCTTGAGGAGACCCTCACCGCGCGCGTCGAGAGCGTCGAGGCCGACGTGACCGACATCCGCGAGGAGATCGCGGGCATCCAGGAGTGGCGCGACCGCATCAGCGACGTATTCGGAAACTGACGAGGCCACTATGTTCCCCGAGCCCGAGATTACAGGGCCGCCGACTCCGCCCCGCGACGCTGTTCTCAGGGGCTGGTCAGTCGTCGGACTCGGGCTCGCGCTGTTTCTCGCGTCGCTGGCGTACTTCGCGGTCGGCACCGAGTTCGGCTTCGCGGGCTTCGTCCAGTTCGCGGTGCCCATCGGCGTCTCGCTGTTCGTCGTGGCGTTGGGCGGCTGGCTCCGGACCGCGGCGTTCCCGGCGAGCTTGCTGAACGCCGTCTTCGTCTGGAGCCTCGCCGGCGGAGTCGTGATGGGATTGCTCGCGGGCTGGACCTCGCTACTCCAGTCGATTGCGGGCGGGTCGATGTTCCAGCCCGCGTCGATCGTGCTGACGAAGGTTGCGGTGGGCGTGCTCGGCGGCGGTCTGCTCGGGGTCTATCACGGCCGGCTCGAACAGCGCACCGCCGAACTCGCCGAGCAGCGCAACCGACTCGACGAGTTCGCCGGCATCGTCTCTCACGACCTCCGGAACCCGATGAACGTCGCGCAGGGCCACCTCGAACTCGCGCGCGAGACGGGCGAGGACCGCCACTTCGAGGCGGTCGAGGGCGCTCACGAGCGGATGTACCGCCTGATCGAGGAGGTGCTCGCGCTCTCGCGGCGCGGCGACACGGTCGCCGACCCGCAACCGGTTCCCCTCGACGAGGTGGCGACCGAGGCGTGGTCCACGGTCGAGACTGGCGGGATGGACCTCCGGGTCGAGGCCGAACTCACCATCGTCTCGGACGACCGACGGCTCCGCTCGCTGTTCGAGAACCTGTTCCGGAATTCGGTCGAGCACGCTTCCGCGAGCGGTCAATCGGCGGGTGATGATTTCGCGAGCAGTCAGTCGCCGGACGACGGCTCGGCGGACGAGGGCGGCGACACGGTCGTCGTGGGCGAGGCCGACTGGGGCTTCTACGTCGCCGACGACGGGCAGGGCATCCCTCCCGAGGACCGCGAGCAGATCTTCGAGGGCGGCTACTCGACTCGCCCGGACGGGACGGGCTTCGGCCTCGCCATCGTGCGCCGCATCGCGGAGGCTCACGACTGGGAGATTCGGGTGACGGAGAGCTGGGACGGCGGCGCGCGCTTCGAGTTCCGCGACGTGGACGAGGTGTGAGTAGCGGTCGTCTGTTCGCGTTGAGGTGGCACTGTTTTCGTGCGATTGTGCTTTCGATTCGACGTGCGCTGGTTCGTTTTCTCTACCGGGACAAGCTGGGTTGGCTTTCTGCCCGGCGCAAGCTGGTTTATCTTTCTCCCCGGTGCGTGCTGGCGCGCCCTCGTGTCGCGCCAAACCGCGCGAGGTCTGCAGGAGCGAAGCGGAGTCCTCGGGAGCGAAGCGACCAAGGGCACGGCAGTCCCAGCCCGCGCAGGCCGGAGGCCGAGCAGGACCGTCTGCCGGTGACCGAGACGCGCAGGCGGCTGGGGAGGGTCGAGGCTCTCGCGGTGCGGTTGCGGTGCTGTGCGGTTCTCATATGCCTCGGCAGTAGCTAGCTTCAACGAGTGCAGAATAGAAGGAACGAACACAGTGAAGCTAGCTACTGCTTGAGCATAGGAGTCGCCACAACCGCAGACCTCCCCAGCCGCCTCGCTCACTGCGTTCGCTCGTCCCTCGCACGCGTTGCTCGCGCGCGCCAGGTTCCACAGTCCGTATCACGAATTTACGGACACGCTGGTAGTCGAGCGATACAATTCCAAATATCGATTCTTTGCAACGTGCGAGCAGAAGCTGTCCGAAACGGAACGCGTTTACTCCCGGGTGTCCTTCGAGCGGGTAATGACCGAGACGATTCCCGTCGCGGTGCCGCGCAAGGGCCGCCCGCTGGAGGCGGTCCTCCAGCGCGTGGCCGAGGAGACGGACGCCGAGGGGGTCGCCGACGAGATCATCTCGACGCTGCGGTACGAGAAGGCCGTCACGAAGGGGACCCAGTCGCCGGACGGCGACGTCTACCAGCGACTCGCCGAGTACAGCAACCTCGGCGACGCGACCGAACCGGACTTCACGCTGCTGCGGGACGACCGGGCGGGCAAGCCCCGCCGCATCGTCTTCGACAGCGTGACCGTCCCCGCGGGCGAGGTCGACCTCCGGCTGGTGGGCCGCGAGGAGCCGTTCCGCGCGCTCCGCAAGCACGACTTCCCGCTCGGGTTCGACAGCGCCGACCTCGTGCTGGAGGAGGTCGTCGGATTGCGGCCAGACCCGCTGACCCGCATCGCCGACGTGAACGCCCGCATCGACCCCCACGACACCGACGTTCGGGTCGTCGCGGGGATGGGCGACACCGTCTACCACACGCTGATGGCGACGCCCGACGCGCTCCCGAAAGGTAGCCAGCCGACCCGGGAGTTTCTGACCGACTACGAGGGCGACCTCTGTATCTCACCGCGCTACGAGCGCCTCGTCGAGGCCGTCCTCGGCACGCGAAACGCCAGCACGCTCGACTTCTGCTACCCCGGCGAGGACGAGGAGGAAGAAGCCGCCATCGCCGACGCCGGAGTTGGCGTCTACCTCACCGTGACGGGGTCGACCGCGCGCGACCACGGGCTCGTGGTCGGTGAGGAGCTGTTCCCCAGCGAGACGGTGCTGATGGAGAACTACGAGGAGACCACCGCGACCGCCGACCACGTGAAGGAGCTGTTCGCCCGTGCGGAGACCGAGACCGCGATGGCGATCTACTGATTTTCGGCGTTCTGCGTCCTGCTAAGGACGGTTTAGCGAGACCCCGAGTTGCACTGCTCCGCCGGGAAGTTGGTATAGCGCCATACAGTTTATTAGTTCGGCACCGGACGCCTCACAGCAGTTCGTACACGTTCGCCTCGTACACCTCCCGCACCCGATCACCCCAGTTGTGGGTGTACGTGTCGATGATGTCCTCGGCCACGTCGCCGCGCAGGTACTTCACGATTCCCCGGTCGCCGGTCCGATCCCGGAGGTGGGTCGTGAAGAAGTGCCGGAAGTAGTGTGGCGTCACGTTCTCGGCGGCGTCCCCGCCCTGACGATGCCACCCGCGCTCGGCGGCGTGGGTCGTCACCACGTGGTGGACCACGTCGGGCGTGATGCGCCGGCCCCAGTTCTCGCGGGTCGCCACGAACAGCGGTTCGGCCTCGGAGATGGGGTCCGGTCGCACCGCGAGCCACCGCTTTAGCACTGCCGCCAGTTCGTCGTCGACCGGAACGACGGTCTCGCGCTTGCGCTTGTTCGAGGCCGGGCGCTCCTCGCCGTTGTATGCCTCGCCGACGGTCGGCTCCGGCGAGACGTAGATGGAGTCGCGCTTGCCGTCGAGTTGGACGCGCACGTCGGCGTCGAACCGGGTGCAAGCATCGCGGTCGAGGTCGGCCAGCGAGAGGTCCCGCAGGTCGAGGTTGCAGAGTTCGCCCGCCCGCATGCCGGTCTTCAGCAGCGTGACGACGATCGCGCGGTCGAGGGGATGGGTTATTCCGGCGACGAAGTCGGCCATCGCGTCGACCGGCACGTCCCGCCGGGTCGGGTTCGTGTCGATGGACTCGTCCATCTCCTCGACCACGAGCGTCATCGGATTCGACTCGAACTCCCCGACCTGATTCATGTAGGCGTAGAATCGGTGGAGGTAGGAGGCGTAGGTCGCGACGGTGCTCTCGGCGACGCTACCGCGAAGTTCGTGAATCCACGCCATGCAGTCCCGCCGGGTCGCCTCCTCGGGGCGCTTCTCGACGCCCATCGGGTTCTCGGTCGGCGTCGCGAGGAACGACTCGAACTCCCGGAGGACGCGCTCGTAGGCGTCGCGGGTGCGCTCGGTCTTCCCGTGGTAGGTCATGTCCTGCAGGAAGTACGCGACCGAGTCGTCGCTCTCCCCGTCTCCAGTTTCCGAGCCGTCTCCGGGCCGCTGCTCAGTCGCCATTGCTCCCTCCGAGCAGCGCGTACCCGCCGTGACGGCCGCTGTACTGCACGCGATTGTCGGCCTGAAGCTCCTGCAGGGCCTGTTCGAGTCGGTCCTCGATGTCGCTGGTGAGCCGCTCGACGAGTTCGTCCCACGAGAGGTGGTCGGCGTCCGAGAGCGCCGCGAGGACGTGTTCGCGGAGGTCGCCGCCACTGCCCTCGGCACCGCCTTCTCCGCCTGTACCGTCCTTCTCGGCCGTGTCAGCAGGGTTGTCGCCGCCCTCAGCGACGTTGGCGCTGGCGGTGGCACTGCCGGTCGACGACTCACCGTCCGCAGTGGCGGCGTCCGGCCCGTCTCCGACCGATACTTTCCCTTCGATCTCGAAGTCCCGGCGACCGGCCTGGACCATCGTCCGGACGAACTCGCTCTGGCTCATGCCGAGTTCGTCGGCGTGTCGCTTCCACTCGGTTTTTTCGTAGGCGGGGATGAACGTCTTGACCGTCTTCCGCGACGCGTCGACGTTCTCGTCGGCGGACATATTCGCCCCGACTCACCCCACCGTTATCAAAGTATCCCACTCTCCAGAATAAACAATCTTATTCGCGAAGAGAGTCCTACGAAATCGCCGCCCTGGACCGATTATCTGTCTGCGTAGGACTACAAAACACCGAATATGGTACTACGTTCGCGCCTAAAATCTTCCCGAATGCCGAAGGATGTAGAGTATCGAAAATAGTCAACTCAGTGGAACTATCCGGCTGAAAATGTTCCTCGATTTGGGTCGTCGCGGAGGCCGGTTCTGACGCCTTCGACCCCAGGGGTAGCGTCCTCGAAACGGGCCTCCGCGATACCCTCGATTCCGGGCTAACATGGCAGGACCCCAACTGTTCCGGAGCTCCACGAAGCCGAAAACTCTGTCGAGTGAATTACCAGCGGCTTGCATACATCGTAGTTACTACCGCGACCCAGATCTGATGAGAAGTGCGCTTCCGTTCAGCGGGGAAGGTGCACTCCACAGTTACCACTTGGAACAGTCCGCTGGCGAGGATCGCCCTCATCTGCTCGGCACCCCTCCGAGTGAACGCGTCGCTCGAAGCTCTCGGCGTTGGAGAACGTTCGCGATTCTCGATACGTCCGTCCGGCGGCTGCGGTCGGGGGGCCCCCCCCCCGGGGCCCCGGGCCCCCCCCCCGCCCGGGGGGGGGGGGGGGGGGGGGGGGCGGAGAGGGGGGGGGGGGGGGGGGGGG
>NZ_KZ859507.1:0-114396 GCF_003382685.1 Halorussus litoreus | reverse complement strand
CGCCTCTCGGCGGGGGGGGGGGCCCGGGCGGGCTTTTGCCGCACCGGCCCCCCCCCCCGCGAGCCGGGGAGTTCGGTGGTTCGGTCGCTCAAAGACGGGGTTCGGTGATTCGGTCGTTCGATGCTATATGACGCTGGCCCGATGGGAGAGTCGCCGTCGGTCGCTACGATTCGGTCCTGTCGAATGCACCAGTCGGCGGTCTCGTCCAGGCCGTTTCACCGTCGCCTCGACTCGGCGATTCGTCATCCTTTTCTACGCCAGTAGTCTCGATTCCCACGAGATTTTCGCCGTTCGGCGTCGAACCTACGCCACGTAAATCACATGGCGCTATACGCAACAGCTTCGGCGGAGCGGTCGATCTTCTCCGAGTAAGTCTCCCCGAATTTCAGGACTTCGACCGTTCTCGGGGATGACAACGCCGGTTCACCGCGCAGACCGCGATGACAGATAATCCGTCGACGGCGCACGACCGATTTACCCGCCGCCGAACGCCGACAGTCGGACCTCCTCGACGTCGCGCAGGTACCGCCGGATGCGCGAGTCGTCCCAGCCAAGCGGCGCGAGCACGCTCTCGGCCGCCCGAAGCAGCCGGTCGGCGTAGAACGCCGCGTCGTACCCTTCACTTCCTGCCAACTCGAAGTCGAGTCGCACGCGCTCGCGCGTGCGAGAGGCGTCGTCGTCGATCACGAGGAAGTCGAACGACTGGCCGGGCTGGGGGTCGAGGCCGACGTTCGCCGCCCGCTCTACCACCGCCACGGTCCGGGTGCTGTGGCTGTACGCCTCGCGGGACTTCGACGCGCGCCGGGTGATGAGCAGTTCTTCCGGGTCCACGTCGCCCGCCCGGAGGTCTCGGAGGTGGCGCTTCAGCACGTCACAGACCGGTGCGGGCTCGCGGTGGCGGTCGAGCGCGTCGAGCAGGTCGCGCTGGACGCGCTCGACGAACGCCGAGGTCGAGCGCTGGCGGGCCTCGATGCCGCGGAGCTTGTATTTCGAGCGACCGGCGACCTTCCCGAAGTAGCGGTTGAGCGCGCCCGCGTCCGAGTCGCGTCGCGGGACGAAGCAGAGCCAGTCGTAGGTCGCCTCGCGTTCGAGCGGGATGTCGACCTCGTCGGAGACCGCGCTGACCAGTGAATCGAGGGGCGCGGGGTCGTCGTCCGCGGGCGTGACCCAGAGGCTGTCGACGATGCCGTGGACGACCCGCCAGCCCTCGTCCTCGAATCGTTCCTTGGCGGTCAACAGCAGGTCGCGTGCGACAGCGTTGATGGCCTCGTGGCACTCGATGCGGCCGAACTTGGCGTTCCGGTAGCCCTGATAGCCGAAGCAGGAGACGAGAATCCACTTGATGGCGTTCGATATCTGGCGGGCGCGGGCGATCTCGTCGTCGGAGCCGTCGGAATCCGTGCCGGTTCGGATCTTCTCTTTCAGCGCCGCGCGGTCGTCCAGCAGCGGTTCGAGCACGTCGGCGAGGAACCCCCGGTCGTCGCAGACGTTGTACCCCAGTTCCGGCACGTCCGCGCGGTCGGCGTGGCAGTCACACAGCACCGTGTCGGGCGAGACGTTGTACTCGCAGATGATGCGGGGGTACAGCGACGCGAAGTCGACCTCGCGCACGTCCTCGTGGAGGCCGACCTCGGGCGAGAAGGTGAACCCGCCGCGGTCGGCGGCGTGGAGCGTCCGCACGTCCTTGAACGCCTCGGGCCGCCACTTGGTCCACGGGACGAGCACGTCGCGCTCGCGGGCCTCTCGTATCTGGATGCTGGTCAGGATCGTGCCGATGCTGGCCCGGGCGACCTCCTGGATGGGCCGCCACGACTTCCCGGAGAGGTAGCGCAGCCCGGCCAGTCCCGCCGAATCCCAGAGGAAGCTGTTGGAGGTGTCGATCAGCACGCGACCCGGCAGGTCGTACCGGGCGGGCGAGTGGCTCACCCGGCCGTAGCTGTGGAAGGTGCTCTCGCCGGCGAGCTTTCGAAAGCTGAAAGCGCCTTCTCGCGTCCGGCCGAGTTCGAACTCCTCGCGGCCACAGTCGGCGGCTTTCTCGTAGAGGAGCGCGATCAACTCCCCGCGGTTCACGACCAGCACGTCGGGGTCGACCTCGGAGAGTCGGTTCTCCAGAATTTCGAGCAGTACGTCCGGCGTCGCGCGGAACGACTCGCCGTCGATTTCGAGCTTCGAGAGGTCGCGGTCGGCGAGGCGCTTGCGCCCGACGCGGAGTTCGAGCGTCCGGAGGTCGACCGCCTCGGGGATGGTCGGGTCGGTGTCGGTCTCGACGCAGTACCGGAACCCGGGCGAGAAGTCCACGTCGTAGAGTCGAAAGGTCCCGGGCGGGTAGGTCCCGCGCTCGTGAAGCCCTCTGATCTCGCGCGCCAGTTGGTCGACCTCGCTCGGGCGCGCGAGGTCGACCCGCAGGACGGGCACGCGCTCGTCGGCGTCCAGTCGGGCGAACCGTTCCACGACCGCGGTGCGGGCGACCTTCGGATCGGCGTCGAGCGCCGCGCGGAGGTCGGCCATCGGCCCGCGCTCGGCAGTCGCCCCGCCACTCGCTGGCGATTCAGGGGCGGTCATCCCACCGCTCGCCGGTGACGCGGGCGCAGTCGCTGCGCCCGCGTCGCCGGCGACGAACACCGACGGCCAGTAGTCGGTCACGCGCTCGGTCCGGACACCGCCGTCCGCAGTTCGGTGCCATTCCACGACCGCGTCGTCCGTGACGTCGATCTTGAACGCCATCTATTCCCGAGAGACTTCGTGGTCGGCCCCGTCGCCCTCGCGGCACTCCTCGTCGAGGCGCTCGCGAAGCTCCCGGAGTTCGATTTCCTGCGCGAGCAGGACCGACACGAGGAAGGCCGTCTCGGGGTCGGTGGCGTTCATGTACCCCGCGGCGTCGGCGTGCTGGCGGGCGCGCTCGAACAGCCGGTCGAAGTGAGGCTTGTGCTGGCGTCGCAGCCCCCGGCGGAACCGGGCCCAATCGTCCTCGTAACTGTCGAGGAAGTCCCGGAAGGTGGGGTTGGTCCGGCCCACGGCTACACCTCCGCGTTCTCCCCGCCGGGTCGGTTGCCGGTGGACGCGTCGACTAGCCCGGCCGCCGCCGCGGCGAGCGCGGGGTCGTCGGCTTCGCCGGCGACCGCGCCGAATAGCTCGACCCAGTACGGGATGGTGGTCTGCCAGTAGCCGTCGTCGAGGTACACCGTGGTCTCGAAGTCCTCGGTCGCGTACTTCAGGCCCGCCTCGGTTCGGGTGCACTCGATATGGCCGTCGGCGTACTCGCCGAGCAGGGTGGCGAAGGTGTCACCGTCGCTGTCGCAGTCAGCGCCCGCTGATGTCGACGCGCCGGTGCTCGTCACCGCCGAATCTGCGGATTCGGCGGTGACGAGCACCGGCGCGTCGGTCGCGCGGCCGAACTCCCGCAGGATGGTCAGCGACGACTCGAACAGGTCGGCGGCCTCCCGGTCGGGCACGTCGTCGTCCCGATACAGCGAAGGCAGGCAGGGCGCGACCACGAGCGCGGGGTCGGCGGCCTCCCGAACCGCGCGCCGGACCAGCGAGTGGTGCTGGTAGGCCGTGAATGCCCGCGCGACCCGGACGCCCGATAGTCTCGCGCGACTCGGCGCGAGCTCGTACAGCGCATAGGTCGAGGCCTCGTTGCGGGCGTCGACCCAGAACGTTCGGCCCTCGCGCTCGGCGAGTTCGGCCAGCACGAGTTGGTGGAGCGCCGGCGAGCGCCGCCGCGGTCGGTCGAGCACGGTCAGCCCCGAGTCGAGTCGGGGCACGATTCGCGAGTGAGTGGCTCCTCCCGTCATGAATCCTCTCCGTGTTCGGATAAATCGGAGAGCCGTTTAACGGTCGGCCATCCTCACGGTGAAAGTGAAAGTGTCGCGGGACTACCGGAATCCGGACGCTTTCGGGCGGTTCGGGTCGTGGCGATGGTGGCCCGTGCGGGTGAAAATGAAGCCGACGCCGGACTCCTCTGTCGCCACCTGTTACTCGCCGGGTCCTCCATCGGATGTTCGAGATCGGTCTATCAGTCGAATCCAGTCCAATCGGCGTTCCTCGTACTCACCTCTCCGACGGATAAATAGTTTGTATCCTATCTTTCACCAGAGATTCCAACTTCGGGTGACGATCCGCGCCCAACAGATAAACCAAATACAGCTATATCGAACTGCCTTCGAGCAGGCGTACAGCACGGGAGAATCTACGACCGTTCTCGACCCCCCTGACGGCACTCGATTACTCCTCCTCGACTGCGTTCGTCGCCTCGAAGAATCCGGAGCTCGCACGCCTACGGAATGAAATACCCTATCCAAATATCGAATATAACAAAAACACTAAGTGCAGAAGGCGCTCTTAAGTCAGTAATGCCAGATCGAAATTCGGATAGACGACAATTCCTCAAAGTAGCCGGCGGGTCGTCGGTCGCCGGTGCGACGATGCTGGCCGGCTGTTCCGGGGGAAGCAGCGACAACGACACCACGACGGACGCGTCCGGTGGCGACTCGGAGACGACGAGTTCGGATGGTGACCCGGAGACGACGACGGCAGACGCGTCGGCCATCTCGCGGGGGGGAGAGCTGGTCGCGGCCATCGCGACGGACCCGTCCGCGCCGCTCCACCCGCACAAGACGCGGAGTTCGCAGGGCGTGATGCTGGCCCGGGCGTACGCGAGTTCGCTCGTCGCGCTGACGCCGGAGGGCGACGTAGTGCCGGAGATAGCCGAGTCTATCGACGCGAGCGCGGACGCGACGACCTACGTCGTGACGCTCCGGGACGACGTCACGTTCCACCCGCCGTACGACCGCCAGCTGACGGCCGAGGACGTCGTCGAGAACTTCCACCGGATACTCGACGAGGAGTACGGCGCGACGTCGCTGTCGAACTTCCAGGGATTCCTCGTGGGCGAGGGAATCGACCCCGAAGAGACGGTGCGGGCGACCGGCGACTTCGAGGTCACGTTCGAACTCGCCCAGCCGTTCGCCGACTTCGTGAACACGCTCACGTCGGTGTTCATCCTGCCGATGGAGGCGGTCGACGAACACGGCGAGGACTTCGGTACCATGGGAACGGGAACGTGGGGGGCCGGACCCTACACCTTCGTCGAGGGGCAAAAGCAGGACCACTACACGTTCGAGGCGTTCGACGACTACTTCGAGACGGGGCGGGACGACGAGCCGCTCCCGTACCTCGACGAGGTCCGGTTCGAGATCGTCCCCGAGTCCTCGACGCGGATGACCCAACTCCGGACGGGCGAGGTCGACGTGGCCGGCCCCGTTCCGGCGACCGACGCCGACTCGCTCGAGAGCGCCGACGGCATCTCGGTCGAGTCGACCGCTAGCGTCATCCGGATGTGCAACTTCCTCAACCTCAACAAGGAAGAGTTCGGGAAGCAGAAGGTCCGACAGGCGATGATGCACGCGGTCAACCGCGAGGCCATCGTCAACGTCGCGTACAACGGCTACGCCGAACCAGGCTGGGGCGTGTTCCCGCCGTGGCACTGGGCCCACTCTGAGGAGGCGACCCAGAGGTACCCGTACGACCCAGAGCGAGCCCAGCAGCTCCTCGAAGAGGCCGGGGAGACCGACCTCTCGTTCGAGTGTCTCGTCCCGAACCAGCCCCCGTTCTCGGACGTGGCGGAGATTCTCAGCCAGAACTACGCCGACGTCGGCATCGACATGGAGATCAACACCGTCGAGGAGTCCTCGGCGTGGGGGTCGCTGCTCGGCCAGTGGGGCAACGAGCCACCGGGACCGTCGGTCGAGGACTTCGAGAGCAACGTCCAGACGCTGAGCGTCGAGATGTACGCTGACAGCTTCGCGTACTGGAAGTACCACACCGGCCACTTCCTCAACGTCACCTACTACGACCAGTCCGACGACGTCATCGAGCAGGCCCGCGAAACCACCGACCGGAGCGAGCGCGAGGAGCTGTACGCCCAGCTCGAGCAGGACGCGACCGAGTTCGCCGACCGGATCGGTCTCGTGTGGCCCAGCGTCATCCAGGGCGTTCAGAGCTCGGTGCGCAACTACGACGTGTACCCGAACCAGCGGATCATCCTGAAGGACGTCTGGCTGGAGCAATGACGGGCGGCGACGCGGGGTTTCACGACCGCGTAGACGTAGAGTCGCTGTTCACCGGCGACGTCGGGTGGTCCCACCTCGAGACGCTGACGGCCATCGGCGGACGATTGCCGGGCAGCGACGCCGAGCGGCGCGCCGCCGAGGCCACGGCCGAAGCGTTCGAATCGGCGGGCGCTCGGAACGTCCGGCTCTCGGAGTACGACATCACGGGCTGGGAACGGGGCGAGAGTTCGATCACAGTAGCGGGCGAAGACGACTCGTTCGAGGTGCTCGCCCTGCCCCGCAGTCCGTCCGAGACGGCCACCGGCCCCCTACTCGATCTGGGGTACGGGACGCCGGAGGACTTCGCGGACGCCGACGTGAGCGGGCGGATCGTGCAGGTCGCCGCGGGCGTCCCCGACGGGTACGGCCGATTCGTCCACCGGACGGAGAAGTACGGCCGCGCGGTCGAGGGCGGCGCGGCCGGGTTCGCCTTCCGGAGCACGCTCGACGGCGACCTCCCGATGACGGGGAGTCTCGGCACGGCGGACGAACCCATCGGCGAGATCCCGGCAGTCGCCGTCAGCAAGGAGATCGGGCTGCTACTGGCACGTCAGTTCGAGGGCGAAGAACTCACGCTCGACGTGACCGCGACGATTGCATCGGCGACGAGCCGGAACGTTCACGCCGAGATCGGCCCCGACACCGACGAGGAACTGTTGGTGACGAGTCACGTGGACGCCCACGACCTCGGGCGCGGTGCGGTCGACAACGGGACCGGGACGGCCGGACTCGTCGCGGTGGTGAACGCGCTCGCCGACGCGGAATCGGCGCTCGACACCCGCGTCCACGCCGTCGCGTTCGGCTCCGAGGAGATCAACCTCGTCGGGTCGGGCCACGCCGCCGAGGAGTTAGACACCGACCGGGTGAAGGCCATCGTCAATCTCGACGGGCTGGCCCAGTCCCGCGATCTCGAAGCCTACACTCACGGATTCGACGCGCTCGAAGGGGTCGTCGAGGCGACCAGCGACTACTTCGAGCACCCGATAGCGACGGTGAACGCGTCGGTCCCGTTCAGTGACCACTGGCAGTTCTTCAAGCGAGGGGTGCCGACCTGCTTCGTCTCCACGTCGTCCGAGCAGGCGCTCCGCGGCTGGGGCCACACCCACGGGGACACCCTCGACAAGGTGGAGCCCCGGGACTTCCGCGAGCAGACCATCCTGATAACGGGACTCGTCGGCGCGCTCGCCGACGGGGAGGTCGAGACGAACCACGAGCCCGTCGAAGCGATCCGGGCCAAGCTCGACGCCGAGGATCAGCTCGAAGCGCTCCGGAAGATGGAGTGGTGGCCGTGACCGGGCGAGCCGACGAAACGTCGGTGGCGTCGAGACCAGCCGACGAACCCTCGGTCGCGGGGGGGGCGGGGGCGGGGGCGCCCCCCCCCCCCCCCCCGGGGCCCCGGGGGGGGGGCCCCCCGCCCCCCCCCCCCCCCCCCCGCGGCGAGGTCCCGCCGAGTCGCGACCGAGCGCCCGACCTGCGACGTGACGCCGAAGGATGAATAGGACGAACTACCTCCTCAAGCGGCTGTTCCTGATGATTCCGGTGCTGTTCGTCATCTCCGTGGGCATCTTCCTGCTGCTGAAGCTGACGCCCGGCGACACGGTATCGTCGCTGTTGCCCGCGGGCCAGCAGAGCGAGGCCCAGATCGCGTACGTCACCGAGAAGTACGGGCTCAACCAGCCAATCCACGTCCAGTACTACAAGTGGCTGGCGAACGCGCTCCAGGGAGACCTCGGCACGTCCTACTCGATGGAGGAGCCGGTCACGACGGTCGTGCTGCGGTCGGCGTGGGCGACGGCACAACTCGGAATCATCGCGGCGATACTCGGGCTGGTGGTCGCGATTCCGGTCGGATTGCTCAGCGCGGCGTATCGGGGCACCTGGGTCGACGAATTCGGGCGACTCGTCTCGTTCGCTGGCATCAGCCTCCCGGCCTTCTGGGTCGGCATCGTCGTGATCCTCGTGTTTTCGCTGTTCTGGCAGCAGTGGTACGGACAGACTCTGGTTCCACCCGGCGGGTACGTCGCGCCCTCGAAGGGGCTGGTCGCGTGGTTCCAGCACGCCATCGCGCCCGCGGCGACACTCGGCATCGGGTTCGCGGCCATCATGGTCCGCCAGATACGGTCGTCGATGATCGACGTGCTCGGCGAGGAGTACGTCCGGACCGCCCGAGCGAAAGGCGTCCGCGAGCGCATCGTCGTGCTCGTCCACGCGTTCCGGAACGGGCTCGTCCCGGTAGTGACGGTGTTGGGCTTCCAGATCGGCGTGCTGATGAACGGCGCCGTCGTCGTCGAGCAGGTGTTCCAGTGGCCAGGCATCGGTCGTCTCCTCTATCAGGCGGTGACCGCGAAGGACGTGCCGCTGGTCCAGGGGATCGTCCTGTTCGTCGCAGTGGTGTTCGTGGTCCTGAATCTCGTCGTCGACATGATGTACACGTATCTCGATCCGAGGGTGGAGTACTGATGACCGCCGAGAACGTCCAGCGACCGTCGCGGCGCGAACGAATCGCGGACCGACTTCGGAGCGCGAGAGAGACCTACGGCAGGATGGGCCGGGCGAGTCGGATCTCGCTCTGGCTCATCGTGTTGATCGTCGGCGCAGCGGTGCTCGCGCCGGTCGTGGCCCCGTACAGCCCGTACCAGGAGAACTACGACCGGTCGCTCCAGTCGCCCTCGGTCGACCACCCCGCGGGCACGGACCTGACCGGGCGCGACGTGCTGAGCAGGATCATCTTCGGGACGCGCGTGTCGTTGGCCGTCGGGGTCGGGTCGGTCCTGCTCGGCGTCCTGCTCGGGGTGCCCATCGGGAGCGTAGGCGGCTACTTCGGCGGGTGGATCGACGAGTTCGCGATGCGAAGCATGGACGTGGTCATCTCGTTCCCCGCGCTCGTGCTCGCGCTGGCCATCATCGGCGTCGTCGGCGGGAGCCTGTGGAACCTGATCCTCGTCATCGGGGTGGTGTTCTCGCCCCAGTACGCCCGGCTGATCCACGGCGAGGTGCTCTCCATCAAGGAGTCCGAGTACGTCGAAGCCGCCCAGGGGATCGGCCTCGGCAACGTCTCGGTCCTCTGGCGGCACATCCTGCCGAACGCCATCGGTCCCGTGATCGTTCAGGCGACGTTCCACGTGGCCCTCGCCATCATCATCGAGGCGTCGCTGTCGTTCCTCGGGCTCGGCGTCCAGCCGCCCCAGCCGACGTGGGGCGTGATGATCGCGGACGGTCGCCGGTACCTGCCAGCCGAGTGGTGGATCTCGGTGTTCCCGGGCTTCGCCATCATGATCACCGTCCTCGCGTTCAACCTGCTCGGCGACGGCCTGCGCGAAGTGTACGACCCGCAACTGGTGGATCAGTAATGACACGAACGACTGCGGCACGAACTGACGAAGCGGACCGCGAGGAGTGGGAACTGATCGCGCGAGACGACCCGCTGCTGTCCGTCCGCGACCTGCGGACGCACTTCCACACCGACGAGGGCGAACTCAGGGCCGTCGACGGCGTCTCCTTCGAGATACAACAGGGCGAGGTTCTGGGGCTCGTCGGCGAGAGCGGCTCGGGCAAGAGCGTCACGAGCCTCTCGCTGATGAAGCTCATCCGGTCGCCCGGCGAGATCGTCGACGGCGAAATCCTGTACGACGGCGAGGACGTCCGCGGGATGACCGGCGAGCGACTCAGACGCCTCCGAGGCAACGAGATGGCGATGACGTTCCAGGAGCCCAGTTCCGCGCTGAACCCGGTGTTCGACGTGGGCTGGCAGATCGGCGAACCGCTCCGGGTCCACGAGGACCTGAAGAAGGGAGCCTCCAGAGAGCGCGCCGTCGAGCTGATGCGGCAGGTCGGCATCCCGAGCCCCGAGGCGCGGGTCGACGACTACCCGTACCAGTTCAGCGGCGGGATGCAACAGCGCGCGATGATCGCCATGGCGCTGGCGTGCGAGCCCAACCTGCTCATCGCGGACGAACCCACCACCGCGCTCGACGTGACCATCGAGGCGGCCATCCTCGAACTCATCCGCGACCTGACCGACTCGCTCGGGATGGCGACCCTGCTCGTGACCCACGACATGGGCGTGGTCGCGGAGCTCTGCGACAGGGTCGCGGTGATGTACGCCGGCCGGATCGTGGAGTACGGCGACGTGGAGACGGTGTTCGAGGACCCCCGACACCCCTACACGCAGGGGCTGCTCGGCTGCATCCCCGACCCCACGGCGTCCACCCAATCGCTGGACCCCATCGGCGGCGAGCCGCCGGACCCGCGGGAGTTCCCCGCGGGCTGTCACTTCGCCGAGCGCTGTCCGGCCAGCGTCGAAGACTGCGAGCGAACCGACCCGCGGCTCAGAACCGTGGGAGACGACCACTACAGCGCCTGCATCTGGGAGGACCCATGAGCGGGAGCGACGAGCCGCTGCTCGAAGTGTCGGGACTCACCAAGCACTTCGCCCAGAACGACTCGCTGCTGCGACGGCTCCGCCCCGACCAGTCGGTCCAGACCGTCCAGGCGGTCGACGGCGTCGACCTCCGGATTCGGGACGGGGAGACGGTCGGACTGGTCGGCGAGAGCGGTTGCGGGAAGAGCACGTTCGGCCGACTCGTGCTGCGGCTGCTCGATCCCACGGCCGGGTCGATCAGCTACCGGGGAGAGGCGGTCGACGAGTTCGACGCGGCGGCCCTGCGTGAGTACCGGAGTCACGCCCAGATGATCTTCCAGGACCCGTTCGGGTCACTGAACCCGCGGTACACGGTCCGCGAGACCCTCGTCGAACCGATGGAGGTCCACGACATCGGGGCCTCGAGCGCCGAGCGAGTCCAGCAAAGCACCGAGTTGCTCGAACGCGTCCGGCTGGGGGCGGAGTACCTGGACCGATACCCCCACGAGCTGTCGGGCGGCCAGCGCCAGCGGGTCGCCATCGCCCGGGCGCTTGCAGTCGAACCGGAGTTCGTCGTCGCCGACGAGCCGACGAGCGCGCTCGACGTGTCGGTGCAGGTCGAGATACTGGACCTCCTCGGCGAACTGCAGGAGGAGATGGACCTCACGCTCCTGTTCATCACCCACGACCTGAGCGTGATCCGTCACGTGAGCGACCGCATCGCGGTGATGTACCTCGGGAACCTCGTCGAGATCGGCGAGACGGAGTCGGTGTTCACGAACCCGTCGCACCCGTACACGCAGGCGCTGCTGTCGAGCATCCCGAACCCGGACCCGTCCGCGACGCCGGACCGCATCCCGCTCGCGGGCGACGTGCCGACGCCGATAGATCCGCCGTCGGGCTGTCAGTTCCACCCGCGCTGTCCGAAGATCGTGCCGCCCGAGGAGTGGGACCACGACCAGCGGATCTGGCGCGAACTGTTCCGGTTGCGGACCAGGCTGGCTAACGGCGAGATAGAGCCGGACGCGGTGCGCTCGACGCTCGTGGACGGCGACGAACGGGCGGACGACGACGCGGTCGTCGACGCGCTGTACCGGAATCAGGTCGAAGAACGGGTCGGGAACGCGACGGACCGAGCCGTTCCCGATTCGGCCGCGACCGTGGCGCGCGAGGCGCTCGCGGAACTCGTCGTCGGAAACGACGACGACGCGGTGGCCCGACTCGAAGACGCAGGTTTCGTCACGGTCTGCGAGACCGAGGAACCGGACCTCACGACGACCGAACACGGGACCGATGTGCGCTGTCACCTGCACTCCGAGGCCACGCGGGACCACCCGGACAGAGACGAGTTGCGCGAGCGGAACCGGGAGAAGATCCTCTGAGGACCGAAATTCCTCCGAGAGCGCAGAAGACACTCTCGGAAGGGAGGCGTTTTCCCCAGCGGTCGAAGGTCCACCCCGCGGCCCGGCCCGCGCCTGTTTTTGGCGAACCTAAAAGTTCAAATACCGCTCGCCACAACCGACGAACAGCATGAACGCGGACCGAGCAGGGGACGAGGAATCGGACGGCGTCGCCGAAGACGAAAGCACGACCGGCGACAGCGGCGAGGCAACGACCGGCGACAGCGGCGAGCGGTACACCTTCGACGACGTGAGCGTCGTCATGGGCACCTACAACGAGGAAGCGGCCATCGGCACGGTGCTGGACGACGTCGAGCGCGTGACCGACGGCCGGGCCGAGGTGGTCTGCGTGGACGGCTCGTCGGATCGCACGCCCGAGATCGCCCGCGAGAAGGGCGCGCGGGTCGTTCGGCAGGAGCCGCAGGGCTACGGCGTCGCGGTCCGGGAGGCGCTGCTGACGCCCGACCGGGCCGTGGTGGTGACCACCGACTGCGACGACACCTACCCGATGGAGCAACTGCCCGAGTTCCTCGACGCGGTGAATCGCGGCAACGACGTGGTGAGCGGCGACCGGCTCTACTGGGGCGCGTCCGCGATGCCGGACCTCAACCGCTGGGGAAACTACGCGTTCGCCGGGCTGGCGAGCCTGCTGATGGGCGAGCTGGTCCACGACACCACGACCGGGATGCGGGCCTACCGCCGCGAGGTGATCGAGCAGATCGCGTGGACCGAGAACACCGGACTGTCGGCGGAACTGCTCATCCGCCCGCTGATGCGGGGCTACGACGTGCGCGAACTCCCCATCGAGTACGACGAGCGCGCGGGCGAGACGAAACTCGACCCGCTCTCGGGCGGGGCCGCCATCGCGAAGTCCATCGTGAAGGTGTGTGTGGAGGAGCGCGGGCGCAGAAACTAACAGCCGGAAGATGTCGGCTGTCGCCCGATAGTTACGCGCGACCCAACTGAGGCCATGACGAAAGCAGCCGTCGTAATTCTTGCAGGGGTCGAATCGCACGCGGACAAGGGCCGGGTCGTCAACGGGCTCCAGACCGCCACGGAGTTCTCCGAAACGCAAGGCGACGAGGTTCAGTTGATCTTCGACGGGGCCGGGACCCAGTGGATTCCGGAACGGTCGACGGAGTACCGATGTCCGCTGGCCCGGCTGGGTTCCAACGGGACTTCAACTGGAACCCAGTGGGGGTCCGTCCCGCAAACTCCCCGTCCGGCCTCAGTCCACTCGGTAGGCTTCGATGCGTCGGGCGGCGGTC
This sequence comes from Halorussus litoreus, assembly GCF_003382685.1. Classification (GTDB taxonomy): domain Archaea; phylum Halobacteriota; class Halobacteria; order Halobacteriales; family Haladaptataceae; genus Halorussus; species Halorussus litoreus. The sequence continues at coordinate 101,258 of NZ_KZ859507.1, read as the reverse complement.
CGATACGCGAGCGGTATCGCCAGGCCAGCGCCGACCAGAACGACCCAGCCGAGTGCCGTCACCGCGTCGATGCTCGGGTCGATGCCGAAGGGGAGCCACTGCGAGAGCAGAACGGACCCCGCGACTCTGGCTGTCTCGTCGCTCGCGAACGCGACTGCGACGACGATCAGACTCAGACAGATCGAAAAGAGGCTGTACGCCCGTTTGCTCGGCGGAACTGCCTGTCTGGACGCGTCCAGACTGACCGCCTCGAAGCGCGGGAAGAGCGAGCCGATGCCGGTCGCGAGCGTCGCGCTCCCGACCACCGCAGCGACGCTCGCGATGCCGAGCGCGACGAGTACCGCTTCCGAACTCCCCGCGAGATAGCCCGCCCCGATAGCTGTCCCCGCGGTCAGTGGCGCACCCACGAGGGTCGCGGCGGTAACGTGACCGTGGACGACGTGTCGTCCGCGTGCGGGTGCGGTCAACAGCGCCGGGAGCGTCGCGCCCTGATTGCCCAGCGGATTCAACGGGATCACGGCACCGGCCGCCCACGCGCCGTACCAGACGACGAACCACGGGACGTACCACGGAACCGTTCCGCTCGTCACGGCACCTTCCACGAAGGAGATGGCCGCCAGAAGCGGCGGTGCGACGAACACGAACTGGAGGGGCGAGCGGACGGCCCGAAGGAGCGTCGTACTCGCGATACCGCGCGTCGCGGGCGCTCGACAGACCGCACCGAGAACCGCGTCGACGCGACGGTCCGGTGCCGTCGGCAGCTCTTCGTCGTCACCGTCGTTCGCGTGGGCGGTATCGGCCAGCCACGCGTATCGTGCGGCCGGGACCGACAGAACCGTCCCGCCGGAGACGGCGAGGGGAGAGAGCCCGAGGAGGAGCAGCGCGCCAGTCGGGTCGATGCTGGCGTCGGGAGTGGTCGCGAGCGCGAGATGCCCGAACCACGCCACCGGTGGGGCCTGCAAGACCGGTTCCAGTCGCTCGACGACCGTCAACAGTTCGCCTGTCACCGAGAGCGTGACGTATGCGAGTCCGAGAACGACGCCGACGACGGTCGTCAATCGGCCGAGGTTCCGCGACCGACGGATGACGCCCTTGATCGTGAATCCGATCGGGTAGCCGATCGCCGCAGCCGAGACAACGACGACCACTGCTGCGGCGAGCATCCCGACCAGCGGTAACGGCGAGCCGGACCCGGCCGCCAGTCCGGCGCCGGCGACGAGTCCGAGCGGTATCGTGTACACCGAGAACTTGCTGGCTGCCGCGATCAGCATCCCGCCGACGACGTCTGCGGCCGGGCGGATCGTCAGATACTGACCGTCGTTGTCGAGGTCGGTGTTGCTACTCACACCGTCGCCCGCTAACAGGATCGTCAGGAACAGCCAGAGAATGCCCGTGGCCGTCACCAGCCACGTCGGCGTGGGCCCGCCAGCAGTCAGTTGCGTGCCGACGTTTCTCGCCGCGTCGAACGTCTCCCAGAGGAGGAACGCACCGATGAACCCGACGACGACGGTGAACGCCAGCCAGAGGTCCTGGTTTCTGACCCATCGGTAGCCTCGGATCAGGTCGATCCGGGCGATCTCCCAACTGGACCGGGGCGACGGCACGATGTCGCGAAACCGACCGTTTGCAGTAGCGCCCTGACTGCCGGCCCCGGATCGCGTGGTCGACGGCGACCGGTCGGTGGCGGGAGGCGAGTTCTCAGGCATTCTTCGAACTCCGTTCGGCCTCCCGGCCGCCGGTCTCCGGCGTTCGACCGTCGGCTCGCTCGGCGCCCTTGGCGTCCCGCTCGTCGGTGATTTCGAGGAAGGCCGTTTCGAGATCCGGCGACTCGTTCGCTCGGGCCTTGAGTTCCGCGGGGGGAGCCTCCGCGACCAGCGTGCCGTCGTCGATGACCCCGACCGTGTCTGCGAGTTCGTCGACGGCGGGCAGGATGTGGGTCGAGAGGAAGACGGTCATCTCCTGCGTGACGAGGTCGGCGATGGTGTCCCGGACGGTGCGCGCTGCGCGGGGGTCGAGACCGCTCGTCGGTTCGTCGAGTAGCACCACGTCGGGGTCGTGGAACAGCGCCGCGATTATCCCGACTTTCCGGGTCATCCCCGTCGAGTACGAGGCGATGGGGCGGTCGGCGTCGGCGAGGAGGTCGAAGCGGTCGAGAAGCGCCTCGATGCGTTCGTCCGCTCGCTCGTCGGGAATACCGTGAAGCCTGGCGACGTGGCGGAGCTGTTCCCAGGCGGTGAGTTCGTCGAAGACGGGCGGGTCCGCGGGCAGGTATCCGATTCGCTGGGTCAACCGAGAGCGGTCCGTAATGGGGACGCCGGCGACTTCCGCGGTGCCTGCCGTGGGTTCGGTGAGTGTGACCAGCATCCGCATCGTCGTCGTCTTGCCGGCTCCGTTCGGGCCGAGGAACCCGTAGACGGTTCCCGGCGGTACCGACAGCGAGAGGTCCTCGACGGCGGGTTCGCCGCCGTACCGCTTCGTGAGTCCGTCGGCAGCGATCGCGAAGTCGGTCATGAAAGCATCGCCCTCGATAGCGTGCCGTGACGGTAGTCGCGAGGCGGAACCGGATCGTCGCGCGAACTGTTCGTGAGGACTCGTAGCGCGGTGGGTCGTGCAGGCATCTCGGTGTAAACTCTCCTTTACAGTAAAGCGCCCTTTACACATCAACTTCAATCTGTTGACTCGATATCGCGTTCCGGACGACGGAGGCATTCGACCGCGAGCCGGCAGTTCACGCGACGAGCGTCCGAAACCCCCGACAGAAGATACTCCGCATCCAGAGCTGGCCTCGCGGGGAGGGGAGTACGCCGCCCGGTGGGTCACGCGGTCGCGTTCTCGATGCTGTCGGCCCGCAGTTCCGTCTCCATCCGGATCCCGTCGGGCATCGCGCGCTCGACGTACGCGGCCTCGCCGCCGCAGGTCGCGGGCGAGAGACACGCCTCCCGGATCGGCGATAGCGCGCGGACCGTCCCGTCGTCCCCGATGCGAACCGGGAGTTCCAGTCGGTAGGAGAACCCGCCGCCGGCGCGGTCGTTGACGAACACCTCGACGCGCACTTCGTCCTCGTCTGCGACTGGGACCGTCGCGTCGTCGCCGGACGAGCGTAGGCCCGGTCCAGCGAGGCGGGCCGACCCGTTCTCGACGCGAATCTCGACGGTCAAATTCTTCGACGTGTCGTTGACGGCGTAGTAGGCCACGCCCCCGTCGCTCGCGAGTCGGACCGAGACGCGGTCCGCCGAGTCGAGCAGGCCCAGCGTCGCGCTCGCGGTGACGCGCTCGCCCTCGACGGCGTCGACGCGCTGGATCGCGGGCGTGACAGACTCGCCGGTGAAGGGAACCCACGCACCGCGGTAGACGTAACGGTAGTACGTGCGGTTCGGGAACGCCGAGACCACCGCGAGGTCGTCCGAGCCGTCCTCGACCGCGAACACCGCGTCGCCGTCGTAGCCGGGGTCGTTCCGGAGGTGCTGGAACGGGTGGTTGAGCCAGTCGCCGTACGGCGTCGGGACGAACACCACGGCGTTCGAGAACTCGCGGTCCTCGAACGGGGCGTAGGCGTCCTCGTACGCGCCGGTGGTCTCGGCGTTGTCTGCGACCGGCGGCGCGAGCACAGCACCGGTCGCGCCCGCGAGCACGAGCGCGGTAGCGAGCGCGAGCGCGGCCGCAGTTCCGCGCGCGGAACTGCGGCCGCGCTCGCCGATGTGGTCGGTTCGTTCCGTCCACGCGCGCACTCGGTCGCCGACGAGGAGCGTGCCGCGGGCCGCGAACGCCGCGGTCGGGACCAGCAGGTCGAAGTGGTAGTACGGCCCGAGCGCGACGATGAGGCCGTCGTCCGGGTCCGCGAGGTCCCCGAGCAGGTTGAGGTTGCCCCAGAAGTAGACGTTGCCCGCGACGACCGAGACGAACAGGCCCGCCAGCAGAGCCTTCGCCTGCGCGTCGGTGAACTCGGGCGACCACGACGAGGGCCGAACGCTCGCGCGCCGGAGGAATTCGGCCACGCCGAGCGCCGCGAGCAGGGTGCCGACAGAGCCGCCGACCACCCACTCGGTGAACAGCTCGCGGACCACCTCGGCGTTGGCCCGGAGTCCGAGCGCGGGGGTGTACGCCTCGCTGTGGCCCAGAATCTCGCGGTGGCCGAAGCCGAGGCCGTCCGCAGGCGCGAACGCCTCGTAGGGGAACAGCCACGGCGAGCCGGTCACCACGGCGTTGTACACGAGTGCGGTGGCCACGCCCGCGAGGCCGCCGACTGCGGTTATCGACAGCCGGACGACGGTGGGCGAGGCGAATTCGGCGAGAGCGCCGCGCGACGCGCGGCGCTCTCGCCGAACCGCCGTGACGAGCGAGTACAGCGCGTGTGCGATGAACGGCAGCGCGAACAGCACCGCGGTGTACGGCCGCGAGAAGAAGGCGATTCCGATTGCGAGGCCCGCGAGCGCGGCGTAGGCCGCGCTCGTGCGACGGTTGGAGCTGTCGCTGGCGCGCGAGGAGTCGCCGGACGGCGACTCCTCGCGCGCACCGGACTGCAGGACCGGGGCGCGTCGCGCGGCCCTGATGTATCCGAACGCGAACAAGAGGTTCCAGAACGCGGTGGGGGCGTACGGCAGGAACACCGCCGAGTCGACGACGAACAGCGGGGAGGCCAGCAGGAAGGCTCCGGCAAGCAGCCCGGTCCGGCGGTCGAACGCCTCGCTTGCGACGGCGATAGCCAGTGCAACGTTGCCCGCGGCGATCAGCACCAGCGAGATGCGGGGTTCGCCGAGCGCCTCGCCGACCGCGAACATCGCCGCGGGCACCGGCGCGTACTTGGGGTAGAGCCGCCCGGCCTCTTCGAAGAAGAACCACGGCCGGAAGGAGTCCAGAACTGGGGGTGCGAGCGACAGTGTTCCGTCCAACAGCATCGCGGCCTGCTGGAGGTACACCGCCTCGTCGTGGTTCACCGAGTGGTAGGGAAACAGTTCGGTCGAGACGAGAAGCGTGACCGCGGCCGCGAGGCCGGTCAGCGCCGCGCCGAGCAGGCGGAACCGCCGTCTGTTCATCGCCGACGCGCGTCCGACTCGTCAGTGTCGTCCGAGGCGTCAGTTTCGGAGCCGCTTCCGTCGGTTTCGGGACCGCTCCCGTCAGTCTGGACACGGGACTCGCTCGCACCGGTCGCGTCGTCCGCGTCCGACTCGTTCGCTCGCCGGGCCGACCCCGACAGCGCGCCCGAGACGCGCTCGGTGAACGGCTGGCTCTCCTCACGGGGCGGGTACCACGCCAGCGTGTGGTCGGCGTCGAGTTCCACCCGGACCGGCTTGCCGATGTCGAGTTCCTTCACGTGGTTGTGCTGGCAGTGGACCACGTCGTCGTTGTCGAGTTTCACTCGATAGACGAACGACGGGCCGGTGTACTGGCGGTGGATGATGTGGCCGTCGGCCTCGGTCTCGTCGACGACGGTCGCCCGGAGGTCGTCGGGCCGGACCAGCACGTCGAGGTCGGTGCCGACGTAGTCGTCGGTGAGGCCGTTGAGTCGCTGGGGCGCGAAGTTGCCGATCGGCGTGACGATGGTCCCCTCCTCGAACCAGGCCGAGAGGAACCCGGCCTGCCCGAGGAACGAGGCGACGAATCGCGACTCGGGATGCTCGAACACCTCCTCGGGCTTGCCGACCTGCTCCATCCGGCCGTCGTTCATCACCGCGACGCGGTCCGAGATGGACAGCGCCTCCTCCTGATCGTGGGTGACCGAGACGGCCGTGACGCCCGCCTCCTTAAGGATGGCCCGGACCTCCTCGCGCATTTCGACCCGCAGGCGCACGTCGAGGTTCGAGAACGGCTCGTCGAGCAGCAGGATCTCGGGCTCGGGCGCGAGCGACCGCGCCAAGGCGACCCGCTGTTGCTGGCCGCCGGACAGTTCGGTCGGTTTGGCCTCGCTGTGGGCCGACAGGTCCACGAGGTCGAGCAGTTCCTCGACGCGCGCGTCCGCCTCGGCCTCCGTCGCGTCGGTGAGTCCGAACGCGACGTTCTCCGCGACGGTGAGATGCGGAAACAGCGCGAAGTCCTGGAAGACGAGGCCCACGTCGCGGTCCTCGGGTTCGACGTGCTGCGAGCCGTCCGCGACCGACTCGCCGGCGAGCCGGACCGCGCCGCCGTCGGGGCGTTCGAGCCCGGCCATCATCCGGAGCGTGGTGGTCTTGCCACAGCCCGAGGGGCCGAGCAGGGTGAGCAGTTCCCCCTCGCGGACCGACAGCGACAGCGCGTCCACCGCGGTCTCGGCGGCGTACTCCTTGACCACGCCGTCGAGTTCCAGCACGGTGTCTGCGTCGGCCGCCTCGGCATCGGCCTCGTCCCGCGGGGTCGTCAGCGCGTCCGGGTTGGTTCGTTCCATAGTGTCGTCCTTTGAGGAATCGCAACGAATCGCGTCGTTACTCATCCGTTCGTTCCTCCCGTTTAATGAGGCTTCCGTCCTGCACGAGCAGGACGAGCATCGAGAGCGCCGAGACGCCGACCAGCACCAGCGCGGGCACCGCGGCTTGGCCGTAGTAACCGGCCTCTTGGACGCGCCAGATGTGGGTCACCAGCGTCTCGAACCCGGCCGGTCGCAACAGCAGGGTCGCGGGCAGTTCCTTCATCGTGGTCAGGAACACCAGCGCAGCGCCCGCGATCACGCCGGGCGCGATGAGCGGCAGGGTCACCTTCCGGAACGCCTCGCCCGGCGTGCGCCCGAGCGTCCGGGCGGCCTCGACCAGTTTGGCGTCGACCTGCAGCACGGACGACCGGGTCGTCCCGACCGCCTGCGGGAGGAACCGGACGACGTAGGCGAACACCAGCAGCGGTACCGTCGGGTACACCGCGGGGCCGTACGACGACCCGAAGTACACCAGCGCGATGCCCAAAACGATGCCCGGCGTGGCGTAGCCGACGTACGTCGCTCGGTCGATCAGCGAACTCACGGTCGACCGGTAGCGCGCCGCGAGGTACGCCACCGGGATGGCCGCGAGGGTCGCCGCCGCCGCGGTCAGCAGCGAGACGTACGTCGAGTTCCAGCCGTACACCCACTCGAACGCGAACCCGCCGCCAGCGTACCCCGGGCCGCTCCGGGTGAGCCACATGAACAGCACCGCGAGCGGGACCACGAGCGCGAGGGTGGTGACCGCCGCGCAGAACAGCAGCGCGGGGATCTTCCACGCGCCCAGCGGTGTGCGCTCCGTGTGGCCGCCGCCCCCGGCGTAGCTCTCGCTGCCCTGATTGCCGACCCGGGACTCGAGCGCGACGATGACCGCCGTCACCGCGAGCAGTTCGAGCGACAGCAGCGCGGCCGTGTCGCGGCCGAACGTGTTGAAATCGACGTAGATTGCCTGCGTGAACACGCTGAACTGCATGATCGACGGCGTTCCGAAGTCCGAGAGGGTGTACAGCGCGACCAGCAGGCTGCCCGCCGCGATGCCCGGCGCGATCTGGGGGAGCGTGATGCGGCGGAACGCGGTCCACCGCGAGTGGTTGAGCGTCCGGGCGGCCTCGACGAGCGTGCCGTCGAACGACAGCAGCGACGCCCGCGTGGTCAGGAACACGTACGGGTAGACGAACAGGGTGAGGACGAGCGCTGCGCCGTGAAAGCCGTAGATGGTCGGGATGGACTCCACGCCGAGGGGGGCGAGCGCGTCCGCGAGCGCGCCGCGCGGGCCGAACGCCGAGACGAACGCGAACGCGCCGATGTAGCTCGGAACCACGAGCGGGAGTGCGAGCACGACCGTCCAGAATCGCCGAAACGGGAGGTCGGTCTCGACCGTGAGTATCGCGAGCGGAACCCCCAGCAGGACGGACGCGGCGGTCACGGTCGTCACCAGCCCCACGCTGTTGACGAGAATGTCGATCATCGACGACCGAGAGAGCATGGCGATAGAGCTCTCGACGCCCACGTCGGCCGCGCGGAGGAAGATCCAGAGGATGGGCGAGAGGACCGCGACCGCGATACCGGCCGCCAGCAGCGTCAGCCCCACGGGGAGCGAGTCTCCGTCCTCCGCGACCCCGATCCCCCGTCGCCTGACGTACCCTTCGAGTCTGTCGAGTGCGCTCATCTTAGAGAACGCCCACCTCACGCATCAGCCGGAGCGTGGGTCCGAGGTTCGACAGTTCCGAAAGGTCGAGGTTCGGCGGGCTGAGTTCGTCGATGGGCGGCAGTCCACCCACCGGGGGCACGCCGGGGATCATCGGGTAGGCGAACGCCGTCGTGGCGAAGAACTCCTGAGCCTCGACCGTGAGCAGATGGCGCACGAAGTTGGTCGCGAGTTCCTGGTTCTGTGCCCCTTGGAGCACCTGTGCGCCGCTGAGGTTGACCAGTGAACCGGCGTCGTTCTGCGTGAACGCCAGATCGATGGGCGCGTTCGGTCGCGCGGCCTTCACCCGGAGCACGTAGTAGTGGTTGGCGAACCCGGCCGCGACCTCGCCGTCGGCCACCGCGTTCGAGGTGAGGAACTCGTCGTTGTACTCGGTCACGCCGTGGTCGACCATCTTCTGGAGCCACTCTTTGGTCGCGTCCTCGTTCTCCATGAGGCGCATCGCGGTCACGAACGACTGGAACGCGCCGTAGGTCGGTGCCCAGCCCATCGAGTCGGCGAGCGCGTCGGTCTCGGGGAACTGCGCGACCTTGTTCGGGATGTCGTCGGCCGAGAGCTGGTCCGTGTTGTACGGAATCGCACGCGCTCGGCCCGCGACGCCGACCCACTGGCTGTCGAAGCGGAACGTCTCGGGCACGGGGTCGGTGACCTCCGACGGGAGTTCGGTCGCGACGCCCTGGTTCGCCACGTAGGCGAGCGAGCCGGCGTCGACGGCCCAGAACACGTCGGCCGAGCTCGACCCGCCCGAGGACTCCTCGACGATGGTGTTGGCGAGCTGGGCGGTCGGCGCGGACCGGACCTGCGGGTCGAAGTCCGGGTACACCTCGCGGAACCGGTCGAGCAGGTTGCCGTAGAGGCCGCCTTCGCCACCGCCGAGGTAGAGGTTCAGCGTGCCCGAGAGGTCGGGCAGGTCCTCGATGCGCGTCCCCTCGAGGTCCGGGCGACCCTCCGAGTACGGCCCGGATCCTTGGAACGAGTCGACACCGGCGTCGGCCCCGTCCGCTTTCGTCGTGCTTCCCCCCTGGGTCGTGGTCGCCGTCTGCGTCTCCTGATCGCTGCCGTCTCCGGCACAGCCCGCGAGCGCGGTCGCCGTCGCCGCGCTCAGCGCGAGAAACCGGCGTCGGCTCGACTTGTCTCGGTGAGTCATCGCTTACTAGATTAGGCCAGCCTAAAACTCTTATACCTACTGGTTTCGTTCGCGGGTTTGGGAGAGAAGGAGGGATCGAGGCGGTCGGCCAATCGCGGTCGGTCGCCGCGACCGCGGTCGGCCGTCCGGCGGTGTGGGTGCAGTCGGTCGGCGGGCAAAGCGAGTCAGTCGTCGGCGGGAGCCGGCGCGGTTCGGAGCGTCCGGAGTTCGTCGAGCGCCGCCAGCCAGTCGAGCATGTACTCGCCCACGTAGTTGAAGAACTCGCCGTTCTGGTACGTCTCGAAGTCGCCCCTGGCGAGTTCGGTTCCCATCGCCTCGAACGCGCCTGCGAACGAGTCGGCGTCGCTACCGACCGCGTCGACGACCTCCCAGAGGTGTTCGTTGAGTTCGAGACCCGGCACCTCGTTGTTGAGGTCGTCGAACGTCGAGCGCGACGCTTTGTTGTGCTCGCACAGGGGCGCGCCGTTGTAGATGGTCTTGTCGAGCAGGTCGCAGGCGCGCTTGAGGAACACGCCCGACCAGATGTCGTCGAACCGGCCGACGTCCCACCGGTTGTCGTCCATCGGGAGCTGGTAGAACGCCGGGACGATCTCGCGCCGGAACGCGAGGTTCATCGAGCAGACCGTGAGGTAGTTGCCCTCGGCGGCCACGAAGTCGTCGCCGTAGTCGTCACTCGTCGTCCGGGTCTGAGCCTGCCCGCGCAGGTCGCCGTCCATCAGGATGCGCACCGCGTCGAGGTCCGGCACGTTGGTCCACAGCCCCTGCGAGGCGACCACGTCCGAGACGCGGGTGGTGTCGGTCTCGACCGTCTCGTCCATCGCCGAGTAGGGGTAGCCCCTCGGGTAGAGCCCGTGCTCGTCGAAGTTCTGGTAGAGCACGTTGACCCAGTTCTCGTCCGAGGAGACCGCCTCGATCTCGCCCGAGAAGTGAAGGTTGTCGAGGTGACGGCCGAAGAAGTCCGCGTCGTCGTGGGGAAGCGTGTCGTCGTCGACGAAGAAGCCGTACTCGAAGTCGTTAGCCCAGAGGTACAGCAGGCCGAAGCTGGTCTCGGCGTGGCTGGCCGCCGGCACGAGGTGGTCGTACTCCGAGATGCCGTGGTCGTCGTACCACGCTTCGCGCCGAGAGCCGTCGAACACTTCGCCCGAGACGCCCTCCTCGTCGAGCATGGCCCGCATCTCCTCGGTGTCGCAGAAGTCTTCGGTCACCAGCAGGACGTGAAGTCGGTCGAGGTCGAAGCCGTGTTGCCGGGCGTTGTCGAAGTACGCCCGCATGCACTCGTACTCCCGGATCGTCGGGACGACGACGCAGATGTCCTCGGTCGCGCTCGTTGCGTTCATCGGGTACCTAAGAAGAGTTTAGGCAGGCCTAAAAAGTTATCCATACGTCACGGGAGTTCGCCAGCGCTCGGGAGCGCCGCGCTCGTGTTCTTAAAAGGGATTCGCCCCATTCCGACGAACATGTCCGGAATCGAAACCAAGCGGCCGGGCCCCGTACCGACGACTATGAGTGGAAACGACCGAAAACTCTGGGGCGGAATCGCCATCCTACTCGTCGGGGCCGTCTTGCTGTTCGGTCCGGTCGCGCTCGGCCTGCCGTACGAACAGATCGTCGGCGGGGTCGCGGTGCTCGGCCTCGCCGCGGGGGCGTACCTCGTCGGCACTGCCGAAGACGGACGGCCGGTCTGACCCACAGGAAGTACGACCGGACTGACCCGCAGGAAGCCCGACCGAACCGTCGCAAAACCGTTTGCGTGACTATGCACGGCAACCGGAGCTAAGGGGCTCGGCGTCGTGGTTTCGACCATGGACGACGAGACGCAGCTCTGGACCGGAATCGCACTGCTCGTCGTCGGCGCGATAGTGCTGTTCTCGCCGCAGGTGCTCGAACTCAGGTACACGCTGGTCCTGCTCGCGGTGTCCGTGCTAATACTCGCGGGTGGCGCGCTGCTCGTCGGACTGTCCCGTCGCGGTCGAGCGGTCTGAGGCAGAACGCGGGAGCCCAGAGGGTCGAAGAAGTGAAAAAACGGGTGCCCGACCCCGACCCGATGGGAACGAGCGACAAAGCCAAATGGTCGACAGTTGAATCTCCCGGACATGGCACTCGACTACGAGCGCGAGCGCGAGAACTTCGAGTGGGAGATTCCGGGCGACTACAACCTCCCGGCCGTGATCGAAGACCACGCCGAGAGCTTCGGCGACCGGGTCGCGGTCCGGTTCCGCGACGACCAGGGCAACGAGGCCGAGCGCACCTACGCCGACCTCCGAGACGATGCGAATCGCTTCGCGAACGCGCTGGCGGACCTCGGCGTCGGTGAGGGCGACCGCGTGATGCACCTGTTCCCGCGTCACCCCGACGCCTTCGCCATCCAACTCGGCGCGCTAGACCGCGGCGCGCTGCTGGTGCCGTGTTCGGCCATGCTCAAGCCGAAGGACATCGCCTTCCGGGCGAACGACTGCGAGGCCGAAACCGTCGTGGTCCACGACAGCCTCACCGACATGGTCCAGCCGGTGCTCGACGAGACGCCGCTGGAGCGCGTGATCGTCCTCGACGCCGATGGCGCTCCCGACAGCGAGAACTGGCACGGCTTCGCCGACCTGCTGGATGGCCGGGAGACCGACCACGAGGGGCCGGCTCTCGCCGCCGAGGATCCGATGTCCATCAACTACACCAGCGGGACCACGGGCCAGCCCAAGCCCGTGCTTCACCGTCACCGGTGGATGCACTGCTTCGAGCGCATCAACGGCCGGTACTGGTGGGGCGTCGACCGCGACACCGACTTCTCGGACGAACTGCTCTGGGCGACCACCGGCACCGGATGGGCCAAGTGGTTCTGGAGCCCGGTCGGCGTGGGGCTGACGACCGGCGCGACCCAGTTCGTCTACGAGGGCGAGTTCGACGCCGGAACGTACCTCGACCTGATGGAAGAAGAGGGCGTGACGCGACTCTGCGCGGTCCCGACACAGTACCGGATGTTCACGCAGGTCGACGGAATGGCCGACTACGACCTCGCGCTGACCGAAGCCGTCTCGGCGGGCGAGCCGCTGAACCGCGAACCAATCCAAGAGTTCGAGGACGCGTTCGGCGTCACCCCGCGGGACGGCTACGGCCAGACCGAGACGGTCGCGCTGGTGACGAACTACCCCGGCATCGACGTGAAGCCGGGGAGCATGGGCAAGCCCGTGCCGGGCATCGACGTGACCCTGCTCGACACGCAGGACGAGGAAGAGGTCGCGCCGGGCGAGACTGGCGAGGTCTCGGTCCCGGTCGACAGTCCGGCCATCTTCGACAGCTACTACGAGAAGCCGGACCTCGACGCCGAAACCTTCCACGGCGACTACTACCGCACGGGCGACCTCGCACGGATGGACGAGGACGGCTACTTCTTCTTCGAGGGTCGGGCCGACGACATCATCATCTCGTCGGGCTACCGCATCGGCCCGTTCGAAGTCGAGGACGCGCTGGTCGGTCACGACGCGGTCGCCGAGGCCGCCGCGGTCGCCAGCCCGCACGACGAGCGCGGGAACGTCGTGAAGGCCTACGTCGTGCTCGCGGACGGCTACGAGGGCAGCGAGGAACTGACCGGGGAACTGCAAGACTACATGAAGGCCCAGACGGCCCCGTACAAGTACCCGCGCCGCATCGAGTACGTCGACGAACTGCCGACCACCTCCAGCGGGAAGATCCGCCGCATCGAGCTCCGCGAGCAGGAACGCCAGAAGTTCGGGGAGTAAGTTTCGTCTCCACCGGTTTCGGCCGGTGGGCCAACCGGCAGTTTCGGCCGGTGGATCAGCCGACAGTTTCGGCCGGTGGAATAACCGGCAGTCTCGACCGATGGGCCAACCGGCAGTCTCGGCCGGTGAATCAACCGGCAGTTTCGGCCGGTGGATCAACCGACCCCTGGCGGACTGAAAGGGCGAGGCGCGCTCGCGGTCACGTGATCGAAGCGAATGTGACCTCGGAAGTCGCGGTTTGTCTTCCGGCGTCCAGTTTAGTCGTCTCAGCGCGGCCACTATCTCGCGGGCGCAGTTCTGCGCCCGCGAGATATCCCGCTGAGCGGCCTCCTCGTGAGCGCAGCGAAGGAGGGCTCGTCGGAGCTTGCCTCCGACGGTGGCGAGCACGCCGAGGGCTTTCGAAACGTAGTTTTACTTCTCCGCAGTCGGTCGTTCTCCGGGTTTTCGAAGCGACGTTTACAGCGAATTCATGGAAACTCTAAAGAACTCCACAAGAACGCCGACAAACCTCTACTCCTCGAAAACGACCCTATCGCCGTTCTCCCGACAGTCCTCCAGCGCGTGCTTGGCCGCCATCCCGGCCGGCTGTGCCGTGGCGGCCCGTCCGACGCCAACCTTCAGTTCGACGTTGACGGTCTCCTCGACGTGCTGGATGGTGTCCTCGTAGGCCGCCCGGTCGAGGTCCGGACACACCGCGATGACGTTGTCCCCGCCGACGAAGAACGCGAGGCCCTCGTGTGCGCGCCGGAAGTACTGCATGAGTTCGGCGTACCCCTGCTCGATGTGGATGAACGAGTCGAAGGCGTTCATCCGGTCGGTGTACTTCCCGGTCGCGTCGTTCACATCGAAGTGCGCGATCTGCACGTCGTCGTCGGTGCGCTCGTCGGGGTCGAGTGTCGCGCCGCCGAGGATCTCCGTCCGGTCGGCCGCCTGCGCGCTGCCGGCGTCCTGGATGTGGTCGGTCGCCGTCGAGAGCGCCGCGACCGGGCTGGGGTCCGCGCCGACCCCGAAGCTGACGGTTACGGGGTAGCGGTTGCCGACCGACTCCTGTATCATGGCGTGGTCGGCCTCGTCCATCCCGTTCGTGACCGCGATCATGTTGTCGAATCGGGTGAAGAAGACGTACCCGTCGCGGTTGCCGACCAGTTGCGAGAGGTCGGCGTACAGCCGCGATTGGAGCGTCTGGAGGTCCACCTCGCGGCGCGGTTCGGGCGTCACTGTCCACGGACCGTAGTTGTCGATCTGGATCAGGGTGACCTGCGCGTTCGTCACTGTTGGGCGGTCGTTCGCAACGCCGGCTTATAAGTCGTCCTAATTCCGATAGCTGTACCAGAACTGAGAATGCCGGGCTGTGATATCTCGCCGGGCGCTCGCCAGGGGGTCGAATCCACCGGATTTCCGGTGGAGAATCGCGGGGAGTAGTCGGGAAGAGGAGCGAAGCTGTCCGTTTGGTCGGCTTCGGCACGTCGAGCACCGTCTTTCGGTATATATTCGTCCAGATTTTTGCGTTCGAGGTGGACGTATTACGGAAGCCTTATCCCTGCAACCGACATTTGTTTACTCGCAATGGCAGAAGGAAACGTTGACTTCTTCAACGACACTGGCGGCTACGGATTCATCTCGACTGAGGACGCGGACGACGACGTGTTCTTCCACATGGAAGACATCGGCGGGCCGGACCTCGAAGAGGGAACCGACGTAGAGTTTAGCATCGAACAGGCCCCGAAGGGTCCGCGCGCGACGAACCTTACGCGCCTTTAAACAACGCTTTCACGCCGCCTGACGGCGGATGAATGCGCTTTTCCGTAAACGACGACCGACGAGCGACTGCGCTATCGAGCGCCATCGTGCTGTCGGCTTCATATCGAAGAACTCCACGGAGAGTCCTCGCCAAGTTTTTTGAGCGTTCGACTCGTCGCTCCTGTGTGGTCCGAGAATCCGTCACCTTCGGACTGTCGCTGCTCGTTACCGTCGTCGGACTGGCCATCGTGCTGTACGGCGTGTCATTGAACGCCGGGCTGGCGCTCAACGAGTTCATGCTCGCCGGCGGTGGCGTAGTCCTCGTCGCCATCGCTCTCCACACCGGCGCGCTGATGAGCATGGACGACGCTCACGACGCGGCGTAGACTCGCCTTCGGCGGTCCCATTCCGGGAGATTCAAACCCCCTTCTCACCTGTTCCCTGCCAATGACAATCCCCTCTTTCGTCGTCGGCATCGCCGGGGGAACCGGCGCGGGGAAGACGACGGTAGCTCGCGAGATAACCGCGGAGGTCGAGGACTCGGTGACTCGAATCTCGATGGACAACTACTACGAGGACCTGAGCCATCTCGACTTCGAGGAGCGCGCGGAGGTCAACTACGACCATCCATCAGCGTTCGAGTGGGAACTCCTGCACGAGCACATGGACGCGCTTCTGTCGGGCCAGACCATCGAGATGCCACAGTACGACTTCTCGATCCACAACCGCAAAGCGGAGACCCTCACGGTCGAGCCGACGGACGTGATCGTACTGGAGGGCATCCTCGCGCTGTACGACGAGGACGTCAACGAGATGCTCGACGTGAAGGTGTACGTCGAGACCGACGCCGACGTGCGCATCCTCCGGCGCATCGAGCGCGACGTGGTCGAGCGCGGGCGCGATCTCGAAGGCGTGATGGAGCAGTACCTCTCGACGGTCAAGCCGATGCACGAGCAGTTCGTCGAGCCGACGAAGAAGCGTGCGGACCTCATCATCCCGGAGGGCGCGAACCGGGTCGCGGTGAACCTGCTCGAGGAGAAGGTTCGCGCCGAGACGTACACCGACTCGGGGTCCGCGTGGACCCTGAGCGAGGAGAACGTCGAGCGCGAGAGTTCCGACCACCTCGCCGTCACGGGACCGGGCGTTGCCGATACCGACGAAGATTCCGAGCGCTGGACGGACGACGAATCGTAGCTCGACCTGCGAAAAATAACGTCAGCAGTCGGCGAGCCGTCGTGGTTCAGGCGTGCTTCGTCTCGGGATTCTCGCCCTGCGGGTGGTAGTCCCAGAAGCCGCCGGCGCGCATCCCGGCACCCACCGCTTTGTGAAAGTCGACGATGCTGTCGAACTCCTCGCCCTCGACGTATTCGAAGATGTCCGCGACGCTGACCACGCGCTGGTAGTTGATCCGAACCGGCTCGTCGCCGTGCTCGTCGACGAACTCGCGCTTCGACAGCGGGAAGTCCTCGTCCTCGTCGAGTCGCTTGGCGAGGATCGCCATGCCGTACTTGCGTCCGCCTTCGCTGCCCTCCTCGCCGTCGGGGTCGTGGGGCCAGTCCATACCCGAGTCGTCGGACGGGTGGAGGAAAAGGATTTCTCTCCGCGTTCGGAGCGGTCGCGGTGCTGTGTCGTGTGGTTGCGGTGCTGTCCGGGGTGCTCGCGGTGCGGTTGCGGTCTCACAGGCTCAAGCAGTAGTTTGCGGTCTCGTTGCTGGCAGCGTTCCCTTCACGCTCCACCCTCACTGTAATGCGAGCAGACGAGCTGCTCGCAGGGTGTTCGTCCGAAAAGCGGTGGGATTGGGATTTGAACCGGAGCCAGACGGTCCGGGCATGCGGCGCTCGCTCGCGGTTTCACCGCTCGCGTTGCCGAGGCGCGTTGCGCCTCGTACGCGCCGTTCCGGGCTGCGACTGGCAGGGCTCAAATCCCAATCTGAGACCGTGTCCTTCCTCACGATGAGGCGAGCAGACGAGCTGCTCGCAGGATGTTCGTCCGAAAAGCGGTGGGATTGGGATTTGAACCCAAGAGGCCTTCCGGCCACCTGCTCTCAAGGCAGGCGCGTTAGTCCACTCTGCCATCCCACCGCAATCGATTCTTCGCCGCGAGCGGTTTAAGAATTGTCGGTCTACTCCCGGACCAGTTCTGGCTCGCCACCCTCCCCGTCAGCTCCTCCATCCTCGCCAGCGAACACGCGAAGTCCCCACTCGCGGAGCAGTTCGGTCGTGTGCTCGGGGACGACCAGCCCGGCAGTCGCCCGGGCGTTCAGCAGCGCGACCAGCGAGGCGAGTTCCGGCCCGGACTCGACCCGAGGTGCGCTCGGCAGGAAGTCGACGGCGTGGCCCGCGTCGGCTCCGCGCATCGCCAGCGTCTCGACAGCGGGGACGGCGAACGCGTCCTCGAAGTCGATGGGCTCAGTGAAGCCCGCGTAGTGGGTCCCGCCGCGCTCGCTCGGGCCGAGCACCACGTCGTTGCGTCGAAGCTTCATCGCGGCGCTGTCGACCTCCTTGCGGGTCAGCGTCGGTGCGGTGCCGGGGACCACCGCCGCGGACTGGACGTCCTCCTCCTCTAACAGGTGGGTGACGGTGTTGCCCGCCCGCGCCGCGACGTTCGAGCCAACCTGCACCTCGTAGCGCGCGGCGTCCGGGTCGTCGAGCGCGTCGGCCGCGAGCGCGCGAATCTCGGCCTGGGCGCTCTCGTCCCCGCGATACGCCTCCGGAATCAGGTCGTCCGGTCGGTAGTTGACCAGCAGTTCGCCGCCGCTGCGCTCGACGGCGAGCAAGGTGTCCTTCAGGCTCGCGGCGTAGAGGTCGGCCGCCTCGGCCTCGGAGAGCGGCGCGGAGTCGGGGAGGTCCGGCAGGACGAGGCCCGGCCGCGGCGGGTCGGCGAGGACCGCGATGACTGTCATGCTCGCACCTCCGGGCGCGCGGACCTTGAAAGTTTTAATCCGGGGCGCTCAATCTCTGGGCATGAACAGGACGAGACCATGAACTGGTGGAAACCACTCGCCGTGCTCGCAGTCGTCTTGCTCGCGGTCGGTGCGGTCGGCGCGCTCGTCGGACTCGCCGCCGCAATCGCAGGGAACACCGCGGCGCTCGCTACGGTCGGCCTCGTCGCGGTCGTGGTCCTCGGTCTGAGCGCGCTCGGCTCCGCGCCGTCGCGCTGGCTGTCGACGCCCTACTGGGGTCGATGACGACGAGGATCCGTAGCTTTACCTCGCTGGTGAGTATGGAGCATGTACTCACCATTTTCAACCGTTAGATTTTCATAATCGTGACAGAAGTTAGCGTCATGGAACTTGCAATCCTCTCTGACACGCATATCCCTGGACAAGCAGAGCAACTACCCGACCCGTTCCGTGAACACATCGAAGAGGCCGACCACGTTCTTCACGCTGGAGACTTCGGCTCAAAGGGGGCCCTCTGGGACGTGCGAGAACTCGCCAACGGTCTGACTGCGGTCTACGGAAATGCTGACCCGGCCGACATCGATCTCTCGGCGGTTGCATCGGTCACGACCGATGGTGTAACTGTCGTCGTTTCGCACGGGATGGTCAACTTCGTCGAGCGGGCGGTTTCGAGTTCGGAAGGGGTTGTTTTCGACCGTGACGACTGGCTCGATGCGATTTCTGATACGGCACTGGCGAGAGCCGATTCGGACGAACAGGTCGTCGGTGTCGGCGGCCATAGTCACGAGACAGAGGACGAAACCCACGACGGCGTTCGAGTGTTGAATCCAGGGAGCGCAACTGGTGTCGGTCCAGCCGACGGGAGGGCAACGATGATGACTGCCGAAGTTACTGACGACGACGTCGACGTGATTCTCCACGAGGCGTGATACGTCCGCACTCCGTACTTCTGATCACACCACGCGAGACAGACCCTGTTTCGGTGCAATCGACCAACGACAGTTCCCTCACCGTTCCCCTAACCCGCCCTCACTACCGCCCGCGCCGACCCTTCGTCTGCCGATAATCCCCGTCCATCAGCGCGAGGAAGCGGTCCACGAACGCCTCGCGCTCGTCGTCGCTCGCGTCTCGCGGGTCGGCCATCGGTACGATCTCGAAGCCCCGACCCCGGATGGTGGTGGCGTGGTCCTCGACCGCGTCGAACTCCTCTGCCGGTGCGGTGGTGTACTCGGTCGCGATCTCGGTCAGCGCGCGCTGGCCGACCGGAACGAGGATCTCGGGGTTGATCATCCGTATCTCGGCGTTGAGGTACGGCTCGCAGGTCCGGACCTCCTCGTCTGTGGGCGGGCGCTCGGGCTCGCGGCATCTGGTGAGGTAGGTCACGAAGGCGTTCTCGAGTTCGGGGTCCTCGTCGCTCGGCAGCGAGTTATTGAGCCCGAGTTGGCCCAGCACGTGCTGGAGCGCCTCCCCGCGCTCGTCGCCGGTGAACGGGACGCCGGTGCGGTCGGCTCTCTCGCCGGGCGCTTCGCCGACGAACAGGAAGTCCGCGCCCACGTCGCCGTACCCGTGGACCACCCGCTCGCGAGTCTCGCAGAGCGCCGGGCAGTTCCGGCAGTCGGCGTCCATCCCGAACGGGTTCGCGCGGGTCTGCTGGTTCGCGTCCATCGTCGGAGACGTGGGACTCGCGCGGTAAAAACCGGTCGGGAAGTCGACGGGGTAGTGTCTATGAACGGAATAGAAATGTCAGGGCTGCTCCTCGACTGCCTGTCGCTCCCGGTCGAGCGCCCGCCGGAGGTACGGTTCGACGCGCTCGAAGTGCTGGCCCCGTGCGACCCGCTCGCGCCCCCGGTCGTACGCGACGACTCCGAGGTTGGCCAGCTTCGGCAGGTGGACGTCTATGAGCGAGGCGGTGACCCACTCGCGGTCGGCCTCGATTCGTGGGGCCACTGCGTCGGCGAGGCCCGTCACGGAACGCTTCTCGTAGTCGCGGTCGTCCTCGTCGAGCAGTTCCGCGAGGACCAGTCGCCTGCGCCGGTCGGCGATGGCGGTAAAGCAGTCGCTCACCGAGGGCTTCGCCGACGCGACGGCGGCGCTGTCGACGCACTCTACTACGGTGTCGAACAGCGCGCCGACCTCGCGGACGAACTCGCAGTCGTGAGCCGCGGGTCGCAGGCAGACGTAGCCCGCGGCGTCGCCCGCGTCGAGCGTCCGGCGGAACTCCCGGAGGAACTCGAACGCTCCCTCGCCCCCGAGGTCGTCGACGAGTTCGGTCGTCGAGTCGAGGTACGCGACGGTCCGGCCGTCGTCGGGCCACGCATCGAGGTAGCTCGCCGCGGCGTCGCGGATGCCCTCGGCGTCGGTCGGGTCGGCCACGCCGCGGACCACGCTTTGTGCGGGGGCATGTGCAGGCGTCGCCGACCGCATCACCTCGCCGACGCTGACGACGCCGATGTTCCGTGGTCGCCGGTCGATGCGTTCGCGCCACCGCTGAAGGAACGCGGCGGACTGCTCGTGCGTGACCGCGAGTACGTCGTTCGGTTCGTCGTCGGGGAGCAGATCGAACAGCGGGCCGAACTCGGACGAGTCGTCGCCGGTCCGACGCAGGACGAGCGTGTGCGAGTTGCCGTCGACGCTGGTTCGGACCAGTCTTGTGTCTTGCACGTCAGTCCCCTCCTCAGTCGAGTTCGGGCGCGGATTCGTCGACGATTCGGACGTGGCCGTCACTTCGGACGAACACGTCGAGGCCACAGACGCAGAAGCTCACCTGCGCGTCGCCGGCGTCGTCGGCGAACAGCGCGTCGAGCGCGTCCGGGTCGATGCGGTCGGAGAGCGGGATGATCGTACTGGTCGGGTCGACGCCCGCGACTTCGGCGATAGCCTCGATGACCGTGTCGCTGACGGTGGCCGGCCCGTCCGGGTCGTGGGTCGCACGGTAGATCCCTTCTCTGTCGGGTGACTTCGAGAGTATCGAGCTTTCTTCGGTATCGTTTCCTAGATTGGTCTTTGACACGTTTCCCGGCCCCAGCGATTGTTCCGGTCCGCATCCTAATAAATTTACGGCGGGCCGGAAGCGCCGCGGTCGCGGTCGACGCCCTGCCTCGATCCCCGGTGCGTTCTATGGGAAGAAATCGGAACCTAATCGGCTCGCGTGGTCGTTCTCGGGGCTTCGCCCCGCCGACCGGCCACGCAACTTAATCCGCTTCGCCCGGACAGTTACCGTGGGGGTTTCATGACAGAGCACACGTCACGCCGGCGCTTCCTGAAAGCGGCGGCAGCGACTGGCGCACTGGCTGGATTGAACGCGACGGTACTCGCGCAGGAGGGCGACGCGAGCAGCGAACTCATCCTGCTCGGTGGGGACACGCCGGGATGGAAGGGCTACCGCCTGCCCGGCGGCGAGGCGGCACTGGGAACCCGGAACCCGACGCTCACGCTGCAGGAGGGGACGACCTACACGCTCATCTGGGAGAACGTCGACGGGGCCTCACACAACTTCGCCATCCAGGACGACCAGGGGAACAACCTCGAAGTCCTCGAACCGCTGTCGGTCGAGCAGGAGACGTACCAGCAGTTGAACGAGACCGCGCCCGACGAGAACGTCTCGGTCGCCGTCTCGGACGGCAACCTCACGGCGGTCAACGAGTCCGACGGCGGGATGGCGGGCGGCAACGAGACTGGCGGTGAGATGACCACGACGCAGTCACTCGTGGCTCAGACGGAGATAATCAACCAGCAGGGGGCCGTGCAGGCGGTCCGATTCACCGCGACCCCGGAGATGGCCCAGTACATCTGCCTCGTCCATCCGAACACGATGCTCGGCGACGTCGAGCTACAGTCGGGCGGCGGCGGTGGCTCGGGCAACAACAGCTCCGCGTAGTCGCCGGACTGCGGACGTACCCGTCCTTTCTACTCGTTTCGCGGACTGCTCGGATGGTAGTCGGTGTCGTACTCGCCGGGCCGTCCATCCACGCGGTCGGGGTTGATGCGTCCGCCCAGCAGCATGAAGTCGACCAGCGTGAGCGCCAGCATCGCCTCGACCACCGGGACGCCCCGCGGCGGGAGAACGGGATCGTGGCGGCCGATGACCTGCTCCTCGCGCTCCTCCCCGGCCTCCCAGTCCACCGTAGTCTGGGTCTTCGGAATCGAGGTCGGCGCGTGGAGCGTGAGCTCGCCGTAGATGGGCTCGCCCGTCGTGATGCCACCCTGTAGCCCGCCGTGGTCGTTCTCGACGGGGACGGGGTCGGCATCCTCGGGGTTCTCGGGGTCGCTGAACTCCCACTCGTCGTTTCGGTCCTTGCCGGTGTACTCCCGCGCTTCGCGACCGAGCCCGAACTCGAACGCGGTCGAGGCCGGGACCGACATCATCGCCTGTCCGAGTCGGGCTTCGACCGACTCGAACCGCGGCGCCCCGAGCCCGCGCGGGACGCCCCGCGCCTCGAAGTAGATTGAACCGCCGATGGAGTCGCCCGCCTCCTGGTACTCGTCGATGAGCTCGCGCATCTTCTCGGCGGTCTCGGGATGGCCACACCGGACCTCGTTGTCCTCGCTGTGCTCGACGATTTCCTCGAAGGATAGCTCGGGGGCCTCTACGTCGCCGATCTGGTTGACGTGGGCCTTCAACTCGATGCCCTCGCGTGCGAGAATCTTCTTCGCGATGGCTCCCGCCGCGACCCAGTTAACGGTCTCGCGCGCCGAGGAGCGGCCGCCGCCGCCCCAGTTGCGCGTGCCGAACTTCGCCGAGTAGGTGAAGTCACCGTGGGAGGGCCGCGGTGCCGTGATGAAGGGTTCGTACTTCTCCGAGCGAGCGTCCTTGTTGTCGATGACCATCCCGATGGGCGTGCCGGTGGTGTAGCCGTCCTGCACGCCGGACTTGATGGACACGTGGTCGGGTTCGCCGCGACTCGTGGTGATCATCGACTGGCCGGGCTTTCGCCGATCGAGGTCGGCCTGCACGTCCTCCTCGGTGAGTTCGAGCCCCGCGGGACAGCCCGAGACGGTGACCCCCATCGCCTCGCCGTGGCTCTCGCCGAAGGTAGTGACCTGAAACAGGCGTCCGAAGCTGTTGCCGTTCATTGGCTGTTGGTTGGAGTGGGTGGCTATTTATGGTTTGGAGAAGGCGCAAGGTTGGACGAGAACGGGATTCGAGGTACGGGTGCAAATGTGGATGTGGTTGCGGCCGCGGCTACGGTCGTGGTTGCGGGTGGAGTTGTGGTTGCTGTCGCGGATGTGGATGCGGTTGCGGATGCGGTCGCAGATGCGGTTGCGGATGCGGTCGCAGATGCGGTTGCGGTCGCGGTTCTCCTAGGCTCAAGCATAACTGCGGTAGTTGCTGTTGCGGTAGCGGGTTTGGTCGTCGCTACGTGTTCATTGAAAACAGAGACGAAGCTAGCTTCTGCTTGAGCATCGGCGTGACCGCACCGCACAGCAACCGCAACCGCACGGCGACCGCGGGCCGCAGACCCCCCCCAGCCGCCTGCGCGTCTCGGCCTATGGCCTGCGATGCTCGTCCCTCGCGCGGTTTGGCGCGGCACGAGGCACCGGCAGACAACCCGCGTCTGCCGAGCAGTCGGTCGCTCCGCTCCCGATAACCGCGCCCGCACGCGCCGGTTCGATGGACAAGTAGCCGCATCAGCTGGGAGAACAAGCAAGCGCGTCAGCGGCGAAAGGCGGTTCGCCCGAGATATCGAAAAACGACGCCTCGGAGCTTCAGACTGGAACCCCGTCCACGACCGTCTCCTCGTCCACGACCAGATTGTACGCCTCCTCGTCGTCGTTCCACAGCACGAGCACGCGCTCGAAGGCGAGCAGATCGCCGTAGTCTGCGGTCCGGAGGTCGCCGTTCAGCGACGTCTCGTTGGTCAGCACCGCGAAGTGGTCGGTCGCCTCGCTCCCGTCGCCGACCTTGAACACCGGGTTCTGGTCGCCCTCGGCCAGCGAGTGGCTGAGTTTGACAGCTACGAGGTCGACGCGCTCGGTGACGTGGCGCTCCATGTCGGCCATCTTGGCCGACCGGTCGGCGTCCGCGGTGAACTCGGCCTTCCGTAAACCATCCGTCCGGAGAATCGAGTAGGCGAACTGCACGTCGACGTTGACGAACTCGCCCGACGCGGCGTCGCGCTCGCCGCCCGCAGTCGTCCCGCCGGTGTCAGTTCCCGTGCCAGTGTCGCCCGCCCTCTCGCCCTCGTCCAGTTTGCGTTGGAACGGCGGGACGGCGAGATCGGGTTTCACGTCGAAGGACCACCCGCGGTCGGTCGGGCGCTCGCCGGGCCAGAGTCGCAGCGTCGGCGCGAAGACGGTCGCGGTCCCGGCCTCGTCGGCCACCGCGCGCTCGACCTCCCGGAGGCCGATGGCCGTCTCGCGGTCCGCGGGCTCGATAGCGAGCAGCGTCCCGTCCTCGGCGAGGAAGTCGAGCGAGCGCGTGAGGACCGCCCCCGGGTCGTCGAGTTCGTTCAGGACGTTGGCGAACAGCACCACGTCGAATTTCCCCGCCGGCTCGAACGCCTCGGCGGTCGTCCGGTGGAGCGTCGGGTGGAAGTTCCTGCCCGTCTCCGCGACGAGGTGGTCGAACACGTCCGCCGCGGGACTGGGTTCGACCGCGTCGTACTCCACGAGGGTTTCCTCGGATTCGGCGAGATAGTCGTGGATTCCGAGCGCGGGGCCGCCGACGCCTGCGCCAACGTCGAGAATCCGCAGGTGGCGGTCGAGCTGCCCCGCTTCGGCGAGTTCGTGGAGAACGTACTGGACCACGGCGTAGTTGTCCGGCAGGTGGTAGATGGCGTAACCGAGCGCTGCGAGGTCGTCGTACTCTACGGGGTTGTTCCGGAAGTAGTCCTCCTTGAGCCGTCGAATAGTCGCTCGCAAATTGTCGCCCGACTCGCCGCGGTGCCAGTCCGGCCCGAAGCGCTCGACCAGCAGGTCTCCGAGCGCGGTAGCGTACTCTGGCGGGAACGCCTCGACCCCGCGGAACGTCGGCGTCACGGTGCCGTCCTCGACCGGCACGAAGGTGCCGTCCTCGCGCTCCACGAGGGCGAGCGACGCGGCCTCCTCGCGGAGCACCTGTTTCACCACCGCGGGATGGGGCTGGCCGTCGACGTATTCGGATATCTCCTCCGGGTCGACGGGCCGGACGTTCCGGAGATACTTCGCGTTCTCGACCACTCCCTCGCGCTGGTCAGGGGTCACGAGTCCGCACCTCCGTCGCCGGACTCGTCGAGATTCGAGGTCGCCTCTCGATACAGGGCCGCGAACTCCTCGCGGTCGGCGTCGGCGAACCGGTCGGCGAACTCGGCCACGCGGTCGAGCCCGTCGAACGTCTCGCTGATCTCGGCGTACACCGCAGGGTCGTTGCCCGCGATCTGCTCGGCGACCTCTCGGAGTTCCGCGTAGACCGGGGTGGTCAGTCCCTCCGGCACGTCGTCCGCGGCGAGCGCGAACGAGAGCACCGCGGCGTGAGTCCGGGCCTGCACCGTCGTCATCGCCTCGTCGTGTTCCTCGGGCGTCGTCTCGACGAGGCGGTTGCCCGCGGCTTCGAGCGCGTCGAGCAGTCGGTCGACGGTGGGACCGGACTCGTCCGCAACGACCGCGACGTTCCCCGGCGCGTTGGCCCGCGCGAACAGCGGGTGGAGGCTCACGCGCTCGCGGTCGGGTGCGACCGCACGCATCGCGTCCACGGGAGCGCCCATCCGCCCGGTCACGTCCACGAGCGCGCGCTCGGCGCGGGGCGCGTGGGACTCGATCACGTCCGCCGCGGCCGACATCGGCACCGCGACGCAGACCGCGTCGAAGGTCTCGTCGGTCGAGAGGGGAACTGCGCGTCCCCCGAACTCCGCCGCGGCATCCTCGGCGACGGCCGGATCGGCGTCGGCGAACGCGAGGTTAGCGACAGCGGAGTCGGCAGTCGCGGAGCCGGCAGTCGCGGAGTCGGCCGTCTCGGAGTCGGCGGGACCCCCGACTGCGACCTCGCCGAACCACCGACCCATCTCGCCCGCGCCGACGACGAGTAGCTTCATCGCTCGGTGGTAGCCGGTCCGGTGGCAAAAGGTGTTCGCTCCTATCGGAGCGAGAGAGTCATCTCCAGCGCGGCCTTCATCTGGCCGGCGGTCCCGGTCGGCCGGAACCCGACCGTCCGGTAGAGGTGGACCGCCGCCCGGTTCGTGCGCTGGACCGACAGCCAGACCCGTTCGATGCCCGCGCTCCGGCCGTGTCCGAGGAGCGTCCGGAGGACTGCAGAGCCGATTCCCGCCGAGCGGTATCCCGGGTGGACGAACAGCGCGAGTTCGTGGTCCTCGTCCCCGTCCAGTAGGACGCCGTGGCCGACCGCACGGCCGTCGTGAGTCGCCACCACGGCTAAACCCTCGGCGATGCGGTCGAGCCACGCTTCGCGCCGCCGGGGAGCAGCCGGCGGAATCCCCTGCGCGCGGTCGGCCGTCCCGAATTCGTCGTACATCGCGGCCAGCGACGCCCGTTCGTCGGACGACTCGTCCGCGCCACGGAGTCGAATCGTCCGCCCGTCGGCGTCGACGATACTCCGCGGTGGTGTCGAAAACGGTCCGACGGCGTCGGTGTCCGACTCCTCGTGGGCGTCGAACTTCTCGACGTCCGTGCTCATCGGTCCTCGAATCGAGTGGTAGGGCGAGCGCTGGCGCGACCGCCCAGTCGGAGCGGGTCGTCGAGCGAACGAGTGGGAGGCCCGCCGGTCGGGCCGGACAGAACGGACCGGCCGACCCGTCCGGCCGGTCGACGGCCAGTCGACGCCCCGCCGAACCGGGATGCTCCGCGGAGAGCGGACGGGAGACGGGGTGCAGCTACGGCTTGGGATTCGGAGGCGTCGCCGCGGGCGGCCTCGCCCGGGACGCGCGGCAGGGTGTTACGAATCGCGTCGTACGCGGCCGACAGCAGGGTGGGTCGTCCCATTGCGATTCCACCGTCGAGGGACCACCAGATAAATATAATGGTCTTTGATGATAATAGTCCTTATATTCCCTTAGTATTCCATCGCGACCGCGTGTCGGCTGTCGTAACGCGTAGCGACTCGACGGAAGCGACCGCGTCGAAGTCCGATTCTGCGTGCACTACTGGTTCCAGGGAGCCTCGTCGGGGTCCACGATGCGCCGGCGCTCCTCGATGCCGTCGATCTTCTCGACGTCCTCGTCGTCGAGGTCGAGGCCTAGGCTGAGCCAGTTCTCCCGGAGGTGGTCCTCGCTGGTGGCTTTCGGAATCGCAGTCACTTCTTGCTCGCGCAGCCACGCGAGGCTGACCTGCTGTGGCGTCGCGTCGTGCTTGTCGGCGACCTCCTGCAGTTCGTCGACGTCCTCCACGTCGCCGCGGGCGATGGGCGAGTAGGCCACGAGTTCCACGTCCACGTCGTCCTGCGCGCAGAACTGCCGGAGTTCGGTCTGCGGGCACAGCGGGTGCATCTCGACCTGATTCGCGAAGATGGGCTCCTCGGACACCTCCACGGCCTCTTCCAGCAGGTCGACTGTGAAGTTGCTCACGCCGATCTCCTCGATCATCCCCTCCCCGCGGAGCTCCGCGAAGGCGTCGAGCGTGTCGGTGGCCTCGTACTCGCCGGTCGGCCAGTGGACGTACAGCAGGTCGAGGTACTCCATTCCGAGCCTGTCGAGGCTCTCCTCGGCGGCTGTGAGCACGTGATCGTAGTCGAGGTTGTCCGGGCCGACCTTCGTCGCGACGAAGAGGTCCTCGCGGTCGACCTCGGACTCCGTGACAGCGTCGCCGACGGCCTCCTCGTTGTGGTACCCCTCCGCGGTGTCGAGATGTCTGTAGCCCATCCGGAGCCCTTGCTGGACGCTCTCGAAGCACTCGTCGTACTCCTCCATCTGGTACGTCCCGAGGCCGAACATCGGCATCCCGTGGCTCGTCGGCGGCGAGAGTTCGGTGACCGCCTCGTCGACCTCGGCAGCATCGGGCGTAGATTCGGACTCGGACTCGGACTCGGACTCGGATTCGGACGCTGGCATGGATTCCGACTCGGGTTCGGGCGTCTCTCCGTGGCTCATCTGCTCGGGCGTCTGCTCGTCGGCCACGCCAGTCATCGAACCCGACTGGTGGCTCGACCCCGACTCGTCTTCGGATTCGGTCGCGCTCTCGCTCCGGCCGGGCATCGCCCGGCTTCGGATCATGTCCGTGATGCCGCCCGACTGTTCCTGCTCCTGTTCGTGTTCCTGCTCTCGACCCTGTCCCTCGCTTTCGGGCATCCCTTCGGATCCGCCTCCGGTCTGTCGGTTCCCGTCTCCACTCCGTCGGCTCCCGAGCAGGAATCCCGCGGCGAACGCGGCCGCGAAGGGGAGTCCCTTGCCGACGAGTCCCCGCTGGCCGCTCTCCTCGCGCGATTCCGCGGTCTCTTCCGATGTTTCAGTCTCCAGTCCGAGCATGCCACCGTAGTTCGGGAGGCGCGTACTTGCCGGTTGTGGCGGGTCGTGACTCTGATGGACCTGTCTTCTGCGGTGGCGATTGCGGTGCTGTGCTGTCGCGGTTTCTCCTATGCATCGGCAGTAGCTAGCTCAGATGTGCGTGAATCCGAGTGGGAAGCCGACACGAAGCTAGCTATTGCTTGAGCCTAGGCGTGACCGCAACAGCACCGCAACCGCGACTGCACCGCAACAGCACAGCAACGTGGGCCTCAGACCTCCCCAGCCGCCTGCGCTTCTCGGGCTGCGCCCTGCGATGTCTGCGAGCGACCCACGAGTCGCCCGCACGGCAAGCGAGGCGCGGTGCGCCTCGCCATGCTCGTCCCTCGCGCGTTTCGGCGCGAGATGAACTCGCGCCAGCACGCGCCGGCGTGGAAGGCGAAGCTAGCGCGAGCCGAGTTTGAAGTTCCTGAAGTGCGGCCGTGGGAAATCGACCAATCGAGCGAAAAAGTGCCAACTCAGCCCTCTACTTTACTCCAACTGCAGGTGGATCGGATAGTCGGTCAGGTTCTCGTAGCCGTCCTCGGTGACGACCACCAGATCCTCGATGCGGACGCCGCCCACGTCCGGGTCGTAGAGGCCGGGCTCGATGGTGACCACGTGTCCCGGCTCCAGTTCGCCGCCGTCGGGGCTGACCCGCGGGAGTTCGTGGACGTCCAGCCCGATGCCGTGGCCCGTGCTGTGGATGAACCCCGTCTCGGTGTCGGGGTCGCTCCGGAGGGTGGCGTACCCCTCGCGCTCGTACACGTCGCAGACCGCGTCGTGGACTGCCGCGCCGGTGACGCCCGGTTCGAGCGCGTCGAGCGCGGCCTCGAACGCTTCGTAGGTCGCGTCGTAGCGTCGCTGGATTTCCTCGCTGGGTTCGCCCTTGACGAACGTCCGGGTCATGTCGCCGTGGTACTTCGTCGCCTTGTTCTGCGGGAAGATGTCGATAATGATGGTCTCGCCCGCGCGCAGGGGCCCGCTCCCGCGGTCGTGCGGGTCGGCGGCGTCGGCCCCGCAGGCGACGATGGTCTCGTCGAGCGCGCAGCCCCGCCGCAGGAGCGTGACCTCGATCTCTTCGGTGACGCGCTCGCTGGTCAGCGCCTCCCCGTCGTGGTGGAGCATCCCGTCCTCGTCCACGCTGGCTTCTGCGATCATCTCCTCTGCCCGCGCCATCGCGGCCTCGTTGGCTCGCTGGGCCTCGTGGACGTGCTCGACCTCATCGTCGGTCTTGACCGAGCGAATCCGGGTCACCACGTCGCCGTCGAGCACTTCGACCGAGACGCCCTGCTCGCGCAGCGCGTCGGCCGTCCCGAGCGGGAACCGCTCGCCGGTGGCGACCGACTCGACGCCGTGGTCAGCGAGGAACGCGGCGATGGTCCGAGCCATCGCCTCGGCGCGGTCGTACTCGCCGACCAGTTCCTGGAAGCCGTATTCCGACAGGCGCGCGACTTCGTCGGCTCGACTCTCCGATTTCGCGCGGCCGTACTCCAGCCCGGACACGAGCAGGAAGGTTCCCTCGGGCGTGTAGAGGGTCACGAACTCGTCGGGCGCGCCGAAGCCCGAGAGGTACCGCTGGTCGGAGTCGCCGGAGTCGGCGACCACGAGGTAGCCGTCCGCACCGGCGTCCGCGAGCGCGTCGTCGAGCGGGGAGAGATCCGGGTCCATACCCGACGGAAGCCCCGCGAGCGGGAAAACGATACGGGTTCCGGAACGCGATTCTGGGACAGCGAGCGCTCGGTGACTCTGACCACGGGGATGTGCTCGGTTAGACAGACCACCGTCAAGAGCGCCGCGAAACCAACCACAGGTTACGCTCGGCGACCCAAACCACCGGGTGGGACTTTCGGAAAAGAGGATGCGGTTCTGTCGGGATCAGATCTCCTGAGCTGAGAAAACTCCGTCTCTACTCCCGGTCTTTCGACTTCCCCTCGAACCGAACCGTCGAGTCCGGGCCGACGAAGTACGTCGCGTACTGCGTGAAGTAGTCGGCGTGGAGGGTCGTCTCGTTCTCCCCGCCGGTGTTCGAGTAGGCGCTGCACCAGACCACGACGCGGTAGCCGACACCGTACTCGGTGACCGTATCGACCTCGCACTGCTGGTGTACCTCGCTCGTCTCGTCGTAGTACAGTCCATTGTACACGTGGCGTCGCTCGTAGGTCGCCACGTACTCCCGGACGCGCTCGGCGGTCAGGTCGTCCGGGCGCTCCGGTGGAGACTTCGGTCCGTCGTTGAAATCGACCGTTCCCTCCGGGAGCGAGGTCTCGACGGTCACTGAATCCGTGGTCGAGTCGGTGCTGGTCACACCGGTCGTCTCGGCGGACGTTCGGTCGGTCGTCGCTGGTTCGCTCGTCGTCACCTCCGTCGTCGGCACAGTCGTCCCCGTCGCGGAGTTCTCGCCGGATTCGTCTTCGTCGAGCGCTCCGGAGACGCATCCCGCGAGCGCTCCGGCGAGGCCGACTGCGCCGAGGTGGAGGGCGCGGCGTCTCGACGGTGGCACGTCCTGCGCGTCTCGGCGGTGCGGTAAATACTTTCTCCGGCGCGGAGCCAAACTTATTCGTCCCCGGCCTTCGTGGCGGCGGACATGTCCTCGCCCGAAGGAAACTCCGGCTCAGGGGGCCACCGACTCCGATTCAGGTCGGTCTCGTGGCCCTCGCTGTCCTGGTGATCCTGTACAGCATCTTCGTAATGACCCAGCCGCTCCTCGGCGTGACGTTCGCCACGTGGCTACTCGGACTCTACCTGCTCTACAGATTCCTCCAGTTCGCGACGCGATTCGTCAGCGCGGTCGAGCGCATCGCGGACGCGCTGGAGCGCCGGAACGGCGAACTCTGATCCGGTCAGTCGACGCGGGGACTCGCTGGTCACGACCGGAGAGGACTCCCGGGCCACAACCGAAATCATCGCTCGCGCCGAACGCCCGGCCATGAAGTACCTCGCCGCGGTCGACGGCTCCGAATCCAGCATGGACGCGCTCCGGTACGCGGTCGAGCAAGCGGCCGCGACCGGGGCGTCGGTGGACGCGGTCAGCGTGGTCGTGCCCGAGCAGTTCTTCACCGGCGGCGACGACCCGCCGATGAACTTCACGGAGATGGCCGACGAACTCGTGGCCGAGGACATCGAAGACGCCGAGACCGAAGCGCAGGAGATTCTGGACGGGGCCGAGCAGGTCGGCGACGACACCGGCGTCACCGTCGAAACTGGGATGCTGTACGGCGAACCGGTCGACGAGATCGTCGAGTACGCCGAGCGCGAGGGCGTGGACGCGATCTTCGTGGGCCATCGGGGACTCTCGGAAGAGTACGAGGGACTGGTCGGCAGTACCGCGAAGGACGTCGTCGGGGCGGCGTCGGTGCCCGTGACGGTGGTGAAGTAGGTGCTATTAAAACAGGGTAGCAGGTATAAGAAGAAGCCTCGATATGGGCCGCATAGCGAACGACGAAGTAAGAATCGGGGGAATTTTACCGAACCCGTCGATAGTCGAGATAATGCCCTCCGAAACGAACGCACTCCTTCGCTCGATCCGTCATTGGCTGCTAGTCGTCGCGTTTCTGCTCGGAATCGGAATACTCACGCTGGCTCACATTGGATATCTCCAGAACGTAACCCGTCTCCTGTACTGGCAGAGTCTCGTATTTAGTATCGCTGGCGTACTCGGCGGTGTCGTCGCACTTGCTGCAGGAGTGAAGATACTTGGTAGCTACTCCGGTTCTAATTCCGACGGACTGTCAGGTAAGTGATCGAGTCGCTCGATACGCGCGGTTTACGTATCGTCCCACGGCACTCGACCAAAATCCGCCCGCTCCGGTACCCTGATACACCCCCGAACCGTCGGCCCACCCATGGACGTGGAGATCTCGCCGTCGACGCTCTCGGGGGTCGCGCGCGCACCGTCGTCGAAGAGCTACACCCATCGGGCCATCCTCGCCGCGGGCTACTCCGGCGGCGCGCTGGTGTACGACCCGCTCGTGAGCGCAGACACCAAGGCCACGATGCGCGCGGTCGAGGCCTTCGGCGGTGACGTGACCCGAGAATCGGACCACCTCGACGTGGACGGCTTCGACGGTCGCCCCGAGGTACCGGGCGACGTGGTCCGGTGTGCGAACAGCGGGACCACGATGCGACTCGTGACCGCGACCGCGGCGCTCGCGGACGGCACGACCGTCCTGACCGGCGACGACTCACTGCGCTCGCGCCCGCACGGCCCGCTCCTTTCGGCCGTCGCGGACCTCGGCGGTCGGGCCGAGAGCACGCGCGGGAACGGACAGGCACCGCTCGTTGTGGAGGGCCCGATCTCGGGCGGCACCGTCTCGATGCCCGGCGACGTGTCCTCGCAGTTCGTCACCGCCCTGCTGATGGCGGGCGCGGTGACGGAGGATGGCATCGAAGTCGAACTCGAAACCGAACTCAAGTCCGCGCCGTACGTCGACATCACCCTCGAACTGCTCGACGAGTTCGGCGTCGAAGCCGGGAAGCGCCAAGCGGATGGTCGCGACAGCTACTGCGTCGAGGGCAGCCAGTTCTACGAACCCGAGGACGGCGAGTACCACGTGCCGGGCGACTTCTCCTCCATCTCGTACCTGCTGGCGGCCGGAGCTGTAGCTGCCGAGGAGGACGAGACGGTCCGCGTGCGCGGCGCGTACCCGAGTGCGCAGGGCGACAGCAAGATCGTCGGCGTGCTCGGTCGGATGGGCGCGGACGTGGACTGGAACCGCGACGACGGGATACTCACGGTCGAGCGCTCGTCGCTGTCGGGCGTCGAGGTCGACGTGGGCGACACGCCCGACCTGCTGCCGACCATCGCGGCGCTGGGCGCGATCGCGGACGGTGAGACGCGCATCGTCAACTGCGAGCACGTCCGGTACAAGGAGACCGACCGCGTGACCGCGATGGCCGAGGAGTTGGGGCATCTCGGCGCGAAGACCGAGGAGAGCGCCGACACCCTGACCGTGGTCGGCGAGGAGTCGGACCTGTCCGGCGGCGTGGTCGACGGCCGGGGCGACCACCGCATCGTGATGGCGCTGTCGGTCGCGGCGCTGGCGTGCTCGGGACCGACGATGATCTCCGGCAGCGAGCACGTGGACGTGTCGTTCCCGGACTTCTTCGACGTGCTGTACGACCTCGGCGCGACCGTCGACAGGTAATCGCGGTGGAAACTTTCGGGATTCAGCTCGCGCTTGGCGTCGTAGTCACCGGCTCTGTTTGCCGACTCGAACGCCTTTTAGCGGTCGTGGCGAAAACCACGGGTATGGCTACCTTTCGCTCGTTCGAGGGGCTCCGCGACGCGCTCGCGGACGCCGACTTCGACCGGCCGCCAGTTATCGTCGCCAACGCGCACGTCACCGGACTGAGCGTCGCTCGCGCGCTGAAAGCCCGCGACGTGCCGGTCGTCGCAATCGACCGCAACGGGAAGGGCGTCGCGCCGTACTCGGAGGCCGTCGACCTCGCCGGACGGGTGACGTATCCGCTCGACGACGAGGACGGTTTCCGCGAGGACGTGGAGGCCCTCGCGGCCGAGATGGAGCACGAGCCGGTCGCGTTCGCCTGCATGGACGAGTGGGTCCACGCCTTCTCCCGGACCGAACCGGAAGGCGTCCGGCTCCCGTTCGCCGACCGCGAGGTGGTCGACCGCGTGCTCGACAAGGAGTCGCTGTACGGCATCGCCGAGGAGTTGGGCGTTCCGTACCCGGAGACGTACCGCATCGCCGAGACGGACCCCGGGGCCGGGACCGGCCCCGACGCCGAGAAGCACTCTGGCGGGGAGGAAAGAGATAGCATCCCCGCCAGCGAGGCCGCCGACCGGCTCGGCTTCCCGCTCGTGGTCAAGCCCGCGCTGAAGCGCAAGTTCGAGGAGGCCGTGGGGACCAACGTGGTCGAGGTCGCCGACGAGGCCGAATTCGAGGACGTGGTCGCGAACGCCGCCGACGCGGGCATCCGCGTGATGGCTCAGGAGAAGGTGCCCGTCGAGCGCGGCGAGGACTGCTCGCTGGCGTCCTACGTCCCGGAGTCGGGCGACCCCGTCAGCTTCGTCGGGAACGCCCGCGTTCGCTACCCGCTCGGGTTCGGCACCTCCTCGATGGTCCAGCGAGCCGACGACGCGGCCGCCAGCGAGGTCGAGGAGAACGCGCTCGCGGTGCTCGACGAAACGGGCTACTACGGCATCAGCGAAGCCGAGTTCGTCTACGACGGGTCTCGCGAGGAGTACGTCCTGCTCGACGTGAACACCCGACCGTGGAAGTGGATCTCGCTGCCCGTGCAGGCGGGCGCGAATCTCCCGCTGGCGGCCTATTCGGACGCGGTAGGTGAGGACTACGAGGAAGGCGACATCCGGGACGCTCGCTGGGTGTATCTCGCGGACTACCTGAAGGCCCTCGACACCGACGGCTTCGTAGACGTGTTCGGCCGCGACGA
Organism: Halorussus litoreus; assembly: GCF_003382685.1. Classification (GTDB taxonomy): domain Archaea; phylum Halobacteriota; class Halobacteria; order Halobacteriales; family Haladaptataceae; genus Halorussus; species Halorussus litoreus. Next base: position 66,831 of record NZ_KZ859507.1, on the reverse strand, counting down.
CTGGCTCGCGCTCATGTCGGGTGAATTCGAGGCCAGCGACGACCTGACGACCGGCGTGTATCGCCCGAGCGATCCGGGACCGGCGTACCAACTGCTGGACACCGAGTTCGGCACGCAGGAGTACTACTGCTCCTGCTGACACGACCGGCTCGATTCGGCGAACGACCGTGGATTCGAACCTTCGGACAGCTACCGTGGCTCCGTTCCGAGGTCAGGAGTTGGTCCCGTTTCGACGGGGTCGCAACCCCGAGCGAGGGCCCCGTAGAGTCCGATGTCGTCGCCGAGGTCGGTGGTCCTGACGTCGGGCGCATCGACGTATAGGAAGTCGTCGAGGTGCTCGCGGATACCGTCGAGCACGACACGCTGATTGTTTAGCGCCACCCCGCCGCCGAGCGTGATCAGACCGGGATTGAAGGCGTTGCACAGCGTTCCGATACCGGCGGCGTTGTACCGGCCGATCTGCTCCAGATACTCCTCGGCGACCTCGTCGCCGTCGTCGGCCGCCTCGAAGAGGTCCGGCGCGGTCAGGTCCTCGACGCCGTCGAGCACGGTCGGCCGCTCCTCGTTCCGGAGCCGTCGGGCGACGAACTCCGGAATCCCTCGTCCAGAGCAGACGGCCTCCCACGCCCCGGGGACGCCGAAACTGTCGAGGCCGGTCGCCGGAGCCACGGGGAACAGCCCGACCTCGGCGGCCTGTCCGGACTCGCCGCGCACGGGTCGTCCTCTGTCGACGACGCCAGCCCCGATTCCGGTACCGAACGTGACGTGCGCGACGGACTCGTACTCGTCGCTGGCTCCGAAGCGCCACTCGCCGAGCGCCGCCGCGGTGCAGTCGTTCTCGAGGAACAGCGGCAGGTCCAACTCGCGCCGGACGGTTCCCGCGAGGTCGACGTCGCGGACCGACGTGCCCTCCCGGGTGTCGAACTCCCGAACGACGCCGTTGGCGTGGTCGACGAGGCCGGTACACGAGACCGAGACCGCCGAGAGCGACCCCGGCGTCTCCCGGTCCAGCGCGCGCACGGTGCGGACGACCCGAGATGCGAGCGCGTTCGCCCGCGTTCGCTCGCTCCGAACGTCGGTCAGGAACTCCCCGGACGGGGTGCCGACGGCGTACCGGAAGTTCGTGCTCCCGATTCCGAACGCGGCGATGGTCTCCATGTGTTCGATTCGTAGACGAAGGCCAACAACCTTGTTATGTGGTGATTGTCGGCCCGCGCCCGCACCGGTCGGAGGGAGCTACGGTGCAGGATCGTGTCGTCGAGCGACGACACAGCGACCGTCCGAGATGCACCCGGCATCTCGCCGGTACCCCCGCTTTTTGGGCCTTCGGCGACTTCGAAGCGAACAATGAGAAGCGACTACATCCACCTCAACCTGTTCACGATGAACTCGGTCGAGCACGTCACGACCGGCAACTGGCGCACGCCGGGCGACCAGTCCCACCGCTACATCGACACGGAGTACTGGCTCGACGTGGCGCGGACCGCCGAGCGCGGGGGCTTTGATGCGGTGTTCTTCGCGGACGTGCGGGGCATCTACGACGTGTACGGCGGCGACAGCGAGACGGCCGTCGAGAAGGCGGTCCAGACGCCAGCGAACGACCCGCAGGCGCTCGTCCCCGCGATGGCGACCGTCACGGACAACCTCGGATTCGCAGTCACGCGCTCGACCACCTACGTCCATCCCTATCAGCTCGCGCGGGAGCTCTCGACGCTCGACCACGTGACCGACGGTCGCGTGGCGTTCAACATCGTCACGTCGTACCTCGAAAGCGCCGCGCGGAATCTCGGGCTCGACGAGCGGATGGACCGCCAGACGCGATACGACCGCGCCGACGAGTTCATGGACGTCTGCTATCGGCTGTGGGAGGAGAGTTGGGACGACGACGCGGTGGTCCGCGACAGGGAGTCGGGCGTCTACACCGACCCCGAGAAGGTGCGGGGCATCGACTTCGAGGGCGAGTACTTCTCGGTACCGGACGCCCACAGCTGCGAGCCATCTCCCCAGCGCACGCCGGTGCTGTATCAGGCCGGGTCGTCCGACAGGGGCCGCGAGTTCGCCGCGGACAACGCCGAGGCCGTGTTCGTCAGCCAGCCCACCGAGGAGGGCGTCAGGGACTACGTCGCGGACCTGCGCGAGCGCGCCGCCGAGCGCGGCCGCGACCCCGACGAACTGCGATTCTTCCCGGGAATCGTCCCCGTCGTCGGCGAGACCGAGGAGATAGCGCAGGAGAAGTACGAGGCCTACGCAGAGAACGTCGATTACGAGGCGACCCTGGCGCTGCTGGCGGGGTTCATCGACCTCGACTTCTCGGAGCTCGACCCCGATCAGAAGGTCGAGCACATCGAGACCGGCGCGATTCAGGGAGCCATCAACGCCTTCACGAAGAACGACCCCGACCGCGACTGGACCGTGGGCGAAGTCGCGGAGTTCGCGGGACTGGGGTCGACCTCCCCGGTCATCGTCGGCAGTCCCGAGCAGGTCGCCGACGAACTCCAGCACTGGTTCGAGGACGTGGGCGTCGACGGCTTCAACCTGAAGGAGGTGGTCCGTCCCGGAACTCTGCGGGACTTCGTGGACATGGTCGTGCCGGAACTGCGCGAGCGCGGGCTGGTCCGCGAGTCCTACGAGGGCGAGACGCTCCGCGAGAACCTGTTCGAGGAGAAAGGCCGGACGCGACTCGCCGACGACCATCCTGCGCGAAACTGAGACGTACTGCGTTCGAGGCGGCCCAGAGACGTACTGGATTCGATACTGCCCATATCACAATTTTTAACCCGCGTGAACATACCGCATCCGATAGAGTATGGCAACTTCGACACGAGGTTTCGTCGACGGCATGGCGAATCGCGCGAACCCGGCGTTCGCAGCGGGCGTGCTCGCGGTCCCGCTGTTCGCACTCGTCTACGGCGTCACCGTGGGGTCGCTCCACCACCTGAACTACGTCCACGTGATGGCCGGGGTGATGTGGACCGGCGTGGACCTGTTCATGGGTCTCGTCCTCGGCCCGGTCATCGGCGGGCTCGCGGTGAAACAGCGCGCGCAAGTGTTCCAGCGACTCACGCCCAAGACGACGTTCCTGATGCCGTCGCTCGCGTTCGTCACAATCTTCGGCGGGGTCACGCTCGCCCAGCGACTCGGCAAGTTCCCCCACGCAGACCCGTGGATCGCGCTGATGAGCACCGCTATCTCTGTTCCGGTGGTGCTCCTCATCGCGGCGCAGTTCGACGCGCTGACGGATCGGCGAACGCTCACGATATTCGGCGTCGTGGCGGTCGGCCACGCCGCGTGGCTGGTCCAGACGCTCCCCGAGTTCGCGATGACGTCTCACGCCATCGCGGCCGCGCTGGGCATCGTCACGCTGCTCTCGGTGCTGGGCTTCGGCGTGCTGCTGCCGGGCGAGATCCGGATGTACCTCCAGATGACCTCGGAGAACCCTGACGAGGAGGTCATCAGCGAGATCGGGATGCGCAACGCCAAGCTGGCCGGCGTCCAGGGCGTGCTCCAGCTAGCGATCATCTTCGTGATGGTGTACGTCCGGTTCTGAACCGCTTTTTTGAGTTTGGTTCTGACGCGCGCTCCTGATTTTGAACCACGGCGCGTGCAGACGCGGCCACGAGAGGCCGCGCCGTCAGCGCATGCCTGACGAGAGAAAATCCACCGAGCCCATCCACGTTGAAGCCAGTAGGTGAAACGCCCGTTTGACTCTCGGGAAGATACTCAACCCCGTCAGTCCAACGTCCGCACATGAATCGACGCCGCCTGCTCGCCGCGCTCGCCGGCACTGGACTCGCGGGAGTCGCCGGATGCGTCTCGCTGGACTCCGCACCGGATGCCGGAACCGGTCCCGGGTCGAACGCCCTCGCCGACGCGAACGTGAGCGTGCCGGAAACTGGAGCACCGCCGGACGTGGACGCGCCGACCGACGACTTCGTCGCCGGGAACGCGAACTTCGGGTTCGCGCTGCTCGACCGTCTCGCCGACGACTCGCCGGACGAGAACCGATTCCTCTCTCCCTACAGTATCGGCGTCGCGCTCGCGATGACCGCTGCCGGGGCGCGCGGGACGACCCGCGAGACCCTCGTGGAGACGATGCGATTCCCCGCGGTTGGCGAGGACCTCCACCGAGCCTGTGCCGCACTTCGGGCCGACCTCCCGCTCGCCGACGACGGCGAAGAATCCGCCAGTACGACTGACGGGGACGAAACGACCGAGTCGGGCGAGTCGGAGGGAGCAGCGGGCGAGTCTGCCGAGAGCGAGTTCACCCTCGCCGGCGCGAACGCGATGTGGGGACAGACCGGCTACCCGTTCCGCGAGGACTTCCAGCGCACACTCACGCAGTACTACGGCACCGGCCTCGGCGCGGTGGACTTCAGGGAGGACCCCGAGGCGGGGCGCGAGGCCATCAACGCGTGGGTGGCCGAGCGGACCCGCGAGAAGGTGCCCGAACTGTTTCCCAAGAACACCATCGACCAGAGAACGCGGCTCGTGCTCGCCAACGCGGTCTACTTCAGGGCGAACTGGGCCGAGGACTTCGAGGCGGATGACACCCAGCGCGAGACGTTCACCGCGCTCGACGGCTCGACCGGCGAGGTCCCGATGATGCGTCAGGAAGAGAGCTTCCCGTTCGCCGAGGTGGAGGGCGGGAACGAGGCTGACGAGGCGAACGAGGCTGACGGGGCGAACGCGGTGGGGGGGACGAAGGTGCTCGAACTCCCGTACGACGGCGGAGACGTCGACATGGTGCTGCTGATGCCGCCCCGCGAACAGTTTCGGGAGTTCGAGCAATCGCTCGACGCCGACCGGCTCGACCGACTCGTCGACGCGACCGAGCGGCGGGGGGTCGAGGTCGGCCTGCCGCGATTCGAGTTCCGGTCGCGCCTCGGACTGGCCGACCACCTCCAAGCAATGGGGATGACCACGGCGTTCACGCGCGAGGCGAACTTCGACGGCATCGCCGAAGGGGACGCAGACGACGAGCTCGCGCTCGGTGCCGTCCGCCACGAGGCGTACGTCCGCGTCGACGAACAGGGCACCGAGGCCGCCGCGGCGACCGGCGCCGAGGTCGTGATGACGAGTGCGACCAGTGCCGACGCGGAGTTCGTCGCCGACCGGCCGTTCCTCTTCGTCGTCCGCCACGGGACGACCGGCGCGCCGCTGTTCGTCGGTCGGATGGTCGACGCGACCGCGGCCCAGTAAGTTGCAGTAGGGTTTTTGTTCGGCCCCCGAAACAGAGACCACATGACCGACTCGCTCGAAATTCTGTTGACGAACGACGACGGGATCGACAGCCCCGGCATCCGTGCGCTGTACGACGCGCTCTCGGAGGTCGGCAACGTCACGACGGTCGCGCCCGCCGACGACCAGAGCGCGGTTGGCCGCGCGATGACCTACGAAGTCCCGGTCCACGAGCACGAACTCGGCTACGCTGTGGAGGGGACGCCCAGCGACTGCGTGGTCGCGGGGCTGGCCGAACTCGGCCCGTACCCCGACGTGGTGGTTTCGGGCTGCAACGAGGGCGCGAACATCGGCGCGTACGTCCTCGGTCGCTCGGGAACCGTCAGCGCGGCGGTCGAGGCCGCGTTCTTCGGCGTGCCGGCCATCGCGGCGTCGCTCCACATCCCACAGACAGACTGGGGCCGCGACACCGAACCGGAGGAGTACGAGGAGGTCGGCGAGGCAGTCCGGTATCTGGTCGAGAACGCCCTCGACGCCGGAGTGTTCGAGGAGGCCGACTACCTCAACGTCAACGGGCCGATTCCGACCGACGGCCACACTCCGATGGTCGTCACCCGGCCGTCGCACGTGTACGACATGGACGCCAGCCGCGAGGACGGCGTGGTCACGCTTCACGACGAGACGTGGTCGCAACTTGAGTCCGACAGCCTCCCGGACCCGGAAGGCACCGACCGCCGAGCGGTGTACGAGAGCAAGATCAGCGTCTCGCCGCTGACCGCGCCCCACACCACCGAGCACCACGACGCGCTGGACGACCTCGCCGAGCGGTTCTGAGGCCGAGAAGCCTGTTCCCCTCGGAGAGCAGTTCCACGGTTCGTCTTTCTCGGGACGTTCGACACTCCTCTTTCGTCGCGGTGGAGTTCCCTCTCACCCCGATAGAGGCCTGTCACTCGGTTCCTCAAAACAATGCGAACGCATCAAAATGGTCACTATTCATACGAATCGTGGGCCGTAACTACCACGATGCAAACGAACGCGCGGACGCGACTCGACGAGCAGTTCGAAGCGTTGGCTCACGTGGAGCGACGCAGGCTTCTCGTCGCGTTGTTCCGGGGCGGACCGGACGGAACCGTGCCGAGCGAACGCGTCGTCCTCGAAGTGGAGTCGTGGGCAGGCGACCGGGAGGCGGCGTCGCTCGTCGCACTGCGGCACAGGCATCTACCGAAGCTCGAAGACCTGGGATTCATCGAATGGAATCAGCAGGACCGTCTGGTGACCGAGGGACCGCAGTTCGGCGAGGTCGAACCGATGCTGGCGCTGCTGGACGGGAATCGAGACGAACTGCCACCCGACTGGCTGTAATTTCCGGACGGCCGACCCACGAGTCGCACGGCACGGCCTCAGTGGACGTTCTTGTGGCTATTTTTCGTCGTATCAGAAACTGCCACCGTGAGGTGACAGCGTGGCGCGCTCGATGTGGTTGGGCCAGACGAGCGCACCGTCTACTCCTTCCTAGCACGGACACAAGTAGTTTGTGTGATTAAGTGGGTTACAGCCTGAGCGGGCGACAGACGGTCAGACACGAACCCTTATCCCTCGGAAACGCAACTATCAGATACGGTTCGTGGTTGGGCCCATGACGCAGGAACAAGATAGAGCAGAGACGGTGAGTCTGTTACAGGACCTCGGGTTGAAAGAGTACGAAGCGCGGTGTTTCATCGCGCTCTCGCAGGTCCCCTCGGCGACGGCCAAGGAGATCAGCGACCTCTCGGAGGTGCCTCGGACGCGCGTGTACGACGCCGTCCGGGTCCTCGAAGCGCAGGGGTTGGTCGAGGTACAGCACTCGAATCCCCAGACGTTCCGCGCGGTGAGCGTCGACGAGGCGGCGTCGACCCTCCGCCAGCGGTACGACGACCGCATCGAGACGCTCGAGACGTACCTCGACGACATCGACATCGAGGACGGCAAGTCGACCGAGCAGATGCAGGAGGTGTGGTCGCTCACGGGCCACGAGGCCATCGAGTCCCGGACCCTCGAACTCGCCGAGAACGCCGACTCGGAGATCGTACTCATCGTCGTCGAGGAGGACATCCTTACCGACGCGCTGCTCGAACGACTGGAAGCCGCGATGGCCAGGGGTGTCGACGTCATCGTCGGCGGACTGACGGCGTCGACCGTCGCCCGTATCGACGCCGTCCTTCCCGCCGCGAGGTCGTTCGAGACGGACCTCGAGTGGCTCGTCAGCTCCGAGGACGGCTCGGCGGTCGCGATCAGCCGACTCCTCCTCGTCGACCGGTCGAATCTGCTGGTGAGCTCGTACTATCCGTCCGGCGGCTCCGACGAGAGCGTGAACGAACAGGCCGTCTTCGCCAACGGGCTCCACAACGGCGTCGTGGTGCTGATCCGCCGCCTCGTCTCGTCGGGCCTGCTTCCCGCTCGGGATCCTGCGCAGTAGCCCCCACTCCGTTTCTCGTCTCCGTCTCCGTTTACCACTCCAATCTGGAGGCCACCAGTCGCGCAGAATCCGAGGGATGAAATCGGGGGAGGTTCATCGAACAACTATGTCCCAGACGTTAGTCGACCTGCTGGAAGGGAACGCCGAACACGCCAGCGAGTTCGAGTCGCGGTTCGACGACGTGCAGGACTCCCAGCGACCGGAAGCAGTCACCGTCTGCTGTTCGGACTCGCGCGTTCTGCAGGACCACGTGTGGAACAACGACGAGCCCGGACGCATCTTCACGTGCGGCAACATCGGTAATCGGGTCGTCCAGCGGACTGACTCCGGCGAGGCGAACTCTGACGATGAAGCCCCGAGTGAAGTCGTCTCGGGCGACGTGCTCTACCCCATCGCCCACACCGAAACCGACACCGCGGTCGTCGTGGGCCACACCGGCTGCGGAGCCGTCACAGCCACTTACGACGCTCTGACGGGGGAAGTCTCCGAACCGCCCGGAATCGAACACTGTCTCGACCTGCTCAAGCCCCACCTCGAAGCGGGCGCGGAGCTACTCTCCGAGGACCTGAGCCGCGCCGAGGCGATAAACAGGCTCGTCGAGTACAACGTCGACCGGCAGGTCGAGTTCCTCGTCGAGAGCGAGGAGGTCCCCGACCACGTCGACGTGTACGGCGTCGTGTACGACTTCCAGGACGTGTACGGCGGGCGTCGCGGCGAGGTCCACGTCGTCAACGTCGACGGTGAGACCGGCGTCGAGATGCTTCGAGACGAGCATCCGGAGTTCGCGTCGCGGGTCGACCGGCTCTGGGAGTACTGAGTCAGGGCTGTAATTCGCGCGACGACCCGCTGTTCTCTGCGGGGAACAAGTTCGACATCCAAACGTTCTTGAGCGACTTGGCGAGATGATGCTGTAATGCGACGCGATTCCAGTTCTACGACCGGGAAGCGCAGTCCCTCGTTCGTTCACTTGCTCTTCGTCTGGTTCCTCGTCGGGTCGTCGTTCTCGAGTCTCGGATGGAGCGTAGCCGATGCAGTTCCGGTCGCGGGTCCCGTCTCGTCGATGGAAGCCGGACTGCTCTTCGCAACGGTGGTCGTCGTCGGTCTCTGGCTGGCCGGGTTCCGTCCCTCGATATCGACGAGCGCCGGGTACTTCATCGCCGAAACGGGTCTCCACTACCTGTTGATTCTCGGCGGCGGCCTGCTGTTGTTCTCTGGAGGTGCGCGTTCACCGTGGCAGGAGATCCTGCTCCGAAGCCTCTCGATAGCGCTCGCGGCCGCGCTCGTCTTCACGGACTCGGGGAGACGACTGCGCGGACTCGCGCGGGGACTCGCGCGAAAGCTCGTGAAGACGCCTCCCGAGCAGCACCAGTAGATACTCTGGCGTGGATACTGCCGCCAGTCACCGACTCTCGCGTTGTTCGACCTCGTTCGTGTCCGAAACAGACATGGCATATTTCGCTCAGTCTACCGCTTTCAGACACAGTGCCGACGCATTCAATTCATCTCCAGTTTTTTAACCACCGTCGCAGGATTTCCCTGAACGACGACCTCCTCAGGCACGTCCTCGGTTACGACCGCGCCGGACGCGACAACGGCGTCGTCGCCGACCGTCACGCCGGGGTTGAGAATCGCTCTGCCGCCAATCCAGACGTTGTCACCGACTGTCACCGGTTTTCCGTACTCCGGCCCCTCGATTCGCTCGGTCGCATCGAGCGGATGCGTCGCCGTGTAGATGTGGACGCCCGGCCCGATTTGGCAGTTGTCCCCGATATCCACCCGGCAGACGTCCAAGACGACGCAGTCGAAGTTCGCGTAGAAGTTCTCGCCGACGTGGAGGTTGTAGCCGTAATCACAGCGAAACGGCGGTTCGATCTCGCACTCGTCTCCGAGCGACCCGAGTAGCTCCTCCAACAGTTCCCGTCTCTCCTCGTGGTCGCTCGCAGTCGTGTTGTAGCGTCGCGTGAGGTCGCGCGCCCGTTCGCGCTCGGCCACGAGTTCCGGGTCGTCGGCGTCGTAGAGGTCCCCGTTCAGCATCTTCTCCTTTTCGGAGGTCATGGGTCTCCGTGTTCTCCTTCTGCCGAGAAAAGAGACGGGGATCGTCCGGGGCGAACGACCGTCGGGCTCTCTCGCTCGCTACCTGCTTTCACGCTGCTCGACCTTGTTCAACTCGATCAGCAGCCTGAAGATCGCCTTCACCAGATTCGCGTCCACGTCGAACTGCTCGGCGTTCTCGCCCGCGCGATCCATCACGCGCTGCTCCTGATCCTCGTCGGTCGTCGGCATCTCCCGCTCGGCCTTGACCTCCGCGACCGTCTCGGCCACGTAGGTCCGGCGGGCGATGAGTTCGACGATCTCTCGGTCGATGCTCTCGATCTCCCCGCGGAGTTCCGCGAGGCTCATCTCCTCTGGGTGCCGTCGTTGCGTGTCGTCGTCAGCCATGTTGTTCCCTCTCGTTCGTTCCAGCGGTCCTGCACTCGCTCCAGTAGCGCGCGCTCGCCCACCGCGACGAAGCTCGGGCCGGTGCCCGACAGCGAAACGCCCCGGGCGTCCGGGAGCGCCTCGACCATCGGCTCGGCCGAGAAACCCAGCGCCGCGCAGAAAGCGAAGCCGTTGACCGTCATCGCCTCGCCGTACCGCCCGTCGAGCGCGAGGTCCGCGACGACCTCGGCGACCGGCGCGACTCGTTCGCAGCGCGCGACGTCGGCGTCGGCGCTGAACGCCTGCTCGGGCGGCGTCCAGACGAGCACGTCCCACGAGACCTCCTCGCGGGCGAGCAGTTCGTCGGTCCGGTTGTCGGTGACGGTCACGCCCCCGAGCATGCTCGCGCTCGCGTCGTCGAACGCGCCCGTAACCGTCACGCCCGCGTCGCGGGCCGCGCGCACCCCGAGCCGGCAGGCGTCCTCGCGCTCGACCTCGTCGGCGACCCCGAGCGCGTCGAGCGTCGCCAGCACGGTGGCGTTGGCGGCGGCGCTGGAACTCTTGAGTCCCGCCGCCATCGGCACCTCGCTCTCGGTCCGGACCGAGCCGCCCGACACTCGTTCGTCGCCATATTCCGCGACAGTAAGTTCGACGCAGCGCTCGACGAGCGCCGTGTCGGCGTCGGGGTCGTCGGCGACCTCGCCGATGACCTCGCCCGAGGCGTCGAGTTCGACCGCCGCGGTCGTCTCGGCGTCGATGGCGAAGGCCGAGCCTCTGCCCGACGCGAGGGCGTTGAGGACCGTTCCCGCCGCGGGTGCGACTGCCCGGCCGTCCATGGTGGGTCGTCTCTCACGCGGGGTATTGACGCTGGTGGTTGGTGCAAGGGCGCAGGTGGTTCACTGGAGATCGCACTCGTAGTTGCTACGGGAGCGTGTTCACTGTTCGTGCCCGAGCACGCTGTCGTCACGTAGCGTAGCGCTACCGCTCATTTCACCTCTGACGTGACGGTGGAAAAACCTTATACTGTTGGGGAAGCAATAATTAGTCATGACACAGCGGTCTCGGCGGTCCATCCTGCGGGCCGGTGGCGGGCTCGCGCTGGCGGCCTCGCTGGCCGGATGTACCGGTAGATTCGACGTTTCCGCCTCGGCGGAGGCCGGAATCCCTGGCGTCGAGGACGGCGAGGTCACCGACAAGCACGCGTTCGCCACCGCCCACAGTGACTCGCTGTCTGCCCGCAGCGGGACCGTCGAGTGGACCAGAGCGTCGCTCGACCGCGAGACCGGCGACGCCAAAACGCACTCGGTCTGGACAGTTCGCGTGGAGGGTGACCGCGTCCACGCGACCATCGACGGCAGGACGCTGTGGGGCTGGTCCGACGTCGACCGGGTCGAATTCTACTTCGGCGAGGACTCTACCACAGTGTTCTGGCGCAAGCGCGTCGACGGCGAGTGGGAGGCGATGATGGCCGAACCGCAGGAAACGGGCATCTCCAAGAGCGGTTACACGGGCAGATCGAGGCTCGAAGTCGTCGACCTGCACGAAATCGGCACGGAGACGGTCGGCGGGGAGGAGCTGACCCGATTCGGCAAGACCAGCCAAGCGCCAGACGACGAGAAATCGGTGTGGTACAGCATTCAGGCGCTGGTCGACGACGACGCGCTCGTCCACAGCTTCCAGGAGACACTCGACGGGACGGAGCGGAACGGCCGTCGCTTCACCGAGTGGCATCTCGCGGACCTCGACGAAACGACCGTCGAGCGGCCGGACTGGGTCGACGGGGTCGGGGAGTAACTGGCCCCGACTGTCCGTCCGCCGAAACGCACTCCTTTTCCCGACTCCGACCGAATCCCCGGCCATGAGCGCGCGCAACGACGTGGCCCCGGACACCCTCGGCGTGGAACTCACCGAGGGCGGCATCGTCGTGGAGTACACCGACGGTCGGAAGGTATTCTACCACGGCGTACCCGAGAAGGTCGACGGTACGCTCCGCACCCAGCCCGGCAAGCTCGTCCAGATTCTCGTCACCGACCCGACCGAGACGGAGGGCGTGCTGACGTACGTCAACGACCGCAACACTCACGACGACATCCTCGAAACGTCGGGCGTGGGCCGGGTGATGCTCGACTCCGGCGAGGAGGAGGAGCTGTTCCCCGGCGTCACGGTGCGCGTGGACGGCTACGCCATCGAGGTCGAGGCCGACCCGGAGGCGGCGCGCGGCCGGGTGTTCGTCTTCGAGGAGGACGAACTGGACGAGGCCTCGTACGAACTGGTGAACGAGGACTGAGTTCGAGGAGAGTTCGATTCATGCCGCTCCACAAACACTGGCAGGACCTCTCTCGGGCGACGGTCGGCTCGGCCCCGAACCAGTACGGCGTGTACGAACTCGGCGACGCTGACGGCGCGGTGCTGGAGGTCGGCTGGGGCATCCTCAGCGACGAACTCAAGGACGCGCTGGCCTACGGTTCGGGCGAGCAGGTCCGCTGGGACACCGCGCAAACGAAGGCCGAGGCGAAAGAGCGGGCAGCTGAGCACCGCGAACGCGCCGGACTGTAATTTCTCTGGCTCCGCTCTTCTTACCTCCAGACGCCCGCTAGTTCTTGTCTCCTTCCGGCGCGTGCAGGCGTCTGCGCGAGGAGACCGAGCGCAGGCTCGTGGGAGCGTCGCTCCCACGGCGCGGCTTCATGCCGCGCCAAACCGCGCGAGGGTTGAGTAGCGCAGGCCGGAACGGAGTGGAGTCCTCGGGAGCGCAGCGACCGAGGGCACGGCAGTCGCAGCCCGCACAGGCAGCGCGGCGCATCGCGCCGCGGAACAGCGAGTGGTGGAACCGCGAGCCGGAGGCCGAGCAGGACCGTCTGCCGGCGGCCGAGCAACGCAAGCGGTTGGGGAGGACGAGGCTTCCTGTCGCGGTGCGGTCGCGGTCTCTCCGATGCTCAAGCAATAGCTAGCCACCCCAAGTCACTCAATTCTGCCGCGGTCACAGTTCATCATTCGTCCTCCAAAACAGAATCACCGAATCGACTTCCAAAGCGCTCGTCGCCCACCGAATTCGGAGCGAACGCGACGCTAGAGACGCAACGCTACTGGATGTACGAGGGGTCTTCCTGATCGCAGTTCTCCTCGTGCTGGCGCGCGTCGGACTCGTCGTCGAACATCATCCCACACCCCTCGCACTTGTACCACGTCACGCCGTCGCGATCGGTTTTGGCGACCATGTTCGAAGCTACACGGTCGCGCGACTAATCCCTTGCCCCGGCGAATCGACTGACTATGTGGGGTTCGGTCAGCACATCGGATGGATTCGTGACGGCGAGTGAGGGTGGGCGGTCGCTTCTGCATCGATTTTGGAGTGACCGCGACCGTACCGTACAGCACCGCCATCACGCCGCAACCGCGACTGCACCGCGACGGGATGATTTTGGGTGACGAGAGCGCTAGCTTCTGCTTGCGCCTCGGCGTGACCGCACCGCTACCGCACAGCACGGACCTCAGGCCTCCCCAGCCGCCTGCGTTGCTCGCTTCGTTGTCTCCGAAAATCGCAGAATTTCGGGATGACGAGAGAGCGAAGCTCTCTCGAACCACGCTACTCGTCCCTCGCGCGCGTCGCGCGGCGCACGAGAGCGCCGTCAGCGCACGCGCTGACGACCCTCGCCTCGTTTCACTCGTCGAGACGCCGTGGGAGCACCGCTCCCACGAGCCTCGGCTCGCGACGCTCGCCGAGACGCCGCGCCGCACGCGCCGGGTGGAATGATAACCAGCGCACGCCGATCACGTGTCCAGAGAACCCGAATTCGGAGTCCGAAATCCGGTCTGTCCGGAAAACCACGGACGAACGCGACGACTTGGTGACGAGGCGCGAGGGGAACCCTCAAGACCCAAGCGAACCGAGTGGCTGACATGACGACGAAGGGTTCCGCCGCGGTCGAGTTGACCGTCCAGGGTGCGGAGAAGCGCGACGCGGGCCGGGGCATCGCTCGGATCCCCGAGTCGGCCCGGTCGGCGCTCGGAGTGCTGAGCGGCGACACCGTGGTCGTAGAGGGCGAACGCGACACCGTGGTCAAGGTGTGGCCCGCTGGACCGGACGTCCGGGCCGGCACTGTCCAGATCGACGGCGAGTCGCGGGCCAACGCCGGCGTCAGCATCGGCGACGCGGTGACGGTCCGGCCGGTCACCATCGATGACGCCGCCTCGGTCGCGCTCGCGCCGACCGCCGCGTTCGAGGCCGACGACCGCGACACGCTGGAGCGCGCTCTCAAGCGCGCGCTCCGCGACAGGCCGGTCAAGGAGGGCGAGCGCGTCCGGGTCGAGCGCCTGGGCGACTACGGCACGTTCCACGTCGCGAGCACCGACCCCGACGGCGAAGTCCGCGTGACCGACGACACCAGCGTCACCGTGTCGGGCGTCTCCGGATCCGGTGGAGGAGCTGTGGGCGGGGCTGGGTCCAGTTCCGGTTCTACTGCAAATTCGGGCTCGACAGGCGGCGGCTCCAGCGGAATCTCTATCCCTGTCGGGGGTAGTCCGACGGGAGATGGCGACGCGGCCGGCGAGACCACCGGCGCGACTTACGAGGACATCGGCGGGCTGGAAGAAGAGTTAGAGCGCGTCCGCGAGATGGTCGAACTCCCCTTGTCGAACCCCGCGCTGTTCCGGCGGCTCGGCATCGACCCGCCGAAGGGCGTCCTGCTGTACGGCCCGCCGGGCACCGGCAAGACGATGATCGCCCGTGCGGTCGCCAACGAGGTCAACGCCCACTTCATCGACATCTCCGGCCCGGAGATCATGAGCAAGTACAAAGGCGAGAGCGAGGAGCAGCTCCGCGAGACGTTCCAGGAGGCCCGGGAAAACGCCCCGACCATCGTGTTCTTCGACGAGATCGACGCCATCGCGGGCGAGCGCGACGAGGAGGCCGACGTGGAGAACCGCGTGGTCGCCCAGTTGCTCTCGCTGCTCGACGGCCTCGAAGGCCGCGGGCAGGTCATCGTCATCGGCGCGACCAACCGCGTCGACTCCATCGACCCCGCGCTGCGCCGCGGCGGGCGATTCGACCGCGAGATCGAGGTCGGCGTGCCCGGCGAGGCCGGCCGGCGCGAGGTCCTGGAGGTCCACACCCGCGGGATGCCGCTGGACGACGACGTGGACCTCGACCACCTCGCCGCGACGACCCACGGCTTCGTCGGCGCGGACATGCAGGCGCTCTCGACCGAGGCCGCGATGGCCGCGCTCCGACGGGCCCGCGACGCGGGAGCCGACGAGGACGCACTGCTGGACGTGGAAGTCACCCGCGCGGACTTCGAGACCGCGATGGCGTCGGTCGAACCGTCCGCGATGCGGGAGTTCGTCGCCGAAGCGCCCGACATCGGCTTCGAGGACGTGGGCAACTTGGAGGAGGCCAAGCAGACGCTCACCGAGGCGGTCGAGTGGCCGCTCGCGTACCGTAACCTGTTCGCCGCGACGAACACCGACCCGCCGTCGGGCATCCTGCTGTACGGCCCGCCGGGCACCGGCAAGACCCTGCTCGCGCGAGCGCTCGCGGGCGAAAGCGACGTGAACTTCATCCACGTCGACGGGCCGGAACTGCTAGATAGGTACGTCGGCGAGAGCGAGAAGGCGGTCCGGGAGATCTTCGACCGCGCACGGCAGGCCTCCCCGGCCATCGTGTTCTTCGACGAGATCGACGCTATCGCGGGCGAGCGCGGCTCCGGGATGGGCGGCGGCGCGGAGGTGTCCGAGCGCGTGGTCTCGCAGCTGTTGACCGAGATGGACGGCCTCGCGGAGAACCCCAACCTCGTCGTCCTCGCGGCGACCAACCGCCGGGACGCGCTCGACCGCGCGCTCCTCCGGCCCGGCCGACTCGAAGAGCACGTCGAGGTGCCCGCGCCCGACGAGGCGGGCCGGCGGGCCATCCTCGCGGTCCACGCCGACGACAAGCCCCTCGGCGACGACGTGAACCTCGACGACCTCGCGGCGGACCTGGAGGGGTACACCGGCGCGGACCTCGAAGCCGTCGTCCGGGACGCCTCGATGCGGGCCATCCGGGAGGCCGCCGAGGCGTGGGGCGTCGAGCAGGCCGACGAGAACGCCGACGAGATTACGGTCGACGCGAAGCACTTCGAGGCCGCCGTCGAGAAGGTCCACCCGTCGCTGAGCTGAGCTAAGACTGTTCGTCCCGATTCCTGCTGGAGTCCTTCACCGACGGAGCACTCGTTTTAATTTCACTTTTCGCTCTAGATTTAAATTACGTCCGTTCGGTGGTTTAATTGCAACCATGACGAACGACTCCCCCGACGACAGTCGACGACAGTTCCTGAAGAGTGCAGCAGCGCTCGGCGTCGGCGCGCTCGGCGTCCCCCTGCTGTCCCGCGAGGGCAGCGCGCAGTCGGACTCGGACTCACCCGGTCCGGAGAAGTTCCGCGTTACCGGTCACGAGATCGTCAAGATGCAGGTGACGCCCGACAGCGTGACAATCGAGAAGCGCAAGGTCA
The DNA here is from genome assembly GCF_003382685.1 of Halorussus litoreus. GTDB lineage: Archaea > Halobacteriota > Halobacteria > Halobacteriales > Haladaptataceae > Halorussus > Halorussus litoreus. Next base: position 50,298 of record NZ_KZ859507.1, on the reverse strand, counting down.
GCGACGACCTCGCGCGGCGGTACGGGCTCACCCCGCCGGTACTCACGACGACCGAGACGTTCGACCGGCCGAAACCCGAGGCCGACGACCTCCCGCAGCGGGCGACCGAGACGACCAAGCGGCCGTGGGACACCTACTACGCGAAGACCGACGAGTGGAAGGCTCACTTCGAGTCGACGCGCGGCGTCGGCACCGAGGACCACGACCCCGACGAGAGCGATCAAGACTACGGCATCTGGGAGTACGAGGCGGTCGACGGCGGCTACGAGACCAGCGCGCCGATGAACATCATCTCCGAGAAAGGGGCCAACGACGTCGCGGGCGTGCTGACGAGCAACGGCTGGACGGACAGCGTGGTCCAGTACAACCGGTACGCGTGGAACAGCGACACGTACTCTTTCGAGCAGCAGCACGAGTCGGTCGCGACCGGGACGTTCGGCTTCCTCGGGCGCGAGCACCTCAAGATGTGGGAGTTTGGCGGCTACGTCTCTGGCTCGGCCCACGTCGACAGTTCGGTGCCACACGAGGCGACCTCGTTCGAGGATGCCGAGCAGAGCATCGAGGGCATCTTCGACGACGAGGCGGGCTGGTCGGGCTATCAGGACTACTACTACATGGACAACGGGTACAAGCTCGACCACGACAGCTACGCGACGAAGCTAGTCAAGTACTGAGTCGACGGCGAACCCCCGAGCAGACCGAACAGCCTCCACGGCCACCTCTCACACGAGCACGCTTTCCCCGACCACGCTTTCCCCGACCACGCTTTCCCCGACCACCTTTATTTCGATGCCTGTCCAACGAATCAGTATGGAGATACTCGCCGCGCTCCGGCCCCGTCGCAGCCTCGCGCTCCCCCTCCTCGTGTTCGCGGTCCCGGCGCTGTACTTCGTCTACCGCGATGCGGCGATGAGCTGTCCGGCGGGACAGGCGTGCCTCGCCCCGACCCACGCGGGCTACGCGCTGGCCGCGCTCGCGGGGAGCTACCTGCTCGCGGTGGGCGTCCTCGCGCTGGTGGACGCCCCGTCGCTCGCCGAGAGCCACCCGTACGCCCGGCTCGCGCTCCGGCCGACCGACCGCACGCTGGCGATCCTCGGCGTCCTCGCGCTCGCCATCGCGGCCTATCTGGCCGCCACGCTCGTCGCGACGATTCCGGCGTGGCTCGACCTCGCGCTCACCCCGCTCGGCCTGCTCGTCGGCCTCCCGCTGGTCGTCGTCTACGGCGGGATGACCGTCGTGACGAGCGCGCTCTCGACCGAACCGTCCCTCCTGGTCCAGTCGGCCGTGGTTGCGCTCTCGCTCGGCCTGACCGGCGCGTGGCTGTTCGCGCTGGCGACCGGCGCGAGCGGCCTGCTGGTGTCCGCGGGCGCGCTCGGTGCGGGGTCAAGTTAGTTGGACTTGGATCACCCGACCACCGGGTTCGGCTCGTGTACCAAACCACGCCCTGGCGGACTGAAAGGGCGAGGCGCGGTCGCGTTCAGTTTAGTCGCCTCAGCGCGGCCAATATCTCGCGCCCGCAGAACTGCGGGCGCGAGATATCCCGCAGAGCGACCGCGACCGCGCCGAGGGCTTTCGAAGACCTGTCGTCGGTTGCGTAGTCCCCGACTGCGCCGAGAGCTTTCGAGAAAACGTTTCCCGATGCGCAATCTTCGAGCGCGCCGAGCACTGTCGAGGCCATAGGAGTGCAGGTCGTTCCCGCACCGTGTGTGCCGGTCGTTCCCGGCATAGAGAATACGACGTACGAAACGGGAACAAGGTTGAAGCGTAGCGCCACGCAAAAGGAGGGTAGGTGGGGAATCAATGGATATCGCCGACGCCGTTACGACCGAGTACGTTGACGTGAACCCCGGAACCCGAGTCGGGAAACTCAGGGGAATCTTCGACGAGGACCAGACCCTCGAAGGCATCGTGGTCCGCGGAGAGGGCAAGTTCGACGGGCTCGTCACCCGGAAGGAACTGGTGAGTTCGCACCACGACCCCGACCAGAAGGCCCAGTCGGTGGTTCGGAATCCGCCGAAGGTCAGCCAAGACGAGGACGTACGCGAAACCGCGCGCCTGATGGTCGAGAACGAGTTCAAGCTCCTCCCCGTGTTCGATGGCGACCGGTTCGTCGGCGTGGTGACCGCCGACGACCTGCTGGAGATGGTCCACGAGAACCTCGCCGCGCTCGACGTGTCGGACGTGTACACCCAGGACGTGGTGAGCGTCGAACCCGACACCGAGATCGGCGAGGTCATCCACGTCGTCCGGACGCACAAGTTCACGCGCGTCCCGGTCGTCGACGGCACCGACGCCGTGGGGATGATCAGCCTCTACGACCTCGTGGAGTTCACGACCCGGGAGCTGAATCAGGAACAGGGCGGCAACGCCAACAACGCCCAGGATTCGTTCGGCGGCGGCGTCTCGAAGAGTCAGGGACGAACCCACGGCGGGTGGGGCGAGCGGTCTGGTTCGCAGGCTAAACTGCTCGCGCTGCCGGCGCGCGACGTGATGAACTCGCCATGCGCGACCATCGGCCTCGACGCGGGCCTCGACGAGGCGCTCGGGGAGATGAACGAGTACGGCTACTCGTCGCTGATCGTCGTCCCCGACGACTTCGAGTCGCCGTCGGGCATCGTGACCACGACCGACCTGCTCCGGGCGCTGACGTGGACCGGCGAGGAGGAGGTTGCCGACGTGCAGGTGTTCGGCGTGACCCTGCTCGACGACCTCGACCGCGGGGATATCGCCGACCGCGTGGACGAGATCGACGGCAAGTACGAGAAGATGGACATCCTCGAAGCCAACGTGCGATTCCACAAGCACAAGGAGCGCCACCGCGGAACGCCGCTCATCCAGTGTACGGTCCGGTTGTTTACCGACGAGGGTATCTTCTCGGGGACCGGCGAGGAGTACGGCGCGCGCGCCGCGTTCAAGAAGGCCGCCAATATCGCCGAGGAGAACGCCCTGGAGAACAAGAAGCGGGCCTCGCCGCGCAACCAGACGACCAACGAGGGCGAGCGCGAGCGCGCGGCGAGCCTCGTCGAGTGGTGGACGGCAAACGAGACGTAGCGCGAGCACCGTCGCGTGGCCCGCGATATCGCCCGTTCGCCCGAGAGGTTCATCGCCCACGGAAAATTTTACATATAACCTGTGCAATAATTGTAAATACTGTTTTGAAGTCGGTATCGGAGTGTCGAAACGGGAACTCCCCGGTTTCGAGATGAACGATTCCAAGCGAGCGAGCGACGGTCCGAGCCGTCGCCACATGATACAGCGGGACGAACGCGCCACCGAGGCGGTCGTCGAGGCGGTCGCGACCGCCGAAGGCGTCGACAGGGACTCGCTTCCGGCGCTCGGCGCGAACCTCGACCCGGACGCGCTCGACGACCTCTTCGCTTCCAGAACGCCCTCCCCAGTCGCGGGGCTCGTGTTCACGAGGACCGACGAGATATCGAACGACCTCGAAGTCCAGTTCCGCTACGCGGGCTACCACGTGACCGTCACCGAGAACTACGTCCTTCTGGAGTGAACAGCCCCCGCGGAATCCTCCTCATCGAACGCGACGTTCAGCTCCGAGAAAGGGTAAAATCGGCGTTTGAGCTTACGGAAGACCCTTTGAAGTAGCTCCACAAGTGGCGGGTATGAACCGCCGAGCCCTCCTCCGGCGCACCTCCCCGCTGGCATCGCTGGCGTGTCTCGCCGGCTGTCTCGGAAGCGCGAGCCGCGACCCCGCAACTGGCGACCGCACAGAACGAACGACCACGATTCGAGCGGTCGAGACGACTGCGAGCACGAGTGGAACGACCACCGAGCCGAGCGAGACGACCAGAGACGATTCCGACGGATCCGACGACTTCTCCGGCATCGACCCGGCCGCGGAGGACCCGTTCCAGTCGCTCGCGGTGGGGGACCGTGAGTCGGTCGCGTTCCCCGACAACAATCGTCCCCACGACGTGCGGGTCTGGAACGACGCCGACGAATCGCGGGAACTCGTCGTTCGCGTCTCGCGCGACGCGACGCAACTCCTCGACAGAACGGTCGAGTTCGACGGCGACGCCTCCCTCGAAGTCGCGCTGAACGAACCCGGCGATTACCAGGTCGCGGTGGGCCTCGCGGGCGAACAGCCGACCACGGTCCGCGTCGAGCGTGCGCTGTTCGACTGCAACGCCTCGGCGACCGACGCGCGCGTCGCGTCCGACGGTCGCGTCGAGACGGTCACGCAGTCAACGATGATGGGCTGTGCCGAACCAAAAGTCGCGGCGATCGAGCTCTCGGTCGACGAGGGAACCTGCGGGACGGAGAACGGCGCGTCGGTGTCCTTCGACGGCGAGCAGGTCCGAGTCGAGGGGACGGTCAGGACGCCCGATCCGGGGTACGACCTCGAACTCGCGGACGCGAACTACGACGCAGATTCGGGCGAGCTGACGGTCCAGGTTCGGGCGACCGAGGGCGACCCCGTCGGCGTCCAGTGCGTCGGCGAGGTCCCCTACGAGGCGACGGTAGACTTCGAGTACGACCTGCCGGGCGAGGTCGTCGTGGTTCACGAGAGCGGGGAGGAGAGCGAGGAAGTGGCTCGGACGAGTCGGTAGATTCGTTTCAGGGTCTGTCCGTCCCGGACGCCGCGGAGCCTCTCACTCAGTCCCAGAACGATTGGGTCCGCGCGTACTGGCGCTCTTGGGCGAGGATATCCCGGTAGAAGTCGTCTTCGTCCTCGCGGAGCTTGGCGATGATACGGGCCGCGTTCTGCGGGCCGACCCCGCGAGCAGCGAGTGCGATCACGGCCTGTTTGCCGTGGCTCTGGACGAGGTTCGCGGCCTTGTAGGCGCGCCGGGTCATCTTCTCCTGCTCGTCGTCCTTCTCGGGCGCGCGGACCGCCTTGACCACTTCGTCGGCCCACGGGTTGAGCGCCGCGATCCTAGTCGATCCGCACTCGGGACAACTGGGCTGGTCGCGTACGCGCCGGACCGGCTTGGTGCGCTCGTACTCCTCGCAGTGGAGACAGAACAGGATGACCTCGTCGTCCCGGATGCGCTCCCTGACGGTCTGGATGACGCTCGCGTCGGCGTTCTCCGGCGCGAGGAGTTCCCGGCCCGACGAGATGCCGCCGGTGCCGATGGGGGTGTGTCCACCGGTCGTGACGATCTCGATCTCGCCCGACTGGATGCGGGCGAGGATTTCGCTGGCCTGCTCGACCGCGAGGTCGTCGTGAAACACCTCCCGAACCGCCTCGTCGTACATCGGGGTGTCCTCCAGCGCGGCCAGCAGGCGGTCGATTCGGGGGCCGCCCGCACCGCCCTCCCAGCGCCGGAGCGCGCCGAACTTCGCGGCGACCTGCGAGAGCTTGAACTTCAGCGAGTCGGAGTGCTTGAGGCTCAACTCGATGATTGCCGCGACGTGATCGGGGTCGGTGCCGGAGAGTACGTCCGCGACCTCGCGGCCCGAGACCTTCGGCGGCACGTCGAGTTCGATGCGGTACGGGTCGACTTCGAGGCCGACCGACGAGCCGGTGCGCTGGCCGACCAGCGAGGAGAGCACCCGGCCCAGCGTCTCGTTGACCTTGTGGCCGAAACACGAATTGACGACGATTGTCCGAGCGGCGTGCTCGACCACGATCCGGTCGGCGGTGGGGACGGGGTCGCCCGCCTCTGCGTGCTTGTCGAGCTGGTCGAGCGCCTCGCTGGCGGTGTACTCGTCGGTCGGATAGCGGTCGGTGAACTCCCGCGCGACGCCCTCTCGGGGCGCGCCGCGTTCGAACTGGGGGCCGGCGACCGCCCGCATCTCGCCGACCTCCTGTGCCACGTCGTAGGGCACCGGGATCTCCTCGCCGACCCACGAGGGAATCTCGCCGCCGGGGTCCTCGATGGGCGACACCTTCACCGCCTCCTCGTCGTCGTCGACCTCCGTGATGCGCCACATCTCGCCGCGCTGGACGAACACCTCGCCCGGCTCGGCGAAGTTGACGACGAACCGCTCGTCGAGGGTGCCGACCTGCGAGCCGCTCGCGATGTCCTCGACCGCGTACTTCTGCTCGTCGGGGATCATCGAGAGGTTGGCGTAGAAGTACTGCCACGTCTTCGAGGACTTCTCGAGCCTATCGTCGCCCTCGTCGAGCCAGACCAGCCGGTTGCTCTTGAGTTCGCGACAGACCTCGCGGAACTCCTCCTCGCCGAGGTCCCGGAACGGGTAGGCGCGCGTGACGATGCGGTAGGCCCGCATCGCCGACAGGTCGCCGAAGTCCATCACGAGCCCGACGATCTGGTTCGCCACGGTGTCGAGGCTGCCGTCGTGGATCTCGGCGTCCTCCACGTCGCCGTCCTTGGCCCGGCGAGCGATGGCGAGCGCTTCGAGCGTGCCGTCGGGGTGCTTGGTGATGATGGTGCCGTGGGAGGTCTGCTCGGAGCGGTGGCCCGCGCGCCCGACGCGCTGGAGCAGGCGCGCGACCTCTCGAGGGCTCGAATACTGGACCACGTGGTCGATGCGGCCCACGTCGATGCCAAGTTCCATCGAGGAGGTACAGAGGAGGGCGTCGAGCTTCCCGGTCTTGAACCGGTCCTCCACGTCGATGCGGGCCTCCTTCGACAGCGAGCCGTGGTGGACGCCGATATTGGCGTCGAGTTCCTTGAATCGCGAGCCGAGGGCTTCGGCAGTCTGGCGCGTGTTGACGAAGATCAGGGTCGAGTCGTGGTTCTCGACGATCTCCCGGATCGCGCGGACGTGGCTGGCGACCGACTCGTCGGTCATCAGTTCGCCCGCGAGTCGGCCGTCCTCCTCCGTAATCTCGGGTTCGCGGACCGCGAACTCGACCTTGCTCCCCACGTCGACCTCGACGATGGCGGGCGCGCCGCGTTCCGAATCCGATTCGGCGTCGCCCTCCGAACCCGGTTCCCCAGCGCGCCCCGAACCCGGCGCTCCGTCGCGTCCCGGCGCGCCGACGAGGAACTGCCCGACTTCCTCGGGGTCGCCCACGGTCGCCGACAGGCCGATGCGCTGGAAGTCGCCCGCGAGTTCCGCCAGTCGCTCCAGACCGACGGTCAACTGCGCGCCGCGCTTGGCGCTGGCGAGTTCGTGGACCTCGTCGACGACCACGTGATGCACGTCTTCGAGCGCTTTCCGGAGCTTCGACCCGGTGAGCATCGCTTGCAGCGTCTCGGGCGTCGTCACCAGCACGTCCGGCGGGTTGTTGGCCTGCTTCTGTCGCTGGTAGTCTGTGGTGTCGCCGTGGCGCACGTCGACCCGGAGGTCGAGTTCCTCGCCCCACCACTCCAGCCGCTGGCGCATGTCGCGGTTGAGCGCCCGCAGCGGCGTGATGTAGAGCGCCGAGAAGCCGAACCGCGGGCCGTCCTCGGCGTGGGCCTGCGCGATGGCGTCCAGCACGGGGAGCATCGCGGTCTCGGTCTTGCCGGTGCCGGTGGGCGCGACGACCAGCGCGTTCTCGCCGCGGGCCAGCGGCGGGATGGCGCGGCGCTGTGGCTCCGTGGGAGTCGAGAACCCCCGTTCGGAGAGCGCCGCCCGCACCTGCTCGCCCAGTTTGGCGAAAGCCGCAGAACCCGCGGCCGCTCCGTCGCTCATCGATGATTTATAGCGGTTCGAGCGGATTAAGTGCGTTGCTTGGCCGTAACCGCCGTAGAAGCCACTTCGGAGAGAATGACAGCCGATGCGTCTCGACCGAATACCGGCTCGGACCAGCAAGGGCCTAATCCGTCGAGAGCGGTCTTCCGTCGGGGTCGGCTCGGCTACTCGCCGTCGGTTCGAGGCGTCTCGTTCAGGTCGCTCACGTCGGCCGTACACCAGTGGCAGAATTCGATGTCCGGATCGAGTTCGTTCCCGCAGTTCGGACAGTGCGTGAGGTCCCCGTCCGAATCGCGATTCAGGCGTGCGACCGCATTCTGGGCGTGGGCGAGGACGTACGCGTCGACGGTGCTGAGGACGGCGACGGCCAGAACCGGCGCGAGCGCGACGGGGTCCACCGCGGCCCCCGTTGCGATTTCTTCGAGCGCTGCCGGTTCGACGAACAGCGACGCGGCGCCGAATAGGACGACGAGCCATCCGAAGGCACGCCGCCACCGCCGGAGATAGAGGTGGCCGAGCCCCGTCGCTACCACTCCGAGCAGTGCTGCGAGCCACGGTCGTTTCTGCGAGGTCGACTGGCCCATGCTTTGACTAAACGGTCAGTCAGTCATAAGTCTTCTCGACTCCGGCGACGGCTCGATCGGGCGTCTCACCGCGCCTCGCTGGTTCCGAGGGTCGTCGACACCCCATTCACTGGAACGAGTGGTCGGCTCATCGAACCCTGCTGGCGGGTCGCCGACTGCGTCTGAACGCTGCCGACGAGACGGGGACAACCGATTTGCCTTCGACCGTCCAACCGTCTCACATGGAGACCGAAGTTCACTTTCGAGAGACCCAACAGTTCCGCCAGCGGTGGCTGTGGGCCCTGCTCGGACTGCAAGCCATCGTCGCAATCGTTCGCCTCGCGCGCGGGACGCGCTCGACCCGCGAGACGGCCGCCGACCTCGTGCTGACCGTCTCGGCCGCTCTCCTGTTCAGGGTCGCCACGCTCTCCACCGAGGTCCGCGACGATGGAATTTACGTCAAGTTCGCGCCGTTGCACCGGAAGTATCGTCGGATCCCGTTCTCGGACCTCGCGGAGGTGCAGTCGACGGGGTACAGCCCGCTGCGCTACGGCGGGTGGGGCATCCGCTGGAGCCCGAGCGGGATGGCCTACACCGTGAGCGGAAAGACCGGCATCCGCTTCGAGCGAACCGGTGGCAAGTCGGTGTTCGTGGGCTCGGACCGGCCCGAGGAGTTCGTCGCGGCCGTGCAGGACGCGTCGTCTCAGACCGTCTGATACCGCCCCAGCCGCGTCCCGTCCAGCAGATACGCTTCGCCGTCGCCCAACCCCTCGGGGAGGAACGGCGCGAGGAACTCCTGGCCCTCGACGTTGACCCACGTCTTTCCAACGAGGTCGTTGAACGCCGGGAAGACGACCAGTTCCGCGCCCGCCCGGACGGATTCGTCGCGCTCGGCGAACGGCTCGCCGGCCAGCGAGCCCCGGAGCCAGACGCGCTCGACGCGACTCCCGCCGACCTCGTCCTCCAGTCGGACCGCAGGATGCTCGTGGCCGACGCAGACCACCTCGCTGTCGAGCACTTCGGGCGCAGGCCACGTGTGCCCGTGTGCGAACCCCACCTCGCCGAGGCGGACGCCCGCACCGTCGGTCACGTCGAGGTCGGCCCACGACTCGATGGCCCCGTCGTGGTTGCCCTTGACGAGCGTGGCCGGGACGCCCCGTTCGTCGAAGAGCTCCAGCAGGACCTCGATCTCGCCGCGCTCGGCCCCGCCGGGGTCGCCGATGGCCTGCATCAGGTCGCCCAGAAAGACCACGCGGTCGGCGTCGGTCGATTCGACTAGCGAGAGCAGGCGCTCGCGGCGGTGTTCGGCGCGACTGTCGAGAGAAACCCCATCGGCCCGGAGCGCCTGCTCGATTCCGGCGTGATAGTCCGCGACGACCAGCGCGCGGTCGACCGCGCGCTGGTCGTCGCGCGAGAGGGACGCGATCGCGGCCGGCTCGCCCGGGACCGGCTCCACGAGACTCATCAGATGGGCTTGAGCGTGTCCTCGCCGGATTCGTAGCAGCGCCCGGCCATCAGCGCGGATTCGAGCGCGTCGTCGACGTCGGCGGGCGTCACGTCGTAGTCCTGCACGAGCGCGGCCAACAGTTTCTCGCGCTCGACGCCGTCGCCCTCGTCGAGTTCCTGCATCCGGTCCATCACCGCGTCTTCGAGGTCGTCGGGCGTCTCGGCGTCACCGCTGGAATCTGCTTGGGCGTGCTCGCTCGATTCTTCTTCCTCGGCCGACTCGCTCTCGCGCTCGGCGACCTCGTCTTCGCCGATGGACGTACCGGGCGCTTCCGCGGCGGCTGTCTCGCCGCCCGCGGGTGCCTCCTCGGCGTCGTTCACGGCGGCCTCGGTGCCGCCCTGCGCGGCGTCGACGTCCTGCAACTGGTCGGTGTCGACCGCTTCGCTGGTCGGCTCGGCGTGCTGGTCGGTGTCGCCCGGTTCGCCCTCGGGTTCGGCACCGACCTCGGGGTCCGGCGCGTCGAGGTCGCTCTCCTCGGGACTGTCGACTTCGGAGCCCGACGAGAACTCCAGTCCGTGTTCCTCCTCGATCTGCTCGCGCTCCTCGTCGTCGAACTCGTACATCTCGTCGCCCGCGCCGGCCGTGTCGAGGTCCGGTCCCTCGTCGTCACCGTCGGCTTCCGACGCAAACTCCTCCTCGTCGGTAGTGTCCTGCTCGGATTCGACTTCGGGCGGTTCCTCGGTGCCGATTTCGTCCTGCAGCTCCGCGGCGTCGTCGGCGTCCTCGGCCGCTGGAGCTTCTTCGTCCGTTGCGGGTTCCGATTCGGCTTCGGATCCCGCGACGGCTTCCTCCGCGGACGCGTCAGACTCGGCCTCGGATTCAGATTCGGATGCGGACTCGTCCACGGTGGTAGTCGGGGCCTCGCCGAGGTCGTCGCTCGTGGTCGATTCGGGCTCGGCGTCTGCCTCCACTTCGTCCGCCGACCCAACTCCGGTAGTCGACTCGGCCTCGGCGGTCGACTCGTCACCAGCAGTCGACTCGTCGTCGGCAGTTACCTCGTCGTCGGCAGTCGGGTCGGCCTCGGTCGTCGATTCACCGGGTTCAGCTTCGGTCTCCAGTCGACCGATGTCGCCTTCCTCGTCCCCCGACAGCGAGTAGTCGAGCGACGCGTCGACTGCGTCGCCGCCCTCGTCGGGCGCGAGGTCGAGCGGTCCCACCTCGTCGGCGCCGATCTCGCCGGCGACGACTCTGGCGGCGTCGAGCGCGAGGCCTCGAACGCCGGCGAGGTAGCCCTTCGTCGTGCCGTAGTGGTCCAGCGCGAGCGGGACGCCCGCTGCGAGTCCCGCGTCCACGCCGGCGGATTCGAGGGCCTGCCGGAGGTCGTCGCCGCGCCGGCCCGCGTCGAGCGCGTCGGCGACCGTCGAGACGCGGTCGAGAGTCTGCTCGGCGGTCTGGACCACCCAGCGGTCGCGCGTCCCGGCGTCGACCTCGTTGATCGACTCCGGACGGATGGAGGTGAACACGCGGTCCGAATCGTCGGGCTGGAACGTTCTGGCCTTGCCCGTCACCGCGACGAACATCGGCGGGTCGGCCGCTTCGAGGAACGCCATCTCGTCGGGCTGGTACTGCCCGGCGTAGAGGACGAACGCGCCGGTCGGGTCGACGACCCGCCCGCGGAGCACCTCGTCGCTGACCTGCTCGACCTCCGTGAGCACGCCGACCACGAACAGGCGGTTGACCCGCGCGCCGGTCGGGGTGACCACGTAGTTGGGCGCGCGCTCCTCGTCGCTCTCCGAGTAGTCGAAGTCCGCGTCGTCGTACTCGGCGGCGAACACGCGCCACGCGACCTCGCGGCGGCCCGCGCCGCCCTGTCCGGAGTCGCTGTCGGATTCGCTCTCGTTTCCGCTCATTCTGCCACCTCCGCGAGCAGCGACTTCGCGCGGTCGGCCGGCGAGTCCTCCGAGCGCTCGAACTCCGTGACCTCCAGGTTCGCGCCGTAGTCGTCGACCGAGAGGTTGCCCCGGACGCGGAACTCGTGGCCGACGATCTCCTCGCGGATGGCGTCGGCGACGACCTCCTTGTCCATCGCGTCGCGGGCCTGGGTCTTGGCGTCCTCCACGTCGCCGCCGTACACCTCGGCGGTGCGCTCGTCGTCGAGGACCGCCGTGACCGTCCCGGTTCCGTCGTCGACGATGGCCTTCACGCGCAGGTCGTCCTGCCCGTCGACGGCGCCGTGGCTCCGACACTGGCCGTTCTGGGTGACGCGGCCGCACTCGGGACAGCGCTCGATGAGGCCCGAGCCGTCCCGGACCGCGACGATGCTCCCGACGACTTCCACGTCGTACGCGCCGCCGGTGCCGACCGCGTCGCGGACGGTCATCCGGGTCGCGGTGTCGCTGGCCTCGACCTCGCGGCCGAGCGGTTCGACGGTCGTGAACTCCGAGAGGTTGACCGAGGGAACGCCCCGAAACTCCCGGACGTACACGTCCTCGATCCGGAGGTTCGCGCCCTCCATCAGTTCGGCGCGGGCCTCCCAGTCGGTGAACGGGAGCCGCGCGGATTCGTCTGCGAGCACGCCGCTCTTGATCTCGGTCTCGCCGTCGCGGCCGTCGATGGTCTTCTGCTCGACCTCGACGACCTCGACTTCGAGGGCCTGGCCCCTGTCGCCGGGTTCGAGGTCCGAGAGAGTCGCGTCACCGCCGACCTCGTAGGGCACGTCGAGGGCCTCCGCTTCGAACGCGACGTTGGTGCTCTCGCCGAGGTTGAGCTCGGGTTCGCCCTCCCACTCGCGGACGCCCGCGTTGCCCGCGGTGATGGTGTCGCCGGGCGAGAGCTCGAAGTCCTCCCACGCGGTGTAGGAGAGCTTGCCGGTCTCGTCGGCGAGTTCGCCTTCGTGGATGACCTGCTCGTTCCCCTGATAGCGGATCGAGCGCTTGCCGACCGTCAGTATCCGCGCAGTGACCGTGACGTTGCCATCGTCGGTCGACACGTCGCCGATATCGACCTTCGAGGGACCGCTCGAACCGCCGCCACCGCCGCCGCTGCCGTACTTGCGCCGGAGGCTCTGTTTCGCTTCCTCGACCGGGACGCTGTACTCCACCAGATTCTCGAGGTCCGCCTTGACCTCCTCCTTGTCTACGCCGAGGTCGGAGGCGAGATCCTCGGCATGATCGTCCAAACTCATCACCGGACCTTTGCCCGGACGGATTAAAAGTGTTCGTTGTGAGGGGCGAACTCGGTCGCCCGCGGCCGGTTCGGGACTCGACTCGGAAGACGGGATGCGCACTCGACTCGGAAGACGGGATGTCCACTCGACCTCGAAAATACGGGCTGCTTACTCGAATTGGACCGTCTACCGGCCGCTCACTCGAACCTGACCGGCCACCGGAACGACACCGACACCGAGGCGTTGCGGTATTCGACGACTGCCCACGTGAGCAGAGACACGGCGAGGAGGACGGCGACCGCTGCGTCGGCGTAGCTCATCCAGAGCGGCAGCACGAACGCGAGGCTGTTGGTCACCTTCCGGGGCGTGTAGCCCGCGACGGTGGCGGTGTCGTTCAGTTCCTCGGAGTCGTTCGGACCGCGCGACCGGAGGTCGGCCGACTCGGCGCTCCGCCCGCCCGCGCTCTCGTCGCCGGTGCCGAGGCGCTCTACGTCGTACGGCGCGTAGGTGTTCGCGCGCCAGACCACGTCGCCCGACTCGTTCACCTCGACCACGCGGTGGGCGTTGGTGTCGGCGATCAGGGTGTTGCCGTTCGGCAATCGGTCGGCGTCGCGGGGCCACTTCATCTCGTCGTCGGACCAGACCCACGACTGCTTCCACTCGCCACCGTCGCCGTCACTCCCGTTCACGCGCTGGTACTCCACGATGCGGTCGTTGAGCGAGTCGGCGACGATGGCCGAGGGCCCGCCGTGCGACTCGGGGACGTAGTCGGGGTTGTGCTGCTCGTAGAGCACGCCGTACTCGTCCTCCGCGCCGAGCGTCCAGTCGGACTGGAGGCCCGTCTCGGGGTCGACGAACACGACTTGATCCTGATTGCGGAGGCTGAACATGTACCGGCCGTCCGGCAGTCGCTCTACGTCGTTGAGGTGCGCCCAGTCGGCGGGGTACGTCCCGCCGCCCGACAGCGGGAAGTCGGTCTTGGCCGTCCACTCCCACTCGGTCAGCCCGGTCGTCGTGTTCACGACGTACACCTCGTCGCGGAAGATGTCGCCGACGAGCAGTCGCGAGTCGTCGAGCCGGTCGACGTCGTGCCAGTTCGCGCCCCGATCCTGCGGAATGACCTGCGAGTATATCGGGGTGACCTCGCCGGTAGTGAGGTTCACGCGTTCGACCGCCGAGATGGTACACGGTCCATCGCAGTCGTCGCCAGCGTAGTTGCGCTCGGCGACGTACTCGACGGTTCGCGACTCGCCCTCGACCGGGTCCACGTCGAAGTAACCGTGGAACGAGTCGTCGTAGTACAGCACCTCGCCGCTCGGTGCGAACGCGACCAGCGCGGCCGATTCGCCGTTCTGACCGTGACCGGCGATTACGGTGACGTTCTCGCGCGGCTCGGCGACAGAGGTGCGCTCGTCGTCGGGCAGGTCCGCTTGCTGCTGGTAGGTCGACACCGCCCCGCCGGCAGACGTGGTGGCGTAGCTGTACCCCAGAATTCCCGCACAGAGTACGACCATGAGCGCGAACGCGATTCGATACCGACGCACGCCTCGACCTACGCACTCGAAGACATAAATCGACCGAAAACTGTTTTCCCGGCGACCGGATAGTCGGGGTATGAAACTGGTCGTCAACGCCGCGACGAGCGTCGACGGGAAGCTGTCGTCGCGCCGCCGCGAGCAGGTGACCATCAGCGGCCCGGACGACTTCGACCGCGTCGACGCCCTCCGGGCCGACAGCGACGCCGTGATGGTCGGCGTCGGCACGGTGCTGGCCGACGACCCGCACCTCACGCTCGACGACCCCGGCCGCCAACGGTCCCGGCGCGACCGCGGCGAGTCGGCCCACCCGGCGCGCGTGGTCGCGGACTCGCGGGCGCGGACCCCGACCGACGCCAGAGTTCTCGACGACGCCGCGAGGACCTACGTTCTCGTCTCCGAAGCCGCGTCCGCCGACAGCGTGGAGAAATTAGAGGCCGCAGGTGCGCGAGTCGTCACCGCGGGCGAACAACGAGAGGGCTTCGCAGGCGAACAGCGAGTGGACCTCGCCGCTGGACTGGCCGCGCTCGAACGGGAGAGTGTCGAGCAGGTGATGGTCGAGGGCGGCGGCGAACTCATCTTCTCGCTGTTCGAGGCGGGGCTCGTCGACGAACTCCGGCTGTTCGTCGGCTCGATGCTGATCGGCGGCCGCGACGCCCCGACGCCGGCCGACGGCGAGGGGTTCGTCGAGGAGTTCCCCGAGCTCGACCTGCGGAGCGTCGAACGCGTCGACGACGGCGTGGTGCTCGAGTACGTGGTCGAGTAAGTTCCGCGACTTCGAATCGAAATCAGTCCTCTTCGTCTTCGATCCGGTCGATTGAGAGCGTGTGGCCGGTCCGCTGTCCGTGTTCGACCAGCACGTCGGCGGGCTGGACGCCGTCGTCCGGGTCCACGACGCGCTCGAACGAGCAGTCATTGCACCGGACACAGATGCGCGTGCCGTCCGCTCCCATCGTTCCCAACGTTCGCACTCCTCCCGTGAGTGGTTGGTCCCTGCTATAACCAGCGATTTAAATACTGTGCGGAGCGTCCGAGTTCGTGGAAACTCCGGTCTCACGTGCGCGTTCCGAAAATAAGCACGACGCCGACTGGTGAGCCGGGCAAAAGGACTCACCCGTTTCCGGATGTCGTGGTCTCCACGGCGACGCCCTCCGTCGTCGTTTCGTCCGGCGGCGCCGTCGTCGTTTCGTCCGGCGTCTCACCATCTGTTGTCGTCGTCCCCCCTTCTTCCGCTTCGGTCGTCGTTTCCCCGTCCTCTGCTTCAGTCGTCGTCTCCCCGTCCTCTGCTTCGGTCGTCGTTCCCTCACTCCCACCGCTACCAAGTCCGGACTGAAGCAGGTTGATGTCGGTGTTGAAGAACGTGGCGTCGCCGGGATTGAACTGGTAGGTCGTGTCGGTGTCCAGCGTTTCTTCCCGGACGAACACGAGCAGGTACTCACCGAGTGCGTCGTCGGACTGGTACTGAGCGATGTACCCGTTGAACTCCGTCGGATCGCTCACGATCTCGTCACCGTTGTCGCCGACGCTCTGGCCCAGGATGCGGTCGACTGTCTGTTGTTGGAGTCGGTTGATCACCCCGAACGAGAGGCCCGGGTTGTAGTCGTACGCGAACACCAGCACCTGATTCGGGACGTCTCCATCGTCCTGCAGAATCGCGAGGGGTCGTCCACTCCCGGAGACGGCGACCGCACCACCGGCGGCCCCCAAACCGAGGGCACCCGCCGCGAGAGCGTTCCTTCTCCTCCTTTTACCGTTGTGTCCCGTCATGGTTCGTTCATCCATCCGTCTAGTTTCCGCCGTCGCCACCGCTGTCGTCGCTACCGCCATTCCCGCTATCGTCATCGCTACTGCCGTCACCACCACCGCTACCGAGTCCGGACTGAAGCAGGTTGATGTCGGTGTTGAAGAACGTGGCGTCGCCGGGATTGAACTGATAGGTCGTGTCGGTGGCCAACGTTTCCTCTCGCACGAACACGAGCAGGTACTCACCGAGTGCGTCGTCGGACTGGTACTGAGCGATGTACCCGTTGTACTCCGTCGGATCGCTGACGACCTCGTCACCGTTGTCGCCGATACTCTGGCCCAGGATGCGGTTGACTGTCTGTTGTTGGAGTCGGTTGATCACCCCGAACGAGAGGCCCGGGTTGTAGTCGTACGCGAACACCAGCACCTGATTCGGGACGTTTCCGTCGTCTTGGACAGTGTTCGCAGTGGTCGATCCGGTACTCGCGACGCCGAGAGCGACCGCGCTCGACGCAAGTGCGCCCTTCTTCATGAACGACCGACGTGACTGCCCGATACGGTCTGCTATCTGACTTTCGTTCATAGCTCTCCTCCACCCCCGAGGGGCTTTCGTACGTACGATATACTGTTCTATAAAGCAGTACGACCGTTCAAGATAGGGAACATCCGTAGTACCTCGTTGCACGTCGGTACGGCAGAATACCGAATTCATGGTATACGTTAACAAGTTACAATGCTGCGTTCAGTCGGACGGTCACGCGTCGCCGATGGCGTTCCTGTCCATCGGGGAACAGCGATAGAGTTCAGGATGCACGTCACGCGAGTAGTGAGAGACCGCCGGTTTCCAGCGACGGTTGACGGAGGATATCGGCTCTTGTCGAGCGTTAGTGGGCCGATGATTCCTGAACTATCTGGTGGCTATAACTCCCCGTTGAGAGTGACTTCGAGGTACGAAGGTGCCCGTCGAGGTCGCCGTCGAAACGGGCTACCTCGGAGGGTAATACTACCATGAGAAACCACGGAGAACGTCGAGTGACCGTAGTCCTCTGTGTCGCCGCCTTTCTGGCGGTGGGAGCCGGAGCGGTCGTCGGACAAGCCCCCGGAACGGGAACGGCCACCGCGGTCCAAGAGACGACGACGGTGGCCGGGGACGAAGCAACGATCTCGATACGGAACCTGTCGGTACCGGATCGGATCCAAGCGGGTGAGAACTTCAGCGTCTCGGCCGAGGTGGTGAACGACGGAGACAGCAGCGTCGTCCAGCGAGTGAGTTACCGCATCGCCGGGAACGTCATCGACTCCAGACTCGTCCAGCTTTCCGCCGGTAACGCGACGACGGTCGCGTTCGACGTCGCGGGAACTGCAACGTCCGGATTCTCGATGGGAACGTTCACGCAGGGCTTCTACGCTGGGGGCGCGGAAGTGACCGCCGACGTGACGCTGACTGGTGCCGAAACGACATCCGGAGAGGCCACGGCTCAAGAGACCACGCCCGAGGAGACGCTGCCGGGGGAAACGACAACCGGAGAAACGACGCCTGAAGGGCCGGACGCGACGACTTCCGTGGAGACCGACGAGGCGAGCGTCATCTTCGAGAACCAGACCGGGGACGGGACATCGGTCGTCGTTGACGCCGTAACCGCGCCCGATGGCGGTTTCGCCGTGGTTCACGACGCGAGTCTCGTCCGGGGTGACGTGGTCGAAAGCATGCTCGGAACGTCCGGCTTCCTCGAGGCGGGAACGCATCGGAACGTCACCGTCGAACTCGACGACGCGTTAAACGAGTCCGGTCGACTCTACGTTCTCGTGTACCGCGACTCGAACGAGAACCGGCAGTTCGACTTCCTGTCCTCGAATCGAACTGCGGACGGGCCGTACAGACAGCCCAACGGCCAGTTAGCAGTCAACGACGCGGCCAACGTTACGGTGGAGAGCGGTGACGACCAGGGGAGCAGAGAGGATCGGGAGAACGGGGAAAGGCGGTGAGACGCTGACTACGACAACCGCTGCCCCCGGCCATCAGTCGGCGCAGTTTTGCGTTCGGGTTGGGAATTCCGGTTCCGCGTTCGGTCGAGTCGGGGCTCCGCTTCGGCCTCAGTGGGAGTGGCCGGTCATCTCCTCGAACGACTGGCCGAACCGCTCCTCGAACAGTTCCAGCGCCTTCTGTTCGAGGGCCTGAACCTCCTCCCCGGTGTCGCCGGGCGAGTGGTGGACGAGCGCGTGGGCTTGCTGGGTCAGCGACAGCGTGGCGAGGTCGCCCAGCACTTCGGTGTCGGTCTCCTCTTCGTCCTCGCGGAGCAGGTCGACGACCCCGGCGGGCACGGTGAGTTCTTCGGTGTTGCCGTCGGGCGATTCGATGGTGTACGTAACCGTCTCGACGTCTGCGTCTGCCATACCGTCCCTTCCGCGGCCGAACGTAAAGAAGTGCGGATGTGGGCCGAAGCGCGGATCTGGGTCGGTCACGCGGTACGGGGTCGCCGGAAACGGACTTCCCCGTTCACAAGTCTTTTGACTAACCAGTCAGTAAGCTCGATAACGAATGGACGATGACGTTTCTACCGAGATTCTGGAGGCGACCTATCGCGCACTCTGCAAACACGGGTACGCCGACCTGACGATGCAGCGAATCGCCGACGAGTCGTCGCTGTCGAAGGCCACGCTCCACTACCACTTCGACACGAAGGAGGAGCTGCTGAACGCCTTCCTCGACGACTTCCTCGACAGGTTCGGAGAACGGCTCGCCAGCGAGTCCAGCGACCCGCGCACGCGACTCGACGCGTTCTTCGACGCGATATTCGCCCCGGCGCAGGACGACACCGGCGAGTTCCCCATCGCGCTCGTGGAACTCAAATCCCAGGCCCCGTACAACGACGCCTACCGCGAGCGGTTCGTCGAGATGGACCGGCGCATGCGCGAGGTCGTCGCGTCGGCGGTCCGAGACGGCATCGAGTCGGGGGAGTTCGAGGCGGCCGATCCCGACACGGTTGCGCGGTTCGTCGTCACCGGCATCAACGGGATGACCGTCCGCGAAGTCGCGCTCGACGAGTCGCCCGCCGAGACGCGAGCACTGGTCGAGGAGTATCTCGACCAGCGACTCGGCTACGCGCCGGAGGTGGCCGCGTGAGCCGCTCGACCACTCTGATGGAGGTGGCCGCGTGAGCTTCTTCAAGGGGCAGGACGAGCTCGAACTCACGGAGGGCGGCATCGTCAAGCCGCTCTTTTTCCTCTCGCTGCCCATCGTCGTCACGAACCTGATGCAGACCGCGTACAACCTCGCGGACACGTTCTGGCTCGGCCAGTACTCCACGGAAGCGCTCGCGGCCATCTCGTTCGCGTTCCCGATGGTGTTCCTGCTCATCTCGCTGGGGATGGGGCTGTCGGTCGCGGGGAGCGTGCTCGTCGCCCAACACACCGGTGCCGACGAGACCGAAGAAGCCGAGTACGCCGCCTCCCAGACCGTCTCGTTCGCGTTCATCGTGTCTGCCGTCCTCGGCGCGGTCGGCTACCCGTTCGTCAGGCCGTTTCTGGACTTCCTCGGGGCCTCGCCCGACGTGCTCCCCGGCGCGACCGCCTACATGCAGGTCATCGCGCTCGGCCTCCCGTTCATGTTCGGCTTCTTCGTGTTCATCGCGCTCATGCGCGGTGCTGGCGACACCATCACGCCGATGTTCGTCATGGGCGGGACGGTCGTGATCAACGTGATTCTCGACCCGTTCCTCATCCACGGCTGGACCGTCGTCGAGAACGCGCCACTCGTGGGCACCGTCGGCTTCCCCGCACTCGGCATCGAAGGCGCGGCCATCGCCACCGTCTTCTCTCGGAGTCTCGCCATGCTGGTCGGCGTCGCCATCATGCTCTCGGGAAGTCGAGGCATCCAGATCAACCTCTCGGACATGCGTCCGGACTTCGAGTACCTCCGCAAGATACTCGCCATCGGCGTGCCGGCCAGCGTCGAGGGTACCGGACGAGCGCTGTCGATTAACGCGCTGTTGCTCATCGTCGGGCTGTACTCCACGACGGTCGTCGCCGCGTACGGCATCGGGACGCGCGTGTTCTCGGTCATCTTCCTGCCCGCTATCGCCGTCGCCCGCGGCGTCGAGACGATGACCGGTCAGAACATCGGGGCGGGAAAGTACGACCGCGCCCAGCGAGCCAACTACGTCGCCGCGAGGGTGCTGTTCGCCGTCCTCGCCGTCGCCGGCGTGGCCATCTTCTTCGTGCCCCGACCCATCGTCGCGGTGTTCACGAACGACGCCGCGGTGATAGACGCCGGCGCAACCTTCCTCAAGTACGTCTCGCTCTCGTTCGGGTTCATCGGCATCATGCGCGCGTTCACCGGCGGATTCCGTGGCGCGGGCGAAACCCTGGTGGCCGCCGTCATCTCCATCGTCACGCTCGCCGGAATCCGCCTCCCGGTCGCGTACGTGGCCTCGGAGTTCTGGCTCGGCGCTGAGGGAATCTGGCTCGCGTTCTTCGTGTCGAACGTCGCCGGGGCGGTCATCGCGTGGCTGTGGTTCCGACGCGGCACGTGGCGCGAGGGCGACGTTCGGGGGAGCCCGGAGCAGGGTTCCGGACCGGGGACTCCCGGCGGTGAAGACGGCGAAGTTCCCGTGACCGACGACTGACTGCGAACGGCGCGGAGAAGAGACCGAATCGACCGCTCAGTCGTCGCTCGCGGCGGCTCCGGTCGCGCCCGCTTGCGCTTCCAGTTCCGTCGTTTCGAGGTAGTCGTCGGCGTCGAGCGCGGCCTTACAACCCATCCCCGCGGCGGTCACAGCCTGCTGGTAGTGGAAGTCGACCACGTCGCCAGCGCCGAAGATCCCCGGCACGCCGGTCTTGGTCTGGCCGCCGCCCGTCCCGCCCTCGGTCTTGATGTAGCCCGCGTCGTCCATCTCGACGGCCGTATCCTCGAGGTAGTCGGTGTTGGGCGTGTGGCCGATGGCGAGGAACACCGCGCCCACGTCCATCTCGAACGTCTCGGTCTCGGGGTCGTCGAGCTTGTCGCTCGGGTACCCCTCCGGATGCCGCACCAGTTCGGCGTCGTCGACGCCCTCCTCGACCGAGCCGTGAATCTCCGTGACCTCCGTGTTCTTGATGATCTCCACGTCGCCCGCGTCGACCTTCTCCTGCAGGCGGTCGACCCAGTAGTCCTCGGCGCGGAACTCCTCGCGGCGGTGGACCAGATACACCGTGTCGGCGAACTTGGTGAGGAAGTCGGCCTCCTCGAACGCGGCGTCGCCGCCGCCGACGACGATCATCTCCTCGTCGCGGAAGAACGCGCCGTCGCAGGTCGCGCAGGTCGAGACGCCGTAGCCCATCAGCTCGTCTTCGCCGGGGATACCGAGGGTGCGCGCGCTCGCACCCGAGGCGGCGATGAACGCGTCGGCGGTGTACACGTCGCCGTTCGAGAGTTCGACGCGGTACGGCCGGGAGGAGTCGTCCACGTCGGCGATGACGCCGTTGCGGACCGCCGCGCCGAAGCGCTCGGCCTGCTCTTTCATCTGGTTGATGAGGTCCGGGCCGCTGATGCCCTCGGGGAAGCCGGGGTAGTTCTCCACGTCGGTCGTCAGGGTCAACTGGCCGCCGGGCTCGTCGCCCTCCAGCACGAGCGGGTCGTTGTTCGACCGGGCGGCGTAGATGGCGGCGGTCAGCCCCGCGATACCGCTTCCGGCGATTATCATGCGGCGGTGTTCCGGCCCCGCCTCAGTACCGTTGTCGCCCGTCTCCTCGTCGGCGATCCCCAACTTCTCGTCGAGTTCTCCCGACTCGGCGAGCGCCTGCGTGTCGTCCCACCCGCCGATCAGTTCGTCGTCGATGAAGACCTCCGGCGCGGTCTGGCGGCCGTCCGCGCGCTCGACCATCTCGTCGAACAGTTCCTCGTCGCCGGTCACGTTGTACGTCTCGTAGTCGACGCCCTTCGAGTCGAACAGGTCTTTGGCCTTCTCGCAGTACGGACAGTTCTCCTTCGTGTAGATCTCGACGTGGGGGTGTTCGCTCATGATACAATATTGTGATGGGGCGCGTATTTAGCTTGTGTTGTCGCGTCGAGTTTCCGGTTTCGCGTTCGTGAATCGGGGCATCCGTGCGTAAATTTATGAGTGTGATAGGGATAAGTAAGGGGGACGGGGAACCGATGGCTGACGAATCAGAAACCGACGAAACGCAGAACCGACACCTCGACTCCGTCGCGTCGTTCATCGCGTCTGCTTCGTTTGCTATCGAAGCCTACAGGATTCAGTCCGTGGCGGTGGCATTCGGACCGAGGCATTTCGAAAACTCACGCGATACAAAGTCCGGGAGAAGGAGTATCTCGATTGGTTCCTGACGACCGGGTATCCGAAACGGATAACCGACGGTATCCGCAAGAGCAATAAGAAGCATCGCTGGATAACGTATTCACTGGCAGCGTTTTCACCGGGAATCGCCACGCTCCTCGACGGAATGCTTATAACGCTGTACTGACATTTCGAACTTTGAGAGACGAGATAGACGAGACCGAGATCGGAGACTTCTACATCGATCCGGACGAACTCGGAGACCCCGGTTCGACGACCGTGATCCGGTAGCGCCGAACCGAACGGCGAGGAGACCCGAAGCGCTTACCCTTCTACCCCCTCTGGTTGCTCGCATGACCGCCGACCTCGAGGAGAAAACCGACCGCTACGAGGGCTTACTCGCAGAGGCGCTCGACGCCGCGGAAGTCGCGCCGCACGCGGACACCCCGATGGGCGAGGCGGCCGCGGAGTGTCTGGAGATGGCCGAGTCGTACCTCGAAGACGGCCGGCACTTCCGCGAAGACGGCGACCCCGTGAACGCGCTCGCGTCGTTCTCGTACGGCCACGCGTGGCTGGATGCGGGCGCGCGAATCGGCCTGTTCGACGTGCCCCGCGAGGGTCACCTGTTCACGGTCTGAGCCGCGGATTCGCCCGCTCCGTCGCTATCACTATCCGGCTTCGACGGTGCGCTTCTGACTCCCGACTGCTTCAGCTCTTCGTGATCGAGGTCGGTCTGTGGTACGTGCTCACGGGACTCCGCAGTGGGATTAGGAGGGTGCGAGAGCAGAACAGAATTTGACTCTCGGTCCGAGACCGTGGAGCCCCTCGAAACAATCAGCGAGGTGCGTGGACCGCAGTTGGCCGAATTCATATATAGGATAAAATTTATTTTTCGTTAAAATATAGGGGAGCGTATGAACAGACGGAGCTACCTGGGTGCGATAGCTGGGGCCGGTACGGCAGCGATATCCGGCTGTCTTCAGGGTGACGCAGTGCTACACGAGACCCAGATCTCGGCAACCTCGCCGACGAAGGAGTGGGAAGTCGAACTCGAAGCGGGCAATCAGATGCGACTCGAAGTCGAGAGGACAGACGACATCGGTACCGTCACCGGTTACGTTCATCGGGCCGAGACGGGCGAGGAGATAGCCGCAGCGAGTAACGAAAACGAACGGTTCGAGGTTCCAGCGACTGGGACGTACGTCGTTTCAATCGAGGTGGGCGGAAGCACGGGAGAGATAATACTTCGTGACATGGACTGAGGTCGTGTAGGTCATGCGATAGGATCGGCATGGGCCGGCTCGCGAGAAGGCTGCTGTTTCTGGCGCGGGTGACGCGGTACTGCGTCGGTCGCCGAAGTCGGAGCGGCGTCGGAATCTCGCCGAAAGTCTAACACGAAGCGCGTGTAACCACTTCTATGGCGGACCGTTCGCGCTCGTGGGGACTGGTGCGCCCCGAGTTCGGGTGCCGTCTCGACCTGCTCGTCGTCGCGCTGGCCGTCTCACTCGCGGGAATCCACCTGTATCTGGGCGTGACCGAGGCTCGGCCGCCGTTCGTCGTGGCCGGAATCGGCTTCCTCGTCGGCGTCGCCGTCTTCCCGACGCGGCTCTTTCGACCGGTGCTCTACCTCGTCGGCGTCGCCTACGCGTTCGTGCTCGGGGTCGTCTGGGCGCTCGACGGCATGACCTACCCGACGTTCGGCGTCGCGACCGGTGCGATCAGCGTCGCGTTCGTCGCGGTGGTCGTCTATCGCTTCCTCGACGAGTCGCGCTGACCCGTGGGCAAGTGACCCGGCGCTTCGCGTGAATCAGTTCGAGGAGTGGCGGCGCTCGGTGTGGCGCTGGCTTCCGTGCCCGCGGCGGCTCCCGTAGCGGCGGTCGCGCTCCGAGGGTCCGCGGTCGCCGCCGTGGCGGTGCTGACCGCCGCTGGCGGTGTCCGTCCGAGACGACGAATCGCTCGGCTCGGAGTGGCGGCTGGCCGCCCCGCGCTGACCGGTCATCCGCCCGGAGACGCCCGACTCGCGGTTTCGCCCGCGCTGGCTTCCCTCGGTGGGGTTGCCCTGCTCGCTACCGGTTCGGCTGCTGGCGCTCCGACGACTGCCGTATCGCCGGTCGTTGGTCTGGCCGCCGTGGTGTCCGCTGCGACCGCCGCTTCGGTGTCGGTTTCCACTTCGATTTCGGTCGCGCTCGCCGGACTGCCCGCGGTGGCGTTGGTGTCGCTGGTCGGACTGGCCGTGGCCGCTGGAGTGGTCGCGATCCCGGTCGCGCTCGGTCCAGTCCATCTCGTCCGCGCCGGTGTCGTGGACTCCGTCTCTGTCCGCTGCGTCGCGCCGCGGCTGGTCGTGGTACGGATTTGCCATTGGATTTCCCCCGCAGGGAAGGAAGGTTGGCGTAGGTTTAGGGGTGATGGCTGTCGACCGAGCAGCAGCGAGCACTACTCTTCTGTCGAAAAATCAGCCACGTCGAGCGCTCGTTGCCACGAGCCAAATCTCCGGTGGTACGTTACAGGCCGATGCTTCCCGTACTCACGCATCTCGTCGGCAGTGGGGATGCAGTCCAGTTCGTGGGCGACGCGTTCGAGTTCTCGGAGGAGGTCCGAGTCGTCGAGTTCGTTCGTGTCGAGCATGGCTTGCTGCAACGCCTCGTTCCAGCTTCCGAATCGATTCCGATAGACCGTATCCGAAAACCGGCCGCGCTCGACCATGTCTGTGCGCGACGGCGGCGACCCGAGTTCGGTGTAGAGGCGCTGGAGTTCGGCCAGCAGTTCGTGGTCCGGAATCTTCGTGGTGGTGGCGGTGGGGTCGAGGCCCGCCTCCCTGAGCGCGGTGTCCCAATCGCCGAAGGTGTCGAGGTACTCGGTCGGCGCGAAGGGGGTAGTGTCGTCTTTGTGGATATCCACGACGGTGGGCGTTTTCCCGAGGACGGCAGCGAGCGATTGGAGATGTGTGAGGAGAGTGTCTCTGTCCGGCGGCCCGTGGTCCGTAGCGGATGACTTGGCGGGCTGACTCATTATCGATGCAATCAAGCGCCGGTAGCTTAAATGCTTATCTTGTCAAACTGATGTATTCAAGTCAGCCGGAAGATAGAAAAGAGTCTGACGGGGTTTTTTATCCCACGCCTGTTTCTATTTTGGCAGTGAGCGGCTAATAGATAATTTCATTTTCAGGTGGGGGAGTCTTTTTATACTAAGGATGTGAACGCTCATCGCAAGCACGTCTCTTCGCCAGAGAAGTGCCGGACAGGGGCGGCGGTGAGAGGACCCCAAGCCGACGAGAATACGTTTCTCGTGTGGCGATATAAACCAACCGGCAGTTCTCAAGCGTGAAAACGTGCCAGAGAACAAATCATGAACCTGAAAAACTTCATCGGAGACGAAGATGCGGTTTCGCCGGTCATCGGGGTCATCCTGATGGTGGCGATCACCGTCATCCTGGCGGCCGTCATCGGCACGTTCGTGCTCGACCTCGGCCAGAATGCAGCGAGTCAGCAAGCAAGCGCAGGTGTTTCGGTCGAGGGAGATACCGCGACGCTGACCTCGCTTGGTCCCGGTACGGACGGCATCAAATGTTCGAGCTCGGGGGACCTCGATGGTGACGGTCAGACCTCGACCGTCGGGGAGTCGATTACGTGCCCAAGCTCGAACTCGGTAGTTGCGACCGGAAGTGACGTGGAAGATGCCGCGGTCTACACGTTCAACTAACTCCCATGAAACTGAAAGAACTCTTCACGGATGACGACGCGGTTTCGCCGGTCATCGGGGTCATCCTGATGGTAGCGATAACTGTGATACTCGCCGCGGTCATCGGGACCTTCGTGCTCGACCTCGGACAGAACGCGGCGAGTCAGCAGTCGTCGGCGGGCGTCTCCACCTCTGCTGGAAACACAGCAACGCTCACGTCGCTCGGCGACAACACTGACGGCATCAAGTGTTCGGACACCTCTAATGACCTTTCCTCGGGCGATTGGACGGACAACGTTGGCGAATCTATCAGTTGTAGTGGTGCGAACTCGATCGTAGCCTTCAGCCACGGCGGTTCTGGAGCACAGAACGCGACAGTCTACACGTTCAACTAACTGAACTCCCGCCTTTTCTCCGTTTCGCCGACCACTATGTAGCGGTTATCCCGGAACAGACATATTTAATACTAATAAATACTACTTCGAAACCAATGAGCCAGCACGCATCCCCGGAGAAGCTCCGGTCGGCCCTCCAGTCGCTGGCCGCCCGCCTCGGCAAGACCCCGACGGTCGTGGACATGCACGAGGCGGGTGAGTACGCGCCCGAGCAGTATCAGGAGGTGTTCGGCGGCTGGAACGAAGCGCTGGAGGCCGCCGGGCTCGACCCCGACGAGATGGGAACCAAGCGCATCCCCGACCGCGAACTGCTGGCCGAACTCCAGCGCCTCTACACCGAACTCGGTCAGCCGCCGACCCAGCGCGACATGACCGAGCGCGGCCAGTACTCGAATCGGACGTACCAGCTCCGGTTCGGCAGCTGGTCGAACGCGCTCCGCGAGGCGATGCTCGACACCAACGACGGCATCTCGGAAGACCAACTCCTCCGGGAGATCGAGCGCCTCGCCGACGAACTCGGCCGCGCTCCCAAGGCCGCCGAGATGGACGAGACGGGTGCGTACGCGCCGGTGACCTACCACCGCCGATTCGGGTCGTGGCGGCAGGCGCTCGACGCCGCGGACCTCGACGGAGACCGGAGCGGCGCTCCGAAAGAAAACCGGACCGACGACGCGGCCGACGACTCGTCGGGCTAGCGCTCCGACGGGTCCTCGGCGTCGAGTCGGCAGTTCGGTGAAATACCGGCGTCGTCCCTGCTCGCGGAACTCGACGTCTCGCCGACGAGTTCTGCCGTCCTGCCGACGAGTTCTGCTGTCTCGCCGACGGGCTCCGTCGCGTTACCCGCCGTCGAAGTCGCTATACGCGATTGCCCCTTCGTCGACGATGGTCTGTGCGTCGGGCACCGCGCCGTCCGGCGGGTCGCCCTCCACGTCGCCGGGCTCCCCGCAGACGACTCTGGCGACCATCCCGAGCGCCTTGTGCGGGATGCAGAAGTAGTCGTACGTCCCTTCGACCTCGAACGTGTAGCTGAACGTCGCGCCCGCCTCGGTGAGCGTTTCGCTGTTCCACGGCTCTGCGTCGTCCGGGATGCGGGTCACCTCCGCCCCACCGTTGCCCTCCGCGTACGCCGTCGAGGAGTGGGCCCCCGACTCGTTGACCCACTCGACGGTCGTGCCGGGCTCGACGTACAGCCCGATGGGGTCGAAGTAGTACTCGCTCCCGTCGGTGTTCATCTGGACGGTCTCGGTTCCGCCGCCACCCGCGGTCGTCTCCTCGCCAGCGGTCGTTTCGTCCGCCGCCGTCGTTTCGCCATCGGCGGTCGTCTCCCCCTCGGCAGTGGTTTCACCGTCGGCTGCCGTGGTGTCCGCCGCCGTCGTCTCCGCGGTCGTCGTATCGGTCTCCCCCACAGCCCCCTCGTCTTCAGGTTCCGTCGTCTCCTCGTTGGCACCGAACGGCGCGGCACAGCCCGCGAGTCCACCCAGTGCGACCCCACTCGTGACTCCCAAGAACGCGCGTCGTCGCATGGCTATAGCTTCGAGTTCGACGGTGAAAATACGAGTGGCCGACGACCGACGGCCGGTCGACGCGCTGGACCGGGCTCGACTGTGCATCTTCAGTCGCGCACCGAACGTCATCGCACGCGTTTTCGATTCCGGGGAATCGACCGACCGGACTTCACCCGCGACTTCGAGCGCCCGCCATGGTCGAGAAACCGCGACGCGCCGAGGTCGAGGAGCGCCGGCCGGACGCCGAGACGGCGTGGGAGGTGTTCGCCCGTAACGAGGACGGCGACCCGGTCCGGTATGTCGGTGAAGTCCGGGCCGAGAACGCCGAAGACGCCCACGCCGAGGCTACTCGGCTGTTCTGCTGGTACGCCCACGAGCTTTGGGTCTGTCCGAGCGACGAGATCCGGCGGTTCTCCGCGGACGCGGCATCGTCCGAAGACGATGGGGAAGCCACCCCGGTACTCGCGACCCCCGAGATCGGCGGCGAGGAACGGACCCGAGAGCCCTGACCGTCCGCTACCCCGGCGGTGAGGGGAGCAGTGCGGCGGCGAGGCGAGTTGGGGTGAGCGGGGGAAGGGGAGCGGCGGGGGGGGGGGGCGGGGGGGCGGGGGGGGGGGGGGGGGGCGCGGGCGGGGGGCGGGGGGGGGGGGGCGGGGGGCGGGGGCGCCCCCCCGGGCGGGGGGGCGGGGGGCCCCGCCGCTCGCCGGCCGTCTTGGATGAGCGTTTCGTCCGGGACCTCTTCACTCCTTCACGGCGACGAAGACCGTGATGGCCTCCTCCGGTCGCGTCGCGTCGCCGTACGAGTCGCGCTGCTCGACGGTGAAGCCGAGGTCTTCGAGCCCGGTGACGATCTCGTCGTCGTCGTACACCGTGATGTCCACGTTGTCCACGAAGAAGCCAGACTCCACGTCCTCGGAAAGCACGATGGACTCCCAGCGGACCTGATGCTGGCCGCCGGGCTGCATCTGGACGATGCGGGCGTGGTCGGCGTCGTCCTCCACGACCGTCTGGATGTGTAGCGACTGGGTCTCGGGCGGCATCGGCACGCTGTCGAACAGCAGGACGCCGCCGGGTTTGATGGCGTCGGCCACGAGTTCGAGTGTCGGCTCCAGCTCGTCGTACTCGACGTAGTTGACGATGTTGAACGGGAGCAACACGAGGTCGTACGCGTCGGCTTCGAGGTCGAGGTCCGGGAGGGTGCCCTGCCGGAACGTCCCCTCTGCTCGCGAGCGCGCCGTTTCGACCATCTTCTCGTACTTGTCGATGCCGGTGACCTCGAACCCCTCGTCGGCGAGATGCTCGCTGTGGCGGCCGGTCCCGCAACCGAGCACCAGACAGTTCCGACCGTCGGTGTCGTTGCGCTCCTCGAACGCGTCCGTCATGAACGCCGCCTCGCCCTCGTACTCCTTCTCGTCGAAGAACTTGTCGTATATTTCTGGGTTTTCCGAGAAAAGTTTATCACTCATACATAGTTTCTTGAAGCAACGGTTCTTAAACATACCGTATTCCCGCAACCGTACCGGCTTCTCGACCGTTCCGCGCTCGCCGCGGAACGAACACATTTGAACCCCGGTTCCGTTAGCCCGGACATGACCGACGACTACACGGGAGCCGACCTGTTCGTGGACGCGCTCGACCAGTACGGTGTCAGCCGCGTGTTCGGCAATCCCGGAACCACGGAACTGCCCGTGATGCAGGCCATCGGCGACAGCGACCTCGACTACGTGCTCGGGCTCCACGAGGACGTCGCGGTCGGGATGGCCGCGGGGTACGCCGGCACTCGACGCTATCACGCCGACCGCGCCGACCGCACCGACCGCGCCGACCGCGCCGACCGCGACGGCGGCGACGAGTCCGTCAACCCGGTCGGCGTAGTGAACCTCCACGTCGCGCCGGGGCTCGCCCACGGTCTGGGTAACCTCTACGGCGCGAGCGTGACCGGCGCACCGCTCGTGGTCACCGCGGGGAACCACAGCACCGAGTTCCGACACGAGGAACCCATCCTCTCGGGCGACCTCGTGGAGATGGCCGACCAGTTCACGAAGTGGAGCGACGAGGTCCGGGACGTGGAGGCCCTACCTGCGATGGTCCGGCGAGCCGTCCGCGTCGCGCTCACGCCGCCGACCGGCCCCGTCTTCCTCGCGCTCCCGCTCGACGTGATGATGGCCGAGACGGACGACGAGCCAGAGCGACTCGGTGAGATTCCGGACGCGGGCAGGGGTGACCCGACCCAGATCGAACTCGCCGCGGATCTGCTTAGCGGGGCGTCAGAGACGCCCCGAGCGAGCGGTGAAACCGCGAGTGCCGAGCTCGACGAAGACGTGGCACTCATCGTCGGCGACGGCGTAGCGCGCTCGGGCGTCGACGCCGTGGAGTCGGCGGTCGCGTTCGCGGAGGCGACGGGCGCACGCGTCCACGGCGAGATCCTGGCCTCCGAGATCGACTTCCCCACCGGCCACGACCAGTGGGTGTCCTACGTCCCGCCGGACGAGGATCTGGCGGCCACGCTCCTCGGCGCGGACACCCTCGTGTTCGCGGGCTGTTCGACCAACACTACGCTGACCCGCCACGAGCGCGACCTCGTGAGTGCCGACACCACCTGCGTCCACGTCAGCGACGACGTCTGGCAGGTCGGCAAGAACCAGCCCGCCGACGCCGCGGTCGTCGGTGATCCCGGACGAGTCCTCTCTGAACTCGCCGACGAACTCGACGAGCGCATCACTGACGAGGGGCGAGAAGAGCGACTGGAGCGCGTGGAAATGGTCAAGCAGATGGTCGAGGCGAAGATGACCGAGATGGGCGAAGACGAGGCCGAGGACCCGCGCGCCTCGAAGGCCGAACTCGTCGACACGATGGAGGAAGTCGCCGGCGACGCCTTCTTCGTGGACGAGAGTGTCACCGCCAAGTACGCGATGCTTACCCGGTGGGAGTTCGAGGCCGAGCAGTACATCTCGAACAAGGGTGGCGGGCTGGGCTACGGCCTCCCGGCCTCGGTCGGCGCGGCCATCGCGGAGTCCGAGACAGATGACCCTCGCGACGTAGTCGGCTTCGTCGGCGACGGCTCGTACCTCTACTACCCCCAGACGCTATACTCGGCAGCCAGACACGACGCGGACCTCACGGTCGTCGTCTCGGACAACCGCAACTACCGCATCCTGAAGGACAACACGCTCGACCTGCTCGGCGGCGAAGAGAGCGACCACGAGTTCGTCGGCATGGACTTCGAGCCGCCGGTCGACATTCCGGCAAATGCGGAGAGCCACGGCGCGCGAGGACAACTGGTCGAGGACCCGGAGGAGATCGGCCCCGCACTCGCCGAGGCGATGGACCGCGAGGGGCCGGACGTGCTCGACGTGCTGGTCCACGACTGAGGACGGCGTCGTAACGCCGGCCGAACGCCGCCCCGATTATCGGTCTTCGAGACCCATTTCGAGGTACGAAAGGGCGGACTGCCACGAATCCGCAGCGGCGCGAGCGTTGGCTCTGACCGTGCCGCCGTACGGATGTTCGGCGTCGGAGTCATCGGGCTCGACGCGGTAGGGCGTCCGGATGGCGTGGCCCGCGTCCGGATACACGAGGTGGTCGTAGGCCCAGGAGAAATCTTCGTCGTCGAGCCGTTCGCGGGCGACCGCTGCGAGGTCGGCCGACGGCCAGACGGCGTCCTCGCCGCCCGAGACGAGCAGAACCGGCCCGTCGACGCGCTCGACCGGAATCGCAGCCTGTCGGAGCTGTTCGTCGGTGGCGCTCTCGACGGCCAGCGTCGAGGCGTCGACGTCGTCGTTCTCCACGATGTCCTCGAAGCCGTCCTGCTCGGCCGCCACCAGCTCGTCGACCGGAAGGTACGACACCGGGTCACCGTCGTGGGTCCACGCGGGACCTTCGGAATCGACTCCGTCCATCCACGTGGGAGCGGGGAACGCGTAGCCGCTGGCTGAGTAAGCCACGATCGCCCCGACTCGGTCGAGATGCGCGCCGACGAGCAGTGCGGCCTCGCCGCCCCGCGAGAATCCGACGACGCCGACTCGGTTCCCCCCGACCGCCGATTGCTCTGTGAGCCAGTCGATGCCGCGGCCGAAGTACGACAGCGGGATACCGTCCAGCGCGTCCGGTCGCCCCGGTCCGTCGAAGTACTCGACGCAGAGCGCGGTGTACCCGTGGTGGGCGAGGCGGCGCGCGTAGTGTCGCTCGTACCCACCGCCCCCGCCCGAGCCGTGGACGACGAGCACGCCCGGGTGCGGTCCGGCTCCCAACCCCTGGAAAAGTGTCCCGGTGAGATCGTCCGTTCGGACATCGTGGGTCGGCACGAAACTGTCGGAACCCATGTACGTCGATGCTCGCACGGTCCTGAAAAATCCCGTGCGTCCGGTGCGATAGGTGTCCGGTTGCGATAGGTGCCCGGGTGCGATAGGCGTCCCACGACCTACGACGATTCGACGCTCTCGTCCGGCCGGTCTGCCTGCACCCGCTCGCCCTCTATCGTCTCGGGGAACATCTTGCCCGGATTCAGGGTGTCGCGGGGGTCGAGCGCGCGCTTGACCGCGCGCATGGTCTCGACGCCGTCCTCGCCGTGCTCGGCGGGCAGCGACTCGCGCTTGCCGAGTCCGATGCCGTGCTCGCCCGTGGCGGTTCCGCCGAACTCGATTGCCTGCTCGATGGTGGCCTCGTACACCTCCGCGGCGGCTTCGACCTGCGCTTCGTCGTCCTCGTCAATCAGCACCGAGTAGTGGAGGTTACCGTCGCCCGCGTGGCCGAAGCAGGGGACCAGCAGGTCGCGCTCGGCGGCGAGTTCCTTCACGGAGTGGACCATCGCTGGGTAGTCGCTGACCGGCACCGTCACGTCGCCGGAGTGGGCCGAGCTCAGGTCGGGGTCGAACGTTTGGATGGCAAAAGAGAGGTCCCGGCGGGCCTGCCAGAGCTCGTCCATCGCGTCGCCCTCGGCCATCTCGAAGCGAGTCACGTCGTGGGCCTCGAAGATGGACTCGCAGAAGTCGATCTCGCGCTCGACGCTGTGGTCGGCGTGGAACTCCACGAACACCATCGGCACGTCGGGCAGGTCCGTGCCGGTGTAGGCGTTGGCCATCCGGGCCGAGTCGGCGTCGAGCAGTTCGATGGTCGCCACGTCGACGCCCGAGCGCACGGCGTCGAACACCGCCTCGGTGGCGTCGTCGAGCGTCGGGAACAGCGCGCGCCCGCCGCGGATCTGCTCGGGTCTGCCCGCGAGTTCGAGCGTCGCGCGCGTGACGACCCCGAGGGTGCCCTCGCTCCCCACGAGCAGGTCCACGAGGTTGTACCCGCTGGAGGTCTTGGCGGCCTTGCTCCCGAAGGTGGTGACCGTCCCGTCCGAGAGGACGACCTCCAGCTCCAGCACCCAGTCGCTCACCTCGCCGTACTTCACCGTCTTCATCCCGCTGGCGTCGTTCGCGATCATCCCGCCGACCGTCGAGATGTCTCCCGAGGAGGGCAGTGGCGGGAAGAACAGGCCGTGAGAGGCGACCGCCTCGTCGACCGCCGCGCCGTAGACGCCCGGCTCGACGTCGATCTGGAGGTCGTCGGGGCGCACGTCCAGCACGGCGTCCATCCGCGAGAGGTCGAGACTGATTCCCCGGTGGGCCGGGACTGCGTTGCCCTCCAGACTCGTCCCGGCGGCGTAGGGGGTGACCGGCACCCGGCGCTCGTTCGCCGCCGCGAGGACGGCTGACACGTCCGCGGTCGATTCGGGCCACACCACGGCGTCGGGGGTGACGCCCAGCCCGCGCTGGTCCGCGCCGTAGTCGGCCGCGTGGTTCTCGCGAACCGAGTCGCCGAACGACACCTCGCCAGCGAGGCCGAGGTCCGAGAGGAACGAACAGTCGTGAGTCATACGTGAGCGTGGTCCGGACGCGGCTTAAACGTTTGACTACGCGAAGTCGTTGCGCCACCGTGACGATTTATAGGCTCGCTTCCAGAACGACCTGTCATGACTGACTCCGACGCGACGGATTCGACCGGTCCCGACTCGGCCGCTTCAGACCCGGCCGCTTCAGACCCGACCGGTTCGGACTCAGCGGACGCCGACGAACTGATTGCGGAGCGACTCCTGCCAGACGAGGCGTTCGAGCTAGTGGCCCACGAGACGCGATTTCGCATCCTCGTCGCGCTGAACGAGGCAGACGAACCCCTGTCGTTCGGCGAGGTTCGCGAGCGCGTGGGCGTCGACGACCCGGGCCAGTTCAACTACCACCTCGGCAAGCTCACCGACCGGTTCGTCAGGAACGACGACGACGGCTACCAGCTCGCCGCGCCGGGCTGGCGACTGGTCGGCGCGGTGTTGTCGGGCGGCTACACCAAGGCGCTAGAGAGCGAACCCATCGAGACGGGCGTTCCGTGCTCGTTCTGTGACGGCGAGATGGAACTGCGATTCGAAGACGAGAAGATCGAGATGGAGTGTCGCGAATGCGAGGAGACGTACACGAACATCCCGATACCAGCAGGTATCTTCGAGGACGTCGCACCCGAGGACGCAGCGAAGGTCGTGGACAGTTGGCTCAAACGCCTCCACGCGTCGGCCGACTACGGGTTCTGTCCGAACTGCGACGGGCGGCTCGACCGGACGGTCCGTCTACAGGACGACGAGGACGCTCCCGTCGACTTCGAGGCGGACGACGAGGCGTTCGCCCACTACGACTGCGGTCGGTGTGGGTTCGGCTGGTACAGTTCGTTCCCGTCCGCGGTCGTTCTTCACCCCGCACTCGTCGGATTTCACTTCGAAAACGGGGTCGACGTGCGCACGACGCCGTTCTGGGACCTCGACGGGCTGGAACCGGGGGCAACGACGGTCGAGAGTCGAGACCCCCTCCGAGTCGCCGTGCCGGTGACAATCGACGGGGCGACGACCGTTTTCACCTTCGACGCCGATCTCGAACTGGTCGAGCAGCGGCGGAACTGATGGTTACTCCTCGAACGCCTCTGTCCTCGACTCGGCTTCGCGCTTCGAGTCAGCCGATGGTTCCGTCCACTCCTCGCGGTCGTGAATTCGCATCCACACCGGATTCCGAGGTCGCGCGGTGATAGAGGGCCGAAGGTCGAGACTCGGTGACGACACGAGTTCCAGATGGTACTCCTGCAATATCGTCGCGAGCACGAGGCGGGCCTCCAGCAGCGCGAACCGGTCGCCGACGCACCGGCGCGGCCCGGCCGCGAACGGGAAGTACGCCAGCGGGGGCAGCGACTGTCGAAACTCGTCGGTCCAGCGTTCCGGCCGGAACGCCATCGGGTCGTCGTACCACCGGGGGTCGCGGTGGACCACGTGCTGGGCCATGCTCACGGTCGCGCCCGCTGGAATCCGGTAGTCGCCCACTTTGTCGTCCGCGACCGGCTCGCGAACGATGCCCGGAACCGGCGGGTAGAGCCGGAGCGACTCGTCGACCACTCGTTCGAGATAGGTCAGGTCGTCGAGGTCCGCGACTGTCGGCGGATCCCCACCCAGCTCCTCGTCCAGCTCCGCGACCAGCCTGCGCTCGACCTCGCCGTTCTGGGCCAGCAAGAAGTTGGTAAACGTGAGCGCGAGCGCGGTGGTCTCGTGGCCCGCGAGCAGGAGGGTCATCACCTCGTCGCGGACCTGCTGGTCGGTCATCCCGTGGCCCGCCTCGTCGCGGGCGGCCATCAGCGTCGACACCACGTCCTCGTCGGTGGGGTTCCGGCGGCGCTCGGCCACGATGTCCTCGACCACCGATTCGAGGGTGTCGACGGCGCGCCGGAACTTCAGCCGCCCGGGCGTGGGAACCGCGTCCGGGAGCAGGTCGGTCAGCGAGAACTCCGAGCGGGCCATCACGGTTTCGAGCGCCTCGCCGACCGTCGAGGACTTGCCCGTGAGGTCCACGCCGAACAGCGTCCGGCCGACGATCTCGAGGGTGAGAGCGGTCATCTCGGAGTGGACGTTCCGCGTCTCGCCGGCCCGCCAGTCCGCGGTTCGCCCCGCCGTCGCTTCGACCATCATCCCGGCGTAGGTCGAGATGCGCTCGGGGTGGAACGCGGGTTCGACGAGGTGGCGCTGTCGCCGCCAGAACTCGCCCTCGCTGTTCAGGATGCCGTTGCCGGTGACGGGCCCGAGCGCCTCCTGGAAGATCTCGCCTTTCACGTAGTTTTCGTTGTTCCGGACGAGCACGTGTTCGATGTGCTCGGGATTCGCGAGGTGGTACATCCACCGGTCGCCCATCCGCCAGCGGACTACGTCGCCGTGCTCGCGGACCATCCGGCGCTCGAACCCGAACGGGTCGCTGGCGTAGGCGTGCAGGCTTCCCACTACCGGGAGGCCGTCCGGGCCGGGCGGAGTGCGCCCGCGATTCGCGGCCGTTCTATCCCCGGGCTTTCCAGCCGCGGCCCCCTCGTCCGCAGCGTCTCCGTCAGTCATGCGTTTCATTTCGGTGCGAGAGACCAAGAAGGCCGCGCTGACGACGCTGAACAACGGGAGAACCGTTGTCGACGTACGTCCCGCTTCGGAACGGCCACCCACAAAACTCATGCCAGCAGTCCGAGAACAACCGCTCATGCCCTTCGACGACGCCCCCGACACCGCGAGCGGCGAGGACGGCTGCCCCAAGTGCGGCCACACCGAGACCGACGTCGGCACCATCTCGACGACCGGCGGCGGCCTCTCGAAGATGTTCGACATCCAGACCAACCAGTTCCAGGTCGTCTCCTGCCTGAACTGCGGCTACTCCGAGCTGTACCGCGACGTCGGCTCGGCCGGGAGCGACATCGTGGACGTGTTCCTCGGGTAGCGCCCATCTCGATTCATGCCAGCAATCGGAATCGCGATCTTCGTGCTGTTCCTGTTCGTCGCGGTCGGCGGCGGACTGGTGCTCTACTGGGCGGTGCGCGCCGAGCACGGCCGGCGGGAGGTACTGGACCGCGACTCCGCCGAGCAAGCCGCGCGGCGCGACACCGACGAGAAGTGACCGAACTGGACTGATTATTCAAACCGAAATCGGGGCTGGTCGGCCGGCGGCGAGCCGCCGGCCGACCAGCCGCCGCCCCACCGCCACCATCCCGCCGCGTAGCCGCCAACGACTTACTCCCCGAGCCCGCGCCCCGCCACGACCCGCCGGAGCGCGACGAACGCGACCAGCGAGACGAGCACGTACGCGCCGACCGCAAGGTGGGTCGCGCGGGTCGGACTCCCGATGGCGAGCTTCGCCACCGCGTTCGGTGGTGACTCCGGCAGGAGGTAGGTCGCGCTGAACGCGACCAGCACGCCCATCGAGAAGAGGAACTGGGCCTGCTTGCGCTCGCGGAACGCCAGCGCGGTGGTCGCGCCGAGCGTGACGACGCCGACCGAGACGCCCGCGACGAGCACCAGGATCTCGACGGGATTCGCTATCGCGGTGCCGTTGAACGACAGCAGCGCCAGCCACGCGCCGGCCTGCGCGGGCGCGAGGATTCCCATCGCCAGCAGCTTCCCGTCGACGATGTCGGTCGCGGTCAGCGGCGTGACCCTGAGGAGTTCGAGCGTCCCGCGGTCGTACTCCTCGGCGATGGCGTCGACCGCGATGCTCCCGCTCACGAAGATGGGGAGGAACGTGAGCAGGGGGACCAGCACCGTGTAGGTGAAGCTGAAGTACGGGCTGGCCGGGGCGTCCCCCGGGAGTTCGACCGGCTGGCGCGTGAGCCGTGAACTGAGTCGGCCGCGCTCGGTGCGCTCGAACGCCTCCACGACGTTCTTGATCTGGGTCACGACCAGCGTGGTCCTGACGTTCCCGTCGGGCGCGATGGCGTCGACCTGCGCCCGGCCCGCCGGCCCGCGTTCGACCCGGAGCACGGCGTGAACCTCACCCCGTTCGAAGCTCCGCAGGGCGGTCTCGTAGCTGCCGTACTCGACCGCGCGCCAGCCGTCCTCGGCCTCGATGACCGGCTCGATGTCGTCGCTCGCCTCGCCGGTCACCGCGAACTCCACGACGAAGCCGTTCGACACCGAGCCGGGGTCGTACAGCGAGACGAGCCCGACCGCGAGGAACGACGAGAACGCCGCGACGAACAGCTGGATGAGGATGGCGAGCACGATGGTCTTCTCGCTCCGGAGCGACGCGAGTTCCCGGCGAGCGACCGTCAGGCGGTTATCCAATGTAGCTCACCACCGTGAGGTTGTAGCCGGCGTGAACCAGCGTCGCAACCACGAGCGTCCCGAAGTACCAGTTGCGGTTCCGAGTCGCCCCCGCGGCCGTGACGGTCGCCGTGATCGTGTGGAGCGCGAGCGGCGCGAACAGCAGGCCAGCGAGGACCAGCGGCGAGGCCTCGATGCCGAGTCCGGTAACCGTGCCGAACGCGGCCTGCCCGAGTTCGAGGTCCGGCAGGCCGACGAGCTGTGCCACCGCGGTCGCCTTCTCGCCGAGGAAGAAGCCGAGTCCCGAGAACCCGCCCAGGACCGCGGCCGAGCGGAGCGTCCGCTCGAAGCGCTCGTGTGCGAATCCGGCGTACACGTGGACGCTCTTGGCGATCTCCTCAACGAACGCGATGGCGACGAGCAGGACCGGCATCGACAGCGAGACTGGGAGCGCGAACAACAGCGCGACGACGAGCAGTTCCGCGACGAAGACGAACGGAATCGAGAGCGCGCTGAGTTTGGCCGCCGAGCGCCGGCCCGAGATCTGGCCGTCGAGCGCGTCGAGGAACTTCAGCGGGACCGACCGCTGGGTGAACATGTCCTCCTCGCGGTAGACGCCCGCGCCGAGCGCGAACAGGACGCCCGCCGAGAGGTAGAGCGGGAGCGTGGAGAACGCGTAGTCGCCGAGTGAAACCCCCACTCCGGGTCCGGCCCCAGCCCCGGTCCCTTGCAGCGCCTCCACGACCAGCGTGAGCGGCGAAATCGCCGCGACGGGGTGGACGTTCGTGAAGATCGCGGGAACGAACGCGTAGGCGGTCAGGAACACCGACAGCGTGACCGTGACGAAGGTGAGTTCCTTGAACGAGCGGGCGAACATCCCGCCGACGAACGACGACGCGAGGAACAGGAGCGCGATGGGGATCACGGCCGCGACCGAGATCGCCGCGGTCGACGCGATTCCGAGCGGTCCCACACCATCCGCTGCGGGCGTGAGCGTGGTGATCCCGACGGCGGTCACCGACGCGATGGCGACCATCCCGGCGAAGTACGGCAGGGTCTTCCCGGCGATGATGTCCTCGCGAGAGACGGGCGAGACGAGCAGGAGTTCCCCGCGCTGGTTGACCCGCTCGTCGAGGATGGTCGAGGCGTACGCCTGGATCACGAAGTTCATCGGGAGGACGAACGCGAACGCGAGCACCAGCGACTCGAACGGGAACGGCGGTGCCACGTCCGCCGGGGTGCCGCCGCTGGCGCTCCCGCCGAACAGGGAGCCGCTGCCACCGACCGAGGGTGCGCCAATCGGCTCGTCCCCGCCCTCGGACTCCTCGCCGGACGAGTCGGTTCCGCCGTCCCCCGAGTCAGCTCCATTTCCGTCACCGGTCTCCCCGTCGAGGCGCTGTTTGCCTTCCGCGGTCGTTCGGACGGCTCCGGACCCCGCGGCGCTCGCGGTGGGGCTGTTCTGCTCGGCGTACGCGACCGACACGTACACCGGGAAGGCCGCGGCCTCGTCGGACTCGGCGGTCATCAGCCGGTCGTTGTACGCCGTCACGGTGTCCCGGAAGTCCGAGAGGGCGGCCCGGCCCTTCGGGGTCTCGGCGGCGACGACGCGACCGTCCGGTCGGACGAGAAGTTCCATCTCGCCGGGGAACGCCGCCGGGTCGGGCTCGACCGCGACGAATTTGGCGTCCTGCGCGACCGGGTCGTGGTACGAGCTGTCTTCGGGGACGCCGACCCGGTAGATGCCGTCGTCGAGCGTGACGCCCTGTTGGGCGACCAGCGGGGTGAGCGCGCCGACCGCGAGCAGGACGACCAGACCGATTGCGACGGTCCGGCGGTCGAGCTGGCCCGCGTTCTTGGACACTTCCCACCGCGCGATGCGGAGGACCTTCCGGAGCTTCACGGCTGGCCCTCCATCGCGGCGACAGTCCCGCGACGGCGTCTCATCGTCACGGTCGGCCCTCCACGTCCGGGGACTCCTGTGCGATTTCGAGGAAGATGTCCTCCAGGCTCGGCGTGTGGGTCTGGATGTCCTCGACCTCGCCGCCGGCCCGCGCGGCGAGTTCGCGGGTCTCCTCGACCGCGTCCATGCTCTCGACGGTGCGGCGGTATCTGCCGTTTTCCTTTCGCGCACCCGCCACCTCGACCGAGGTGTACACGTGGTACTCGGTCCGGCCGTGTTCCTCGCGGATGGCGTCGACGCTCCCGCGCGCGACGATTCGGCCGTCGTTCATCACCGCCACGCGGTCGCAGATGCTCTCGACGTGGAACAGGTTGTGCGCGCTGAACACCACGGTCTTGCCCGACACGGCGAGGTCGCGGGTGAACTCGATGATGTAGTTGGTCGTCAGCGGGTCGAGCCCGCTGGCGGGCTCGTCGTAGATGAGCACGTCCGGGTCGTTGACCAGCGAGCGCGCGATGGCGACCTTCCGGGTCATCCCCTTCGACATGTCGCCGATGCGGCGCTCGCGGTGGTCCAGATCGAGTCGGTCGAGCGTGTCGTGGATTCGTTCGCGGGCGACGTTCCTCGGAACGTCGTAGAGGTCCGCGAAGAACTCCAGATACGACACCGCGGTCATGTCCTCGTACAGCGGCGACTCCTCGGGGAGGAAGCCGAGGTGTTTTCGCATCTCGGGGTCCCCGGCGTCGTAGCCCGCCACGCTGGCCGACCCGGCGGTC
The DNA here is from genome assembly GCF_003382685.1 of Halorussus litoreus. Taxonomy (GTDB): domain Archaea; phylum Halobacteriota; class Halobacteria; order Halobacteriales; family Haladaptataceae; genus Halorussus; species Halorussus litoreus. Next base: position 9,686 of record NZ_KZ859507.1, on the reverse strand, counting down.
GGCTCGACCAGTCCCGCGAGCATCTTGAGCGTCGTGGTCTTGCCCGCGCCGTTCGGCCCGACGACGCCGAACACCTCGCCGTCCGGGACCGAGAAGTTGCTGCCCTCGACGGCGGTGAACCCGTCGTACTCCTTCCGGAGGTCGTCGACTTCGATCATCGGGATACTCGGGAGTGTTCACCGGGGACACTTGATTTTGTGGTTGGCGACAGAGAATAATGCTCGGGCCGGAGTTTCGGGGCAGACGCGAACGGAATGCCGGGCGGACAAGAAGATTCACAGTGCGAGCAACGGCCCGACCGTGGTGATGCCCACGTCCGAGAGCAGCGCACGACCCCGAGTACGAGGACGAGCGACGGGTGCAGCGCGAGACCGAGCATTTCCAGCACGTCTCCCGAGCAAGCCGGTATAGCTTTCGGACGGCGCTGGGGGTGCTTTGAGGTCGCACCGGAGGCGACCAGCCGACTTTCCTTTAAGTGCTTCCCGCGATAACGGGTAGATACGAGGGAAGTGGGCGCGCGTTCTGGCGGACTTTCATTCCGACTAGCTCCGCGGCTAGCTCTTTTCGGGTAGCGGTCAGTCGCTTCGAGCAGCGGTCAGTTGCGCTTTCGGACCGACGACCGGCGAGCGCTGGCCGTCCTTTAAGTGCTTCCCGCGATAACGGGTAGATATGAGGGAAATCGGTCGCGTTCTCCGGACCGCAATTCTCCGCAGTGACGACGCTTCGCCGCCAGAGACTTCAGCAATTTACCAGTCGTAACTGTCGAGATCCATACCTCTCGGAACACACACCTATCCCGATTCGCTCAGTTCCGCGAGGGCGTACCTTTAACCTTCTCGCGCCGAGTACGAACGACCAATGACTGACGGGGGGACCGACCCGCAGGCTACGTGGCAGTCAGGCCCGCGCGGCGACGAGCGCGCGCTCGAACGCCCGCTGAGCCAGCAGCCCGGCGACGGCGCGGTCGGCCGGGCCGACCTCCAGCGCGACCAGACCGTCCGCCAGTGGGGCCCGGTCACGCCGAGCGCGACCCAGATCGGGCGCGCGGAGTCGCCCGAGGCCGACCTGTCGGAGAGCATCCGACGGCTCCACGAGGAGCGCCACGCCGCGATGACCGGACTGAGCTCGCGGATGCACCGCCTCGACAAGCTCCGCATCTCTCACGCGCTCTGTAGCGATCTCTCGCTGACGCCGTGGCAGCGCGACCGCGTGGTCGGCATCATGGCCGACCTCGACCTGACGGCGTTCGGGAGCCAGCGCGCCATCCCGAAGGTCGCGCTGGTGGTCGTCCGCCACGTGGTCGACCACGAGCGCGAGCGCCACCTCGGGCTCCACGATCAGGAGTGGATCGCCGGGCTCGCGCCCGACCAGTTGAGCGAGCTCTACGACCAGTTTCGCTCCATCACCGACGAGGAGGCGTTCTCGGCGCTGACCGAGAAGTACGGCCTCGACGTCACCAGCCTGAACCGGCTCCGTCGCGTCCTGCGCGAACAGCTCAACGAGCAGGACCTCGAAGACGCGGTGTACGGCCGCAACCCGTACCGCGACCCGAACCTGCCGAGCCTCGACGCCCGGCGGCCGGACGACGACGACGATGCATCGTCGTCGTCCGGCCGCCGGGCTGACGGACGGGGTGCTAGCGGGCAGGGTACTGACGAGTGGAATGCTGACGAGCATGGTGCTGACGAGTGGAATGCTGACGAGCGATAGAAACAGCAGCGTCGAAGTCCGGCCGACTACTCCTCGTCGGTTTCATCACCGTCGTCGCCGCCGTCGAACTCCTTCCCGTCGTAGAACTCCGCGCGCAGATCGTCCTCGTCGAGCGTCGTCGCGGTGGCCGACAGCTGCCCGCGGAGGTCGGCCAGCTCCGCCGAGAGCTCGTCGTACTCCTCGCTGGCGTCGAGTTCCTCCGGGCTCTTCTTGGTCTCCAGCGCGGCCTTCTTGTTCGCGAGCGAGAGGAACTGCTGCATCTGGGCGTCGTACGTCGAGCGCCGGAGGAGCGCCCGGACGGTTTCGAGCAGTTCGTCCGCCTCCGAGACGGGCTTTTCGAGGTAAGCGTCGAAGCCGAGTTCGAGGATGTCGAAGTCGGGTTCGACCGCCGAAACGAGCGCCACACGGCAGGTGAGCCCCTGCTCGTGGATCTGCGTGAGCACGTCCTCGCCCGAGAGGTCTGGCATCCGGCGGTCGAGCAGGACGACGTCGACCGATTCGTCGAGTTTTTCGAGTGCCTCCGAACCGCTGTACGCCGTTCGGACCGTGAAGTCGTCCTCTAGCCACTGGGCGTACGCGTCGGTTATCGGCTTCTCGTCGTCGACGATCAACACTGTGGCGTCGTTGGACATAGTTGCGCTCTCGCTTCCGGGTTGTACTGATTCACTCATACTTCCTCACGCTTAAACTGGGGTGTCTCTCGACGGTCGTTCCGAGGCGTTTCGCGACGTCGTGGCGGTGCGTGGACCGAATCGGACTGACGTGCGTTCCGTCGGAGTCCGACCGCGACGAGGTGATTGCTCGTCTCATGATCAGTCCGTCTCCTGCTCGAAGGGTGATTTGGCCGTCTCCGGTTCGTAGCCGCTCAGGAAGACGAGGTTACCCCGGCCCACCTGTACGCGGGTGATGAGGCCCTTCTCCTCCATCTTCGAGAGCTTCCGGCTCACCGTCGACTTCGACCAGTCGGTCTCCTCGGTCACGTCCGCCTGCTTCATCCGGCCGCCGTACTGGGTGAGCAGTTCCCGGATGCGGTCCTCGTCCGTGAGCATCACGTCGTCCGGGAGGTCGTCGACGCCCGAGTCCGCCGATGTCTGTCGGCCGGTCTGCGGGGCGGCACTGGTCGTCCCGTCGGCGTTCGTGTCGTCGACGCCGCCGGACGACGACCGGTCCTGCCCCGAGAAGACACCGCTGAGCGAGTCCCGGATGGACGCGAACAGCCCCTCCTCGGAGTCGGGCGCGGACACGTCGGTGTCGTGGGACTGGACGTGGTCGCTGGTCGCCGACCGGTCGCCGTACGTCTCGCGCACCGACCATGTCTCGCCGTCGTCGCTCACCTCGACCACCGCGTCGAACAGCGTCTTGAGCGTGTTCACCGTCTCCTCGTCGTGGATGTCCGGGTCCATGTGGTAGAAGCCGATGGCGTCGGCCGCCTGCACCCGGTGGGTGAGGATGTGGAGATACCGGAACGCGGTGTCGAAGTCGACGTACTCCAGCAGGACTGTCAGCGTCTGGACCGACACCAGCGTCTGGTTGCCGTTGTCCGCCCAGCGGGTGAGCTGTTCGCTGAGTGGCGCGATGATGTCCATCGGCTGGTTCGGGTCGACCCGCGACACGGTGACCCCCTCCGGAACGCCGTTTTCCCCGTCCTCGCCGGTCGTCTCGACCGTGTTGGCGTGGATGAACGACAGTTCCGCGGGGAGACGGTCGACGTGCGCGTTCCAGTCGGAGATCCACGTCTCGGGCGGCGGCGTGTACGTGACGGCAGCGACGTTCGCTTCCTCGGGCGGGGCGGTCGCTGCGAGCAGTTCTAAACAGGCGCGATTGCCCGTCGGCGTCAACGGTGCCAGCAGGAGGACGTTGGAGCACTCTTCCAGTCGTCGCCTGTCTGATGTATCGATGTTCATTCGTGGTCTATCGTCGGTTCCGGATACGTTGCTCGGTGTAGTAGACGTCACGGGATGTTCGGGAGTTGTAGTCGATGACGGTACGACGCGTATTAAGTTGTTACCCTGGAAAGTGGTTCGTGACTTCGAGGTGCTTCGCAGTTCTCGAACGCGCAGGAGGTCTTCTTTGACGAGTGCTACTGCAACAGAGTTAGTCAGCACGTAAAAGGACGCGCCAGTATGGGTCACGGCCATTAAGTAGTAATCCGACTCCGGGGGCTTTAGGGGGTAGCCTCCGAACGTCTCGGCCATGCAAGCAGTAATTCTCGCGGCGGGCGAGGGGACGCGGATGCGGCCGTTGTCGGGGTCGGTGCCCAAGCCGATGCTGCCGGTGGCCGACCGGCCGCTGGCGGCCCACACGGCCGACGCGGCCGTCCACGCGGGCGCGGACGAACTCATCCTGGTCGTGGGCTACGAAGCCGACGCGGTCCGCGAGTACTTCGGCACCGAGTACGCTGGCGTCCCGGTCGAGTACGCGGTCCAGGACGAGCAGGCCGGGACCGCGGACGCGGTGCGGGCGGCCCGCAAGCATCTGGACGGCCCGTTCGCCGTGCTCAATGGCGACAACCTCTACGACCCCGCCAGCGTCGCGACTCTCTTGGAGTCGGGGCCGAGCGTGGGCGCGATTCGAGTCGAGAATCCCTCGAACTACGGGGTTCTGACCACGGGCGATACCGGTGAGAACGGGGACGACGAGGACGGAGACGACGACGGGGACGCGACAATCACCGACATCGAGGAGAAACCCTCCGACCCCGACACGAACCTGGCGAACGCGGGAGCCTACGTTTTTCCCGAGGAGGCCCGCGAGTGGCTGGACGTGCCGGCGAGCGAACGCGGCGAGCACGAGGTCACCGACGTGCTCGCCCGCGTCGTCGCCGACTACGATGTCTCGCCGGTCGAACTCGACCGGTGGTTGGACGTGGGGCGGCCGTGGGAACTCCTGGAAGCCAACGAGTGGAAACTCGGCGAACTCGACCGCGCGATTCGCGGCGAGGTCCACGACGATGCGGACCTCCGCGGTGACGTGGTCGTCGAGGAAGGCGCAACTGTCGACGCGGGCGTCGTTATCGAGGGCCCCGCGCTCGTCCGGGCGGGCGCCAGCGTCGGCCCCAACGCCTACCTCCGCGGGCCTGTGCTTGTCGGCGAGAACGCCGCAATCGGCCACAGCGTCGAAGTCAAGAACTGCGTCGTCGGTCCCAGCTCTCACGTCGCTCACCTGAGCTACGTCGGTGACAGCGTGCTGGGGCGGGACGTGAACTTCGGCGCGGGCACGAACGTCGCGAATCTGCGCCACGACGAGGCGGCGGTCAAGTTGACGGTGAAAGGCGAGCGCGTCTCGACCGGCCGGCGCAAGTTCGGCGTGGTCGTCGGCGACGGCGCGAAGACCGCGATCAACACCAGCCTGAACCCCGGCGTGAAACTCTCCGCGGGCGCGACCACCACGCCCGGCGAGGTCGTCACGCGGGACCGATAGCGTTCACACCTTCGCGGTGTGCCACGCGTTCTCGGCCAGCTGTGCGAACGCATGGTTCGCCTCGTCGGCCATCGGGTACTCGCCGTGGTAGGGGTCCGGTTCCTCGTCCACGCCCGTCACGCTCCGGATCGCGTCCGCGATGGACTCGTAGTTGTCGCCCACCACGTCCTGGATCAGCACCGGCATCCCGGCGCGCTCGCAGAGAACCCGGGCGGCCTCGCGGCCGACGTACACCCGCTCCTCGCGCAAATCGGCGAAAACAAGCGCGAACGGAGCCTCGCCGAACTGTGTCGCCAGAAACCGTTGGGCGGGCTCGTCTGCCCACTCGATTGCGCCGACGCCTTCGACTCGCCGGAGCGCCGACGCGGCCGCCGAGCAGAACGGACACTCGCCGTCGTAGACGAGGACGCCGTGGTAGTCGGGTTCGCGCGACGAGTCGCTCGTGGATTCAGTCGACTGGTCGCTCACGGTCGTCGTGGGTACGATTTCCGGCGGTAAAACTGCGGCGGGGGTTGCGCTCGCGATGTGCTGCTTACCGCTTCGACCGCCCCGGCGGCTTGTCGTGCTCCGCGCGAAGGTCCAGTAGCTCGTCGTACTGACAGGCCCGGATGCGGAGGTCGGACTCGGGCTTGGCGGTGCAGGGTAGTATCATGCCGGCTGCCTCGTCGGACTCGTAGTAGCGCTTGGCGTCGGATTGGTCGACCTCGCCGTCGAGCAGTTCCGCTGCGCAGGTGGTACACCAGCCCTGCTGGCAGTCGGCAGGGAGCCACAGTCCCTCGCTCCGGGCGGCAGAGAGGACGTACTCCGTGTCCGGGACCTCTATCGTGACCGTCTCCCCGGCCTGCTCTATGTTGCAGTCCTCGGGCACCTCGATCTCGACGGTGTAGCTGCTCACGACACCGGATTGTGGACCGTCGAGGATGAACGTGACGGCCTCTTAAACTGAGAGGACGTGATTTTCTCGGTCGTTGGTTCCGAAGGAACTCTGACTGTTGCAGTGAATGATGTTTAGAAAGCCCCCGCGCGCTCGCGGTCGCTCTGCGGGATATTCGGCGCGCTCTTCGCACAGGCCGCGCGCCGAATACTGGCCCGCAGAGACGACCTCGGCCTTCGGCCGCGAGCGCGCGGCCCCTTTCAGTCCCACCCTGTCGGTTGTTTCACCAGCGCGCTACTCGTGGAACGGTTCACCGGCGCACTACTGGCGGCTGGCTCACCGAGCGCGTCCTGGTGGACTTTGCCACCGGGCGTCTCCCGTGGTTTGAGTCACCGAGCGCGACCGAGAGTTAGCATCTCTCGGTTGCAGCCCGATGGTCAGGCCGAGTCGTTGATGCGGCGGTTGGTCGAGTACGGCGCGTCGCCGGGCTCGCCACGGACGAAGTGGCCCGCCGGATTGATCTCGCCGTCGCGCTCCATCGAGAGCAGTTCGACGAACCACGCCTCGTGTTCGATCTCCTCCTGCAGGATTCGACTCGCCATGTCGTAGGTGCGCGGGTCCTTGCCGTGGGTCATGTCGCAGACCTCGCTCCACGTCCGGATGGCACACCGCTCGGCCTCCAGTAGCACTTCGAGTATCCCCTCGGCGTCGAGCTCCGACGGGTCGACGCCCTCGCCTTCCATCGGCGTCGGCAGTTCGGCGTGCGGACACGACGCCCGGCCCATGAAGTCGCCGATGTCGACCGGCAGGTGGCCGCCGAGTTCGTACACCCGGGGCGCGACCAGTTCGAAGTGAGCGCGGTCTTCGAGGCGGGCGTCCTCGGTGATCTCCTTGTAGTCCTCGTGGCCCGCGAGGTGCATCCGCAGGTTGGTATAGTAGTAGTACGTGCTGAACTCCGCACCGATGGCGTCGATGAGTCGCTCCCGGAGTTCGACCGGGTCGAGGCCGCGCTCCTCGAGTGCCTGCATCCCCACCCGTTCGTCCGTCGTTCCCGGCTCGTAATCGCCTCCCCCGTGTCGTCGTTCGTCGTCAGCCATGTGTGTCTCCCCCGAAGGCGAACACGACGTTCAGTCCCTTAGTTATTCTTCCCGAACCCAAAACGAGAGTTTCACTTCGGGGAACGAACGGTCCAGTCCGGCGGGACGATCCGACCACTTCCGCCGCGCGGCGAAAGGCGTTAGGCACCCCGACCCTATCGCCCTCCCGTGGACGAGACGATAGACTGGCTCCGGGGCAGGCCATACTACGACGCGCAGGTCGAGGACCACAGGGTCGTCCCCGGCCGCGAGGGGGAGTTTCGCGACGTGGACCTCGAACCCCGACTCGTGGGCGCGCTCGACGAGCGCGGCATCGACGGCCTCTACCGCCATCAGGCCGAGGCCATCGAGGCGGTCCGGGACGGCGAGAACGTCGTCATCGCCACACCGACTGCCAGCGGGAAGAGTCTGGCGTACACGGTGCCGGCGTTCGAGCGCGCGATGGACCACGGCGGACGCACCCTCTACGTCGCGCCCCAGAACGCGCTCATCAACGACCAGGAGGAGAGCCTCTCGGACCTCGCGCGCGACCTCGGGTTCGGCAGCAAGGTCTCGGTCGCCCAGTACACCGGCCGCCTGAGCAGGGCCGACAAGCGGGGCGTACGCGACCGCCAGCCGACCGTGGTGCTCACGAACCCCGACATGCTCCATTACGCGCTCCTTCCCCACGCCCATCGGCTCTGGGACTGGTTGTTCAAGGGCCTCGAAACCATCGTGCTCGACGAGGTCCACGAGTACCGCGGCGTGTTCGGGAGCCACGTCGCGCTCGTGCTCGCGCGCCTCCGGCGGATCTGCGAGCGATTCGACTCCTCGCCGCAGTTCGTCTGCTGTTCGGCCACCATCGGGAACCCGGTCGGACACGCAGCGAGCGTGACCGGGACCGCCGAGTCGTCGTTCAGACTGGTCGACGAGGACGCAAGCGTCACCGGGCCGAAGCACTGGCTGCTGTGGAACCCGCCGGAGTACGAGAACCCGCAGGCCGGCACCTCGGGCCGCCGCCGGTCGAACCACGCCGAGACCAAGCGGCTGTTCGCCGACCTCGTCTCGCGGAACTACCAGACGCTGACCTTCACCCGCGCACGACAGGCCGCCGAGCAGTGGGCGATGGAGAGCGCGGACGAACTCCGACAGCGGGGTCGCGGCGACCTCGCGCCCGACGTGACGGCGTATCAGGCTGCGCTGAAGGACGACCGCCGGAAGGAGATCGAGACGGGGCTCCAGAGCGGCGAGGTCCGGGGCGTCTGGAGCACGAACGCGCTCGAACTCGGCGTCGACATCGGGCAACTCGACGCGGTACTGCTCGACGGCTACCCCGGCACCCGGATGGCGGCGTTCCAGCAGGCCGGGCGCGCGGGCCGGGGCGACGACCCCGCGCTGGTCGCGCTCGTCGCGGGCGAGGACCAACTCGACCAGTACCTGCTGGCGAACCCCGACGACCTGTTCGCGGGCGACCCCGAGCGCGCGGTGGTCAACCCCACGAACGAGCAGCTGCTGCCCGACCACGTGCTCTCGGCGGCCCGCGAGACGTGGCTCGCGCCCGACGACGACCGCTTCTTCGGCGAGTCGTTCCCGGACCTCGTCGCCGACCTCGAAGCAGACGGGCTGTTGGAACGGCGGACCACCGAAGACGGCGTGCGCTGGACGTACGACGGCGAGGGGAGCCCCCAGCACGAGATGAGCCTCCGCTCCATCGACGACCGCGAGGTGAACCTGCTCGACAGGCGCAACGGCGAGACCATCGCCTCGCTCCCGTTCGACGACGCGCTGACCGACGCCCATCCGGGAGCAATCTACCACCATCAGGGCCAGTCCTACGAGGTGGTCGACCTCGACCTCGACGACGAGGTCGCCGAACTCTCGCCGACGTGGGCCGACTACTACACGAAGGTGCTCCACGAGAAGACCATCACGGTCGAGGAGGACGTGCGGGAGAAGCAGCTCTCGACCCGCGACGACGTGGTGGTCCGGTTCGCGGACGTGACGGTCCGCAAGCAGATCACGGGGTTCGAGCGACGCGACCCCTCGGGCGAAGCGCTCGGCCGAGAGTCGCTGGACCTGCCAGAGGTCTCCCTCCGAACGAAAGCGCTCTACTTCACGGTCCCGGACGAGTTGGCGTCGACGATGGCCGACCGGGGGGACTTCCCCGGCGGCATCCACGCCGCCGAGCACGGGATGATCTCGCTGTTCCCGCTGGAACTGCTCTGCGACCGCGCGGACATCGGCGGGCTCTCGACGCCGATGCATCCCCACACCGGCCAGAGCACCATCTTCATCTACGACGGCTACCCCGGCGGCGTCGGACTGGTTCGGGAGGGCTACGAGACGGTCGAGGACCTGATGGCAAACACCGCGGAGATGATCGGGGCCTGCGACTGCGGCGCGGTCGGCGGCTGTCCGGCCTGCGTCCAGTCGCCCCACTGCGGGAACGCCAACGACCCGCTGGACCGCGAGCAAGCGAGGTTCCTGCTCGAAGAACTGACCGATGGCGACGGCGAAACCGATGGCGAGGATTCGTAGATTCGGTCTACGAGTTCCAAACTCCCCAAGGTCGGCCGGTCGCGCGGCGGCGCGATTTCGCGCCGCCG
>NZ_KZ859506.1:129659-153127 GCF_003382685.1 Halorussus litoreus | reverse complement strand
CGAGGCAGGACGGTCGTCCTGCCTCGACCGGCCTCTCCCGGCCCGCAACGTTCCGTTTTGTTTCGCGATTCTGAACGGTCGGAAGATTTAATGCCAGCCCTTGCTAATTTTTGTCACCCGACGGTCGCCCTCCGAATCGAATCCGGGAATGGATGCGACAAATGGAGCACGAGTAGCCATGACTATCGCCACACCTCCAGTCAACAAGCGGACGTTGCTCGGCGGACAGTTCTGGGTCGTCGCCGCGGCGGGCGCGCTCACGGTGGAGGGCCTCCCGCTGGCGGCCGCACTGACAGTCGCGGGCGCGTACCTCGTCCTCGTACCCGCGCTCGGGTCGCACCGAGCTGAAGCCTCCAAACTTTTACTTCGGCCCGAGTAATCAACGGTATGGTTCGGAACTACGCGGAGCTCCACGATCCGAACGCCGAGTACACGATGCGGGACCTCTCGGCGGAGACGATGGGCTGTCGAGCCGAGCGAGCGCCGGGGCCGCGAAACCTCGAGATCACCGACGTTCAGACGACGATGATCGACGGCAACTTCCCGTGGACGCTCGTCCGCGTGTACACCGACGCCGGCGTGGTCGGCACCGGCGAGGCCTACTGGGGCGCGGGCGTCCCCGAGCTGATCCAGCGGATGCGGCCGTTCCTCGTCGGCGAGAACCCGCTGGACATCGACCGACTGTACGAGCACCTCGTCCAGAAGATGTCCGGCGAGGGCTCCATCGAGGGCGTGACGGTCACTGCCATCTCCGGCATCGAGATCGCGCTCCACGACCTCGCGGGGAAGGTGCTGGACCTCCCCGCCTACCAACTGCTCGGCGGGAAGTACCGCGACGAGGTCCGAGTGTACTGCGACTGTCACACCGCCGACGAGGCCGACCCCGAGGCGTGCGCCGACGAGGCCGAGCGCGTGGTCGAGGAGCTTGGCTACGACGCGCTCAAGTTCGACCTCGACGTGCCTTCGGGCCACGAGAAGGATCGGGCAAATCGCCACCTCCGCAACCCCGAGATCGGCCACAAGGTCGACATCGTAGAGGCCGTCACCGAGAGCGTTGGCGACCGAGCCGACGTGGCGTTCGACTGCCACTGGACGTTCTCGGCGGGCAGCGCCCAGCGCCTCGCCGACGCGCTGGAGGAGTACGACGTCTGGTGGCTCGAAGACCCCGTGCCGCCCGAGAACCACGACGTGCAGGCTCGCGTGACCCACGAGACGACCACGCCTATCGCGGCGGGCGAGAACGTCTACCGCAAGCACGGCCAGCGCAGACTCATCGAGGAGCAGGCCGTCGACATCGTCGCACCCGACATGCCCAAGACCGGCGGGATGCGCGAGACGCGGAAGATCGCCGACCACGCCGACACGTACTACATTCCGGTCGCGATGCACAACGTCTCCTCGCCCGTCGCAACGATGGCCTCCGCGCACGTGGGAGCCGCCATCCCGAACGCGCTCGCGGTCGAGTACCACAGCTACCAGCTCGGCTGGTGGGAGGACCTCGTCGAGGAGGACGTGATCGAGGACGGCTCCATCGAGATCCCCGAGAAGCCCGGGCTGGGCGTGACCCTCGACATGGACGTGGTCGAGGACAGGATGGTCGCCGGCGAGGAGTTGTTTGACGAGGCGTAGCCGACGTCAAGCTCGCGGAGCGAAGCTCCGCGGCGTTCGACTGAGCGAAGCGAAGGCGAGCCCAGAACTCTCCGATTTTGTGTTCGACGAGGCGTCGCTTCGTCGGGCTGACAGAGATTCTTCGGGGCTCGATCAGTTCCGGAAGACGACTGTACCTCCGACGATGACCGAGACGGCCCACGCAGCGACGACGACGATGGGGGAAGCGTCCCCGGCGTTCGCCCCTGTACCAGTCAGCAGGTGAACGCCAGCGGAGACGAGGAACGTCAGCCCGCCGAACTTCCAGACGAGTCGACTCTCGACGTTCGGAGCGTGTGCGAGGACGGCAACTGCGACGAGGGCCGACATCGCCGTCCCTACCACGAGGCCGGTTCTGGCCTGTCCGATTGACGACAGTAGCGGCATCACGAGCGGGGCGAAGGCTAGCGAGAGGGCCAACGTGAAGTCGAGTACCCGAAACGGGGGCATCCGCTCGGCTCTGCTCGCCCGGAAAAGAACAGCGTTTCGGACCGCTACTGCGTGGCTTTCCCGCCGAACTTCTCGCGAACCTTCTGAACCTTCGGCTCGGCCTGAATCGAGCAGTACTGGTCGTTGGGATTCTTCTCGTAGTAGTCCTGATGGTGTTCCTCGGCCTCGTAGAACTCCTCCAGCGGTTCGATCTCGGTGACGATGTCGCCCTCGTCGTAGGCCCCCTCGGCCTCCAGTTGCGAGACGAACTGCCGGACGATATCGGCCTGCTCGTCGTCGTGATAGAACACCGCCGAGCGGTACTGGGTGCCCACGTCCGGGCCCTGCCGGTTGAGTTGGGTCGGGTCGTGAACGGTGAAGAACACCTTCAGTAGGTCCTCGTAGGCCAGTTTTGCGGGGTCGTACTCGACCTGCACGACCTCGGCGTGGCCGGTGTCGCCCGAGCAGACCGCCTCGTAGCTCGGGTCCTCGACGTGCCCGCCCGCGTACCCGGACGTGACCGACTCGACGCCGTCGAGTTCCTTGAACGCCGCTTCGGTACACCAGAAGCACCCGCCAGCGAGGGTGGCCGTCTCGGTTTCGGAGTCTCGCGTCATTGGATGGTCGTAGGCGGTCCGGACGGTTAGGTCTGCGGGAAGCGGCTCGGTGACAATTGGACTATTGTCGTGGAGTTAGGGTTGTTGCGGAGTCAATATTTGTGAACCTCGGCGAGCGCGAGCAACGCGCGCGAGAGAGACGAACGACCGAGCAGAGCGAGGAAGTGAGGAGGCTAGGGAGGCATGAGGTTGCGGTGCTGTGCGGTTGCGGTTCTCATGTGCAACGGCAAGTAGCTAGCTTCACGCTGATTTTGATTGTTCCGAGTGAGCTAGCTATCGTTGCGCCTCGGCGTGACCGCACCGCCACCGCAACAGCACCGCGACCGCACCTCGTCCTCCCCAACCGCTTGCGGTCCTCGGCCATCGTCGGAGCAAAGCTCCGACGAGCCTGCGCTCGGTGCCCTCGCGCAGACGCCAGCACGCGCCGAGCAGAAAGAGAACCCGAGCGCCAGCCGAGTAGAACTAGCACCAAGTGCGACCGAATCCTCACAACTCCGATTCCAAGCGTTCAGCAGATCGGTTTCGGGTCCAGACCCATCCCGTCCAGCGTCTCGGCGTAGTCGTCGTAGGCCACCTGCACGACCGCTTCGGCGGTCGCCCGGGCGCGCTCCCAGTCGTCGTCCGACTCGCAGTGCGAAGCCAGCAGTTCGACGCCCTCCGCGACGCCCTGCTGGGTGTCGGCGCGCAGTTCCCGGAACAGGTCCGCCCGGCGCTCGTCGGCCTCGTTGACGAAGAAATTCACCACCTGCAACTGGGTCCGGTCGGCGACCAGCGCCCGGCCGACCAGCCCCGCCGCGCGCTCGACCGTCTCGTCGAGTTCGCGGAGATGTTCGTGCATCGGGTCCAGTTCGGCAGCCTTCGCGGCGTTCTCGACGCTCTCGTCGTCCAGTTCCGCCACGACGCGCTCGTGGTGGTCGGCCTCCAGTTCGGCCAGCGCGCCGAACACCTCGGCGGCGGCCTCGTTGTCATCCGTGTCTGCCCACTCGCCGAACGTCTCGCGGGCGGCGCGCTCGCTCAGCGCCGCGGCCCGGAGCACCTGCTCGGCAGCGAGGTCGGCGTCGGTCAGCGCCACCAGCGACTGCTGGGAGCCGAGCCGGTCGAGTTGGGTCCGCTTGGCGGCCTCGATCTCCTCGGGGAACTCGTCTGCGTTCATGCTTGGACGTACGGCCGTGCGATGCTTGAAGCTTTACTGGCGGGTCGCTCTCGGCCCGTCCGGCGGGACCCGCTACAGCACGTCGAGCACGACGATAGAGAGGTACAGCTGGCCGAGGCCCGCGAGTATCATCACGACCGCGGCCGCCCGCTCCAGCGACCCCGAATACCGCCCGAGGTCGCGCCACGTCTCGACGCCGGCGCTCGTGAGGAGCGTCACGCCCACGAGCGGGGCCGCGACCCCGCCCGCGTACGATCCCAGAACCGCGAGACTGCGAGCGGGTGGGAACGCGAGCGCCTGCGTGACCACGCCGAAGAACACCGGCGCGACACACCCAGCGGCGGCGACCGCGTACACCGCACCGAAGGCTGCGAAGCCGGCCAGCGACGACGGCCGCTCGGGCAGCACCACCTGCAGGTCGGGCGCGCGCCCCGTCAGCATCAGCGCGCCGAACGCGACCAGTCCGACACCCACGACAGGCTCGAACAGCGGCAGGACGGCGGTGACCGTCCGGCCCAGCAGGAACACGAGGCCCGCGACCGCACCGAGCGCGACCAGTGCGCCCCCGGCGGCAGCGCCCGCGGAGACGACGCCCGTGGAGTCGTCGCTGTTGTCGACGTAGTAGCCGACGTAGCCCGGCAGCAGCGGGAACGCGCAGGGCGCGAAGAACGTCGTCACGCCCGTTCCCGCTGCGAACGCGAGCGCGCCGACGAACTCCGCGCCCGTCATGCGTCGTCGAGCGCCGCGTCGACGCGTTCACCGATCGTCTCGGCGTCCGAGAGGCTGGTCTCCTGCCAGCGGATCGAACCGTCGGCGTCGAACACCGCGACGTGGGGGATGCCGCCCGCGCCGAGCGCCGACATGAGTTCGCTGTCGGGGTCGAGGCCGAGCGTCCACGCGCCGTCGTTGTCGCGCCACCACTCGCGGACGTCGCTCTTCGTGAGCGACCCGCCGAGGCGCTCGTTGGTGACCGAGATCGTCGTCACGTCGTCGCCGTAGGACTGGCGGACCGCTTCGAGCGCGTCCATCTGTTCCACGCAGGGGCTACACCACGTCGCGAACAGGTCCAGTATCGTCACCGTGTCGCTGGCCGGGACCCGGGCCCGCCCGGCCTCCGACCCGGGCGCGTCCATGGTATCGACCTGCATCGGGAACGCCGAGTCGGCGTCGGACCCGAGGCCGTTCCGGAGGACCCACGCGCTCGCACCGGTCAGACCGAGGCCACCGGCCGCCGTCAGGAAGCGTCGCCTGTTCATGACCGCACGGTGTCGAGGTCGTCGATTATCCGTTCGGCGTCCGGCGATTTCGACCGGTAGGCGCGCTCGACGTACCCGTCGGCGTTCACGAGGAACGTGAGCGCGCTGTGGGTGAACATGTACATGTCCATCTCCTCCGGTTCGGTCCGGTCGAACGCGACGCCGAACTGCTCCTGGACGACCGACTTCGCGCGGTCACGCGACTCGGGCCGGAGGAACTGCCAGTTCTCGGCGTCGGGGTCGACGTTCATCTCGTCGGCGTACGTTCCCAGTCGCTCGGCGTCGTCGCGCTGGGGGTCGAACGTCGTCGGGAGGAACGTCACCTCGTCGGCGTAGTCGTTGTTCAACGAGTGGGTGTGGACGTTCCGCATCGTCGAGATGAGCACGGGACACACCGTGTTGCAGTGGCTGTAGAAGAACGTCAGCACGCTGGGTTCGTCCACTGCCCGGAGTTCGACCGTGCGGTCCGCCCGCGGAGCCGGAAGCGTCACGTCCGGCACCTGCTGGCCCCACGCAGGATACGGGAGGTCTTCGCTGCCGACCTCGCGGTCGGGTTCTGGGAGCGTCACGTCCGGGTTCCCGTCCGAGTCGAGGACTCCCGCACAGCCCGCGACCCCGCTCGCGAGTCCGAGGGCGGTGGCTGTCCGCAGGTAGTCGCGTCGGTTCATACCCGGCAGTAGCAACCGCCGTCTGAAAGGTCGTCTGGTGTGACTCTCGAAAACCATCGGTGGACAGCGGGGCGTTCGCGATTGGCCGCGCGCCCCGTCGCCGGAAACGACGTCGGAAGACCACCGACGCGCGTCCGAGCGACGCGCCGCTTAAGTCGACGGAGCGCCGAGGAGCGACCGAACAGTGGCCGATGTAACACTCGCCTTCGACGACGGGACCGTCCGGATCGAGGTCGGCCCCGATGCAGCGCTGGCGTCGGACCTGTCTGCCGACCACCCGTCGGACTCGTCTACCGCCCTCCCGTACGTCGAGGCCGACGAGCGCTCGAAGACCCTTCGAGCGCCGGCCTTCCGGTACGCCGCGCTCCGGGACTGGCTGGACGAGCGCGCCATTTCGTACGACGATAGCGTACTCGACGCGCCCGACCTCCCGGACGTGGCGTCCTCGTACGAACTCCGCGAGTACCAGGCCGAGGCGCTCGGCGCCTGGGAGGACGCGGGCCGCCGCGGCGTGCTCGAACTCCCGACCGGGAGCGGGAAGACCGTCATCGGGCTGAAGGCCATCGAGGACCTCCAGACGGCGACGCTCGTCGTGGTCCCCACCATCGACCTGCTCGAACAGTGGCGGCGCGAACTGGAGACGGAGTTCGGCGTCCCTGTCGGCCAGTTGGGCGGCGGCGAGCAGATCGTCGAAGCGCTCACCGTCTCGACCTACGACTCGGCGTACCTCCGAGCGGACGAGCTGGGCGACCGGTTCGGCCTCGCCATCTTCGACGAGGTCCATCACCTCGGCGGAGAGGGCTACCGCGACATCGCTCGCCTGCTGGCCGCGCCCGCGCGGATGGGCCTGACCGCGACGTTCGAGCGCCCGGACGGCGCACACGAGGTGGTCGCCGACCTGCTGGGCGAGCGCGTCTACGCCATCGCGGCCGACGAACTCGCGGGCGACCACCTCGCACCGTACGACCTCAAGCGCGTCGAGGTCGAACTCACCGACGCGGAGCGACAGCGCTACGAGGCGGCCAACGAGGTGTTCACGAACTACCTCGCGAGATCGAACATCCGGATGCAGAGCGGGAGCGACTACCAGGAACTGGTCAAGCGCTCGGGCTCGGACCCCGAGGCTCGCGAGGCGCTGCTCGCCAAACAGCGCGCCCGCGAGGTGATGATGAACAGCGAGGGGAAGGTCGCCGCGCTCGAGACGATTCTGGACCGCCACCGCGGCGACCGGGTCATCGTGTTCACCGCGCACAACGATCTGGTCTACCGACTCTCGGAGCGATTTCTGCTCCCCGCCATCACCCACCAGACCGGGGCGGCCGAGCGCCGCGAGATCCTGAATCGGTTCCGCGAGGGAACCTACTCGCGGGTCGTCACCTCGAACGTGCTCGACGAAGGCGTCGACGTGCCCGACGCGAACGTCGCGGTCGTGCTCTCGGGCAGCGGAAGCGAGCGCGAGTTCACCCAGCGACTCGGCCGGGTCCTGCGACCGAACGACGACGGGCGAGCCGCGCTGCTGTACGAGGTCGTCAGCGCCGAGACAGCCGAAGAGCGCGTGGCCGAGCGACGGCGGTAAGAGAGACGGGGCGTGATTTCGCGGGACGCGGATTTTCCAGCCTCAGTTCCGAAGGTCGATCTCGAGCGACCCCTGCCGCTCGAACTGGTCGACGGTGAACTCGAAGGGAATCTCGAACGTCTTCGTCTCGCCGCCGGGGACGGCCACCTCTATCGACCGGCGAGACGCCACGGTGTCGTCGCCGTCGTCGGTCGTGGTCGCTTCGCCGGTCGTCGCGTCGGCGTCGTCGCCACCATCGGTCGTCGCGTCGGCGTCGGCGGAATCCTCGCTCTCGGTCGTGCGAGTCGGTTCCGCGGCAGTCACCGTCACGTAGACGTAGCCCGTCGCCTCCGACTCCCCCGCGTTGGTCACGGTCGCGGTGACGACCAGATTACCCGAGTCACCTTCCTCGTAGTTGAAGTCGGACACCGCCAGTGGCTCGTCGGACTGCCCGGTCTGCGTTTCGGGACCGGCGTCGCTCCCGCCAGAACACCCCGCGAGGAGCCCGAGTCCCCCGGTCGCCCCGAGCGCCATACAGGTACGAAGCGTGTCACGTCTGCGCATAGGTCCGAGTTCCAGTCCAGCGGAATGAGTCTTCTGTCTTCCGTCGCTTTTTGTACGCGCCGCCCCGACTACCGGGTGTGCAGACCACGGACCGATGCTGACCAAGGACCTGCTGCGAGTCTCGCGGGCGGGCGGCGGCTACCGGCCGGTGTTCGCCGGCCGGGAGCACCGCCCGCTGGCCGCCCGGGTTCTCGGGACGTTTCAGGGCCACGTCGGCGAAGCGCGCGCGGAACTCGACGCGGCGCTGACGGAACTCGAAACCGAGGCCGACCACTTCAAGCTCGTCCGCGGGTTCGCGAAACTGCTCGACCGCGAGGCCGTCTTCGAGACGCGCGCGTCGGTCGACCCCGAGCGCGCCCGCCGGATGGCCTTCGAGGCGGCCGAAGAAGCTGCAGTCGTCACCGAGCGCGAGCGCGACGACGCCCTCCGGCGGGCCGGCGACCGCCTCGGCGTCGACGCCGAGGCGGTCGCCGACTCGCTGTACGCCGACCTCGACGAGCGACAGGTGCTCGCGGCGTTCGACTCGCGATGGGACCCCGACCAGTTGCTCGCACAGTACAATTTATCGCTGGCCCAGACCGCGATGTTCGATGCGACCGAGGTCCGAGTCCGGACCACCGACCCGAAAGCGCTCGTGTCGGCGGTCAAGCGCCTGCGCCTGCTGTACGAGATCCGGAAAACCGGCGGGGCGGGAGCGGAGCGCGATGTCTCGGACCGCGAAGTCGTCGTCACCGGTCCGGACGCCCTGTTCCGGTCGACCCGGCGGTACGGCACCCGATTCGCGCGCCTGCTCCGCACGATCGCGAAGGCCGACGATTGGACGCTCGAAGCGACCGTCGACGACTACGGCACCGAGCGCACGCTCTCACTGTCGGCCGACGACCCGGTCCGGGTGCCCGGCACGGAGCCGGTCACGGAGGTGTCCTTCGACAGCGGCGTGGAGGCGGACTTCGCCGCCCGGTTCGAGTCGCTTGACCTCGACTGGGAACTCACCCGCGAGCCCGAACCGCTCGAAACCGGCGCGCGGGTGATGATCCCCGACTTCGCGTTCGACTATCGGCCCGCGGGCGACTCGGCCACGGCCGAGTCGCCCGCCGACTTCCGCGTCTTCTTCGAGATCATGGGGTTCTGGACGCCCGAGTACGTCGAAAAGAAGCTCTCGCAACTGGAGACGGTCGAGGACGTGGAGCTGCTGGTCGCGGTCGACGAGAGTCTGGGCGTCGGCGAGGCGATCGAGGCCCGGGACCACCGCGCCATCCCGTACTCGGGGACCGTCCGGCTCAAGGACGTGCGCGACGCGCTCCGGCGCTACGAGGACGAACTGGTCGCCGAGAGCGCGGCCGCCCTCCCCGACGAACTGACGCCAGACGCCGACGCCGTCTCGCTGGCGGACCTCGCCGAGCAGTACGGCGTCAGCGAGGCCGCCGTCGAGGAGAAGGCGTTCCCCGACCACGAGCGCGTGGGTCGGACCCTCGTGCGCCCCGCGGTGCTGGAGGACCTCGGTGACGAAATCGAGGCGGGGATGGCGCTCTCGGAGGCCGAGTCGGTGCTGGCCGAGCGGGCGATTGATGACGCGAGCGCGTTCCTGTCGGAACTGGGCTACGCTGTCGAGTGGGAGGGGCTGGGCGGCGGGACGGTGCGGAAGAAAGACTAGAGCTCCCGCTGGCGCCCTTTCGGCACGGGACTCCGGAGTTCGTCGTGGACGTACAGACCCACGCCGAGGGGCGCCAGGTCGCCCGCGAGCTCGTGAGCCACGACCAGATACCCCCAGTCGCCGTCCCACTCGATTGCCTGGGTCTCGCCGCGGACGAACTGCCGGGCCTGCTCGCGGGTGAGTTCGAGGACGTTTCGGCTCGCTTCGCGACCGAACCGCTGGACCGCGTTCGTGGTGGGCTTCCAGTGCTCCTGTCGCGTCCTGAGGAACGTCAGGCCGAGCGCTTCGACGCGGATGGGCGAGGTCACTTCGCCACGGAGGATCCAGATCTTGCCCTTTCCCTTCTCCCAGAACGAATATCCCTCGAACGTCTCGGGCGGGACGCCGAATCGCCGGTCCCACCACTCGACGACCTCCTCGCGGGTCGCGCGACCCTCGACCTCGCGGTCGTCGGCGGTCTCGGGAAGCCGGTCGAACCGCTGGCCGTCGTTCGTCTTCTTCGGGGTTTCGTCGCTCATTCTCCCACCTCCAGTTTCGCGCAGAAGAACCCGCCGGTGTCGTTGTGGTGCGGGTAGAACCGCTTGGCCTTCCGGACGCTCTCGTCGTACTCCTCGCCGTCCCACTCGGTGACGCCGGGCCGCGAGTCGAGCGGGAAGTCGAACTCGACGAGTCGGCAGTCCTCCTCCGAGAGGGCGTGGTCGAGCACGGCCTCGTTCTCCTCCGGAGCGAACGTGCAGGTCGAGTAGACGACGGTGCCGCCCGGCTTCGTGGCCTGGATCGCCCGCCGGAGGATGCCCTTCTGGACGCCCGCGACGCTCCGGATGTGGTCGAGCGACCAGTCGTCGAGCGTCGTGGGGTTCTTCCGGACGGTCCCCTCGCACGAGCAGGGCACGTCGACGAGCGTCCTGTCGAACTCCCGGAAGTCGAACGGCTTCAGCGAGAAGTTCCGGGCGTCCTGGTTCGTGACGACGGTGTTGGTGATGCCCAGTCGCTCGGTGTTGAACCGCAGGGCGGAGAGCCGCCCGAGGTTGTTGTCGTTGGCGACGACCAGCCCCTCGTCGTCCATCAGCGCCGCGAGCTGGGTGGTCTTGCTTCCCGGTGCGGCGCAGGCGTCCCAGACGCGCTCGCCGGGCTCGGGTGCGAGGACCTCGGCCGGGATGGCCGACACCTCCTCCTGCCCGTTGATCCAGCCGTGGAACGAGGCCCACGTGCTGCCGGGGCTGTCGGTGTCCAACTCCAGCACGGTGTCGGACCACTCGCGGTCGGTCCAGCCGACTCCCTCCTCGTCGAGCGCGCGCTTGGCCCGGTCGGGCGTCGCCTTGACGGTGTTGACCCGGACGACCGAGGGGAGCGGTCGCCGGCACGCCTCCCGGAAGGCGTCGAACTCCGCGACGAGTGGTTCGTACCGCTCCAGTGTCTCCATCGGTGCAGAGTTGGCGCGAGTCGCGCTTGTGGGTTTCGGAAAGCGGACGCGACGCGTGCATTCGACAGGTCGACGGCCGTAGCTGTTACCCGTCGTTCTCCCGTCAGCCAGTCCATGGGAGAGGACGACCTCGCCGACATCGACTGGGAATCGGCCGTGCGGATGGAACTCGAACCCGACGCCATCCACGAGGCCCGCGACGGCTACTACTTCGACTGCCCGGAGTGTGGCTCCCCGGCGACCATAGACAACATCATCGAGGAGGGCCGATGCAACGGCTACCTGAACGAGCAGGTCGAAGGGATCGACTTCGAGGTGGAGAACGTCTCCTGCACGGCGGTGCTCCGGCTGGAGATGGCCTACACCTCGGGATCGGAACCCGAGACGTAGCGACTGTAGAACGCGGCAGTTGTGCGACATAACGGCTGTGCGTTGCTGGCTGGGCCGCGCAGGACTGCGCGGCCCAGCCAGCAACGCACAGCAACCAGACCGGACGCGTTCCCGCGAACCGGGAAGCGATTCGGTGTAGCAACCGACTCCATCACGCGCTCGTTCTGACCGTCATCTAACCCGTAGCCCCGACCTTTATGCGCTCGCTGACACAACTCCAAGGCATGGCTCGCGTCACCGTCGTCGCCGACGACGTACAACTCGACGAACCAACGCTGGTCGAGGGGCTTCCCGGCGTCGGGCTGGTCGGCAAGCTTGCGACCGACCACGTGGTCGACCAGTTCGACATGACCTACTACGCCAGCATCGACTGCGAGGGGCTGCCGCGCATCTCGGTGTACGAGGAGGGCAGCCGGGAGGTCCGACCGCCGGTCAGGCTGTACGCCGACGCCGAGCGCGACCTCGTCGCGCTCCAGAGCGACGTGCCGGTGTCGGCCTCGACAGCGACGGAGTTCGCCGACTGCGTGACCGAGTGGCTGGTCGACAACGACGGCACGCCGATCTTCCTGAGCGGATTGCCCCGCGAGAAGGAGCCCGGAGAGATTCCGTCGCTGTACGGCATCGCGACCGGATCGGCGGGCCAACAGCTCGACGACCACGACGTCGGTCTCCCGCCCGAGCGCGGCGCAGTCAGCGGCCCCACGGGCGCGCTCATCCACGAAGCGGCCGCGCGCGACCTCGACGCCTACGGGCTCGTGGTCCAGAGCGACCCGAAGTTCCCCGACCCCGAGGCGGCCCACATCCTCATCGAGAAAGGCATCTCGCCACTGACCGACCTGTCCATCGAGACCGACCACCTCGTGGAGCGCGCCGAGGACATCAGCGAGCAGAAAGAGCAACTCGCCCAGCGCATGGGCGAGGCCGGAAGCGACGAGAGTTCGCAGGCCCAGCCGCTCCGGATGTTCCAATGAAACTTTTGCTGCGGTCGAGCGCGCCGTAGGCGCACTCTCCCTGGCAAAACTTTCATGAAAAACACGGCGTCACCCCCTCAGTCGCTCCGAACGAGGCGGCGGAGCCGCCTCGTTCTCGCTCCTTCGGGGGTTCCTTGGTCCGCTCGCTCACGTTCGTTCGCTCGCGGTTGCACTGCTCGCGTCGACGCGAAGCTCCCCGCCGCGCCCGGCGAACCGCGCTCGCTGCGCTCGCGCGGACGCAGGTTCTCGGTCGGAACATCCGCCGGCGTGTTCTGTCGGAAGGTTCGCCGGCGCGCTTCGGCGGATGGTCCGCCGGCGCGCTTCGGCGAGAGGTTCACCAGTGGTGAGCGATGTCGGAAGGTTGGCTAGCGGTGAACGACGGTCGACAGTCGTCGCGAGTTCACCAGACCTAACTCGGCGTCGCTCCTCGGTAGCTGTATGAGCGATCTCGAAGACGCGGTCGAGGAGTTTCTGGACGAGGCCGACACGGTGTACGGCGAGTACGACCAAGGGTACATGGACGCCGACGTTGCGCTGACCCGGCTGGAGG
The DNA here is from genome assembly GCF_003382685.1 of Halorussus litoreus. Lineage (GTDB taxonomy): Archaea > Halobacteriota > Halobacteria > Halobacteriales > Haladaptataceae > Halorussus > Halorussus litoreus. Next base: position 140,250 of record NZ_KZ859506.1, on the reverse strand, counting down.
ACGGCGTCGAGCGCCTCCGTGAGCAGGTCGAGTAGCGAGAACAGCCGATAAACAGGGCGACGTTTCCGTCAGCGGTCCGCGCCGAGCACCATCACCGTCACGCGCGCCACGGCGTCGAAGTCCCGGAGGCGGTAGACCAGTTCCCGGACCTCCGGCGCGGGCCCCTCGCAGAACGCGGTTTCGAGACACCACTCGCCGCGGTGGACGTGGCTGGTCGCGGTGATGACGTCACCGAAGGCGTGCTGGACCGCGTGGAGGTCGCCAATCACGGCGTCGTGTTCGTAGTCGTAGGCCAGAACCGCGATGACGTCACCTTCGGCGGATTCGAGTTCCGCGTGGGACTCGACGTACTCGCACATTGCTTCCCGGACCGCCCGGGACCGCGAGTCGAGGCCTTCGGCCTGCCACGTTTCGTCGAACGCCGCGAGCACGTCGTCCGGAACGTTGAGACTGGTTCGCATGCGCCGGGGTTCGTCGCGGAGGTGGTTCGGTGTTTCGGGACGCGATGGGGGTGCGACTGGAGTGGAATCGGAGCGTGACGAGCGTGCGAGCCGAGTTGCGTCGTATCGAAAACCCTAATCCCTGGGCTTCCGAATTCGGGCGTATGGCTGACGACAACGACGAAGAAGCCGAACCTGCGGTCGAGCTCGGCGAGAGCGAGCCGGTCGAGGGCGCGCCGCTCGCGCGCGTGGCCTCGCGACTCCACTGGCCCATCCAGAAGAGCGAGATCCGCCGGAAGGAAGGCGACGCGACCGTTCGGACGCCCGACGGACCGCGCGAGGTGGCGTCGCTGCTGGACGAGGTCGAGGAGACGTACTTCGAGAGCCGGCGGGAGTTCCTCGAAACGGTTCGGGGCGTCGTCGGTACCGGTCCGGTGCCGACCGCGAACGAGTAGCGTGTCGGTCGCCCGGTCGGTCCGCCGGGGCGTCGCCCGGCTGAGCTGGGTCCAGCGCGCGCTCCTCGCGGGCGCCGTGCTGACCGTCGTCTGGATGGCGTGGGACGTGACCAGCCTGTCCGACCGGCTCGTCCGCGACGTGATCGTCTACATCCTCGCGCCGCTCGCGCTGGCCGCGCGCCACGGCCGCCACCTCGGCTACCGGGTCGACCGCACCGCGATCCGGAACACCGTTCTGCTGTCGCTTTTCGTGATTCCGTTCTACGTCGTCGGGTCGTCGCTGCCGAGTATCCGGGCGTACTACCCGATGTGGGAGACGAGCGCCGCGCTCGAACAGTTCCTGCCTCACGCGCTCGCCCAGTTCGTCATCGCGCTCGCCGCCGAGACGTACTACCGGGGGCTGCTCTGCGTCGGCGTGCGCGAGATCGGGTTCAAGAGCGTGTTCATCAGCCCGGTGGTGTACGCGCTCCACCACACGGGGAAGCCGCCGCTGGAACTGCTGCTGTCCGGGCCGACCGACGTGCTGTTCGGCGCCGTCGACTACAAGAGCAACTCCATCCTGCCCTCCGTGGTGGCCCACGGCATCGGCCTCGGCCTTCTCGACTGGCTGGTGCTCCACCCGCCGCTGATTCCCACCGAACAGGTGCTCCGGTGGCTGTCGTGGCTGCCGCTTCCGCTGTGAGTTCGCCGGAGTGACGGCCGAATGGGGAGTGCGGCGTCGGCCGGATGGTACGTGCAGCGACGGCCGGATGGCGCGTGCTTTTCACCGTCGAACGCGAAGGCAGTCTTGCATGACTCTACCAATAGACCCCGCGAAACTCGGGAGCGGAGACATCGGCGAGAAGCGAGCCACGCTGGAGATGGACCACGAGGAGGCAATCGAGCACGTTCGGGAAGCGTTCGTGGACGCCGGGTTCGGCGTCCCGGAGGAGTTCTCGCCCTCCGAACTGCTCAACGAGAAGGTAGAGGGCGCGGACCACGACCCGTACTACGTGCTGGGCGCGTGCAACCCGAACATGGCAGACCGCGCGCTCGACGCCAGCGACAATCGCATCGGCGGGCTGTTCCCCTGTAACGTGGTCGTCTGGCAGGAAGCGCCCGGGCGGCAGGTGGTCTACCACGTCAGCATCATGCGCATCGCGCGACTCGTCGGGATGGCCCCCGACGACGAGGCGTGGGCCGACATCGTCGCCGACACCGGCGAACTGGTCGACGAAGCGTGGTCGAACCTCGACACGGCGTAGCCCGAGCGGAGGCCCACTCGCTACTTCTCGTCGTCGTCCAACTGCTCGACCTCCTCGCGCAGAGCGCGGACTTCCTGTCGGAGCGCCGCTAGCTCCTCGCCGGCCGGCTGGTCGGACTTCGACTCGCGGTAGACGTACAGTCCGCCGCCGAGGAGGACCAGCGGGACGCCGAACATCAGCATCATCACGAGAAGGATGACGATAATCTCCATACCGCCGGGGACCGGCCCGAACAGGGGAATCGGATCGGACAGGGCAAGCAGGTCGAACGGTGCGGGGGAACCGAGGGAGGGAACCATACCCGTAGGTGGAGCGAGCACGCCCATAAACTTTCTCCGGATTGACGGGACACTCGCGGTCAGGAGAAGTCCGCGAGGTTCGCCTGAAGACCGGAGAGCATCCGGGACTTACGACGGAGAGCGGGAAGCGACACCGGTAGCTGGTCGATCAGCTCCCGGACCGCGCCGTGGAACGTCTCGGCCTCGCCGTACTCACCGGCGAGCTCTTCGCGCTCGCCGAGCTCCCGGTCGCGTGCGCTCCCGGGAACGCCCTCGAAGGCGTTGCGGACGCTCTCGCGGATCTGCCAGACGCCGACCGGTGCCCAGTAGTCGTCCGACACCTCGCGCAGGACCAGACACTTGGCCTGTCGGCCGACCGATTCGAGATGTTCGAGCACCGCGAGTCGCGAGGCGTAGTACGCGCCGGCAGTCTCATCGACGTAGTCCGTCCGGCCCTCGTAGCCCTCGTGGGCGCTCCCCATCCACGTCTCGCCGGTGGGGTCCTGATTCCAGATACTCCCCGGGGCCTTCATCTCCACGAGTTCGAACTCCCACTGGCCGGGTGTGAGAATTACCCAGTAGCGGTTGCCGACGTACTCGTTCATCCAGACCTGCGTCTCGTCGACGCTGGGGTTCGTCCGGATTCCGCCCCGGAGGAACTTCCCGATGGTGTCGTCGACGGCCGTGATGGACCACCGCGTGGGGACGAGCCGTCGGTTCTCCCCGCGGCCGAGCGCGCCCGCGGACAGGATGTCGTTGATCTCGTACACGTCGAACCCCCGACGGTAGAGGTAGGTCATCGCGCCCTGGGCCTGCCAGTCGTCGTCTTCGAGGGTCTTCTTCACCGGGCGCGGAACGTGGGGATTCTCGGTGAGGTCCGCGGAGGTGGCGCGCGCGGAGGGGCCGGTCGGCGTGGTCACGTCGTCCACGTCCAGATCCAGCTCCAGCGAGTCCGAGAGCCCGATCTCCACGTCCACCGGGCGGTCCGCGATGGCGACCTCGCGCTGGGTGCCGACGAACCCGTCCCACGCGTCCGCCACACTCGTCACGTCCGCGGCGTGGTTCGAGTTCAGGAGACCGGTTCGGTACTGGAGCACGTTGTCGATGTCGAGCCCACGCTCGTACCAGTCGCTGCTGGTGGCGAACTCGGAAGCGCGCTCCTCTTCGCCGACCGGCGAGAGGATGCCCGTCGAGACGTTCGGGTAGTTCGACCGCCCGACGAACACCGACGGCGAGGTGCTCCCGACCAGCGAGTCACCGGACGTGACCTCGGCGAACCGATCCTCGACCTGCTCGACGTAGTCGAGAATCTCGTAGGACTTCTCCTCGGCGAGGCGTCGCTTGCGGTCCTCCTCGTCCGGCCCCAACCCCTCGATGAACTCGTCGAGACGCATTCGTCTCTCCTTGGGTCGGGAGCGATTTGAACCTTGCCCGCTCGGGACGGACTATCGGCTCCCAATTTAGTGTACAGGTGGTGCTGTCCAGTCACGGGGAAGTCGCACCGCCGATTTCGCGTACTTCCCCGCGGCAGTATTCAGGTCACGGGCCGGTTTCGTCCCGCCATCGTACTTGAAACTACGGGCGAGGCGTTCCAGTAACACTCGGCTCGACAGTAGCTGGTTTCGCGGTGGGAAACCGCCGATAGCACGCTCGCCGGTGCGATTCCGCGCGCAAGTCTGCGCGCGGAATCGCACCGGCGAGCAACCGGGGTTCGCCGAGAATCGGCGAGAGTTCGACATGGCTGGGTTTGGCCGTAACAACTCCCGAAGAAGACCGCGCAAGCGGAGAGAAGGTGAACCCGATTACGAACTCTCGAACGCCTCGAACAGCGACTTCCGGGTGCTGGCGTCGATGAGCTTGTCCAGCGTCTCCTCGTGTTCGGCGTCGACCTGCGCGAACAGCCCGAGCGGGACCCGAGCGGTCGCCGAGTCGGTGTTCCCGCCGGTGGTCTCGCTGGTGTCGAACGCCGTGTCGAGGATGTCGAGCGCGTTGGTGCGCACGTCCTCCGCGCGGCAGGAGACCACGATGGTCTCCTCGTGGATGCCGAACACCGCGGCGGTCGAGACCCCCTCCAGTCGGAGCATGGTGTCGGCGGCCTCGTCGAGCGCGGAGACGGAGGGGACGGTCCCGACGTTGGTCACGGCGAAGCTCGCCCGGCGCTCGCGGTTGGCGATAGCGTCGCTGATCACGTCGAAAGTATCGCCGCTCATGCCCGGCGACCGGAGGTCCTCGATACGACCGAGGTCAGCGTAGGTGTGGAGGAAGCCCGCCGCCTCGTAGTCCTGCTGGCCGTTCGCGCGCCGGAACTCTCGCGTGCCGGCCCGGACGCCGTGGAGCAGCGCCGTGGCGACCCGCTGGTCGGGCACGACGCCCTCCGCTTCGAGCAGGTTCGTGGCCGTGGTCGAGGTCGCGCCGTCGTCGGTCGGGGTGACGGTGAGGACGTTCTCGACGGCGGTCGGCCGGTGGCGGACCACCGCGACCACCGGCGGGTTGTTCGACAGTCGCGGGACGCCACCGCCGCCCCCGACCGCGATGGCGGCGTCGTAGTCGGTGAGGTCGTCCGCGTTCTCGCCGATGACCGACAGTTCGAGGTCGAAGATGTTGCAGAACGTCTTGCTGTCCTCGCCGGTGATCGACCCCTCGGCGAACAGGCGCGCGGTGACGCCCCACTCGCCGGAAAGCGTCTGGAGCCCGACCGCGGCGGCCAGCGCGTCGGTACTCGGCCCTTCCGGCACGACGAGCGCCACGCGATCCCCGCCGGTGACCGCCTTCCGAAGGTCGTCGACGGGGTCCGCGTCGTCCCTGCGCCGCCAGCCCTGGACCGACTGGGCGGCGTACAGGACCAGTCCTCCCGAGAGGAGAAGCGTGACTGCGACGGCGGCGGTCTCGACGCCGCCGAACGGGGTCCCGATAGCCATCGATTCGGCCTGTTCGGGCCAACGTCAAATAGTTTCGGGGAAAATTCTAATTGGAACCCTCAGACACCCGCGTCAGGCGAACTGCTGCTCGCAGACGGCGTTACGCGAAGTGCTGCTCGTAGAGGTCCATCGCGTGCTCGACGGCGTCCATCGCGGCCTGCTTGTCCTCCCAGCCCAGCGTCTCGACTTCCTTGCCCGGTTCGAGGTTCTTGTACGTCTCGAAGAACTCCTCGATCTCGGCGGTCTGCTGGTCCGAGAGGTCGTCGAGGTCCTGGACCTCGTCGTACCGGGGGTCCTCGCTCGGGACGGCGATGACCTTGTCGTCCTGCTCGCCGTCGTCGTCCATCTTCATCAACGCGACCGGACGGGCCTCGATGACGCAGCCGGGGAACGTCTTGTCCTCGACGAGGACGAGCACGTCGAACGGGTCCTCGTCGTCGTAGTAGCTCTGCGGGATGAAGCCGTAGTCGCTCGGGTAGTGGACGTTCGAGTGGAGCACGCGGTCGAGCACGACGCCAGGGACATCCTTGTCATACTCGTACTTGTTGCGCTCGCCCTTGAGACACTCCACGACCGCGTAGATCTCCTCGGGTGGGTTCGGTCCGGTTTCGAGATCTTCCCAGAGGTTCGTCATAGTGCAGTCCGGAAATCCGTCCGAAGTTCGGAAAGTCCTTTCGGCATTCTCTCGCGACGGGGTCCGACCGGCAGTGGTGCGCGATGGAGAAACCGGCAAGACGTGCGACACGAAGAACCAATTTTGGAAATCCGACCCAAGTTACGTAACGTCCGGTGGTACAACTACCGTATACGCCGTAAAAAGTCAGGCAAGTTGGGAAAGACTAAATACCGTCGTGACAAATTACCAGATGTCAGAGTCTATGTCAGAGGCACAGACACTCACCGAGACTAGCACCGCCCGCAACCTCACCGCGTTCCAGACGAACATCCTGACCATCCTCTCCGAGGAGCCGATGTACGGGCTCGCCATCAAGCGCCAGCTCGAAGACTACTACGGCGAGGAGGTCAACCACGGTCGTCTGTACCCCAACCTCGACACGCTCGTCGAGAAGGGATACGTGGAGAAGAGCGAACTCGACAAGCGGACGAACCAGTACGAACTCACCGACGAGGGGCTCGCCGTCGTCGTCGACGGCCTCCAGTGGTCGCTCTCGAAGTTCGTGACCGACGACGAGCGCGCAGAGCAGGTCCGCGACCTCGTCGCCGACAACGAGTAACGTCCGCACTCGACGGACGGGTTCCCCGGCCGTCACCGCGACGACTTGCCGTTATTTTTCGGCCGCGACATCGAACACGTAGTCGACGGACTGCTCGACGACCGCGCGCTGGTCGTCGCTGGGCCACGCGTTCCGCGGGAAGTACTCCTCGAGGAATTCCGCGACCACGTCGCTGGTCGCCGACTCCACCGGTCGCGCGTAGTGGTTCCCCATGAAGTCCGCGAACGCGGCCGCGTTGTCGCCGTGGACGTCGCCGTACGTCTCGCGGACGCGGGCGGCCACCTCCCGGTTGTGTTCCTCGACGGCATCCCACTCGTCGGGATCGCCCGGCCCGGACAGCGACAGCTCCACGGCCCGACCCGTCTCCTCGATGCGGTCGGTACGAATCGTCCCGTCTTCTGTCCACTCGTCGGGATGCAGCACGAGCGTCTCGCCGGCGTCGTCCTCGCGGACGCGCGCGGTGAACTCGTGTTCGGCCAGAAGTTCGTCCCGGTCCTCGCGGTAGGCCGTCGCCTCGCTCTCGTCGACTACTTCCCGCGCGAGGCGGGTGAGTCGTTCGGCGCGCTGTACCACGTCCTTCGGAAGTTCGTCGCTCGCGGACGAGGACGCCGCGGATTCGTCATCCGCGGCGTCCTCGTCCGCGAACTCGTCCTTCGTGGAGCGCTCGTCCGAGTGGTCCCGATCAGGCATCGTCGAGCGCCTCGTTGGCAAGTTCGTCCGCGCGCTCGTTTATCTCTCGGGGCACGTGGTCGAGTTCCCAGTCGTCGAACTCGGTCAGCAGTTCCCGGACGGTCACCCGATGCTCGCGCAGTTCGGGGTCGTTGGTGTTCCACGCGCCGGTGACTTGCTTGACGATGAGTTCCGAGTCACCTTTCACCTCGACCGAGTCGAAGCCGTAGTCGCGGGCCGCCCTGAGTCCGCGGATGAGCGCCTCGTACTCGGCCTGATTGTTGGTCGCGCGCCCGATGGTCTCGCCCCCTTCGGCGGCGATGCCGTTGCTGGTGACGATGACCCAACCGGCGGCCGCCGGACCGGGATTGCCCCGGCTCGCGCCGTCGAAGTAGACGTATGCGTGGCCGCCCTGCTCGCGCAGGACCGCCTCGACGTCCGTCGGGTTCGCGCCCTGTATCACGACTTTCCCGTCGTAAGCGACCGCAGTCGCGTCGCGTAGTTCCGCGCGCCAACGCTCGTGGTCGTCGTTGCCCGCCCGCACGTCGGCCCCGGCGGCGGCCAGTTTCTCCCGTGCAGCGGCCACGTCGCACTCGATGACCGGCATGGGCGTTGGTCGGCGACAGCACCATTTACGCTTTCCGATGGCGACCCGCAGCGGATACCGAGCCGTCGAATCACCGCGGACGAAGGCGACGAGGAACAAGTATTCTGACCGGTGAGAGAGGACCCAAACCGTCCGAGGGTTTAAGTGTGTCGGCACTACTACTATAAAAGTGCGATGACACGGTCCACTCGCCAGCGGGAGCGCCAAGCCGAGGCGGAGCAAACCGAGGAAGAGTCAGAAGGTGTACGGGAATGCCCGGAGTGCAGTTCTGACAACCTCGTGAAGAGTTCCGACAGGGCGGAACTCGTGTGCGAAGACTGCGGCCTCGTCGTGGAGGAAGAGCAGATCGATCCCGGTCCTGAGTGGCGCGCGTTCAACCACCAGGAGCGCCAAGAGAAGTCCCGCGTGGGAGCCCCGACCACGCAGACGATGCACGACAAGGGGCTGACGACCACCATCGACTGGAAGGACAAGGACGCGTACGGCCGTTCTATCTCCTCGAAGAAGCGAAGCCAGATGCACCGGCTCCGGAAGTGGCAGGAGCGCATCCGAACCAAGGACGCGGGCGAGCGCAACCTCCAGTTCGCGCTGAGCGAGATCGACCGGATGGCCTCGGCGCTCGGCGTTCCGCGGTCGGTTCGGGAGGTCGCGTCGGTCATCTACCGGCGGGCCTTGAAGGAGGACCTCATCCGCGGGCGCTCCATCGAGGGCGTCGCCACGAGCGCACTCTACGCCGCGTGTCGAAAGGAGGGCATCCCGCGAAGCCTCGAAGAGATCTCCGAGGTGTCGCGGGTCGAACGCAAGGAGATCGGCCGAACCTACCGCTACATCTCCCAGGAACTCGGTCTCGAGATGAAACCCGTCGATCCGAAGAAGTACGTCCCCCGTTTCTGTTCGGAACTCGAACTCAGTGAGGAGGTCCAGACCAAGGCCAACGAGATCATCGAGACCACCGCCGAGGAAGGACTCCTGTCGGGCAAATCGCCGACCGGTTACGCGGCCGCCGCGATCTACGCCGCGTCGCTGCTCTGCAACGAGAAGAAGACCCAGCGCGAGGTCGCCGACGTCGCGCAGGTGACGGAAGTCACCATCCGAAATCGCTATCAGGAGCAGATCGAAGCGATGGGCATCCACAGCTGAACCGTCGTCCGCCCGTGTCGTTCACCACCGGCCGAGACAGCGGACCTGTAGAATCCTTCACGGTCGTTCACGTCGAGCGGCCGTACTGCGAAAAGAAATTTCTTGTATCCCGTCCTCGTATCGGGGTGCATGGGTCTGTTCGACCGTATTCGCGGCGACGACGAACCACGGGTCGCCTTCGTCGGCATCGACGGCGTCCCGTACAGTTTCCTCGAGGATCACTTCGAAGAGTTCGAACACCTCGCCGCGCTCGCCGACGAGGGCGCGGCCGGGCCGATCGACAGCATCGTGCCGCCCGAGTCCTCGGCGTGCTGGCCCTCCCTGACCACCGGCGTCAATCCCGGCGAGACGGGCGTGTACGGCTTCCAGGACCGGGAGATCGGCTCGTACGACACCTACGTTCCGATGGGCCGGGACGTACAGGCGACCCGGCTCTGGGACCGCGTACAGGAGGCCGGCCGTGACGCCACCGTGATGAACGTCCCCGTCACGTTCCCGCCCCAGCGCAACGTCCAGCGGATGGTCTCGGGCTTCCTCTCGCCGGGCGTGGACAAGGCCGCCTACCCCGACGAGATGCGAGAGTACCTCCAGTCGACCGACTATCGCATCGATGCCAACGCCAAGCTCGGCCACGACGAGGACAAGTCCGAGTTCATCGAGAACGCCCACGAGACGGTCGACGCCCGATACGAGGCGTTCAAACATTACCTCCAGCAGGACGACTGGGATCTGTTCTTCGGCGTGTTCATGGCGACCGACCGAGTGAACCACTTCCTCTACAAGCACTACGAGGAGGGCATGGAGTACGAGGAGGAGTTCGTCGACTTCTACCGGAAGATCGACCGCTACCTCGGCGAGATTCGCAACAACCTCCCGGACGACGTGACCCTCGTCGTCGCCTCCGACCACGGGTTCACCAGCCTCGACTACGAGGTCCACTTCAACGAGTGGCTCCGACAGGAGGGCTGGCTCTCCTACGAGGACGACGACCACGAGGAACTGGGCGACATCAGCGACGACACCGAGGCCTACTCGCTCATTCCCGGCCGGTTCTACATCAACCTCGACGGCCGCGAGCCCCGCGGGAGCGTCCCCGAGAGCGAGTACGAACAGAAGCGTGACCAGCTCAAGGAAGCCATCGAATCGCTGGAAGGCCCCGAGGGCCGAAAGGTCGTCGACCGTGTGGTCGAGAAGGAAGACGCGTTCCGCGGCGACCACGACGACATCGCGCCGGACCTCGTCGCCATCCCGAACTACGGCTTCGACCTCAAGGCCGGATTCAAGGGCCACGACGACGTGTTCGGCCACGGCCCGCGCAACGGGATGCACAGCTTCGACAACGCCTCGCTGTTCGTCGACGACGCCGAGGCGACCGTCGAGGACGTGGACCTCTACGACATCGCGCCGACGATTCTGGACCTGATGGAGATGGAGTACGACGCCAGCGAGTTCGACGGCCGGAGTCTGGTCTGAGACGGCCGCGTTCGAGTCGGTTATTTTGTTCGCGGCGGACTGGATTCGGACGGAGAGCGCTGCGGTGGCCCGGGGGGGGCCCCCCCCCGCCCCACCCGCGCCCCCCCCCCCCCCCCCGGGGGCCCCCCCCCC
>NZ_KZ859506.1:0-129649 GCF_003382685.1 Halorussus litoreus | reverse complement strand
GGGGGCGGGCGGGGGGGGGCGGGCCCCCCCCGCCCCCCCGCCCCCCCCCCCCGCGACCGCAGGCGTCGGCTGGTCGGCCGCCGCGTCCACTGTCGGCCGTCGAGTTGGCTGGTCGGCCGCTCCGACCGTCTCGCCGGTTCACGTTGGATTACGAAACGCCAGCAGTTCGGTCCCCCGAGTCCGGGTCCCGATCACGGAGCGAGTACCGGACTTCGATTTCGTCGTACCAGACGACCGGTCGTTTCGCTCGGCCCTCCGCTTCGAGTTCGACGACGCCGAGTTCGGCGAGTTCGTTGACGGCCGTCGAGACGTTCTTCACGTCACGCTCGACGAAGCGAGCGAGTTCGCGGACGCTCGCGGGTTCCCGATTGAGGGTCGTCCGGAGCAGTTCGAGATTTTTCGGATTCAGCACGCGGTCGAGCGCGTCTTCATCGGGGAGACTCAGGACGTGGCTCTCCTCGACGTCGTCGGATTCGAGCCGTTCGAGATCGTCGAGCGCGTCCTCGAAGAACGACTCGGCCGATTCGACGCGAATGGTCAGCGTCGTGGGTTCGGTGTCTGGTTCGGTCATGGTTTGGCGTGGGTACGCGGTGAGTATCTGAAACGTGGTCGGTCGTCGTCACCGGCTCAAATCGACGTGGACGGGTATTTCGTGGACGAACCGCCGGAGCAGTGCTTCGTATCCCGGAAAGTCGATTTCCTCCACGTGTTCGCCCTCGTGTCGTTCGTGAACGCCGTGGTGATTGTCGTATCGCAGGAACGGGTCGGCCTTCCCTTTCTCGCCGTAGTGGTAAGCGTACTTGATTCCCTTCGGGAACTTTTCGGATGTCGGCACCCGAAGCACACGGAGTTTGACGACTTCGTTACCGAAATCACGGCGTCGGTCGAAGACGACGACTGTCTCGTCGCGGTCGCTCGGAGCCATCGACAATCGTTGGCAGAATCGCCAACAATATAAATGTTGGTCCCTACGCCAACAACGTTTCCAAGAACGTATACCAGTTAGATCAGGTCGTCCAGTTCGTCGTTGTGGAACTGCTCGGCCGGGTCGACCTTGGGCTCCTCGGCCTTCTTGCTGGCCTCCTTCGCGCGCTCCATGAACTCCTCGATGCGCTCGGAGCGCTCGACGCCGCCGAGCAGGATGAGCGACGCCAGCCGACCGCTGTCGAGCGGGAAGTCCCCGCCGCGGACCTGCAGGCTGCCGGTCTCCTCTTCGACCCACTTGCGCGCCCGCTCGACGCCTTTTCGCGGAATCGACTCGGGCTTGCCCGCGACGACCAGCAGGCCGGAGTCGGCCTCGACGGCGTTCGGCAGGCTGAGATTGCTCAGCAGCGCGCGCCGGGTGACCGACGTGACGGTGTTGATGTTCTCCTCGGCGTCCTCGGCGGCCTTCGCGCTGGCGAACCCGAGCGTGGCGATGCCGCCAGACCGGAGCGTGTTGATGACCTCGCTGGAGTCGACGACGCTCTCGCCGACCCCCTCGACGGCCTCGCCCGACGCGAACAGTAGTCCCACGCGCTGGGCGATGTTCTCGTTGATCTTGTCGAACGCCTCGCCCACGCTCTCGCCGGAAGTGTGCCACGCGTCGTTGTCGATGAGCAGCGTGGCGTCCGCCTCGCGGACGAGCGTCATGAGCGACCGCCCGGCGTTGGCCTGGTACATCGCACCCTCGCCTCGACCGGGTAGGACACCGAGGCCGTAGACGGGGATCTGGTACACCCGGTTGAGTTCGCGCGCGAGCACGGGCGCACCCCCGGAGCCGGTGCCGCCGCCGAGTCCGGCGACGACGAAGATGGCCTCCGTCTCCGCGGCGATGCGACCGTCCAGCGCGTCCATCACCTGGGTCGCGTCGTTGTCCATCACCTCGGCACCGAGTTCGTTGTCACCACCGACGCCGTGGCCTTTCACTCTGTCCTGTCCGACGAGCACCGTGTCGAGATCGAGTTCCCGGAGATCTGCCTTCGCAGAGTTGACCGCGAGTGCTCCCTTCACCGCACCGAAGTCCATCCGTTGGTCGTACTGGGCCAGCCGCTGGGTGAGTTTCCCACCGGCTTGTCCGACGCCAATCAGGACGACTTTCATGCGCATTCCGTTGAATTGATGGCTATTCAACCTTCCGGCGTGGACACGAGACACCGCCCGTCGTGACGAATATCAGATATTTTCGAGCGCCGATCACGTTCGAGATACGCCCGGGAAACCCTCGTTCGGGCGTATATTTAAGTACGAGAGCGGGACGAAACCGGCCCATGCCCGACCACGACGCAATAGACGAGCGACTCCGCGCGGTCGAGCGGACGCTCACCGACGGAGAGCAGGACCTGACTCACGTCCGGGACGCTGCCGCACGCACCCGCGAAGTCGAATCGCTGGCCGACCGTCTCGACGAGGTGGAGAAGCGACTCGACGAACTCGACGCCGCCACGCAGGCGCTCCGGGGCTACGTCGGCAACGTCCGCGCGGTCAACGACGAGGTCGAGCGCCACGCGGACGCCGCACTGGCGAAGGCCGAACAGTTGGAAGCCGAGTTCGAACGAGACGACGCGATCTCGTCCGACGGCGGCGAACCGGTTCGACCTAACGAGGACCGCTCGTGCGGATGCGCGTCGCGTTCGAGCGGGCGCTCGACAGCGGCCGGGCGGAACGGCGAGCGGACTCTCGAATCCGAGACCGAATCCGGGACCGAAACCGAATCCGAGGCCGAAATCGGCAGCGAGGAGTCCGGCGTGCTCGCTCGACTCGCGGCGGCGCTGGCGGGGCTCGCGGCACCGCTGACGGGAGCGCGGTGATGCTCCGCGTCGTTCTCGGCCTCGCGCTCGCGGCGGCCATCGTCGCGGCGGTGATGCCCGCGTTGGACGAGGCGCGGACGACTCGCACCGACCGGCTCGTCGCGCGCGAACTCGACCGCGTGGAGTCGGCGGCCCGCGCACTCGTTCGTGAGGAGAGCCCCGGCGCTCGCCGGACAGTGGAGATCGCGGTTCCCGGCGAGTCGCCGACCACCGCGCCGGTGGCGTTCGTCTCGCTCGCCGGACTTCCCGCCGGAAGTGAGGGACGGGTGGACGTAGACAACGACGACCGCGACCTGCTCGCGTACCGGTTAGCCGGCGGCTCGGTGAACGTCAGGCGAGTCGCGGTCGACCTGCGTGTCGCTCTGGACGGCGCGGGCGGTGTTCCGGACGGCGAGACAATCGAGTCGGACGACCGGGCGCTCGTCCTCCCTGGCGGCGAGTCGTCCCTCGTGACGCTTCGACTCGTTCGGGCTGGCGGGCGACCGGTGGTGGTCGCGTCGGCGCGAAGCGCGTCGGTGCAGAACGAGTCGGCAGCTTCGGGACTCGGGAAGCCACCGCCTTTCATGGTGGGTTGGTGAGGCTGCGCGAAACACGGGAAGTGACAGCGGTAGCTCCTGCTGAAGGGGATACGTGGCTGTGAACCCCTTGAACGGTCGAGTCCGCAACTACTGCTTGAGTCTCGGGGAAGACCGCAACTGCATCCCAACCGCACAGCACCGCCACCCCACAGCACCGCGACCGCCACCCCACAGCACCGCCACCGTACGGCACCGCCACCGCAACCGCACAGCGAGAGCCTCTCGGACCTCCCCAGCCTCGGCGGCCGCAAAATCGCGGCCGCCTCCCTCGCGCGCTTTGCGCGGCGCATAAACGCGCCGCGCAGCACGCGCCGGTTGGGAAAACTCCCCAGCGCACGCTGGGAGAGAATTCGAATGTCTTCCACGCGACCGTGAACCACGTCTCGCCCTGACTTTTAAATCCGAAGGCGGGACGAAACCGGCCCATGCGAAGCCTGCTCGCCAGATTCGAGGACGACGACCCCGCGTGCGCCTGCGAACCGACCTTCGAGCGTGACCGACTCCTGCTCGACGCGAGCGACTGCCCCGGCGCGGGCGACCTCGCCGCCGAACCGGCCTGTCGCGCGACCGCGGTCGGAGCGCTCGCCGACCGCGAGGCCGACACCGTGGTGGCCCGGACCGACCACCTCGAACGCGCGTACGAGGACGAAACCGCGGCCCTGCTGGTCGCCGCAGGGCGGTTCGCCGAACGCGTGGCGTTCTACGACGAGTCGCTGGCCGAGCGCGCGGGCCGGGACCCGCTCGGCGCGGCCCGCGCGGGGCTCGGACGCGCGGGACCGCCGGGCGAGATCGTCGCCGAGACCGGACTCGCGGCGTGCGCCCGCCGCGCCGAGGGGTACGACGACGCGCTCCGAGCCTTCGTCGGTCCGAGAATAGCGAAGGCCCGGGTCGCCGCGCGCCCGCCGCCGGACGCCGCGCTGGCCGACACGCGAGACCTTCCGACCGGCGCGACCGTCCGCATCTACGAGGACGACCGCGCGCTCCGGACCTATCACCTCGAACCCGTCGAGCACGCGTTCGACGAGTCCGCGCTGGCGACGCTGGCCGACGCCTACGGCCTGCTCGCCGACGGAGCAGTAGACGGTACCGAAAGCGAGAGTGGACTCTCCGCCGGAGAGCGCGCGCCGGGGCGAGCAGTCCGGCAGGTCGCCGACTCCGACGACCCGGTGGCTGCACTCGCGGCCGTCCTGCGCAAGCACACCCGCGGGTACGGCGTGCTCGCGGACTGTTTCGCCGACTCCCGCGTGTCGGACGTGTTCGCCACCGCCCCGGTCGGCGAGAACCCGCTCCGGGTCACCGTCGACGGCGAGCGCATGCACACGAACGTTCGCTTGACGGCCTCGGGTGCGGAGACGCTCGCCTCTCGATTCCGCCGCGAGAGCGGTCGAGCGTTCTCTCGGGCGGCCCCAACGCTCGACGCCACGGCCGAAACTGGCACCGGAATCGGCGAGACTGGGGAGCACAGCACTGGCACCGTCCGGGTCGCGGGCGTCACCGACCCCGCGAGCGACGGGCCGGGGTTCGCTTTCCGCGCGCACGACGCCACGCCGTGGACCCTGCCCGCGCTCGTGGCCAACGGAACCCTCCCGGCGGACGCGGCGGCGCTCCTCTCTCTCGCGGCAGAACGCGCGGCGGCCGGACTCGTTGCCGGTCCCCGCGGTGCGGGCAAGACCACCCTGCTCGGCGCGCTCTGCTGGGAGCTCCCCGCGGCGACCCGGACCGTCGTCATCGAGGACACGCCCGAACTCCCGATCCGGTCGCTCCAACAGCGGGGCCGAGACGTGCAGCCGCTCCGGACCGCGACCGGCGACGGGCCGGGGCTCGAACCGCCGGACGCCCTCCGCACCGCGCTCCGACTCGGCGAGGGCGCGCTGGTCGTCGGTGAGGTCCGCGGCGAGGAGGCCGCAGTCCTCTACGAGGCGATGCGCGTCGGCGCGAGCGGCGACGCCGTGCTGGGGACCATCCACGGCGACGGCGGCGAGGGCGTCCGCGAGCGCGTGGTCTCGGACCTCGGCGTCCCCGCGTCGTCGTTCGCGACGACGGATCTCGTCGTCACGCTCGAAGCAGTGCCCAGCGAGTCAGGCGACAACTGCCAGACCGCCAAATCCGGTACTCGTCGCCGGGTGAAGACCGTCGAGGAGGTCGTGAGCGAGGACCGGTTCGAGACGCTGTTCGAGATCCGAGACGACGCACTGGAAGCGACCGGGCGAATCGACCGGGGGAACAGCGTTCTCGCGGCGTCGCTCGCGCGCTCGGACGAGTCGTACGCCGACGTGCGCGCGGCGCTGGCCGACAGAGGGGCCCTGCTCGCACAACTCGTCCGGGAGGACCGCACCGGTCCCGAGGACGTGGTGGCGGCCTACGCCGACCGGAGGGAGCCGTGATGGAGCTGTCGTCGATTCTGTCCGCACTGGCGCGACTCGCCCCGTTCTCGACCGAGGCCGACGACGATCTGGAGCGCGCGCTGGCCTACCTCGGCGTCGATTTCGAGATCGGTCGCGAGGTCGAGGCCGACCCCGAGGTCGAGGTCGATTCCGAGGCCGAAGCCGTCGTCCGCGCAGGAGACGGCGCGGCCGTGACGCTCGCGTCCGGCGGCCTCGGCGTGCTCGCGCTCGTCTCGGCCGCGTTGCCGGTTCCCGCTTCGTACTTCGCTGCGGGGTTCGCCGCCGTCATCGCGCTCGCTCTCGGCGTCGCCTTCCTCGCGCGCCGTGGGCCCGTCTGGCTGGCGACCGCGCGGCGGACCGCCGCGCTCGGGGCCGCGCCTGCGCTCGTCGCGCGAGCAGTGCTGCGGACTCGCGTCGAACCCGCGAGCGAGCGCGCGGCGGCGTTCGCGGCCAGTGGCGAGGGACCGCTGGCCGACAGCCTCGCCGCCCACGTCCGGCGAGCCGCCGGGACCCCGCGCTCGGGGCTCGCCGCCTTCGGCGCGGCGTGGTCCGACTGGAACCCGCCGCTCCGGCGGGCCGTCCTGCTCGTGGAGGCCGCCGCGGACGCCCCGGCAGGCGAGCGCGACAGGTCGCTCGACCGCGCGATGGACGCGATGCTCGACGGTACCCGCGACCGGATGGCGGCGTTCGCCGAGCGCGTCCGCGGGCCGACGACCGCGCTGTACGCCTTCGGCGTCCTCCTTCCACTCGCGCTCGTGGCGGTCCTCCCCGCCGCGAGCGTCGCGGGGGTCCCCGTTTCGGTACCCGTCCTGGTCGCAATCTACGATCTACTCCTGCCCGCCGTCCTGCTCGTCGCGGGCGCGTGGCTGCTGGTCCGCAGGCCCGCGGCGTTCCCGCCGCCCGCAGTCTCGCGGGCGCATCCTGCGGTTCCGAACCGGCGCTGGCCGGCGATCTTGGTCGCAGCAGTCGCGGGGTTGGTCGCTATTGGCGCGACCGTTCCGCTTCCGGCGTGGACGCGCTGGCCCGCAGTCGTCGGGAGTTCGGTCGGTGCGGCGCTCGTCTGGTGGTTCCGGCCGGTCAAGCGGGTCCGGGACGACGCACGCGCCGTGGAGGAAAATCTGGCCGACGCGCTGTATCTGGTCGGCAGGCGGGTGAGCGACGGCGCGGCGGTCGAGTCGGCCATCGCGGACGCCGCGCCGGAGGTCGCGGGTCGGACGGGCGACGCACTCGCGGAGGCTGCGGGCGTCCAGCGACGGCTCCGGGTCGGCGTCCGCGAGGCGTTCCTGGGCGAGCACGGCGCGCTCGCGGACGTGCCGAGTCCGCAGGCCCAGACCGTGGCGTCCCTGCTGGCGCTGGCCGCCCGCGAGGGGCGACCGGCCGGGCGAGCCATCGTCTCGATGGCCGACCACGTCGACGACCTCCAGCGCGTCGAGCGCGAGGCCCGCCGCGAACTCGCCAGCGTGACCGGCACCCTGCGGAACACGGCGGGAATCTTCGGCCCGCTCGTCGGCGGTGCCACGGTCGCGCTCGCGGACGGGATGGCCTCGGGGACGCTCGGCGATCCGCTCCCGACCGCCGCGCTCGGTCTCGCGGTCGGCGCGTACGTACTCGTGCTTGCGATCATCCTCGCGGCCATTGCGACCGGGCTGGAGCGCGGGTTCGACCGCGCGCTCGTGGGCTATCGGGTCGGGCTGGCGCTACTCGCCGCGGTCGGGTCGTTCCTCGCGGGGTTCGTCGGCGCGGGGCTGGCTGCGTGACGGTGGACTTTCGACTCGGCGCGCTAGCTTGACGTTCCACTCGGCGCGCTGGCTCGATATTCGACTCGGCGCGCTAGCTTTATTTTCCACCCGGCGCGTGCGGCGCGGCTGTATGCCGCGCTAAACCGCGCGAGGGACGAGTAGCGCAGGTCGGAGTGAAACGGAGGCCGAGGCTTGCGAGACGCCTGCGGCGTCTCGCTGATCTGCGAACGCAGTTCGCAGACAACGCAGGAGGCTGGGGAGGTCCGAGGCCCGCGGTCGCGGTGCGGGCCTGGCGGATGAAGGGCGAGCGAGGAGCGTAGCGACGAGCGAGGGCTTCAAGTCATGTGTCTCGGAGGTAGCTAGCTCGAACGAGTTTTCCGACAGAGCGAACGACAGCAGGAAGCTAGCTACTCCCGAGGCATCTGAGAACCGCCACCGCACCGCAACCCGACCTGACACTGGTAACGCGATTACAACTGCAGCCCACCTGAATTTTTAAATACGAGGGCGGGACGAAACCGGCCCATGTTCGACGCACCAGTCGAGACGTGGTATCTCTGGATCGGCCTCGCGGTGGCGAGTACCGCCGCGCTCGGCGTCGCCGTCACGCTCCCCCGAACGCCTCCGCCGGACGCCACCGGCGCGGCTCACACGGTCGACGTCGTGGCCGCCAGCGGGCACGCCGCGACCGGCGTCCATCCCCTCTCGGTCGACGCCGTGCGGATTGGCCCCTACCGAATCTGGCTGCGTGAGGACGGCCCGGTTGGCAGCGCGACCGGCCACGCGACGTTCGCCTACGGACCCATGACACCCGTCCAGAGAGGCACCGCGCTCCGGGACGTGCTCCGGGGCGCACCGCCAGAGGCGGTGTTCGGCTCGACGGGGAGCTTCCGGCGGGCCGCCGCCAGCGCGCGCGACCGGACGCCGGAGTGGCGGAGTCGCGACGAACTGACCGTCCGACGCGTCTCGTGGGAGGGCGTGAATGTCACACTGGTCGGATGAGTCCGCCGGCGGGCTGGGAGATAGACACCCCGAGTCGGCGCGAGCGCAGGTCGAACCGCTCGCGGCGCTGACCGCCGTCTTCGCTGTCGGGATCGCGCTGTCGGCCTACGCCGGCGTGCTCGATGCCGCGCTCCCGAGCGCCGACCGAAATCTCGCGGACCCGACCGTCGAGCGGGCCGAGCGCGCGGTCGCCGAGACGGGCGTCGTGGACCCCGACGAACTTCGGGCGGGCCTGCGCGCCGGGCCCGACGACTACCGGCTGAACCTCACGCTCGCAGCGGCGGGACAATCGTGGCACGCCGGGCCGACGCCGCCGTCGCGGGCCGACAATCCCACTCACACCGCCGAACTCGCTGTGAGCGTCCGAATCGCGCCCGGAAAGATTCGACCCGGGACGCTCCGCGCGGAGGTGTGGACGTGAGAGAGAACAGCGCGCGAGGCGTCAGCACCCTCCTCGACGCGACGCTCTGCCTGCTGTTGGTCTCGGCGAGCGCGATGACGCTCGCGAGCGCGCTGCACGAAAGCGAATCGGAACAGGAACTCGACGCCGAGTCGGCCGACCAGACCGCGGAACTGTTGACGACCAGCACCGCGCGGGTCACCTACTCGGCTGGGGACCGAACCCGGACGGCCCACGACACGTTGGCCGGACTGCTCGCCAGCGCGGTCCGGACGGACGTTCGAGCCGCTGCTCCCGGCGAACCCACCACCGCGAACTCCACCTTCGTCGAGGCCGTCGCCCAGCGACTGAACCGCACGCTCCGGCGAACGGAGGCCAGCGTGGAAGTCGTCGCTCGCTGGCCAGTCGGCCGGAACGCCACCACCGAGAGCGGAATCGTGGTCGGCGACCGACCACCGCGGGACGCGGCCGTTCACGCGGCCGGATTCGTCGCGCGAGAGGTCCGATTCACTGTGCGGACGTGGTCGGCGACGAGACAGCGCGAGGCGACCGAATCGAGGTTCCGGACAGGTTCGCAGGGGTGGTCAGCGTGAGGTTCGCCGAGGACCGCCGCGCCAGAGTCCCGTTCGCGCTCGTCGGCGTGGTCCTGCTCGTGGGGAGCGCAGGCCTCAGCGCCACGCTCGCTGGCGGGCCGACTCCGCGGACCGACGAGTCGGTCGGCGTGGCGGTAGATCGGACGACCGCCGCGACCAACACCGCGCTCCGAGAGGCGGTCGCGCGCGCCGGACGCGAAGCAGCACGCGCGCCAGTCACAGAGATAGTGAACGCCAGCGGGGCGAATGGCACCTCCGCGAGTGCCAACGCGAGCCGCGTCCTGAACGACTCGACGCCGTATCGCGATTACCTCCGGATTCGGATCTACCTCGCGGCTCGGAAGGCGCTCGATTCGGTCGAGGTTCGAGTCCGCGACGTGCGGGGGTCGGCATCGCTCCCCGCCACGGCGAACGCGACCGCGCTGCGGGCCGCCAAGCGACGGGTCGAGATCGAGTCGGCAGGAAACGCGACAAACGCCGGGCTGCGCGTCGGTATCGAGAACGTGACGGTCGCGGCGACGAGGGACGGTCGGACGGTCACGTACGAGGCCGTCTCGCCGACGCTGACCGTGGCGACGCCTGCGCTCGCGCTCCACGAGCGGGTCGAGCGGTTCGAGTCGCGGCTGAACCGGGGACCGCTAGTGCCCGGCCTCGGTCGGCGGCTCACGGGGCGACTGTACGCCGTGGCGTGGGCGCGCGGCTACGCCCAGTACGGCGGCGCGCCGATAGAGAACGTGGTGGCGAACCGTCACGTCGCGCTGGCGACCAACGGCGCGATTCTGCGCGAACAGCGCAGCGCCTTCGGGGGAAGCGACCCGGCGAGTCGACGAGCGGTTCGGTGGGCCACCGCTCGCGTGGGCGCGACCGACCTGCTCTCGGCCGCAGACGTTCACTACGGCTCGGAGTGGTCGAAGCAGCTCCTCGCGGCCGCAGACCGGTACCGCGAGGAGAACCCGCTTCCAGGCGGCGTGTCGGCGGATGAAAGAACTGGTGAGCGCGAGCGAACTCTCCAGATCGGCGTGAACCGGACCGCCGACCGGGCGTTCGCCGATCTCGTGACGGGCGAGAACGGGACGGGGCTCGGCGAGATTCTGCGGTCGGGCTACGCCGTGGACGCTCGCATCGTCACGGAAGTCCGGACCGTCGAGGCCGACGCTCGCCCCGAACCCTCACCACCCAGCGCGAACTGGAGCCTCGCCGGAACCGAGGTCCGGACGACGATACGGGTCGCGGACGCGACCGGGGGACCCCCGAGCACCCCAATCGGCTGGCATCTCCTCGCGTCCGAAACGCGGCGCGTGATCCAGACGCACAGGCTTATCGCCAACTGGACGCGGGGGCGCGAAGTCGGCAATGGGACCCGCCAAGCCCGCCGGACCGTCCAGCGGTGGTCCGAGACGTTCGAGGTCCACCTCGGACTCGCGGGCGATCACGGCGCGAGCGGTGCGGTGAAGGTCGCTCCGTCGCGTCCGGTCGCGGGCGTCCACGAGCGCGGAGGCGCGCTCGGCGGGGCGAACCTCGAAGGCGTGCCGGACCGCGCGACCGGGACGCTGGTCGCCGACCGGGGCGGCTTCGACGCGCTCGCCGAGCGCGCGGTGGCGGGGACGCTCGACACCCGCTCCCGAGAGATCGCGGGCCGGCGACCCGCCGACCTGCGACCGTGGGTGTACCGCGACGTCGCGTCGTTGCGCGAGCGCGTCCGCAACGTCTCGGTGACGGTCGCGGCCAGCGAGACGCTCGGCGGGTCTTCAGCCGCCGGAGAGCTAGCTGCGGAGCTTCGTGACCGGAAACGTGCGCTTCTCGACGCGCCGCAACGGTACGACGGCGTCGCCGACCGGGTCCGGGTGGCGGCGCGGGCCACCTACCTCGACAGGGTAATCGCGCGGCTCGACGCGCGAGCCGACCGGACGAAAGCGACCCGGGAAGGCATCGACGGCGCGCTGGCTGAGGCCGGCGCGTCGCTCGACAGGGTGCGTCGAATACTCCGCGAGCGGACCGTCCCGGACGTCCCGCCGTCGCGACCGCTGCCCGCCGACGGCCCCGGCCGGGCGACGAATCTGAGCGTGACCGGCGCGCCGCCGTACCTCACGCTGGCCGCGCTCGACCACGAGCAAGTCGCGGCGATTCCCGAGAGCGAGGAGCGACACCCGCTCGCGGCGCGGAATCGCAACGTGTTCGCCGTGCCCTACGACGACGCCGCGGACGCGGTGGCGTCGGCCGTCGCCGGGGACGGCGAGAGCGACAGCGTCGATCTCAGGACTGGGGCACTCGCGCTTCGGGCCGCTAATCGCACCTTGGCAGAGGTGGAGAATCGGTCGCTGGCACGGAAGCGCGGCCGGCTTCGACGGTCGCTCGCGGGGTCGATGAAGCAGATTCGTCGGCGGCTCGTGACGGCGCTCGGCGGGTCGCGGTTCGACCTCACACGAGCCGAGCGGCGGACGGCAGTCCAGACGGGGCTCGCGCGCTGGAACGCGACCCACGCGCGAGTGCTCGCCGTGGCGAACGGCTCCGCGGCGCGCGCCATCGCCGACGCGGTCGTCCGCAGTCGGCCCGCGCTTCGGCGCGACGACCGCCGCGACTGGCTCGAACTGCGAGTCGAACTGGCGCTCGAAGCGGCCCGGCGCGAGGTCGCGGGAGCGCCCGAGTCGCTGGTGAACCGGACCACCACGGACGCCCGGAAGATTGCCCGCCAGGCGCTGAAAGACGCGGTCTCGGACGGCCTCAGCAACGCGACCGAGACGGCGGGCGAAACGCTCCTCGGCGAGGCGCTCGGCGCGGTCCCGGCCGGCCTGCCGGTCGCGCCGGTGCCGGGCTACTGGTACGCGACGGTCAACGTCTGGACTGTCGGCGTCGAGGGGCAGTACGCCCGGTTCGCGGTGCGCGCGCCGGACGGGCCGCCCAACAAATCGGTAACCTACGTCCGGGAGTCAGGCGTCGTTCGACTCGACTGGGACGGCGACGGCGAGCGCGAGGTCGTCGGGCGCACCGCGCCGGTCGCGTTCGAGACCGAGACCGTCGTCGCCGTGGTGGTGCCGCCGGGGCCGCCCGGCGTCGGCGACCGCGACGGGACCCGCGAGGAGGAGTCCTCGGGATGGTCGTCGGAGTGAGCGTGGCTTGGACTGGTTGCGCTCTCCAGCTAGCGTGCGCTTGTCCGTTTTTGTAGCCCGGCGCGTGCGGGCGCGACCGCCGTGTCGCGCCAACCCGCGCGAGGGACGAGGACCGCAACGGAGCGAAGCGGAGTGAGGACCGCAGGCGGCTGGGGAGGTTCGAGGCTCGCGGTCGCGGTGCGGTTGCTGTGCCGTGCGGTTGCGGTGCTGTGCAGGTGCCGTGCGGTTGCGGTGCCGTGCGGTGCGGCTGCGGTGACTCAAATGCCTCGGCAGTAGCTAGCTCGGTCAATCGTTCAATATTCGAGCATCGGGGTAACCGTAGTCCCGGTCAGCTCGGGGGAGCCAAGCGTATAGAAGCTCATACGAATGAATACACCGTCTACCGCTGTCGACTCGCGATGAAGTGCTGGAGCATGGCGTACTCGCCGAGGGTCATCGGCGACCGACCCTCGATCTTCTGCTGGATCTGCTTGGCGTCGAGGTCGGCGTCGATCTCGGCCGCCATGGTGTCCACGTCGAGGACCGCGGTGGTCATCCCCATGAGGAGGTGGTCGCGGGTCTCCAGCAGCACGTCCTCCGCCGCGGGCGCGTCGGGGTCGACCGCCAGAATCGCCGCCGCGTCCGATAGCTGGATAGCCGTTCCGTCGGCGT
Source organism: Halorussus litoreus (assembly GCF_003382685.1). Taxonomy (GTDB): domain Archaea; phylum Halobacteriota; class Halobacteria; order Halobacteriales; family Haladaptataceae; genus Halorussus; species Halorussus litoreus. Next base: position 116,406 of record NZ_KZ859506.1, on the reverse strand, counting down.
CGCCCGCCGCGATGGCAGCCACCGTCTCGCGGTCGACGCCGCTCTCGTCGGCGACCCTGTCGACCCCCTGCGAGTCGACGACCGCGGCCAGTTCCGCCACGTACTCCTCTGAGAGCTGGTCGGGCGACGTCTCCGCGGGGTCCTCGACCTCGTCGTAGAGCATAGCCGACCTGTGGGTACGGCGGCTAAAAGGGGTTTCACTTCGCGATGGAATCGATGTGAGGGGAGTTGAATGGTAGTTTCGGGGACAGTCCTCGACGGTCGGGATTCGCGGTGAAAATGGTTAGCGGAATGAAGCTAGCTACTGCTTGCGCCTCGGCGTGACCGCACCGCACGGCACTGCAACCGCACCGCACGGCACTGCAACCGCACCGCACAGCACCGCATCCGCGACCGCGAGCCTCGAACCTCCCCAGCCGCCTGCGGTCCTCACTCCGCTTCGCTCCGTTGCGGTCCTCGTCCCTCGCGCGGGTTGGCGCGACACGGGGGTCGCGCCCGCACGCGCCGACCAGGAGAGATGAACCCGCGCACGTTGGGCGGAAGGATGAACCAGCACAAGCCTCATAGAAAGCCGAGCCAGCGCCCACCGAGTAACACGACCAGACAATGTTAATTTGATTGGAAAATAAGCTGCGGAAGCGGCGACGCCCGATTCCGGCCCTCGACCCGCGAAGCGACGAAATTTAACTGTCCGGGGGGCGACGATGCAAGCGTGACCGAAACTGTCCTCATCACGGGATGTTCGTCGGGTATCGGCCGCGAGACGGCGCGAGTATTCCTCCAGGACGGGTGGGAGGTGTACGCCACCGCGCGCAACCCCGCCGACGTGCAGGCGCTGGGCGAGGCGGGAGCGAACATCGCCTCGCTCGACGTGACCGACGAGGACGACGTCGAGCGCGTCGTCGACCGGATCGTCGACGAGCACGGGCGCATCGACTGCCTCGTCAACAACGCGGGCTACGCCCAGCTCGGGCCGGTCGAGGACGTGCCGGTCGAGCGCGTCGAGGACCAGTTCGAGGTGAACGTGTTCGGCCCGCATCGGCTCGCTCGCGCGGTTCTGCCGCACATGCGCGAGCGCCGGACCGGCACCATCGTCAACGTCTCCAGCGTCAGCGGGCGCATCGCCACGCCGGGGATGGGTATCTACAACGGCTCGAAGTTCGCGATGGAGGGCATCAGCGACGCGCTCCGGCCCGAGGTCTCCGAACACGGCATCGACGTGGTGCTGGTCGAACCCGGTCCGGTCGAGACGGCGTTCGCCGAGCGCGCCGGGAGCGAGGTCGAGGGTATCGAACGCTCGGACGCCTACGAGGCCATCTACTCCATCCTCGACGATACCAAAGCCATCGGCGGCGGCGGTCCCGGCGCGATTCCGCCCCGCCGCGTGGCCGAGTCCGTCCTCGACGCCGCGAACCTGACCGACCCGGCCCCGCGCTACCCGGTCGGACAGGTCGCCAAGGTGGGGATGCTCGCGCGGTTCGTCCCCGCGTCGCTGCGCGACCGGCTCTATCGGCTCGGGCTGTCGCTACTGTCGAAGGTCCGGTGAAACGGGAGGAAGATTCGCCGAGTTCTCCGAGAAGGATTCGACGCTCTATCCGACGCTACTCCAGACAGGACGCCACCAGCGCCAGCGCCTTCTCACCGCGAACCTCGTCGGCCAGCAGGGGCACCCGCTTGACGTCGTGGCCGCGGAACACGTTCTGCGCTTCCGCGAGCGCGTCCTGCTGGACCTGCCACCGGCGCTGGCAGAACTCGCAGTCCTCCAGATCCGGCGAGACGAACGCCTCGGCGTCGACCGCGCTGGTCACGTCCGCCAGATCCTCCATCACCTTGTTGACGACCACGGTGCCGACCGGCACCTCGAACTCCCGGAGCTGGGCGAGCAGCCGCTGGGACTCGAACACGCTCATCTCCTCGGGCACCATCACGACCCGGAAGTCGGTCTTGCTCGGGTCCCGCAGGGTCGCCCGCAGTTGCTCGATGCGGTCGGCGAGTTCTTCGAGGTCGCCGAGACTCTCCTCCGGATCGGCCCCTTCCCCGCCGAACATCCCCTTCATCCCCTCCAGCATCTGGCCGAACCGCTGCTTGAGCTTCATGATGCGCCCGACCATGCTGTCCATGAGTTCCGGCAGTTCGAGCAGTCGCAGGGTGTGGCCGGTCGGTGCGGTGTCGACGATCACGCGGTCGAACCGCTCGTCGTCCATGTACTCCAGCAGCTTCTGCATCGCCGCGGTCTCGTCCGCGCCGGGCATCGGCCCGCCGAGCAGCGTGTCCATCGGGTTCTCGCCGCCCATCAGGTCGCCGAGACCGCCGAGCGGCCCCGACCCCGAGCCGGCGTCGCTCACACCGCTCGCATTGCCTGCGCCACCCGCGTCGGCTCCGGTAGCGAACGGGTCGTCTGGGTTGCCCGAATCGGTGGCATTCGATCCGGTGGCCCCTCCGGTTGCGGCACCCCCACCGCCCGCGCCGCCCGCGCCGCCGAACAGCGCGTGGCCCTCCTCCATCGCGGCCTCGGGATCGATCTCGGCCGCGTAGAGGGGCACGTCCTCTCGGATGCGCTCGGGCCTCGCAGGGATGTCGGTCTCGAAGGTATCCGACAGCGAGTGGGCCGGGTCGGTCGAGACCACCAGCGTCGCGGTGCCGCCCTTCGCGCTCGCCAGCCCGGTCGCGGCCGCCATCGTGGTCTTACCGACGCCACCCTTGCCGCCGTAGAGGACGTACTCCGGCGCGTCCACGCCCGCGGGCAGGTCGGCCTCGTCGATTCGCTCGACCGGCTCCACGTCGAGTTCGCTCATTGCCGGGGGTAGGAAGGCGGGACTTGTGTACTCGTCGGTCTCTGTAGTGGAGTGACGCGGCGAAGCGGTCGCCCGGCGAGTCGTCAGGTCCTGACGGGCTTGAGGAAGCCGTAGAGGATGGCGAGCATGCCGACGACTTCGGTGAACTGGGTGATGCCACCGACCACGACCGACGGGAGCGGGACGACCAGCGAGACGAGGAAGATACCTCCGGGCCCGCCGAACGCGAGGACGAACCCGGCGGCGATGTACAGCATGGGCCGACTGTCGTTGCGGCTGTACCCCCGGCACGCGATGTACGCGATGGCGAGGCTCACGAGGATCGTGACGTAGTCCGAGAGCAGAAAGACGAGGTCGACTGTGGACAGTTGCAGCGCCACGGCGAACGGCTCACCCATCGTACCACCCCTCGACGAAGTTCGTGAACCGGTCGGCCGCGCGCTGGCGCTTCGACACGGTGACCTCGAAGCCGTCGTCGGTGAGATCGATGACGACGCGGTCCAGCGACGCGGCGTAGACAGTCGGCTGGTGACCGTCGGGATCTGGAGCCGTCCGCTCGGTCACGAGACCGCGGTCGGCCAACTCGTCGAGCCGGCGATAGACGGTCGCTCTGGAGGCGTCGCACGCCTCGGTCAGTTCGGGTGCCGACATGGGTTCTTCGAGCGTCTGTCTGAGGATGGTTTGAACGCAGTCGTCTTCGAGTAGTTGCGTGATTGCGTCAAGGCGGTTCGACTGCCCCACGACGACGCTTTTGTCCGGACCAAAATATAAAACCACCCAGTGTCTCACGCGCTGAGACAGTGCAGTCGGCTTATTGCTCCCCCGTGTGAACGCCGATATATGGTAGATTTCGCCTCAGTAGCCGTCGAATGGTTCGCCGTGGGTGCACTGCTCGTGGCGCTTGGCGCGCTCATCAAGTTCCGACAGTGGACGTTCCTGCTCGCGGGCTACGACCAGACCTCGCCGGTCCCCGACGACTTTGTCGCCGACGTGGCGGGGAACACCATCCTGCGGATCGGACTCGCGGCCGTCGGCCTCGGCGTCGCGTTCACGCTCGCCGACCCGCCGTCGTATCTCGCTACCGTGTTCGAAGTCGCCGTCCTCCTCGCCGTCGGGCGACTCATCTATCGACTCCACACGTACGCGCCGGACAGTGCGGCGTGACTCGCGCGTGTCGGTCACGTTCGGGTGAGGTCGCCTGATACTACAGCCGACCTCGGAGCAGAGCGGGATTTGTGACGGGCGCGAGCGACCCTGCAACCACGGAGAGAGTCGCCATCGGCGACGTGGAACCGGGAGCGCCCGACCCGGACCGAACGCACGACCGTCGCTCGCTGTCCGAATCCCGAAAATCGTCGATTTTCGAGGACTTCGGTCGCGACGCTCCCGACGACGCCGCGCAGCGCGCGTCGGGCCGGAAGGACGAGCCAGCGCGCGCTGGGAAACGGATCAGAGAGCGCACGCTCGGAAGCCAGTAGCCCAGTGCGAGACTGCGTCAGCGCCAAATCGCTATCGCCCGTCCCGGACCGCCGCAACGTCCTCGCGGGAGGCCGCCAGCACCTCGTCGGGCGAGAGGTCTGCGTCGCGCCACGCCGGGAGCCGCCGGTCCTCCCCCGGCGGCCGGATGGCCTCGGCGTAGGTGTCGACCTGCGCGCGCTCGTCGCCGCGGTCGTAGTCGAGGCCGTTGAACGCGGCGTCGGCGGCGTACTGCTCGACGAAGGCGTCCGCGGCCTCGCGGTAGCGGCCCGGCAGGCTGTCGTAGTCGGGGGCGACGCCGTGGGACTCGACCGCTCGCAGGAGCGCGCGGCCGACGTGGCGGCTCATGTCCGAGAGGCCGGTCGGGCCCGACACGGCGCGGTGGTCGTGCTCGTACCGACCGAGATCGACCTGCGCCGTCTTCTCGAACCCGGCGTGGCCGAACGCCTCGCCGAGCGTGCCGACCTCCAGCCCCCAGTTGCGCTCGACGCGGAGCGAGCGCGCGAGGTCGGCGGTCAGCCCGAACTCCCCCGCGAGCGCGTACCGGAACGCCGCGAGGTAGTCCAGCACCGCCGCGTCCGGGTGGGCGTCCGCCAGCGCGCGCACGAGCGGGGCGTAGAACAGCCGACACAGCCGACCGTACAGCCGGCCGTTCTCGACCCGGGCGTAGTAGCCCTTCGTGAACTCGTAGTCGCCCGCGAGCGGCGAGAGGAGTCGCGCCACGTCGGCCGACTCGTACGTCTCGGCGTCGGCGTCGTGGACGACCACGTACTCGCGTCGCGCCGCGGCGACCCCGAGCGCGAGCCAGACGTCCCGGCCCTTCCCCGCGTCGCCGTTCAGGCCGTGGCCGTCGAGCAGGTCGGACACCCCCGGGCCGTTGCACCAGACGACCGACAGCGGAAGGTCGAATCCGGAGAGCCACTCGCGGAAGTCGCCGACCTTCCCGGCGGGCGCGCGCAGCGGAACCACCACTTCCCCGGGTGCGAGCGTCTCCAGTGCCGAGAGGACGCGCTCGGCTGCGAGCCCGGCGTACTCGCGCTCGGTCATCGGAACCACCACGGCCGCGCGGTCGGTCGGCGCGTCGGGCACGTGACCCGCCAGGTCGTGGAGGGTGGCGATTCGCTCCTGTCCGTACTCCATCGACTCGGGGTTGGGAGCGCGAGATTGAAAAGGACGCGGAAGTGCCACTGCAAGGGAGCCGTCGAGGTCAGGGCCTGAATCCGAACAAGATGGCGATTATCGGAAGGAGGAACACCTGCACCACGCCGAGTAGCACGACGATGATGGCTGCACTCCCCAACTCCACGAGTGACAGATCCGGAAACGCGAGCAGTCTCGGAAGGACGTACCCGAAACCCAGCCCTCCAAGCAACATCAGGTCCGCAAGAACGAACGTCGACCCCATGAGGCGGGCTACGTGCCGAGCACCGGCCTCCTGGGACGCCTCTACGTTGCTCATGTCTGTTCGACCTCTCTTCGTCTGACTCGTGGTAATATTCCCATCATGTTAGTTCTGTTCCTCCGTTTCGTCCGACGCGTCGGACCCGTGGCGAAATCGTTCGCGAATCTCGACAGTTGCACTGGCCGCAACGCCGACAAGAGACGCCAAGAGGCCTCTCGCAGGCTTCAGCAGATTTCGCGACGCGAGAACGATCATCACCGGTAGCTGAACGCCGAGTAGCGTGATCGTTCCCAGCGCCATTGCCAGCAACAGCGGCATCGAGTTCGCGTCGATCAAGTACACCGCTACGAGAACGAACGAGACTGACAGCAGCATCAAGAGCCCCATTCCGGTGACCAGCCCCTGCAGTGCTAACTCCTCGGCGTCCACCGCCCGGTGCTGTAGCTGGAGCAACAGCGCCACCACCGGGAACAGGAGCGCGATGAGTTCGAGCAGCCGAAACGCCGCGAGCGAGGTGTCGACCATGCCTTCGGGACTCTTTCGTCCCGTCCTCGCATTTCAACATTTGGACGAATGGAGCGTCGTGCTCCGGAGTTCAGTCCCCGCGGACTACGCTCGGGTCCCGGCCGCCCTCCGGCAGCAGGTCGGCCAGCCAGAGCATCACCAGCACGCCGAGGATGACCACCAGACCGACACCGAACGTCCGGAACACCGCGTCGTACGCGTAGTCGGCCGCGACCAGTTCGCCGAGGACCACGCTGCCCAGCGCCTGCACGATCATCACCACGCCGCTGTACAGCGCGTAGGCGCTCGCGCGGTTCTCGTCCGGGAGCGAGTCGAGCAGGTAGGTGTCGATGGCGGGGAAGATGCTGTGGACGACGTAGCCCAAGATCGCGCTGACGACAGCGACGACGAGCAGTCCCTGCGCGGCGGTCAGCGCGAACAGCGATATCACGAATCCCAGCAGGATGGCCAGCAGGAGCGGGACGTGGGGGACCCGGTCGGCGAGTCGGCCGGTGAGCCAGAACGCGGGCATCCCGGCCGCGAAGATCACCGTCAGGAGGTTCCGACCGGTCGCGGGGTCGAGCCCCTTCGTCGCGGTCACGTAGTTGACGTAGAAGTTGAACAGGCCGTTCCAGACGAACCCCGTCGCGCCGAGGATAGCGACGCCGCTCAGGATGATGGGCCACTGGCGGCGCGCCGCCGCGACGAAGTCGCGGTCCTCGCTCCCCGCGTCGGGGAGTTCGGTCCGGCGCGCGGTCCGGTAGAACAGCGCGGTCGTGACGGCCGCGACGAGCGCGACGATCACGAACACCGAGCGCCACGAGGACGTGAACAGTACCGCGCCCACGAACAGCGGCGCGACCACGGAGGCCAACTGGCTCGCCGCGCCGTGGATGCCGATGGCCCGCCCGACGCGCTCGGGGTACAACTCGGTGACGAGCGGGTTCGCGGCGATGAAGTACGCGCCGCTGGCGGTCCCCATCAGGAACGCGCCCGCGCCGAGCATCACCACGGAGTCGGCGAACGCGGTGAACGTCGCCGCGCCGGTCAGCACCGCGCCGGTCCCGAGGACGACCCGGTGGCGCGCGAGCCGGGTCAGCAGGTAGCCGACCGGGATCCGCGGCAGGGCGCTGCCCAGCCACGCCAACGTCGCGACGAGTCCGATGGTCCCCTCGTCGATGGCGAACGCGGCCGACAGCGGGTCCAAAAGCGGCGCGAACACGATTCTGGCGAGGTTCACCAGAAACACCATCGAGCTCAACGACGCGAGGAGCCGGCCACGTGACACGAGCGGGGCTACTCTGGGGGTACAGTCAAACCTTCCGAAACCGGCGGAATGGAACCTGTGGCCCACTTTCGATCTAAGTGACCTTTCGGAACAGAGCTGAGGGCGACCCTCGCTACTCGAACACCGCGTCGAAGGCGTCCGCGCCGAGCGGATCGAACCGACCGGCCGCGACGTTCTCTTCGACGTGTTCGGGCCGGCTCATCCCCACCAGCGCGCTCGTGACGCCGGGCGCGCTCCGTGCGAAGTTGATGGCGCGCTGGACCGGCGAGTCGCCCTGTAGCTGGTCGCTCACGTCGGCCGGAATCTCACCGGTGAGGTCGCCCTGCGCGATGCTGGCGCTGGTGAACACGTTCAGGCCCGCCTCGCGGGCGAACCAGAGCGCGCTCTGTGGTCCGTCTGGCCCCTCGTGGACTTCGGCGGTGAACGCGTCGGCCATGAAGACGTTGAACGGCAACTGGATCGCCCGGAGATGCGTCGCGGTGTTGCCGGCGGCCTTGGCGGCCTTGCGGGCGCGCGAGGCGACCTCCGGGAGCGCGAGGTAGTCGTCGGCTCCCTCCGCGACGCGGAACGCGTTCCACGTCGCGACGCCGTAGGCTCCGACGTCGCCGTCGGCGACGCGCTCTTCGAGCCGGGTGAACGCGGCTTCGAGTTGGTCGTACACGTCCTCGCGCGAGCGGGCGTGGAGCTGCGTCTCGGGGTTGTGGACGTAATAAAGGTCGATCTGGTCGACAGCGAGGTTGTCGAGCGACCTGTCCAACTGGTCGTCGAGGAAGTCCGGTGCGATGGCGTGCTGGCCGCGAGCGAGGTCCTCGCGCGCGACGAGCCCCGAATCCACGAACTCGCGCGTGACGTACTCGCCGGGATTTTCGGGGCGCTCGCCGTCGAACGGAACGAACCCGCCCTTGGTCGCGACGAACACCGCGTCGCGGTCCACGTCGGCGTCATCGATGGCCTTCCCGACCGCGCGCTCGCTGCGCTGGTTGCGGTAGTTGATGGCCGTGTCCACGACGTTGACGCCGCTTTCGAGCGCGGTGGCAACGGCGTCGCGGTACCGCGCGTCGACCGCGTCGGTGGGGTCGCCGAGGTAGCTGCCGAGACCGAGGGAGGAGACCGCGAGCCCGTCGAACCGCCGGAAGTAGGTCCGACCGAAGTCGTCGCCGTGCTGAAGCTTGTACTCGTAGGTGCCCTCGTCGGTGGCCATGCGCGAAAATTGGTCTGGCGTCGGGATAAGGTCGCGGGATTCGGGTGTATCGGGCGAGTGATGAAAATGCTGAGTCGAACGATTCTGCACGCACTGGACTGGTGTTCTATCCTGCGTGAATTGGCTCGACTCTCCACTCTGCTCGTACTCGCTTTACTTTCCACACTGGCGCGTGCTGGCGCGAGTTTATCTCGCGCCAAATCGCGCGAGGTCTTCGAGAGCGAAGCGACCGAAGGCTCGGAGGACGCGGTTTGTCCGCCGGTGGCTGAGGACCGCAGGCCTCTGGCCGAGGACCGCAAGAGGCTGGGGAGGTCTGAGGCCCGCGGTCGCGGTGCGGTGCGGTCACGCCGAGGCTCAAGCAGTAGCTAGCTTCGTCGCTGCAACTCCGTTGGCTCTGAGAACATTCGAGCTAGCTACTGCTTGAGCCTAGGAGACACCGCAACCGCACAGCACCGCATCCTCGAACCTCCCCAGCCTCCTGCGTTACTCACTCCGCTTCGCTCCGTTGCGTTACTCGTCCCTCGCGCGCGTTGCTCGCGCGCGCCAACGTTCTAAAATTAGATTTCTCCAACGAATCGAAGACAGGGTTTCTCTAACGACTAGTGTCACACGTCACCCGTGAGCGCCGCGAACACGTCGTCGGTGAGTTCGGCTTGCGACCACATCGCGGCCTCGCCGCCGCTGGCGTAGGCCGCGCCGTCGACCGGCACCTGCCCGCCGCCCATCCGAGCGTGACCTCCCGCGCTGGCACCCGGAATCTCGTCGACCGCGGTTTCGAGCGCCTTGCCCATGTGGACCCGGTCGTCGCGCGACCGGCCCGAGAGGTGGACCGTGTCCTCGCGGCGGCCGTACACTACCACCGCGGTCACCCCCTCCAACTGGAGGAGTTCGTCGGCGGCCTGCGGGATGGCGTCGGCGTTGCCGATCCGGCCCACGTCGCTGACCGCGAACGAGCCCCGGACGTCCCGGTTGGAGATGGCCTTCGACTTGACCTCCAGGACCTCGGCGCTCATCTGCGGGTTGGCGATTCGGTCGAGCTGATCCTCGTCGATGCCGCCGTAGAGGTACGACGCGGCCTCGAACTCGGCCGCGGTGCAGCCGCTGGTAAGGTGCTTGGTGTCCGATTGGATGCCGTAGAGGAGTCCGGTGGCGATCTCCGAGGGCACGACGAGGCCGTCGGTCTCCGCCTGTGCGTCCGAGTCCTCCGGGCCGACCGGGGTCCCGCCCACGTCGTCGAGGTACTCGGCGATGATGGTCGCGCAGGCTCCGTAGTCGGTCCGCTGGTCGGTGAAGCGCTCGCCGGTGCCGTTGCCCGGGTGGTGGTCGACGACCGCGTAGGGTTCGAGTCGCTCGGCCCCCTCGAACCCCCGCGGCGTGTTGTGGTCGACCAGCACCACGTCGTCGGCCGCCACCTCGTCGACGTGCTCGATCTTCCCGAGGTCGAGGTCGAGCACCGCGCGGAACGCCCGGTTCTCCTGATGGCGGATCTGGCCGGGGAACTGGAGCGTGGAGTCGGTGTCGACCTCGCCGGCAAGATGCGCGACCCCGATAGCGCACGCCATGGCGTCGGGGTCCGGATTGGGGTGCATCAGGATGGCGATCTCGTCGCGCTTGGCGAGCGCGCGCCTGAGTCGGGCGCCCATCGGTCGCCGGATCCACCGGACGACCAGCCACAGCGACGCGACCAGCGCGAGCGCACCGAGGAGGAGGGCTCCCGCGAGTTCGGGCGAGTCGAGGCCGTACGCTTCGGCCGACTGTAGCAGGTCCCGAACCTGCAGTTCCGGGAGGACCGGGAGTTGCATGATTTCCTATGACTACCCGCACGAACAAGAAATTTTCCCGATACGAACCGTGATGGGGACGGACTGAACGAGGCGACGAACCCTGCGAGTCCTCAGTCCCGCTCGCCGAGATACGCCTCGATGGCGCTCCGGTACCCCTCTCGAAACGTCGGGTAGGCGAACTCGTAGCCGAGGTCCCGCAGTTTGTCGTTCGAGCATCGCTTGCTCGTCAGAAGTCGCCGCGTGACTCGCTCGGAAGCAGAGTCCGAGTCCGAGTCAGAGTCCGAGGCCGCATCGGCATCGGCCGCGTCCTCCAGCCGCTCCGCGACGGTCTGCTTGGGCGGGTGCTCGACTCCGCACTGGTCGGCCAGCCAGTCGGCGAACGCGTGCTTCGAGACGGGTTCGTCGTCGACGACCAAGACGACCTCTCCGCCCGCAGTAGTCCCGCGAGCGAGGTCCTCGTCGAGCAGGAACCGGATCGCGCCGGCGGCGTCGTCGCGGTGGACCATGTTGAGATACCCCTCGGTGACCGGCCCCGCCAGATAGCGCTCCAGTCGGGTCCGGCCCGGACCGTAGAGGCCAGCGAATCGCGCGACGGTGCCGTCGATGCCCCGCTCCGGAGCATCTTCGAGCGCCACGCGCTCGGCTTCCGCCAGCACCGCGGCCTTCTCCGTCGCGGGGTCGAGCGGCGTCTCCTCGTCGACCCAGTCGCCGCCGTGGTCGCCGTAGACGCCCGTGCTGGAGGTGTAGACCAGTCGCTCGGGAGGCGACTCGCGCGCCGCGAAGTGGTCGACCGCGCTCCGAAGCCCCTCGACGTACACCTCGCGTGCGGCCGCCGCATCTCGACCGCCCGAGCTCGCCGCGAAGACGACCGCGTCCGCGTCCGGTACGGCGTCCAGCGAGTCCGCGTCGGTCACGTCGGCCCGGACCGCGTCGAAGCCGGCGTCCCTGATGGCGTCGAGGCCGGCGTCCGAGCGCCGGACGCCCACCACCGAGTGGCCCCGCTCGGTCAACTGGCGGCCGAGTTCCAGTCCGACGTATCCACAGCCGAGTATCGCCACGTCCATACTCGGTGATTGGCTCGGGGGCGGATAACTCCCGCGACGGCGGCGAAGGTGGTGTTCAAATAAGCGCAACTAGTCCCCAGCTTCGCTCGGTGGAACAACCATGCCCTGGCGGACTGAAAGGGCGAGGTCGCTCGACGAACCCCGACGAGGCAAGCACTACAGCGACCGGAGGGAGCGAAGCGCGCAGCGAGTCGCGGGAGTCGAGCGACCGAGGGCTTTCGGAAACGTCTCGTCAATTTCAGTTGCGTTCTGAACGTCACCCAGTGATCAACGCAAGTGTTCTTCACTTCACTGTACTCTCCGTCGGTGCTACACCTCGTCGCGGTCGGTGTACGTCCAGCGGGCGACGATCTCGCCCTCGTCGTCGAACCGGTGGAAGTCCGCGAAGCCGAACGAGACTTCCTCGCCGTCCTGCACGCCGGAGAACTCCCCGCGGACCGCGACGGTGTCGCCCTCAGCGACCACGTCGTGGACCTCGTGGCTTCCGTCTTCGAGCGGTCGATTTTCGAGGTAGAACTCGCGGAACTCGGCCATCCCCGAGAGGCTCGACTGCCCCGGACGCTCGTAGGTCACGTCGTCGGCGAAGAGTTCAAATACTGCGTCGTAGTCCTCGGCGTCGATGTACTCGTAGTAGTCGCGAACGCGTCGTGGATCTGCGGTTCCCATGCGCTCGTCAACGTGGTCGAGGGTGTAGTTTGTTTTGACGGTGACAGTCGTTACGATGTGAAATAACAGTCATTTTTCCGTTTGTCACGCGGTTTTTGACGAGGGAAGCTAACCATTGCCGAGGTATCGGAGAAGCCGCACTGCATCCGCAACCGCGACAGCGAGCCTCAGACCTCCCCAACCTCCTGCGTTGCTCGGCCTTCGGCCTGCGCTACTCGTCCCTCGCACGCGTTGCTCGCGCGCGCCGGGTCGAATATCTGTAATCTACATTTCGAGTTCGCACTTGGAATCCAACACCATCGACTCGGCGGCTATCGCAGACGAGAGTGACCGAAACGAGTCCGAAATCGAGCCGATTTGGGGGCAACAGTCGCCGTGGTGCGAAAGAAAGACCTGTTCGCGGCGCAACCGTCCGGGCATGGACTACGACACGCCGCTGTTCTTCCACGTGATGCAGTACGCGGCCGATGCCGACCGAGACGTCGTCGACATGGTGAGCGGCAACCCCGACTGGGGTGCGCCCGACGCCATCAGCGAGGGCCTGCACGAGTACGCCGACCTCGGCGGCGCGGACTTCCAGTACCCGCCAAGCGAGGGCCTGCGGGAGCTCCGCGAGGAGATCGCCGAGCGCCGGAACGTCGACCCATCGCAGGTCATCGTGACCAACGGCGGCGGAGAGGCCAACTACCTCGCGATGGCCCGCGCGCTAGAGCGCGAGGAGGGCTCGGAGTTCGTCCTCACCGACCCGGTCTATCCGTACTACCCCGGGAAGACGACGATGCTCGGCGCGAGCGCGCGGTACGTCCCCGCCGCGGACGACGGCTCGCTCGACCCCGCGGACGTGCGCGAAGCCGCGAGCGAGGAGACCGCCGCCATCCTCGTCAACTCGCCGAACAACCCCACCGGCGCGGTGTACGACGAGGAGACGATGCGCGAGCTCCTCGCGGTCGCCGAGGACAACGACGCGCTGCTGATCAGCGACGAGGTGTACGACCACTTCGACTTCTCCGGCAAGTTCACCTCCGCGCTGTCGTTCGACGCCGACAACCGCGTGGTCACCGACTCGTACTCGAAGACGTTCGCCATCACGGGCTTTCGCGTGGGGTACGCTATCTTCCCGGAATCGCTGGTCGACGTGGCCAAGACGCGCCACATGCTGACCAACGTCGCGACGACCCGGCCCGGCCAGTACGCGGTGCTCCACGCGCTCCGGAACACCGACCCCGCCTACTACGAGGCCAACCGCGAACTCCTCCGCGAGCGCATCGAGACGTTCACCGGCGCGCTCGACGCCGCGGGCGCGGACTACACCAGCCCGGACGGCGGCTTCTACGTGATGGCCCGCTTCCCCGACTTCCCGGGCACGCTTGAGAACGTCGAGCGACTCGTCGACGAGGCCGGCGTCGCGGGGATGCCCGGCGAGGCGTTCGGCGAGTCCCGGAGCGACTGGCTCCGCTTCGCGCTGGTGAGCCCGCACGTCGAGGAGGCCGCCGACAGGCTCGCCGACTACTTCGGCTGAATTCAGTCTCTGCTTCGAGCGAGTCGCATCTGTGGTCGTGTTCAGATACGCGTGACCAGTTTGCGACGTTCCTCGGTGGATCAATCCACATCCCTGGTGGACTGAAAGGGCGAGGCCGGTTCCGGGAACCCCGGCGACGTAAGCACTGCAGCGACCGCAGGGAGCGAGGCGCGCAGCGAGCCGCGGGACCGGAACCGGCCGAGGGCTTTCGAAGACCCCCTGGTGGTCCGACTGGCGTATCTGAACACGACTCAGTCAATGTCCCGAACAACTAAGCCCCGGCCGCGACCCCTATCCCGTAACGAATGGCCGACACGACAGACGAACTCGCCGGGGTGGTCGACCTCTTCGGGGGGCTCACCCGCGCGGAACTCGAACAGGCGCTGGTCGAACTCGCGTTCAAGCAGGGCAAGGACGTCGACCGCGACGCGTTCGCGGCCGAAATCGAGCGCGCGGTCGAGGACTACTATCTCGTGGAGACAGAGGTCGAGTCCGAGCGGGCCGATACCGCCGCGGACGACACGGAATCAGTCCTCGTCGCCGGTCCCGCGGCGTTCCCCACGGTCCCGGAGAACGGCGAGGACCTGCCGCACATCCTGGACGCGCCGGACCGGAAGATCGACCGCGAGGGGATGGGCGAGGCGGTCGCCGAGCGACTGCGTGATGACGCCCGCACCGTCGCCGCGGCGGGCGACGCCGAGCGCGCGCAGGAACTGCTCGACGTGAGCTACGACCTCGAAGCGTGGGCTCCCGTCGATACCGACGACGTGCGCGAGACGCTCGACCGGGCGTTCGAGTGAGCGACGGGATTTGTCGCACGGGTGAGCACACGTGGTCGGACGACCGGAAATGCGTGGGGAGGCTCGACTTTCTGGGGTACTGCTCGGCCAAATAGCTACTTCCTGGTGGACTGAAAGGGCGAGGCGGCTCGCGCAACGCTTGGTCGTCTCAGCGACCGCTATCCGAGCGAGCGGCAGCGAGCGAGGATATGTCGCTGAGCGACCGCGAGCCGCCGAGGGCTTTCAAGACCACAGTTACGGTTGCTGTGTGGTCGCACACGTCTATTGTCTTCCACCGACGAATCCCCGCATCGCGTTTCCGTAGTCGAGAAAATTAAGGTCGCGGGGGACGACGATAGCGGTATGGAACTCGGGCGCGTGGCCAACCACGTCCCGCGGGAGATCACCGACGAGGAACACGACGCGGCGGTGCTGGCGGCGGTGGTCGAGCGGGACGGGGAGGACCACTTGCTGTTCACCAAGCGGGCCGACCACCTCGGAGAGCACGCCGGCCAGATGAGCTACCCCGGCGGCGGTCGCGAACCCGGCGACGAGGACCTGCGCGCGACCGCGCTCCGCGAGGCCAACGAGGAGATCGGCCTTCGCCCCGAGGAGGCCGAGGTGGTGGGTCGGCTCGACGACATCCGGACGACGAGTCAGTACTCGATCACGCCGTACGTCGCGCGGGTGCCCGACCGGGAGTACGTCCCGGACGAGCGCGAGGTGGCCGAGATCGCGATACTGCCGCTATCGGAGTTTTTGAATCCCGACAACTACGAGAGCGAGCGCCGCGAGCATCCCCAGTACGGCGAGGCCGTGGTCCACTTCTTCCATGTCGGCGGCTACACCGTGTGGGGCGCGACCGGCCGGATTCTGGTCCAGTTCCTCGAACTGACGACCGGCTGGGAGGTCCCCGAGCGAGTCGACCGCGTGGTGGACCCGGACGCGGACGTTCGACAGAACTGAGAACGAGACGGTGAGCGGTGAGAAGGAGCTACGACGGTGAACGGTGAGACGAAGCTAGCTACTGCCGAGGCATCGGCGTGACCGCACCGCGACCGCATAGCACCGCACTGCACCGCACCGCGACCGCGGGCCTCGGGCCTCCCCAGCCTCCTGCGATGCTCGCTGCGCTTCGCTCCGCTGCGCTTCTCGTCCCTCGCGCGCTTTGCGCGGCGCACGAGAGCGCCGCGCAGCACGCACCGGGTGGAATGTGGAGATCATCGCGGAAACCGTCGAACGCCGACCGCTCGGGCAGAAAACACTTACCGCGGCTCCCGGAACTTCCGGCGGCATGGTACACTGCCCTGAATGCGACGGCGAGATAGCCGAGGAGTCCGACGTGGAGTTCCTCGACCTCGACGCGAAGATGGCGGGACTGTTCCGGTCCTCGAAGCGATTCTACGTGGTCGCCTGCAACGATTGCGGCGCGGCCATCGGCAGCGGCGTCGCGGGCGGCGGCGGATAACGGCCGGGTGGTCGGCCCCGACGCGTAGACGGGCCGCTCGGTCCGCGACGGTCCCCGAACCACAATTTTAAGGCAGATAGCGCGCCAGTCCCGACCATGCCGAATCGGGAGCCAGCAGACGCCACACAGACGGCGTCGCGGAACGCCTTTAGGCGCCGCACGCCAACCACGAACCGATGACACGGGTGATACACACGGGGGACACCCACCTCGGGTACCGCCAGTACCACTCCCCCGAGCGACGGGCGGACTTCCGCCGGGCGTTCGAGCAGGTCGTCGACGACGCCATCGCGGCGGACGTCGACGCCGTAATCCACGCCGGCGACCTGTTCCACGACCGTCGCCCCGACCTCGACGCTCTCCACGGCACCATCTCCATCTTGAGCAAACTCCGGGACGCCGACGTCCCGTTTCTCGCCATCGTCGGCAATCACGAGGGCACGCGAGGCAGGCAGTGGCTCGACCTGTTCGAGATGCTCGGCCTGGCCACGCGCCTCGGCGACGACCCCGTGCGCGTCGGCGAAACTGCGTTCTACGGGCTCGACCACGTTGCCAAGTCCAAGCGCGGGGATCTGGACTACGAGTTCGCGCCACACGACGCCGACCACGCGGCGCTGGTGAGCCACGGCCTGTTCCAGCCGTTCGACCTCGGCGACTGGGACGCAGAGGAGGTGCTGACCGAGTCGAACCGCGACTTCGACGCAATGTTGCTCGGCGACAACCACAAGCCGGGGAAGAAGCGCGTCGCCGACGCGTGGGTCACCTACTGCGGGTCGACCGAGCGCTGTAGCTCGGACGAGCGAGAGGATCGCGGCTACAACATCGTGGAGTTCGACGGCGAGGTCGCCATCAGCCGCCGTGGTCTCGACGCCACCCGCGAGTTCGCGTTCGTGGAGGCGGACCTCGGCGAGGGCGAGGGAATCGACCGCGTGCGCGAGGCGCTCCGCGAGCACGACCTCGACGACGAGGTCGCCATCGTCGAGATAACCGGCGAGGGCGAGCAGGTCACGCCCGCCCGCGTCGAGGAGTTCGCGCTGGAGCAGGGCGCGCTGGTCGCCCGCGTGAAGGACCGCCGCGAGGCCGACGACGAGGAGGAGGACGTGGACGTGTCGTTCGCCGACCCGGACGAGGCCGTGCGCGAGCGCGTCCGCGACCTCGGCCTGAGCGAGGCCGCGCGGGGCATCGACGGGACCGTCCGCGAGAGCAAGATCGCGGACGCGAACGTCCGAGAGTCGGTTCAGGGCCGCGTGAGCGACCTGATCGAGGACGGCGACAGATCGGCGTTCGAGCCCGCGCCGGACGACGCGGAACCCCTGCACGTGGACGACGCGACCGCAGACGGCGCGACCGCCGACAGCGGAACGTCCGACGACGCAACCGCCGACGGCGAAATGTCCGGCGACGCGGCCACCGACGACGCCGCCGAGTCGACTGCCGATTCCGAAGCGACGGAGTCGACCGCGACCACCGAGGCTGTGGCCGATGCTGCGACCGCTGACGACGCCACCGGCAACGACGCCGCCGCTGACGACGCAACCGCCGCCGAGGCAGCGGCCGACGACGCAACCGCTGACGGATCAACCGAAACGACCGAAACTACCGACAGCAGCGACAAGACCCTGGAGGAGTACCTGTGAAGTTCGACCGCGTCCGCCTCCGGAACTTCAAGTGCTACGCCGGCGCAGACCTCGAACTCGACGCCGGCGTGACCGTCATTCACGGACTGAACGGGAGCGGGAAGTCCTCGTTACTGGAGGCCTGCTTCTTCGGGCTGTACGGCGCGACGGCGCTCGACCGCACGCTCGACGACGTGGTGACCATCGGCGAGGAGGAGGCCATCGTCGAACTTTGGTTCACTCACGACGGCGGGGAGTACCACGTCCGCAGGCGCATCCGGGCGACCGGCGAGCGCGCCAAGACCGCCGAGTGCGTGCTGGAGACGCCCGACGACACGGTCGAGGGCGCGCGCGACGTTCGCGAGACCGTTACGAAGCTGTTCCGCATGGACTCGGAGGCGTTCGTCAACTGCGCGTACGTCCGGCAGGGCGAGGTCAACAAGCTCATCAACGCCACGCCGGGCCAGCGACAGGACATGATCGACGACCTGCTCCAGCTCGGCAAGCTGGAGGAGTACCGCGAGCGCGCCAGCGACGCCCGACTCGGGGTGAAGAGCGTGCTCGACGACAAGCGCGGGAAGCTCTCGGGCATCGAAGAACAGGTCGAGCAGAAGGAGGAGAAGAACCTCCACGAGCGCCTGAACAACCTCGAGTCGAAGCGCAAGGAGACCGCGGGCGAGATCGACCGCTTCGAGGACAACCGGGAGACCGCCGAGAAGACCCGCGAGCAGGCCGTCGAGGTGCTGGAGAGCTACGAGGAGAAGCGCGAGGAGCTGGAGTCGCTGAACGAGGACATCGAGCAGCTTGAGACCGAGATCAGCGAGACCGAACAGGTCCGGACCGACCACCGCGAGCGAATCGGGGAGCTACGCGAGCGAGTCGAGGACCGCGAGGCGGCGGTCGAAGAGCTACTGGCCAAGACCGACCTCGACTCGGCCGACGAGGACGCCATCGAGGCGCGACTCGACGAACTCGACGCCGAGGACGACGAGGTGGCCGAGGAGTTGAACGAGGCGAAGACGGAGGCCCAGATGTTCGGCAATCAGGCCGAGAATCTAGCCGAGCGGGCCGACGAGTTGGAATCCGACGCGAGCGACAAGCGCGAGGCGGCCGACGACCGCGAGGCCGAGGCCGACGAGGCCGAGGCCGACCTCGAAGCCCGCCGCGAACGCGTGGCGGAGTTAGACGACCAGATCGAGACCGAGCGCGGGAAGTTCGAGGACGCCCCCGTCGAGTTCGGTCAGGCCGAATCGGTCCTCGACGACCGCCGCGAGGAGACGGCCGACCTTCGGAGCCGGATCGAAGACGCGAAGGCCGACCTCCAGAGCGCCCGCGACAGCGTGGCCGAGGCCGAGGAACTGCTCGAAGCGGGCAAGTGTCCCGAGTGCGGGCAGCCGGTCGAGGACTCCCCGCACGTCGATACGCTGGCAAATGACCGCCAGCGCGTAGCCGAGTTGGCGGACGAGCTGGCCGACCTGCGCGAGGAACGCGAGGAAGTCGAGCGAGCGGTCGAGCGCGCCGAAACCCTCGTGGCGGCCGAGCGTGAGGTCCGGAATCTCCGGGAGAACCGCGAGCTGGCCGAGGAGTCGGTAGCCGACCGCGAGGAGACCGTCGAGGAGAAGCGCGAGGAGGCCGAGACGCTCCGCGAGGAGGCCGACGAGCTCGAAGCCGACGCTGTGGACAAGCGCGAGGACGCCCGAAACCTCCGCGAGAAGGCCGACGACCGGCGCGAGACGGTCGAAGAACTCGAAGCCGAGCGCGAGGAGATCGCGGCCAGGCAGGACCGACTGGCGGAGATTCAGTCGCTCCAGAGCGAGGTCGAGGACGCCGAGGACGACGTCGAAAATCACCGCCAGCAACGCGAGAGCCTCGAACAGCAGAACGACCTGCGCCGCGACCGCCTGGAAGACAAGCGCGAGCGTCGGCGCGACCTCCGAGAGAGCTACGACGAGGGGAAGGTCGAGTCGGCACGCGAGGACAGGAAGGAGGCCGATGCGTATCTGGAGAAGGTAGAGGTGAAGTTGGAAGAACTCGAAGACCGGCGGAACAACCTCCAGAACGCGATCGGCGGCGTCGAGAACGAGATCGAGGAGCTGGAGAACCTTCGGGACCGCCGGGAGGAACTCGCCGAGCGCGTCGAAGCGCTGGAGTCGCTCCGCGACGAAGCCGCACAGCTCCAGCAGCTGTACGGCGACCTCCGAGCCGAACTCCGCCAGCGCAACGTCGACCAGCTGGAGGGGATGCTCAACGAGGTGTTCGATCTCGTCTACCAGAACGACTCGTACGCGCGCATCGAACTCGACGGCGAGTACGAACTCACGGTGTACCAGAAGGACGGCGAACCGCTCGACCCACAGCAGCTGTCGGGCGGCGAGCGCGCGCTGTTCAACCTCAGCCTGCGGTGTGCCATCTACCGACTGCTCTCGGAGGGCATCGAGGGCGGCGCGCCGATGCCGACCCTCATCCTCGACGAGCCGACCGTCTTCCTCGACTCGGGCCACGTATCCCAACTCGCGGAGCTCATCGAGTCGATGCGGGAGCTCGGCGTCGAGCAGATCGTGGTCGTGAGCCACGACGACGAACTGGTCGCGGCCGCCGACGACGTGGTCTACGTCGAGAAGGACGCGGTGTCGAACCGCTCGACGGTCGAACGGCGCGAGCGGCTGCTGGAAGCCGCGGACTGAGCACGTTCGGTCGTCCTCGTACTACGGAGAACAGTTCGTCGCTCTACAGCTCACAGAGCTATCAATTTTCAGCACAGATTGCCTGTACACGGCAATTCTTTTGTACCGGAGACAGCCCCTATCGGGTATGCGACCAGTCTCGGCGGCGATTATTCTCCTTCTCGTCAGTTCGCTCGTCGCGACGGCGGGGAGCGCCGGTGTCGTCGCGTCCACCGGCAGCACTGACAATGTCGAGCACGCGGGAATCACCGACACCGTCGTCCCCGCGGAGAGCGAAGGCAACTCGACGGTCGTCCGGTCGCAGGCCGCGCCGGGCGAACTGTTCGTTCGAACGACCTTCTCGCTCCGCGACACCGGTCCCGACCAGATCCGGGTGATAAAAGAGTATCACGTCGGGAGCGGCGTCGACCACCTCACGAAGACCGTACACCACCCGATTCAGGACGTTTCGACATCCCGCATGAGCCAGAGCGGGGGCGGGTCCGAGACAACGTTCCGCTGGACCGGGAGCGGCGGCGTCGCCCGCATCGAGTACGTCGCCGACGCCGAACACCTCGGCAGGCCGGGCAACGAGTACGTGGGCCCCCAGCGCGCGGCGCGCGGCGACGGCTACGCCGTCGTCGGCGCGACGTACGACGGCCTTCGCTCTGACGCGAACGAGTGGACGGGCGAGATCGCAGTCGAGGGGCAGGGCACCGCGGGCGAGACCTTCGCGGTTCTCGGGCCGTACGACGAGTACGTCGCGGAGGTCGAGGAGGGCGCGGTCAGGCTGGTCGTCCCCGACCACGTGCGGTTTGACGTGAACCGGACCGAGGTTGTGGAGGCCATCCGGGAGACCGATGCAGGCATCGACGCCGGTGTCTCGCTCGATCCGAACGCCACCTTCCTCGCGGTGGGCCACGACATCGGTGAGGTAGTCGGGATTACCTACTCCAAAGCGGTCGACTCCGAGGAGTGGGCCAGCGACGTCATCGTCCACAACAGCGCCACCGGCTCACGGTCCTTCACGTGGAGGCACGAGGCGGTCCACCAGCGCAAGCAGTCCTACGAGACCGACGCCTCTGCGGAGTGGACCGTCGAGGGGAACGCCGAGTACTACCCATCCCTAATTTCGTGGCACCAGGGCGAGATGACGTTCGACCAGTTCAGGCGCGAGTGGGACATTCTGGACCGACACCGGAACGTCCGACTCTCCGAACCCGACACGTGGAAGGGCGACCCCATCTCGCTCTCGAACTACCGCAAGGGCGGGCTCGTGACCGCGTGGCTCGACGCCGCCATCCGGAACGCGACCGACGGTGAACGCAGCTACGACGACGTGTTGCGACGGATGAACGACCACTCCGGAGAACTCACCCACGAGGAGTTCGTCGACATCGTGGCCGAGGTGGGCGGCTCCGACCTCGAACCCAGGGTGGAGCGGTACGTGACGACCGATGCCGTGCCGCCGAAACCGCCCGAGAATCCGTACCTGTACACCGACTCGGGCATCGACTCGGACCTCTCGGTCGAACCGGCCGACGCGAACGGGAGCCTCGAGATGCATCCCGGCGGTCGGCTGTCGATACCGGTCGAGGTGACGAACCACGGCACGGACGCGAGCGTGGCCCTCGGGTTCGAGTCACCCCGGCCCGGCAACTGGACGTTCTTCGCCGGCGGCCAGTACGTCGACTTCCAGGCGGTCGACGGGGCCGAAGCGGGCTACTTCCAGGTTCCTCCGGGCGAGACGAAGACCGTCCGGCTCTACTTGGTCGTGCCGGAGAACGCCTCGCTGGGCGAGTACGACTACGAGGTCACGGCCCGCGACCTCTCTGGCACGCAGGGAGCGTTCGCGGGGACAATCGAGGTCGTGGAGCAAACGTTCCAGGGCGAGTCCGAGGAATCCGAAGAGTCGGCCGAGCCTGAATCCCTCCCGCCGGCGTCGACCGTCGGCGTCCAGTTCGACGCCACCTCGCAGCTTGCGACCACGGGTGCGAACGGGACGGTTCCGGTCTATCCGGCGAAGCAGGACTTCAACGTCTCTCCGACGTTCGACTACACCAACTACAGCGTGGATTACGTCAAGGTGTTGGTCAACGGCTCGGAGGTCCAGGTTCGCGGGGGGAACTACTACGCGGCTTCCGAGGCGAACGTAACGTACGACCTGATCGACCCGTATCAGGGATACAGGAACGTGACCGTCAGGGTGGCCTTGGAGAACGGTGGGGTCGTCCAGCGCGACTGGCTCGTGTTGTTCACCGCCGAACCGGAAGTCGACGTATTCGGGCAGGAGACCGGCCGAATCGGCGAGACCGAGACACTCGAAGCCGACGTGGACAAGGACTACGGCGAGTACGAGATCCGCTGGCTGGTCGACGGCGAACGGGTCGGAACCGGGACGACCTACGAGTACGAGTACGTCGACGGCACGCAGAACGTCACCGCCGTCGTCCGTGACGAGTTCGGGGCGACCGCCCACGAGTCGGTTACGTTTCGGGGGAGCGAAGGCCCGGTGACGCTCGTAATCGAATCGGTTCGCTCGATACCGGTCCCGGTGTTGGCTGGAGCCATGCTGGCTGTGCTCGCGGTCGGCCTGCTCAAGCGGCGTCTGCGCTAGCGTTTCGGATTCCGCCCTCCTACTCACCGGTCGTCAGCCGTGTATCCCCGCCGGTCGTCAGTCGAGCAGACTAGCGAGTCCGTCTTCGGCGAGTTCTGTCGTCCCATAGCCGCGCTCGCCAGCGACCGTGGCTTCCTCGACGAGTCCCGCGGCGCGGAACTCCGTCAGGATTCCGAGCAGGTCGCTCTCGCAGAGGTCGGTGGCGTCGAGCAGGTACCGGACAGAGTGGGGCCCGCGCTCGCGAAGGTCCACGAGCAGGCCGAGCGCGCGCTCGTCCGGAGTCGCGGTGAGGACTCGCCGGACCGGTTCTGGGACTGCCTGTGCTGTGGTTGTCAGCGGCGACTCGCCCGCGACCGGTTCGAGTGCGGCGGCGTCCCGGTAGGTCTCCTCGCCGGTTTCGGGGTCCCGGAGCTTGCACGAGTCGCTTGACTCCTTGAGAAGCACGAACGTGTCGCCGGCCTCGTCCCGGACGGTTCGCATGCGAGGTCGTTGGGACGGGCGGTGGTTAGCAGTTCCGGATGCTGAGGGTTCTCCAACCGCTACCGCGACAGCAACCGCCGCCGCTACGGCGACAGCGACGGCCACCGCGACATCTCAGCGATTCTGCGTGAGCCTATGAGAACCGCCACCGCGACCGCACCCGCCACCGCGAATCATTCATCCGGGGCCGCGCGCTTGTACCCGCGCCAGCCGCGGACGAACGCGACGGTCCCGACCGCGAACAGCGCGCCACCGACTCGCCAGCGCCCCTCGAAGCCGACCAGCATCACGCCGAGCGCCATCCCGAACAGCGCGACGTTGAACAGCAGGACGAGCGACCAGAACTGCCGCCGGAGCTCCGGGTCCGCGTCGATCTCGTCGGGGTCGGGTACCCCCGGAACCTCCGGTCCGAGTCCCTCCGAAGGGTCGGTCACGGTGGGCGCGTCGGGGGCGAGGTCCTCCGAGGGGTCGTCGGGCCGAAGCTCGGCCTCCGCCTCGTCCGCGCCGTCGGGAATCGGGTCGTCTATCGGATCGTCACCAGCCACTACCCGACAGTCGAGAGGGAACCAGCAAAAGGGCTTCGTCCGCGGTGCGGGTCTGGGCGGCTCGGTGCACTCCGGAGTAATTTGAGCGATTCGGTGCAGTTCGGCGCGGATCGGGCAGTCCGGAGCGGGCCGACCCCGTTCAGAGCTGCTCGCTGAGCGCGAGCGGCTCGCCGGCCTTCAACCACGCCAGTGGATTCTCCGCGTCGTAAAATACGATGCCGTCCTCCGTGTCGTAGGACTCGATGGCGGCTTCCGACTCGTCGGTTTCGGGAAGCGCCGCTTCCGCACGGTCCAGCTCGTCACCTGAGTTGGCGTGGTCGGACATTGGCGTCACCTCGGGATGTGGTAAGTGTTAACACATTATATGTCTTTCCCTCCGGCAAGGATTTCCGGAACCCGACGAGGGGAGCGGGATAGCTCCATCCGAAATCGACTCTGAAGCCGCTCGACCGCCCCGTCGTCGGTCGAGACGGCTGCGTTCCGGTCGAACCGACGACCCCTCGAACCCCGGGAAAAGAAGGGGTTTTATCCCGAACGCACCAAATCGCCACACATGAGCAATTCGGGGTCCGAGGAGCGCCAGTTCGACCTCTCCGACTTTTCGGAGGGCGGGGACGCCGACCGCGACGTCGAAGCCGAGGCCCAGGCCGTCGCCGGCGGCGACAACCAGCCCGCCGCTTCCGTGGTCGACGCCGCCGACTGGCTGCCAGACGCCGACGGCGAGGTGGAGCTGTCGGTGGTGCAGGTCGACTACACCGTCGAGGGATCGGGCGACGACGAGGAGCCCGTCGTCCACGTGTTCGGGCGCACCGAGGACCAAGAACTCGAACACGTCCACGTCCACGGGTTCGAGCCGTACTTCTACGCGCCCGTCGGGACCGTGGACGACGAGCGCATCGCCCAGTACGACGGGCTGATCGACTACCGCGAGACCGACGAGAACGGCGAGCCCTTCGAGTCCATCCGTGGCGAGCGACTGGTCAAGATCATCGGTCGGACGCCCCGCGACGTCGGGCAGGTCCGCGACGAGTTCGACCACTACGAGGCCGACATCCTGTTCCCGAACCGGCTCCTCATCGACAAGGACATCAAGAGTGGCGTCCGGGTGCCCGAGCGCCGCGCCGACGACGGCGACATCCACGTTCCCCACGAGGAGATCGAACCGGTCGAGTCGAACGTCACGCCGCGAGTCAACACCTTCGACATCGAGGTCGACGACCGGCAGGGGTTCCCCGAGGACGGCGAGGAGAAAATCGTCTGTCTCACCTCCCACGACTCGTACCGCGACGAGTACGTCAACTGGCTCTACCAGTCGCCAGACGGCGTCGACGGTCCCGCGGCGCTGGAGCGCTACGACCCCATCGAGGACGACTTCGAGGCCGACCTCCGGGTGTTCGAGTCCGAGGAGGAGATGCTCGAATCGTTCGTGGAGTACATCCGAGAGACTGACCCGGACATCCTCACGGGCTGGAACTTCGCGGACTTCGACGCCCCCTACCTCCTCGACCGGATGGAGGAGCTTCAGGGACCTCACCACGACTACGATCTGGACATCGACAAGCTGTCGCGCGTGAACGAGGTCTGGCGCTCGGACTGGAACGGCCCCGACGTCAAGGGCCGCGTCGTCTTCGACCTGCTACGGGCGTACAAGAGCACCCAGCGCACCGAACTGGAGTCCTACAGGCTCGACGCGGTCGGCGAGGTCGAACTCGGCGTGGGCAAGGAACGCTACAGCGGCGACATCGGCGACCTCTGGGAGGACGACCCCGAGCGCCTGCTGGAGTACAACCTCCGGGACGTGGAGCTGTGCGTCGAACTCGACCGCAAGCAGGACATCGTCGCCTTCTTCGAGGAGGTGGCGTCGTTCGTCGGCTGCAAGCTCGAAGACGCCCCGACCGCGGGCGACGCGGTCGACATGTACGTGCTCCACAAGGCCTACGGCGAGTTCGCGCTCCCCTCGAAGGGGACCGTCGAGTCCGGCGAGGAGTTCGAGGGCGGCGCGGTCTTCGAACCCATCACGGGCGTCCGCGAGAACGTCTCGGTGCTCGACCTGAAGTCGCTCTACCCGATGTGCATGTGGACGGTCAACGCCTCTCCCGAGACCAAGGTCGACCCCGACGAGTACGACGGCGAGACCTACCGCACCCCGACGGGCCAGCACTTCAAGACGGAGCCTGCGGGGATGATGCGGGAGATGATCGACGAGCTGTTGACCGAGCGCGAGGAGAAGAAGACCCTGCGCGACCAGCACGAACCCGGAACGGAGCCGTACGACCGCTACGACAACCAGCAAGCTTCTGTCAAAGTCGTGATGAATTCTTTATATGGGGTGTCGGGATGGGATCGCTTCCGACTCTACGACAAGGACAACGCGGCGGCCGTCACGGCGACCGGCCGGGAGGTCATCAACTACACGGAGGAGACGGTCACCGATTTCGGCTACGACGTGATATATGGCGACACCGACTCCGTCATGTTAGAATTCGGTCAAATAGGCCCAGAGGACGTGGAGGATAACGCCGGTTTGACAAATGAATTGGAAGAGAACTACCCAGAGATGGACCCCGAGGAGTTAAAAACCATCGTGGCAAGTATCAACAAAGGGTTCGAATTAGAGAAACAGATCAACGAGTCGTACGACGCCTTTGCGGAAGAGCGGTTGAATGCAACTGAACATCGCTTTGAGATCGAGTTCGAGAAACTCTATCGACGCTTCTTCCAAGCGGGCACGAAAAAGCGTTACGCAGGACTGAAAAGCTGGATTAGATAAAATGACCAAATTTCAGTGTCCTGTCGAAGGTTGTGGCAAAGTGCTATCGAAGCTACAGGTGATGCACTTTCGAGCGAGCCACGATTGCGATCCCGTCGAGTGGGTCGAGCAACAATATAGCTCGGAAATCCAAGA
This sequence comes from Halorussus litoreus, assembly GCF_003382685.1. GTDB lineage: Archaea > Halobacteriota > Halobacteria > Halobacteriales > Haladaptataceae > Halorussus > Halorussus litoreus. Next base: position 89,634 of record NZ_KZ859506.1, on the reverse strand, counting down.
CAAATACACGTATGGCTGGGGATGTTATGCCATCGCAGAGGAGTACGAGTGGCTGTCGTCAGACATGGTGGACGAAATTGTCGACACTCGGACACACCGTGAGTCCGTTACCGGCGAGAACAATCCGATGAAACGCCACGAGGTCGCCGACCAGTTTGCTGGCGAAACCAATCCAGCAAAACGACAAGCCGTTCGGGAGAAAATTCGTCAGGCAAACACTGGTCGTACGATGAGCGAAGAAGCGAAGCGGAAAATATCGATAAAGAATACTGGGAACGAAATAAGTAAAGACCACCGGAAAGCGATTTCAGAGTCGTCCTCTAACATGGACCGGTCCTATATGCAGACAGACATGTATAGTCAAGCTCTATCAGAAAGTTTGAAAGGAAGAGAACCGACGTATCCATCGCCTTACGAAGTCGACGAGTTGTCCCACAAGGTGAGATCAAGTTGGGAAGAGGAAATCGGTCGGCTGTTAGTACAACAGGGCATTCAATACGACTACGAACTGGAGTTCGAACTATCCATAGGCTCTTATTACCCTGATTTTGTCGTTGAGACATGTATCATCGAAGTTAAGGGCTGGTCGAACGAACGTTCTATTCGAAAAGCAGAGCGTTTCACAAGTGAATTCCCGTCGTACACGTACATCGTGGTTGGAGAAAAGATTCCCTGTGATATCCACATTCCGTGGGACCGACGAGATGAACTACTGGAGTTGATAGACGATGAATGAACTACCAGGAACGATACTGCGCCCGCCGGAAGTCGACATCACCGGGTTCGAGTACAAGCGCTCGGACATTGCGCCCATCACCAAGGAGGTCCAGAAGCGCGTCATCGAGATGATCGTCCACGGCGAGGAGTTGGCGGACGTCGAGCAGTACGTCCACGAAGTCATCGAAGACTACCAGCGCGGGAACGTGAACCTCGACGACGTGGGCATCCCCGGCGGCATCGGCAAGCGCCTCGACAACTACGACACCGACACCGCGCAGGTCCGTGGCGCGAAGTACGCCAACCTCCTGCTGGGGACCAACTTCCAGCGCGGGAGCAAGCCAAAGCGCCTCTACCTCGACGGGGTCCACCCGGACTTCTGGCAGCGGATGGAGAACGAGCGCGGCTTCGACCCGAGCGGCAATTCGAAGGAGGACCGACTCTACTGCGAGTTCAAGCGCGAACCGGACGTGATCTGCTTCGAGTTCGCCGACCAGATCCCCGAGGAGTTCGACGTCGACTGGGACCGGATGCTCGACAAGACCCTCAAGGGACCCATCGAGCGCATCCTCGAAGCCCTCGACGTGTCGTGGGAGGAGGTCAAGACCGGCCAGGAGCAGACCGGACTCGGCAGTTTCGTCTAACGAACGCGGTACTTCCCGCCCGTCGGAGGGCGTGCCACGTTTTCCCATTCGCGAAAGTTATTTTCCGCATTAGAAAACCAACTTCGTGGGAATGCGAAAGCATTATGGGTCGGTCACCCCTTTCTCCGAACGACCTAGGTGAACCTAACAATGGCAACGCTACAACTCAACAACCTACACGCTGAGGTCGTCGAGGCCGACGAGAAGATCCTCGACGGCGTCGATCTGACGGTCGAGTCCGGCGAGATCCACGCCCTGATGGGCCCCAACGGGAGCGGGAAGTCCACCACGGCGAAGGTCATCGCGGGCCACCCGGCCTACGAAGTGACCGAGGGCGAAGTACTGCTCGAACTCGACGACGAGGAGTGGGGCGAGGAGCTACCCGAGGAGAAGCTGACGTGGAACCTGCTCGACCTCGAACCCAACGAGCGCGCCGCGCTCGGCGTCTTCCTCGGCTTCCAGTACCCCGCCGAGATCGAGGGCGTCACGATGGTGAACTTCCTCCGACAGGCGCTCAACGCCAAGCTCGAGGAGCGCGAAGAACTCTTCGAGGACGAGGCTGACGCCGCGGAGGACGAAGACGACGACGCCGGCTACGAGACCAGCCCGATGGAGGGCCCCGCCGACGAGGGCGAGGTCGACGTCGCCGAGTTCCAGCAGATCCTGAGCGAGAAGATGGAACTCCTCGACATCGACGAGGAGTTCGCCCAGCGGTACCTCAACGCCGGCTTCTCGGGCGGCGAGAAGAAGCAGAACGAGGTGCTGCAGGCCGCCATCCTCGAACCGTCCATCGCGGTGCTCGACGAGATCGACTCCGGGCTGGACATCGACCGCCTGCAGGACGTCTCGGACGGCATCAACGCCCTCCGCGACGAGCAGGGAACGGGCATCCTCCAGATCACACACTACCAGCGCATCCTCGACTACGTCGAGCCCGACCACGTGCACGTGATGCTCGACGGCCAGATCGCCAAGAGCGGCGGTCCGGAACTTGCCGAGAAGCTGGAGGACGAGGGGTACGACTGGGTCCGCGACGAAGCGTACGAGGCCGCGTAAGGTGATACAATGAGTTCGGAACAAGATCAACTGAAGCAGACGAACACCGAGGAGCGCTTCGAGTTCAAGAAGGAAGAGCGCTCGGCGGTCAGGTCCGACAAGGGGCTGACCGAGGAGGTCGTCCGCCTCATCAGCGACGACAAGGACGAGCCCGACTGGATGCTCGACCGGCGTCTTCGGGCACTCGAACACTGGCAGGAGATGCCGATGCCGACCGACTGGCCCGGCCAGCCCGACCTGACCGAGCTGAACGTCGAGGAGATCGTGCCGTACATCCGGCCGGACGTCGACAAGCGCTCCGGGGCGGACAGCTGGGAGGATCTCCCGGACGAGATCCAGGACACCTTCGAGAAACTGGGCATCCCGGACGCCGAGCGCGAGGCGCTGTCGGGCGTCGGTGCCCAGTACGAGTCCGAAGTCGTCTACCAGAATATGCAGGAGCGCTGGGAGGAGAAGGGCGTCGTCTTCATGAACATGGACAAGGCCGTCCAGGAGCACCCCGACCTCGTGAAGGAACACTTCATGACGTCGTGCGTGCCGCCGAGCGACAACAAGTTCGCTGCGCTCCACGGCGCGGTCTGGTCGGGCGGCAGCTTCGTCTACGTCCCCGAAGACGTGACGGTCAACATGCCAGTTCAGGCGTACTTCCGCATGAACTCCGAGGGCATGGGCCAGTTCGAGCACACCCTCATCATCGCGGAACCCGGCAGCGAGGTTCACTACATCGAGGGTTGCAGCGCGCCCAAGTACGGCACCCACAACCTGCACTCGGGCGGCGTCGAGGTGTTCGTGGGCGAGGACGCCCACGTTCAGTACAGCACGGTCCAGAACTGGTCGAAGAACACGTTCAACCTCAACACCAAACGCGCCATCGTCGAGAAGGGTGGCCGCATGGAGTGGATCTCCGGCAGCATGGGCTCGAAAGCCACCATGCTCTACCCCTGCTCCATCCTGAAGGGCCGGGAAGCGTCCGCGAACAACATCACCATTGCGTTCGCTGGCGAGGGCCAGAACATCGACACCGGCGCGAAAGTGTACCACAACGCGCCCAACACCAAATCCACTATCGAGTCCAAATCCATCTCGAAGGACGGCGGCCGCACCAACTACCGCGGCCTCGTCCACATCTCCGAAGGCGCCGAGAACTCCAGTACGAGCGTGGAGTGTGACGCGCTGATGTTCGACAACGAGTCCACGTCGGACACCATGCCGTACATGGAGATCGACGAGAGCAAAGTCGACGTCGCCCACGAGGCGACCGTCGGCAAGATCGGCGACGAGGACGTCTTCTACCTCCAGTCCCGTGGCCTCGACGACGACGACGCCAAGCAGATGATCGTCTCGGGCTTCATCGAGCCGATTACGGAGGAGCTACCCATCGAGTACGCCGTCGAACTCAATCGACTCATCGAACTCGAAATGGAGGGGAGCCTCGGATGACCGCGGCACAAGTCCACGAGACCATCTCGGAGGAGACCGTCCGCCAGATATCCGACGAACTCGACGAGCCCGACTGGCTGCTCGAGACCCGCCTCGACGCGCTCGCGGCGTTGGACGACCTCGAGATGCCCGACGTGATCCGCACGCCGGGCCGCGACTGGACCAACCTCCACGCGCTCGACTTCGAGGAGTTCGTCGACCCGCTGAACGCCGCCGAGGACAAGGATCAGATCGGCCCGGACGAGGTCGAGGTTCTGCCGTTCGCCGAGGCCGTCGCCGAGCGCGAGGACCTCCTGCGCGAGCAGTTCGGGTCCGTAATCGACCCGGAGGAGAACTACCTCGTCGCTCTGTCGACCGCGCTGTTCAGCACCGGAACGGTCGTCTACGTCCCGGAGAACGTCGACGCAGAGGACGTGACCATCCGGACCACGCAGAACTCTCGGTCGCTGTTCAACTACACGCTGGTCGTCACCGAGCAGTCCTCCTCGGTCACCATCCTCGAACGACAGGACACCGGCGAATCGGTCGACGGCGAGCGCTACTACAGCGGCGTCGTCGAGATCGCCGCCGGCGAGAACAGCCACGTCCAGTACGGCTCGCTGCAGGACCTCGACGAGGAGACGTACAACTACGCCTTGAAGCGCGGTGACGCGGCCGATTACGCCACGGTCAACTGGGTCGACGGCAACCTCGGCTCGCGACTCACGAAGTCCTCGGTCGAGACGAACCTCGACGGCGAGGGCTCCGAGACCAAGACGGTCGGGGCCTTCTTCGGTCACGACGACCAGCACTTCGACATCGCGGCGCGCGTGTGGCACAACACCGCCCACACCACGGCGGACCTCGTGACCCGCGGCGTGCTCGACGACGAGGCGCGCTCGGTGTACGAGGGCGTCCAGGACGTCGGCCGCGAGGCGTGGGACACCAACTCCTACCAGCGCGAGAACACCCTGATGCTGAGCGACGAGAGCGAGGCCGACGCCTCCCCGAAGCTCATCATCAACAACCACGACACCGAGGCGAGCCACTCCGCCACGGTCGGCCAGATCGACGAGGAGGACATGTTCTACATGACTTCCCGCGCGCTCGGCGACGAGACCGCGCGCAACATGCTGGTCGAGGGCTTCTTCGTCCCGGTCCTCGAGGAGATCGAGGTCGAGGAACTCCGCGACGACCTCGCGGCTCGCGTCCGGGAACGGCTGCAGTAGCCACTCCCGGCGTTCTTCTCGTTTCGTGCTTCCCGTCTCGTATTTCTCGTTTTCCGCAGTGTTGGAACGGGCGTCTCGCGATTCCGGAACAGATGTTTCGCGGCTACGGAACAGGTGTGGTTGGCCAGCGGACCGCGGTCCGCTGGCCAACCACACCTGTTAAGTTCCCGACCCCCCGACGTACTTCCAATGACAGTCGTCTCGCGCCACGAGCGCAGGTGGTCGGCGTGAGCGTCGGCCACCGCGTCTCGACCGACCACCAGCTCGCCCGCTTGCTCCAGATCGGGATCGTCCTGGAGGAGGTCGTGGAGGTCCGGGCGGCCCGCCACTACGACACGCTGTCGCCCGACGAGCGCGACGCCGAGATCGAGGCGCTGCTCGAAGAGGCCCGCGAGGAGTCGGCCGACCATCGCGAGCGCCTCGAATCGCTCATCGAGGAGCTCGACGCCGAGGCGGTCCCCCTCGACGAGATCGAGGCGCTGGTCGAGTCCACCTACGCCCAGACCGGGCCGGAGAGCTTCGACGGCGTGCTGTACGACCAGCTCCACGGCGAGGAGACCGCTTACAAGTTCTACGACGACCTGATCGAGGCCGTCGAGGCCAGCGACGCCGCGTTCGCGCTCGACCGCGAGCGCTTGCTGACGACGTTGACGGAGATCCGCGACGAGGAGGCCGAGGGCGTGGAGGAAGTGACCGCGATCATGGAGGCCCGAGAATGAACACGGCAGACCAGTACCTGAAGGCGATCTACCTCGTGCAGAAGATGGAGAACGGCCCAGCTTCGACAGGCGCGCTGGCCGAGCGACTCGACGTGAGCCCCGCCAGCGTCAACGAGATGATCGGCAAGCTTCAGGACCGCGGGCTGGCCGACCACGAGAAGTACAAGGGAGTCAGCCTCACCGACGAGGGCATCGAGCAGGCCCGCGAGGCGCTCCAGACGTACTGCATCATCGAGCGCTTCCTCCACAACGTCCTGGAGGTCGAGGAGTTCCCGAGCGAAGCGAAAGCCTTGGAGAGCGTCATCGACGAGACGGTCGCGGAGCGACTGGACACCATCATCGAGCGCGAACCGCAGTGCCCGGACTGCTTCGACGCCGAGGCGGACATGTGCGCCGAGCTAGTCTCCGAGGGCGAGGCGGACTGAGATAGGCTGACTTCCGATATTCGTCTGAATCCCCGTCGCTGTCCCGATAGCACCATCGTTGAGTGCCAGAATTTAAACTGATATAGTCACAATAACCTCCATGGACTGCCCGACGTGCGGAGAGTCGTTCGACTCCGAACAGGGGATGCGGATCCACCACAGTCATAAACACAGCGAGAGGCTACCGAATCGGACCTGCAAGGGATGCGAAGCGGAGTTCTACGATCCGAAGTCGAGACTGGAGTTCTGCGACGAGTGTGACCCGAATTCGGGAGAGAACAACGGGAATTGGAAAGGAGCAAAGGAGAAGTCGGAGTGTAAACTCTGCGAGTCAGAGTTCTCCTACTATCCCTCGGACAAAGACGGCATCTACTGTCCGGAGTGTGTCGACTCGGCCTCTGGCTTACTACCGGAGAATCCAGCTATTCGTGAACGGATTGTAACAGACTGTTTGCATTGTGGTTCCGAGATAGAAGCGTGTCCATCGCGGACGAAGGATCGAAAACGTGGCGTTTTCTGCGATCTGGAGTGCTACGGCGCATGGCTCTCGGAGAACGTCGTCGGCGAAACCCATCACCAGTGGGAAGGCGGTACGCTGGACTACGGGCGGAAGTGGTGGCAAGTTCGGCGGGAAGCCCTCGAGCGCGATAACTACGCCTGTCAGAACTGCGGTAAAACTGCGGATGAAATCGGGCGTAATCCCGACGTTCACCACCTCGAGCGCGTTCGAGACTTCGACCGTCCGCAGGAGGCACATGCACTGAAAAACGTGATTGCGCTCTGTCGGAGCTGTCATCGGAACGCGGAAGCAGGGAACATCGAAGTCGCTGTCCCATCGGCCGAAAAGTAACACTATTGTACGAGGAACGGCTATGCCCTGATGCGTTCCATCACAGTCCCGTGGTGTAGTGGCCAATCATATGGGCCTTTGGACGTGACGGGTTACGAGCCGTTACGAAAGAGAGCCTATGACGGCGGTTCGAATCCGCCCGGGACTACTAATTATATTGTTATTTTCTCGGGGTGGACTACCCTTCGTTAACAGCAATACCGGGGTTCACCATCTCCAGACCCACCCGACTCTCAAGCGTCGTTTCGTTCCCCTCCTCGGACTCCTGAATCACGTACCGCTGGCCGAGCATGGGTTCTAGCAGCGCGTCCACGGGAGCGTCGTCGTCCCGGAGCACCGGAACGCCGCGCGTATTCTCGTCGCGCCGATAGGACTCGATCTCCTCGGACAGGTCGATACCGACGTCGCGCGCCTCGTTCCGGCGCTGGAGTTTGGCCTGCGAAATCGGCTCCGAGTTCTTGGTCGCCACGACCTCGATGTTCTGGACCACGCCGCCGCCCGCGGTCGGGAACGCGTACACCTGCGGGAACACCTGCTGCATGGTCTTGTACTCGGCGCGGTAGAACTTCGAAGCCGGACCCTGCGGCGCGGAGATGAGGTTCGAGACGACCACGCCGTCCGCCGAGAGCCGATTGCTGGCGAGTTGCATGAACTCCACGGTGGTCAACTGGAACGGCACCTTGTCGCGCTTGTAGGCGTCGAGTACGATGAGGTCGTACTCGTGGTCGGTCTCGCGGAGGAATCGTCGGCCGTCCTCGTTGTGGACGTTCAACCGGGGCGACTCCTCGACGCCGAAGTAGCGCTTCGCGGCGTCGATGACCTCCGGGTCGATCTCGGCCACGTCGACGGTCACGTTCTCGTACTCCGAGACGAACTGCTTCGGGCCGGTGAACCCGCCGCCGCCGACGAACAGCACGCGGTCGATCTCGTCGGAATCGCCGGCGAACAGGTACGGCAGGTGGAAGTAACGCGTGTAGTCGAACACGTGGCGGTCGGGGTCGGACGTGTCCATCGCGCTGTGGCGCTGGCCGTCGAGGTACAGCGTCCGGGTGTCCCCGAGATCCGCGACCTCCAGCTCTTGGTACGGCGTCTGGGTGTGGTAGACGACCTCCCCGCCGGTCGAGACGCCGAGCGAACTACTGGAGACCGCCGCCGTCAGCAGCAGCGCGACCACGACCGAGGCGACCACCTGTCGTCGACGGAACGTGGGCGCGGACAGCGCGAGTGCGGTCGCGACCAGCAGCAGGCCGAAGGCGAGTTCGATCTGCTGGATGCCCAGTTCGGGCACGAGGAAGAACGTCGTCCCGAACGCGCCGACGATGCTGCCGACGGTCCCCACGGCGTACACCCGCCCGGACGCCTCGCCGACGCCCTCCGTGCCCGAGAGTTCCGCGGCGTACGGGCTGATGAATCCGAGCAGATACGTCGGCGGCCCGAACAGCAGTATCACCGCCGGCAGCGAGGCGAACCGTGGCGGGAGCGGGAACGCGGCCGCCGCGGTCAGCAGCAGGTCGCCCGCGAAGATGAGCACCGCGACGTACGCCGCAGTGGCGAGCAGCAGCTTGATCACGAGGTGGTTGGTCGCCCGCGCGGACGCCCGCTTGCCGCCGAGGTAGTAGCCGAGGCTGAGCGCCGCGAGGAAGACGGCGATGATGCTGCCCCACGTGTAGATGCTGCTGCCGTACTGCGGCGCGACGATGCGCCCGGCGAGTATCTCGAGTCCCATGCTCGCCACGCCCGAGACGAACACCGCCAACTCGGGCTTGGTCACGCGGGACAGCGTGCCCTCTCGCGGAGTCTCCATTCGGGAACGGGTAGGGCCAGCCGCGTATTAATCGTTGGCACGGAAGGCGACGCCGACACGGACGGCGAATCGGCGTTCGGACTGGAGTTCCTCCCGGCTCGCTTCCCGAGTCAGCGACCGGTAGAAATGCGGTCGGATATATAAGTATGCCATCGAGGGACACGGAGATTCCGAAAACCGCACGCGGGCAGTACGATGGCTCGCAGTCGGTGTACGCCGAGACTAGCAAGGCTTAAAAGTCAGAACGCGCAAATAACGACCAAGATGGCGAGCAACAAGATTCTGGGCATCGACCTCGGTACCACGAACAGCGCGTTCGCGGTGATGGAGGGTGGCGACCCGGAGATCATCGTCAACGGCGAGGGCGACCGCACGACGCCCTCGGTCGTCGCGTTCGACGACGGGGAGCGCCTCGTCGGCAAACCGGCGAAGAATCAGGCGGTCCAGAACCCAGAGCGCACGATCCAATCGATCAAGCGCCACATGGGCGAAGACGACTACACCGTCGAGATCGACGGCGAGGAGTACACCCCCGAGCAGATCTCGGCGATGATCCTCCAGAAGATCAAGCGCGACGCCGAGGAGTACCTCGGCGACGACGTGGAGAAGGCGGTCATCACCGTCCCCGCGTACTTCAACGACAAGCAGCGCCAGGCCACGAAGGACGCCGGCGAGATCGCCGGCTTCGAGGTCGAGCGCATCGTCAACGAGCCGACCGCGGCGTCGATGGCGTACGGCCTCGACGACGAATCGGACCAGACCGTCCTCGTCTACGACCTCGGCGGAGGCACCTTCGACGTCTCCATCCTCGATCTGGGCGGCGGCGTCTACGAGGTCGTCGCGACGAACGGCGACAACGACCTCGGCGGCGACGACTGGGACGAGGCCATCATCGACTACCTCGCCGACGAGTTCGAGAACGACCACAACATCGACCTCCGCGAGGACCGCCAGGCCCTCCAGCGCCTGAAGGACGCGGCCGAGGAGGCCAAGATCGAACTCTCCTCGCGCAAGGAGGCCGACGTCAACCTCCCGTTCATCACGGCGACCGACGAGGGGCCGGTCCACCTCGAGGACAGCATCACTCGCGCGAAGTTCGAGAGTCTGACCAGCGACCTCATCGAGCGGACGGTCGGCCCGACCGAGCAGGCCCTCCAGGACGCCGACAAGAAGAAGAGCGACATCGACGAGGTCATCCTCGTGGGCGGTTCGACCCGGATGCCGCAGGTCCAGGAGAAGGTCGAAGAGATGACCGGTCAGGAGCCCCAAAAGAACGTCAACCCCGACGAGGCGGTCGGGCTGGGTGCAGCCATCCAGGGGGGCGTCCTCTCGGGCGACGTGGACGACATCGTGCTGCTCGACGTGACGCCGCTCTCGCTCGGCATCGAGGTCAAGGGCGGCCTGTTCGAGCGACTCATCGACAAGAACACCACGATTCCGACCGAGGAGAGTAAAGTGTTCACCACCGCGGCGGACAACCAGACGTCGGTGCAGGTCCGCGTGTTCCAAGGTGAGCGCGAGATCGCCGAGGAGAACGAACTGCTTGGCGAGTTCCAGCTGACGGGCATCCCGCCCGCGCCCGCCGGAACGCCCCAGATCGAGGTGGCGTTCAACATCGACGAGAACGGCATCGTCAACGTCTCGGCGGAGGATCAGGGCTCGGGCAACTCCGAGGAGATCACCATCGAGGGCGGTGCCGGCCTCTCGGACGAGGAGATCGAGCAGATGCAGGACGAAGCCGAGGAGCACGCCGAGGAGGACGAGAAGCGCCGCGAGCGCATCGAGGCCCGCAACGCGGCCGAGAGTGCGGTCCAGCGCGCCCACACCCTGCTCGACGAGAACGAGGAGAACGTCGACGACGACCTCCGTGAGGAGATCGAGTCGGAGATCGAGTCGGTCGAGGAGGTCCTCGAAGACGAGGACGCCTCCAAGGAGGAGATCGAGGAGGCAACCGAGAGCCTGAGCGAGGAACTCCAGGAGATCGGCAAGCAGATGTACCAGCAGCAGGCCCAGGCCGGTGCCGGCGGCGCTGGCGCGGGGCCGGGCGGCGCAGCAGGCGGTCCCGGCGGCGCGGCTGGCGGCCCCGGCGGGATGGGCGGACAGGCCGGTCCCGGCGGTGCGGGCGGCGCGGAGCCCGGCGACGACGAGTACGTCGACGCCGACTTCGAGGACGTCGACGACGAGGAAGACAGCGAATCGTAAGCGCCCGACCGTCGCCGCAACGGACCCTTGAAGTAACTCCGTCATTTATCGACTGACAACGAATGAGCGAGGACTTCTACGACGTACTCGGCGTGAGCAGGGACGCCGACGAGGACGAGATCAAATCGGCCTATCGCGACAAGGCGACCGAGTACCACCCCGACGTGAGCGACGACCCCGACGCCGAGGAGAAGTTCAAGAAGCTCCAGAAGGCCAAGGAGGTGCTGACCGACGAGGAGAAGCGCCAAGCGTACGACCAGTTGGGCCACGACCGGTTCGAGCAGGCCGAGAAGCGCGGCGGCTTCGACGGCGGCGCTGGCGGAGCCGGCGGCATGGGCGGCGGTCCGTTCGGCGGCGGCGGTGGTGGCCCCTTCGGCGGCGGCGGTGGCGGCGGCATGGGCGACATTTTCGAGCAGTTCTTCGGCGGCGGCGGCCGCCAGTCGTCTCGTCCGCAGAAGGGCCAGGACCTCCGCACTCGGCTGACCATCGACCTCGAAGACGCCTACGAGGGCGTCCAGAAGCAGGTCAGCGTCCGCCGGCCCGAGCGCTGTGACACCTGCGACGGCGAGGGCCACCCGCCGGGCACCGATTCGCGGACCTGTCGGGAGTGCGACGGTCGCGGGCAGGTCACGCAGGTCCAGCAGACACCGCTGGGCCGGGTCCAGCAGACCCAGACCTGCCGTCGCTGCGGCGGCGAGGGCGAGATCTACGACGAGACCTGCTCGGACTGCGGCGGCGACGGAACGGTCCGGCGCGAGGCCACCCTCTCGGTCGAAGTGCCGGCCGGCATCCAGTCGGGCCAGACCCTCCAGATGGAACGCGAGGGCGCGCCCGGCCCCAACGGCGGGCCAAAGGGCGACCTGCTCATCGAGGTCGAGGTCGAGGACCACCCGGACTTCGAGCGCGACGGCGACGACCTCCGACACCAGCACGCCATCTCGGTCCCGCAGGCCACCTTCGGCGACACGGTCGAGATTCCCACCCTCGACGGGACGGTCGAGATGGACGTGCCGGCCGGCACCCAGAGCGGCGAGACGTTCCGCCTGCAGGGCAAGGGGATGCCCCGCCTGCGGCGACGCGGACAGGGCGACCTCTACGTGCAGGTGCAGGTCGTCACGCCCAGCGACCTCAACGAAGAACAGCAGGAAGCCCTCGAACGGTTCGCCGAGGCCGGCGGCGAGGAGGTCGAGGTCGAGAAAGGGTTCTTCGAGAAGATCAAGAACTCATTCTGAAACGACCTTTTGCTGCGGTCGCGGGGCGCGCGACGAGACGCGCGCCCGGCTCCCTGGCAAAAGCTCGACCAAAACCACGGCGTCACCCCCTAGGCTCGCGCCTGGGCGCGAGCCTTCGAGGGTTCCTTGGGCCGCTCGCTCGTCGCTTGCGCTCCTCGCTCGCGGTACAGTTGCTGGTGCGCTCGCTCACTCGCTTCGCGCGTTCGCTCGCTGTGAATTGTAGGTCGAGTAGTCGTTTGCAGGGTCATCGGGTCACGGCTCGCGGAACCACCGATTTTTGTCCCCGGACTCCCTACTCGTGACCGATGTCGCCCGCGCCGATGTACCCGTCGTTCGCCGGAGTGACCCTGCTCGTCCTCGGACTTCTCATCCTCCTCGCGCGGGCCTCGCAGGCCATGTTCGACGACCGCGGGGACGACGACGAGCGTGCGGGAGATGGAGACGCGGGCGAGAGCGCCGACGCCGGTATTCCCGCGACCGGTGCAGCCCGCATCGAGCGCCACGCCGACACCGGACTGACCCGGGCCGAACGAATCGAGCGCGAGGTTCTGGAGGAAGGGGAAGCTGACGACGATAACTCGACCCCCTGGCAACGCGACTCTGGCGGGGAGACACCCGACGAGAACGCCGAGAGCCCGTGGGGCGAGAATCCGGCCGAGGACCGCGCCCCCAAATCGGAAGAGCGCGTCCGGAGGCCCGACCAGATCGAGTTCACGACAGGCGCGCTGCTGGTGAACGTGGCATTCAGTCAGGGCGTGTTCGGCGCGGCGCTGGTCGGCGCGGCGTGGCTCGCTGACCTCCCACCCGATGCGCTCGGAATCGTCCCGGCCGACCCGTGGAACCTCGGCGTGCCGGCGGTCGCGCTCGGCGTGGCTGTCGGCGTCGCGCTGTACGTCGCCAACGAACTCGCCGCGGCAGTCGCCGACGCCGCGGGCGTCGAGTACACCGAGGGCGTGCGCGAGTCGCTCGCGCCAGACTCGCCCACCGGCTGGGCAGTCCTGCTCGGGGTCGTACTCCCGGTCATCGCGGGCTTCGAGGAACTGCTCTTTCGCGCGGCGCTGATCGGCGCGTTCTCGGCCGGCTTCGGCCTCTCGCCGTGGCTGCTCGCCGTGCTCTCGACGCTGGCGTTCGCGGCGGGCCACGGCGCGCAGGGACCGGGCGGCGTCGCCGTGACCGGGGTACTGGGGTTCGCGCTGGCCGCGGCGTTCGTCGTCTCCGGGAGCCTGCTGGTCGTGGTCGTCGCCCACTACGTTGTCAACGCGCTGGAGTTCGTGATCCACGAGGAGTTCGGTATCGAGTGGGTGTGAGATGAAACAGGTTGCGCAAAAAATGGAAACGGGACCTCGAAAGCCCTCGGCGCGCTCGCGGTCGTTCAGCGACATATCCTCGCTCGCTTCGCTCGCTCGGATAGTGGTCGCTGAGACGACCACGGGCCTCCGGCCCGCGAGCCCGCCTCGCACTTTCAGTCCACCAGGACCGGAGGTTGACTCACTAACCCCAATCCGTGGTTGGTCACGCCAGTCGGAACACCGCGGGATATTAGGCGAACGTTTTTGCGCCGTCGCGGTCGAACAGTACGTAGGATGTCACTCGAAACCGACCGCGAGCGAGTCGCCGACGCCGCCTCGCTCGACGGCACCGACGGCTTCTTCGGGTTCCTCGCGGGGCTGTACGCCGCGGTGCTGGTCGCGCCCGCGGTCGTCACCGCGCTCGCGCTCCGAGTGACGACCGACGGGGGAACGCTGTACGTCAGCCTGCTCGCGACCGTCGTCGCGGTCGTGGCGGCCGTGGGCTACCTCGCGCGCTCCGAGCGCCTCGCGGTTCGCCTCGGCGGAACCCGGTGGGTCTGGCTCGCCCCGGTCGTCCCCTTCGGCTACGCCGGGGGATTCGTCCTCGGCGCGGCGAGCGACAGCGTCTCCGGCGCGGTCGTGGGCGTCTCGATGCTGGGGATGCTCGCGGGCGCGTTCGCGGGTCTGGGGCTGGCGGTCGCCGCCCGCAATCGCCACGCGAAGGCGGTGCTGGCGACCGCCGAGGAGTACGCCCGGTTCACGGCGCGCGGGCCGGAGCGCGACCGCCGGCTGGTGACGTGGAGCGTCGCGCTCTTGATGGGCGCGGGCGCGGTCGGCTTCCTCGCGACGCTGGTCGTCGGCCGGCTCGAATCGTCCCAGTGGCTGTTCAACCTCGCCATCGCGGCCGGGGCCGGGCTGATGGGCGCGACCGCCGAGCGCACCGTCGCGGTGACTGACGCCGGACTGCTGGTCGGCAATCCGGTCTCGAAGCGCGTCCGGCCGTGGTCGGCGTTCGAGAGCTACGCGATGACCGACGACGCGGTGGTCGTCCGTCGGGCGGGCTGGTCGCCGTGGGGGCTTCGGGACGTGCGCCGCGACCCCGAGGAGGTCGAGGACCCCGACGCGGTTGCGGCTGCGCTCGGACGAGTCCTGCCGCGGAGATAGGACGGCGAATCCGAGGGACGTTCGGTAAATTACTTTGTACTGGTGGACAATTCTTGCCGCAAGGAGGAGTTCAGCAGATGGATACACTACAGGACGTCGACGAGATCGTCCACGAGCCGAGCGAGGAGTTCGTGGAGTCGACGAACGTCTACCAGTTCATGCAGGAGTACGGCATCGACGACTACGAGGAGCTCGTCGAGCGCACCACCTCGGCGGTGCCGAGCGAGGAGGCGTCGGGCGTCGAGTGGTTCTGGGACGAACTCGTCGACTACCTCGACATCGACTTCTACGAGGCGTACGACGCGGTCCGAGACGACAGCGAGGGGCCGCAGTTTTCCGAGTGGTACCCCGGCGGGAAGTTGAACGTCGCGCACAACGTGGTCGACCGCCACGCGCGGCCCGACAGCGAGACGCGCAACAAGGTCGCCACCATCTGGGAGGGCGAGGACGGCGAGGTCCGGGAGATCACCTACCACGAACTCGCTCGCCAGTCGAACAAGGTCGCGAACGCGCTCGAAGAGCGCGGAATCGGAAAAGGCGACGCTGTCGGGCTGTACATGCCGATGGTCCCCGAAGTCGTCTCCATCCTCTACGGCGCGTTCAAGGTCGGGGCCATCGCGGTACCCATCTTCTCGGGCTTCGGCGTCGACGCCACCGCGACCCGCATCGAGGACCCGGAGTGTTCGGTGCTGTTCACCGGCGACGGCTTCTACCGGCGGGGCGACGAGGTGTTCCTCAAAGGGACCGCCGACGAGGCCATCGAGCAGGCGGGTCACGTCGAGCACACCATCGTCTACGACAGATTAGGATCCAGCGACAGTGAGAACAACGCCGAGATCCCGTGGAACGACGACCGCGACGAGTGGTGGGCCGACGCGGTCGAGACCCAGTCCGACGAGTACGACACCGCATCGCTCGACTCGTCGGACGAGTCGATGCTGCTGTACTCCTCGGGCACCACGGGCAAGCCGAAGGGCATCGTCCACACCCACGCCGGGGCCCTGATGCAGGCCGCCAAGGAGATCTACTTCGGGTTCGACCACGAGCCCAGCGACCGGTTCTTCTGGGTGAGCGACATCGGCTGGATGATGGGGCCGTGGACGCTCATCGGCAACCACGCGTTCGGCGGCACGGTGTTCATGTACGAGGGCGCGCCCGACCACCCCGACCCCGACCGCTTCTGGGAGATGATCGACCGTCACAAGCTGTCGGTGTTCGGCATCTCGCCGACCGCGATTCGGGCGCTCCGGAAGTACGGCGACGAGTGGCTGGAGGGCCACGACCTCTCGACGCTCCGCCTGCTGGGTTCGACCGGCGAGCCGTGGGACCCCGAGAGCTGGCGGTGGTTCCACGAGAAGGTCGGCGGGGGCGACGCGCCCATCATCAACATCTCGGGCGGCACGGAGATCATGGGCTGTTTCCTGATGCCGATGCCCATCCAGTCGCTCAAGCCCTGCACGCTCGGCGGGCCGGGGCTCGGAATGGACATCGACATCGTGGACTCGCAGGGCGAGTCCATCGCCGACACCCACGAGCGGGGCTTCCTCGTGGCGCGCGACTCCTGTCCGTCGATGACCAAGAGCCTCTGGTCGGGCGACGAGCGCTACCTCGACGAGTACTGGTCGACGTTCCGCGACCCGCCGATGTGGGACCACGGCGACTGGGCCCAGAAGGACGAGGACGGCTTCTGGTTCCTTCACGGCCGCGCCGACGACGCCATCAACGTGGCCGGCCGGAAGGTCGGCCCCGCCGAGGTCGAGGGCGCGCTCATCGACCACGACGCGGCGAATCAGGCCGCAGCTGTCGGGGTTCCGGACGACACCACCGGACAGGCCGTGGTCGCGTACGTCATCCTCGAAGACGGCTACGACGCGAGCGACGACCTGCGCGAGGAACTCCGCGGACAGGTCGGCGAGGAGCTCGGCAAGCCGTTCCGGCCCCGCGAGGTGCTGTTCGTCGACGAGTTCCCCAAGACCCAGAGCGGGAAGATCATCCGGCGGGCCATCGAGGCGACCTACACCGGCGAGGATCTGGGCGACATGAGCAGCATCGAGAATCCCGAGGCGCTGGACGAACTGGAAGACGCGAAGTAACGGAGTGATTCGGACCAGAACCCATCGATTCAGGCACAACTGGTTCCCGTCTCGACGGTCGCGTTCGCGTCGATTCGGACTTCTATGGTACACAGGTCGTCGGGACCCTCCACGTCGAACGACCGCCGGTCGCTGTCGTCGACTGTCACGACGAGACGGTACGCCCGACCGCGCTCGGTCGCCGCGTCGAACGACCGGCGTTCGTCCGGGCCGAGGTCGAGACGCGCCGAGAGGGCGGCCGTCGACTCGTTCGCCGCGACGAGTTCGAGTCGGACGGAGTGGTTCGCGCCGTCCGCGTTGTGGAGGTGGAGGCTGTCCATCGACGGCGGAGACTGTCCGACGCCGAGGAAGCCGAACGCGACCACGCCGCCGACGAGAGCCGCGAGGACCGCGAATCCGCCGAACCACAGCAAGAGTCCGCGGAGGAACGCCGAGTCAGTCATCAGTTCTCACCGGATATCTCACCCGACCCACTCCTCGCGGAGCAGGCCGTACACGTACTCGTCGCGGTACGCGCCCTCCACGAAGTTGGCCTCGCGGAGTTTACCCTCGCGCTCGAATCCGAGCCGGTCGAACAGGGCCTGCGAGGCGTCGTTGTGCGAGAACACCCGCGCCTCCACGCCGCGGGTCTCGCGGGCGTCGAACAGGTGGTCGAGAAACAGCCCCATCGCCTCGGTGGCGTACCCCTCGCCGTGGTACTCCTGGAGCAGCCAGTAGGAGACCTGACCGCGCGGCCGGCCGAGGTCCCACGCGTTCACGGCACCGATGGGAGTCGGGGCGGCGTCATCGCTCTCCGGACCCGCGTCCCTGCTCTCGTCCGAGGCGTCCGGGGGAAGGCAGACGAGCAGATTCGCGGTGTCGTCGCGCTCGACCCCGTCCTCGATGGACTCCTCGACCTGTGCGACGTTCGTCGGGTCGGCCAGTCCCATCGGATCACGGAGTTCGGGGTGGTTGCGGCCGCGCTGGTAGAACGCCGCGTCGTCGCGTTCGGCCGTGTGGAGGGTGACGCGCTCGCCGCGCGCGAAAGTGACGCCGGGCATGCCTCCGGGAACGGCCGACCGGCCTAAACCAGTTTCCATCCAGTTCGTTCGGTTACAGTTCCACCCGGTCGGCCAGTTACAGGACGCTCGACGCCGCCAGACTCCGGGACTCGGGGGCGGAGTCCCCATCGTGCCCCGCTACGACAGCGAAATCGCCGGTCGCGTCCCCATCCGGGAACAGGATCGCCGCGCCCGCGAGCAGGGGTGCGAGCACGCCCGCGACGACCGCACCCGGGCGCGCGAGCGAGGCGTGGACCGCCACCTCGTCGCCCGGGCCGAGGTCCCAGTCGTCGGCGAGCCTGCGGGCGGCCGTCAGGAGGTCGGCGTGCGAGAACTGGCGTGGGGAATTGCCAGTCCCGCTGTCGGCGCGGTCGCGCTCGTCGCACGCGCGTGCGACGAGCGCGACTGCGCCGGGATCGACCGGGGTGTCGGGAAACGCCGGGTTCTCGCTCCACACGTCGCGCTCGAAGTGGGCGACGCTCGGGTCGCCGGGCGGCCCGCCGTAGGCGACCCGCTTGCTCCCGGGCGCGACCTCGTACTGGTCGATCTCGTCGCAGTGCGCGACCACGACGCGGGCGTCGGGGCCGGGGTCGGAATCGGAGTCGGAGTCACGGCCGGGCGCTCGCGCCGCGGCGCGAGCGCCCGGGGGTTCGAACCGGGTCCGCGCGCCGAGGAGGGCCGCCCCGAGAAAGGAGAAGACGGCCTCCGGCTGTCGGTCGGCGGCGACCGCCACGGTGGCGTCGGCGTGGACACCGATGCGCCGCCAGAAGTTGCCCGTCTTCCACGCGGTGGTGCAGAACCGCCGGTAGTCGTAGCGCCGGCCCGCGCCGGAGGCGACCAGCGTGGGGTGGTCCGAGCGCCGTTCGCGGGTGACGAGGTCGCCGAGCGCGTCCATGTCCGGCGGTTGGACCGGCGCTGGAAAAGAGCCGTCGGTTCGGGAGAGCGGTCCGAAGTCGAACGGCGAGTATTTATCTGATCTTTTTCTCAAACTTTTATACTTGTTGGATAGATTTTTCCAAGAAATGAAGGTTTCGAGGACAGTTGCGAGACTCGCACGCCAGTCATTCGACCGGTCGGTCGCCTACGCCCGGGAGTTGGTCCTCGTCGCCATCTACGCCGCCATCTGCGTAGTCGTCACGGTTCCGGTGCTGGTCGCGACCGGAGCGTCCATCTTCTGGCTCCTCGCCACGCTCGGCCTCGAAGGCCACATCAGGACCGTCTATCTACTCGGCGGCGTGGTCGTCGTCATGTTCGAGTTCGCATGCTCTACCGGTTCGCGATGGGGCTCGGCTACGCGATGCTCGGAGCGACGCGGTCGCGGAGGGTCTGAGAAGGGGAGAGCGGTCGGTTCGCTACTCGGCGACGCTGGCTTCGTCCTCGAACTCGATGTCCGCTTCGACGTCGTCGCCGGACAGCCACGTGCTCACGGCGACGGAACCGCCGGTCAGCAGGCCGATGCGGGTGGCGAGGCGGTCCCCGCTCAGTTTGCGCGCGACCAGCGTTGCGACGGCGAACGCGAGCAGTCCCTTCAGGAGTGACTTTTTGAGTGCCATAACGTTCGAAGGACAGGTCGCGGAGAAGATATGTCTATCGCTTCGGGCAGCGAATTGGGATCGGAAAGTGCGGAAAACGAGACTCGAAAATTCGGAGAACGGGACCGCGCGATTGCGCTACTGCGGGCTCGGACTACCGGTGCCCGAGTGGCCGACCTGCCGGTCAAGCGCCGACCCGGTGATGTTCTTCAGCCGGTCGACGAGGCTGTCCTTCTCGGCCTCGCCCGTCAGCGCGACCTCCAGCACTTCGCTGATGTGGCTGACTGGGATGATCTCGATCTGGTCCTTGTACTCCTCCTCGATCATCACGTCGTCCTCGTTGGCGGCCGGGATGATGACCCGGCCCACTCCCGCCTTCGCGGCGGCCTCGATCTTGTGCGTGACGCCGCCGACCGGGAGCACGTCGCCCCGGACCGACAGCGAGCCGGTCATCGCCAGGTCCTGTCCGACCGGCATGTCCTCCAGCGCGCTTATCACGGCGGTCGCGACCGTGATGGAGGCCGAGTCGCCGTCGACGCCCTGCTGGCCCGCCTGCACGAACTGAATGTGAACGTCCTTCTGGGAGATGTCCTCGTCGGAGAACTTCTTGATGATGGCAGAGACGTTCTGGACGGACTCCTCGGCCATCTCCTTGAGCTGTCCCGTGGCGATGACGTTGCCGGGCCCCTGCGACGGCGTGACCTCGGCCATCACCGGGAGGACGATGCCGCTGTCCTCGCCCATCACGGCGAGACCGTTGACCCGGCCGACCACGTCGCCCTGGTTGACGGTGAGCTCGTAGTCCTTCCGGCGCTCGATGTAGTCGTCGGCGACCTGCTGCTCGATGGACCGCGAGCGGCGCTTGGCCTGCAGCACGTCCTCGCGCTCGGTCTGGTCCTTGTTCGCGGCGCGAGCGATGTCGCCCGCGACACGGACGAGCCCGCCGAGGTCACGCAGCTTGAGCGTGAGGTGGTCCTTCCGGCCGGAGCGACGCTGGGCTTCGAGGATGATCTCCTCGACAGCCTCCTCGTTGAAGTGGGGCAGCCGGCCGTCCTTCTCGACCTCCTGAGCGATGAACCGGGTGTACTTCCGGCGCATCTCCGGGGTGTCGTCGATGGTGTCGTCCATGTACACCTCGTAACCGTACCCCTTGATGCGCGAGCGCAGGGCGGGGTGCATGTTCTCCATCGCGTCCATGTTCCCCGCTGCGATCATGATGAAGTCACAGGGGACGGGTTCGGTCTGGACCATCGCACCGGACGAGCGTTCGCTCTGGCCGGTGATGGAGAACTCGCCCTCCTGGATCGCGGTCATCAGCTTCTGCTGGGACCGGATGTCGAGCGTGTTGATCTCGTCGACGAACAGCACGCCCTTGTTCGCCTTGTGGATGGCCCCGGGTTCGACGCGGTCGTGGCTCGGGGTCTCCATCCCGCCGGACTGGAACGGGTCGTGGCGCACGTCGCCCAGCAGCGCGCCGGCGTGGGCGCCCGTGGCGTCCTCGAACGGCGCGGTGGTCTGGTCGGCGTGGTTGACCAGCAGGTTCGGGATCACCGCGTCGCTGCCCCGCGAGCCGTAGCGGAACGCGAGGTAGATGACGCCGGCCGCGAGGATGCCCAACAGCGGGCGACCCGCGATGAGGAGCGCGTAGCCCGCCACGATGGCGATGATGACCCACATCAGGAACGACCGCATCTGGTTGCGCTTGCGGGCTTCCTCCTTGTGGGCGTCGATGATCTGCTCGCCCTTCCCCGCGGGGACGGTCCGAACCTTGGGTTCGTTGCCGTCATCGGGGTTGTGGTAGACCAGCACGTCCTGGAGGTCCTCCTTCGGGAGGAGTTCGCTCATCGCCTTCGCCAGCATCGACTTCCCGGTACCGGGCGTGCCGATCATCATCACGTGGCGGCGCTGCTTGGCCGCCTTCTGGACCACGTCCCGCGCGTGGTCCTGCCCGATGACCTGATCGACCAGCCGGTCGGGGATCTCGATGTCGTCGGTCGTCTCTATGTCCAACCCGCCGAGCAGGTCGGCCGCGAGCGCCTCCTCGTCCTCGAGGTCGGGCTCGACGTCGCTCCCGAGATCCTCGAACGGCGACCCGTCTTCCCCGGCCGCTTCGCCGGTCTCACGGGCCTGCTCGCTGGGCTCGTTCGCGCGCTCACGGACGTCGTCCGCTCGCTCGCGAGTCTGCTTTGACGGTGGAGCCTCGTTGTCGGTGTCCTTACTCATAGAACTGTCCTTTACGTGTACGAATGGAGGGCTGGAGAACTGATATACTTTCTCCCTCGAATCGCCAGCGGTCGTCGCGGCCAACCCCCGCAGAGAGGGCTTGAAATGGGCGTTTCGGCCGGAAGGGGCGACTCGCCACCCTTATAAAACCTCACGGCGGAACGATAGGTATGACCCGCGGGTTCTACATCGGTCGCTTCCAGCCGTACCACAACGGCCACCACAACGTGGTCCAGAGCATCGCCGAGGAAGTCGACGAACTCGTCCTCGGCATCGGGAGCGCAGGGGATTCGCACTCCCAGCACGACCCCTTCACGGCGGGCGAGCGCATCATGATGATCACCAAGTCGCTGGTCGACCTCGATCTGGTGACCTACGCGGTGCCTATCGAGGACCTCGACCGGAACTCGGTGTGGGTCAGCCACGTACAGAGCATGAGCCCGGACTTCGAGGTGGCGTACTCGAACAACCCGCTCGTGATACAACTCTTCACGGAGGCGGGCGTCGATGTGCGCCAGTCGCCGATGTACAACCGCGAGGTGCTGGAGGGGACCGAGGTCCGCGAGCGCATGATCGAGGGCGAGAACTGGGAGAAGCTGGTTCCGGACGCAGTGGCCGAAGTGCTCGACGAGATCGACGGCATCGAGCGCATCCAGCGGGTCAGCGACTCGGACTCGAACGGCGTGTAGAACGGGTTTTGGTCTATTTTCCACTCAGGCGCGCGAGGTCTGTGAAACCATGCATCGCCGGGTGGATGGGGTAATCGAGCGCAATCTGAGGCCCCGGAAATCGAACGTTTTCCCCGACCTCAACACTTTACACGAACCGAGCACCACGGTTTGCCCATGATAACCCTCAGCTCGGACTTCGGCACGCCCTACCCAGCCGCGATGAAGGGCGTCATGCTCCAGCGCACCGACGCGCGACTGGTCGACGTGGCCCACGACTTCCCGCGCCAGGACGTGCGGACCGCCGCGTTCTGGCTCCGCGAGGTCCTGCCGTACGTCCCGCCCGCGGTCCACCTCGTGGTGGTCGATCCCGGCGTCGGCACCGAGCGCGCGGCGCTGGCCGTCCGCGCGGGCGACCACGCGCTCGTCGGGCCAGACAACGGCGTCCTGCTCCCCGCGGCGCGCGAGCTGGCGGAGCGAGACGACGCCACGGAGATCGAGGTCTTCGAGGTCGAGTACGCCGACCCCGAAAGCTCGACCTTCCACGGCCGGGACGTGTTCGCGCCCGCCGCCGCGGAGATCCACGAGGAGGGGGTCGAGAACTTTCACGAGCGCGACGACGTGGTGGCGACCGACGAGTACGAGGACCTCCACTTCCCGGAGCCGGAACTCCGAGAAAACACCGCCGTCGGCGAAATCCTCGTGGTCGACGACTTCGGCAACGCAGTAACGAATCTGCCCGGCAACCTGCTCGACGGCCGCGAGTCGGTGCAGGTGAACGACGCGCAGGCACCCGTCGCGCGAGCCTACGCCGAAGTCGCGCCGGGCGAGCGCCTCGTCACGGTCGGGAGCCACGGTAACGTCGAACTCGCGGTGAATCGCGGCCGCGGCGACGAGGCGTTCGGCCTCGCGGTCGGCGACGAGGTCCGGGTGGCGTAGCGTGGCGCTCGACGCTTTCGGCGTGATGAACGTCGTCGGCCTGCTGGCGTTCGCGGTCGTCGGTTCGCTCCGCGGGGTCGACGCCGACCTCGACCTGCTCGGCGTGAGCGTCCTCGGCGTGATGACCGCGCTCGGTGGCGGCGTCACCCGCGACCTGCTGGTCAACAGCGTGCCGGTCGCGCTCCGGACGACGACCGACGTGAGCGTCGCGCTGCTGGGCGTCGTCGTGGGACTCGCAATCGGACGCGTCCTCGGCGACGTGACCGACCACTCGTTCGTGCAAGTCTCGGACGCGGTCGGACTGTCGGCGTTCGCCACCACCGGCGCGCTCGTCGCCGTCGACGCCGGACTCTCGGCGTTCGGCGTCGTGGTACTCGCCACCGTCACCGGCGTCGGCGGCGGGCTCATCAGCGACGTACTCCTGCGGAAGGTCCCGTTCGTTCTCGTCGAGGACTTCTACGCCACGTGTGCGGTGGTCGGGGGCGTCGTCTTCTGGCTGGCGACGACTGCCGGCCTCGACGCCGGGGTGAGCGCGTCGGTGTGCGCGGCCGCGGTGTTCGGCCTCCGATTGGCCGCCATCCGGTACGACTGGGAACTCCCGACGGTCTGACTTACACCCGCTTCCCGACCGTCCGGATGCCCTCCTCGACGGTCTCGCGCTCGAAGTACAGCAGTTCGACAGCCAGCACTGCGACGGCGACCGTCAGCACCGAGTAGAGCACGCCGCGCTCGGCGGTGTAGAGGTGCCACAGCATCAGTGGCAGGAACAGGGCGGTCCCGACGAAGCCGACCGCCGGAACGGCCGGATGGACCGCCTCGTGATCGCGCTGCCGGAACGCCAGATAGCTCATCCCGCCGAACACGAGGATGAACGAGAGCGACGCGAACGAGGTGATACCCTGGAGGCTACCGTACGCCGTGAACGCGGCGGTCAGTCCGCCGAGGACGAACACGATTCTCGTCGGGGTCTCACCGTCGCCGGTCTCGAACCGGTCGGGCAGGAGTCCGTCTGAGATCATCCCCTCGGAGAACTGGGCGGTGCTGAACAGCGTGGCGTTGATCGCGCTCGCGGTCGAGAACAGCGCCGACAGCGAGACGACGAGATAGCCGAGGTGGCCACCGAACCGCCGCGCGGCGACCGCGAGCGCGGTCTCGGGGTGCGCCGAGACGAACCCGACGTTCACCAGGCTCGTCGTAACGACCGCCACGCCGACGTAGATCGCGACTGCGGTCGGTATCGCGACGTAGATCGACCGTCGGATGGTTGCGGCGGAGTTCCGGATGGTGGCCTGATCGTACATCAGCAACTGCCAGCCCTGGAAGGCGACGAACGACACGGCCGCCGCCATGACCGGGCCGACGCCCAACCCGGAGACGCCGGTCCGGAGCTGCCCCCGGCGAAACCCTGCGTAGAGGCCGAGGACGACGAACCCCGCCAGGATGGCGACCTTGGCGACGACGAGCACGACCTCGACGGTGCCGGTCTCCTCGACGCCGACCGCGTTGAGACCGACGAACCCCGCGATGGCGAACACGGAGACCACCGGTCGGAGGGGGAGCCCGCCGACCTGCGAGACCCCGGCGATGTCGGTGAAGTAACTCCCAAACGCGAACGCGTACATCGCCATCGAGCCGACGTAGCCGAACAACAGCGTCCAGCCGGCCATCCCTGCGAGCGTCGAACTGTCCGCGAACGTCTCGATGTACGTCGGCGACCCGCCGTCGTCGTCGCTGAGTTCGTTGAGCTTCACGTACGAGTAGCCCGCGCACGCCGCAACCACGCCGGCGAGCGCGAAGGCGAGCCACGCCAGCGCGCCGCTCACCTGTACGACGACCCCCAGAACGGCGTAGATGCCGCCGCCGATCATCCCGCCGAGCGCTATCGAGATCGATTCCCTGAGTCCGAGTTGCTCGGGCACGTTCTCACCGTCGGTTCTGACACGCTTGAAGCTTGACGGTAACGTGGGAGCCACGGCTGGTCGCCCGGCGCGGGGTCTCACAGCGGTCGCGGACTTCGCGCGGCTCGGGTCTCGCTTCGGGCTCGCCCGTTCCCGCGATCCGGCTCGCGATCGGCGAACAGGTCTACCGGCTGGTACTCGGCTCGTCGTGCCGCGACGCGACGCTGACGAGTCCGAACAGCAGCGCCAGCGTCCCGCCGGCAAACAGCACGCCGAACGCCGCCATCGAGACCGGCGTCATCCCGAACGAGACAACGCCGAACAGGTCGAGCGCGACGTCTCGCTCCTGCCCGGACGCGCCGACTATCGCGCCGAGGCCGGCGGCGAGGAAGACGACGATCACGGCACCAGCCGCGAAGATCGGCCGTCCGGAGATGGTTCCGTCGGTACTCACTACTTTTGTGTTGGGCTTCGTCGTGATTAGGACTGTCGATAGAACTCGGGAAGCACGTTGAGTTCCGAGTCGGTCCCCTGTGAGTAGTTGTTTCTTCGGACCCACTCTGAAGGGCACCGCTGGACAGCAGTGATCCGGTCGAGGAACGTCCAGAAAGCCCGTCCGCCCAGACCGTGAATGGTTCACCGGGCGCATTCTGGCAGAAGGTTCCCGGGCGCTTCCAGTGAAGGTTCCACCGAGCGCATTCCGGCAGATGATCCACCGAGCGCATTCCGGCAGATGATCCACCGAGCGCATTCCGGCAGATGATCCACCGAGCGCATTCCGGCAGATGATCCACCGAGCGCACGCCCTCAGAAGGCCAGAAATCGCGTCCCCGATTTCGAAGCCGGTCAGCGATACTCGTCGAGTCGCTCTTTCAGGTCCCGAGCCGCCTCGCCCGCGGCCTCGTCGAACGGCCGATCCTCGTCTTCGCCCGCGAAGATGATGCCCCGCGTGGAGTTGACCAGTCCCGCGCCGTTCGCCGCGGTCGCGCAGGTCGCCGCGGCCTCCGCGTCGCCGCCCTGCGCACCCACGCCCGGCACGAGGAACGGGAGGTCCGGCACGCGCTCGCGGACCGCGCGGAGTTCGTCCGGCGTGGTCGCGCCGACCACGAGCCCGACGTTGCCGTGCCCCTCGTCGCTCCACTCGCTGGCGAGGTCGGCCACGCGCTCGTACACGAGGTCGCCGTCCGCGAGTTCGAGGTCCTGCACGTCCGCGCCGCCGGGGTTCGAGGTTCGACAGAGCAGGAAGCAGCCCGCGTCCTCGCGGTCGAGGAACGGCGCGAGCGCGTCCCGACCGAGGAACGGGTTGAGCGTGATGGCGTCGACCGAGTCCAGAACGCTGGCGTACTGCCGCGAGGTGTTGCCGATGTCGGCGCGCTTGGCGTCGAGCAGCACCGGCACGCCGGCGTCGCTGGCGTATTCGGCGGTCTTCTCCAGCGCCCGCCAGCCGTCCGGGTCCTCGTAGAACGCGGCGTTGGGCTTGAACGCGGCGGCGTGGTCGGCCGTGGCGTCGACGATGCGGCGGTTGAACTCCCAGCGCGGCAGGTCGGCGTCCCGGACTGCGTCGGGGAGTCGGTCCGGGTCGGGGTCGAGGCCGACCGAGACGATGCTGTCGGTCTCGGCGATGCGGTCGGCGAGGCGGTCGAAGAACGCGGTCATTGACTGGTCGACCCTTCCCCCGGCGGCGATACAAAGGTTGTTACTTCCGGGGCAAACGGGGTCGGTGCTGTTCCTGCGTCGCGCCACAGCTTTTTACCCGCAGCCCTCCAACTCTCGGTCATGTACGTCCGGGACGCGAAAAACAGGGAGGAGGTGTGGCTGCTCGACCACATCGAGGCGATGGGTCTCGACGAAACCGCGTTCCGTTCCCGCGACTACGTCGTCGCCGTCGACGAGGCGTCGAGCGAGAAGGCGGGGTTCGGCCGCATCCGCATCCACAAGACCGAGGAGAGCGATCGCTGCGAGCTGACCAGCATCGGCGTGCTAGAGCCGTGGCGTCGACAGGGCGTCGGTGGGCACGTGGTCGAGCGACTGGTCGAGAAGGCGGGCGATCAGGGGTTCGAGACGGTGTACGCGCTGACCAGCGCTGCCGACTACCTCTCGCAGTTCGGCTTCCGCGGGGTCACCACTGACGACCTGCCCGAGAAGCTTCGGGAACGCCTCGACGCCAAGCGCGAGAACATCGACCCCGAGGCGGTCGGGATGACCGTCGGCGTCGACGCGTTCTCGATGCCCGACCGGCTCCGCGAGCGTTTCAAGCACGCCCGGGCCCAGGAGCCCGAGCCCGAACCCGACGAGTCGGCCGAGGACTTCGGCATCGACACCGAGAGTGCGACCTACAAGTACGACACCGGGAGCTGAGCCAGCCCCCTCGACGCCGATTCCGCGCTCGAATCCGCCAATTGTTAAGACCGCCCCAGCCGTTGGTCCACACAATGTTCGACGCCGAGGACCTCGAAGAGATACGCGAGGCGCGCGAGGAGTGGGAGGAAGAGACGGTCGGTCCCACGGTCGAGCGGTTCGGCGAGCGCAAGGAGGAGTTCAAGACCGACACGGGCGGCCAGACGGTCGACCGCCTGTACACCCCGGAGGACGTGGCCGACCTCGACTACGAGGAGGATCTGGGCTTCCCCGGTGAAGAGCCGTACACGCGCGGTCCCTACTCCACGATGCACCGCGGCCGGTTCTGGACCATGCGCCAGTACGCCGGGTTCAGCACGCCCGAGGAGACCAACGAGCGGTACAAGTACCTCATCGAGAACGGGTCGTCGGGGCTCTCGATGGCGTTCGACCTGCCGACCCAGATGGGGTACGACTCGGACGCCGGGATGGCCGCGGGCGAGGTCGGCAAGTCCGGGGTCGCCATCGACTCGCTGCACGACATGGAGACCGTCTTCGACGGCATCCCGCTCGACGAGGTGAGTACGTCGATGACCATCAACGCGCCCGCGTCGGTCCTGCTGGCGATGTACGTCGCGGTCGGCGACGAGCAGGGCGTCGACCGCGAGGAACTGCGGGGCACCATCCAGAACGACCTCCTGAAGGAGTACGTCGCGCGCAACACCTACATCTACCCGCCCGAGCCCTCGATGCGCATCATCACCGACATCTTCGAGTTCTGCGCCGACCAGACCCCGAACTTCAACACCATCTCCATCTCGGGCTATCACGTCCGCGAGGCGGGCGCGACCGCCGCACAGGAACTCGCCTTTACCCTCGGCAACGGCATCGAGTACGTCGAGGCCGCGATGGACGCGGGCCTCGACGTCGACGAGTTCGCGCCCCAGCTTTCCTTCTTCTTCAACGCGCACAACAACATCCTGGAGGAAGTCTCGAAGTTCCGCGCGGCTCGCCGGATGTGGGCCACGATCATGGACGAGCGCTTCGACGCCGAGAATCCCAAGTCCAAGCAGCTGAAGTTCCACACCCAGACCGCTGGCTCGACCCTGACCGCCCAGCAGGTCGACAACAACATCGTTCGCGTGGCGTATCAGGCGCTCGCGGCGGTGCTCGGCGGGACCCAGAGCCTCCATACCAACGGGAAGGACGAGGCGCTCGCGCTTCCCACCGAGGAGAGCGTTCGGACCGCGCTGCGGACCCAGCAGATTCTCGCTCACGAGTCGGGTGCTGCGGACACCATCGACCCGCTGGCGGGCAGCTACTACGTCGAGAGCCTGACCGACGACATCGAGGACGAGGCGTTCGACATCCTCGACACCGTCGACGAGAAGGGCGGCATGCTTCAGGCCATCGAGGACCAGTGGGTCCAGCGCCAGATACAGGACGTCGCCTACGAACGCCAGCGCGAGATCGAGCAGGGCGACCGGGTCATCGTCGGCGTCAACGAGTTCGAGGTCGACGAGGAGCCGGAGGTCGACATCCAGGAGGTCACCGAGGAGGACGAGCAGCGCCAGATCGACCGCCTCGACTCCGTGAAGGCCGACCGCGACGACGAGGACGTAGAAGCCAAACTGGCGGCGCTCCGCGAGGCAGCCGAAGGCGACGACAACGTGATGCCGTACATCGTCGACGCCGTGAAGGCGTACGCGACGGTGGGCGAGATCTGCGGCGTCCTGCGCGAGACGTTCGGGGAGTACCAGCCCGGCGCGGCGGTGTAGGAGGTTTAATATAAGTAATCAGGAGGCTAGTTTTATTTTCATTCTACTTGTGGAAAATTATGGAGTGAGAAAGATGCAACTACTGTCCGGGTTCAACCCGCTCCGATACTGTCGTCCCCCCCTCACGGGTGTTGAAATCGCGCGTTAGCAGTATCGCCTGCCGACCACCATCCATCGCGAGCGTACTATCGTTCCTGTCTGAGTGCATCGCCGTTCTTCGTTCGAGATTGGAAAGGACGTGACAGCCATGTAGACTCGGCGGCGCGAACGTAGCCATATAATACCCACATTTTAGAATAAATTTTTGTTCTTTCGCCCACGACGTTCAGGCGGAGGTGAGAAACGATGTTCGGATTCTTCCCGTTGCAAGTTTGTGACGGCCGCATAGACAACGGTTGCTGACGGAGCCAACGCGGCGAGCACGGCGACTCGATTTCGGAGTCGAATCGTGACTCGCCGACTTACAATTGCGCGACCAGTTCCTCTACGTCGTCCTCGGTATTGAAGACGTGAACAGAAGCCCGCACCGCCCCGTCCGGATTCGGAAGCGAGCGGATCTGCACGCCGTCGTCGGCGAGGTCCTCGACGAACGCCTCGGGGTCGGGGTCCTCGACCGCGAAGGAGACGAGTCCCGTCTCGTACTCGCGGGGGCTCAACAGGCGGGCGGTCTCCGAGTCCGCGATACCCTCCTTCAGGCGGTCGGTCAGGCCCTCGACGCGACGCTGGATTGTGTCGTATCCCAGTTCCTCGATGGTTCGGACGGCTTCCGAAAGGCCCGCGTACGGCGCGGGCGAGACGGTGCCGACTTCGAGGCGGTGCGCGCCTGGCTCGTAGGCGTAGTCCTCGGCGTTGGGGTCCTCGACGCTCCGGTAGCCGATGTGGGCCGGTTCGAGGTGGGTCTCCGCGCCGGGACTCACGTGGACGAATCCCGCGCCGAAGGGGCCGAGCAGCCACTTGTGGCCCGCGCCCGCCACGAAGTCGGCGTCCCACTCGCGCACGTCCACCGGAACCTGTCCGGGCGACTGGACCGCGTCCACGAGCACCAGCGCGCCGGCGTCGTGGGCCATCTCCGCGACTTCCGGGATAGGAAGGCGAGTGCCGTGGGTCCACGTCACCGAACTCAGCACGACCAGTTTCGCGTCACGGACCGCCTCGGCCATCGCGTCCACGTCGAGGCGTCCGCCCTCCGTGCCGACGACCTCCACGTCGACGCCCCGCCCGCGGAGGCGCTTCCACGGCAGGATACCCGAGGAGTGTTCGAGGTCGGTCCGGACCACCGTGTCGCCGTCCTCCCAGTCGAGCGCCGCGGCCACGCGGTTGATGCCGTCGGTCGTGCTCTGGGTCAGCGCGATCTCCGCAGCGTTCGCGCCGAGGTGATCCGCCACGGTCTGGCGCGTCTCGTCGAACACGTCGAACGCGAAGGGGTACATCCCCTCGGCGGCCGGCGATTCGTACTCGTGGCGCTCCAGACAGTCTTCTATCGCGTCGGTGACGCAGGTCGGACTCGGCCCCGCCGCCCCGGTGTTGAAGTAGGTCGTGCGGTCGAGCGCGGGGATGTCGTTTCGGAGATCGGTGGGGTTCACGTCGAGAAACACGGCTATCGGGCTGATAAAGGCTGTCGAAGCGGCAGTGGCCCGCGTGACTGATCGGCGCCGACTGTCATGAACAGAAAATCTAGCCCCGTCATATATACAACAGTAACTGTGCAAAATACATAAGTATGAATAGTAGGATGATTATCGATGGAGGTGAGAAAATGATCGATATCATCCCATTCGACGAGGTCTGTGCAATGCCCTTCGAATCGTGCACCGGAGCAGGAATATAGCTGTAGCGCAGCCATCGGCTTCCAATCAATTTCTCGCGTCGATACCGCCGACAGTTCCACTCGTCAGCCAGCGATTCGAGTGCCAGAGTTCGCTAAATTCGAGCGAAATCCGAGAGCGGTGCGCTTCTACGGGAGGCAACCGAGTCCGGACCACGAGAATTATAAGACGGTAACCGGAGGTACCGTACATGCACATCGACCACGTCGGCATCGCCACCGACGACGCCGCGGACCTCGCGGACATGTACGCCGACCTGTTCGACGCGCCCGTGGCACACGAGGAGGAGTTCGACGGCATGCGGGTCGTCTTCCTCGAGTTCGGCGACAGTTACTTCGAACTGCTCGAACCGCTCGAAGACGGCACTATCTCGCAATTTCTCGACCGGAACGGACCGGGCATCCACCACGTCGCGCTGGAAACCGACGACATCGATGGCGCGCTCGACGTTGCGCGCGAGCACGGGGTCGAACTGATCGACGACGAGCCCCGTCCCGGTGCGTGGGGCCACGAGGTCGCCTTCCTCCATCCCAAATCGACCGGCGGTGTGCTGATCGAGTTCGTCGAGCACTGACGGGTCTGTACGGCCCGTTGATGGATTGACTCGCTATTCGTCGAAGTCGGTAGGTAGAATACGTAGCTAACTACTGCTTGCGCCTCGGCGTGACCGCACAGTACCGCCGACCACACCGCACAGCACCGCGAAACCGCAGTCCGCCCCGCGGCGATTCAGTCCTCCGAGTCCGGCGCGGGACCGAAGTTCTCGGTCTTGGCGTCGCCGACGTCGACGTTCGCAGCGTCGAGCGCCGCGGTGGCCGCGTCGAGGAAGTCCGCAAAGCCGTAGATGAACAGTTGTCCGTGCGCGTCCGCGAGAATCTCCAGCACGTCCTCGTCGCTCACGTCGTCAGTGATGACGATTCGTGCGCCCGCGTCCGCGAGCGCGCCCAACCGCTCCTGATGAACCGGGTCGGCGTCCTCGTAGACGATAGTGACCTCGACCCCGTCCGCCGAAGCACGCTCGCCGATTCCCACCGCAGGGCCGACGCCGGGGCCGCCCGCGAGGACGACCACCGCGTCCTCGTCCTCGTAGTAGGCGTCGCCGAAGGGACCGGCGACCTCGACCACGTCGCCGGATTCGAGGCCGGCGAGGTACGGGCTGAGCGACCCCTCGGGGTCGACCTCCACCGTGACCTCGAACGTCTCGACCGCGTCCGGCGACGAGAGGGTGTAGTGGCGCGTGACCTGCTCGCCGTCTACTTCCGCGCCGACCTGCACGAACTGTCCGGGCCGCGCGTCGAAGCTCGCCGGCGCTTCCAGCGTCAGCGCGACCGTCTCCGTTCCGACCGTCTCGACGCCGCGAACCGCGACTTCGGTTCCGTCCATGACTGGTGGTTGCGTCGGAGAGACCAAAGAGTCTGCGACTGCGGAACGGTAGAGACTGCACCTATCGACCGACAGAGACGCCCTGCACTGCACGACCAAACCCCGTGTCGTCGGGGCGACGGCACCGTCCCGGTAGAACTTGCCGAGAAGGGCGCTTCAGAAGGCTTTTGATTTGGCACGGGCTACCTCACGACTAGGAATGCCAGACGACCTGAACTGGGCCATCGGCGGCGAAGCCGGCGATGGCATCGATTCGACGGGGAAGATCTTCGCACAGGCTCTTTCCCGAGCGGGACGGCACGTCTTCACCTCGAAGGACTTCGCGTCGCGCATCCGGGGTGGGTACACGGCGTACAAGATCCGGAGCGCCGTCGACCGCGTCGAGAGCGTCGTCGACCGGCTCGACATCCTCGTGGCGCTGACCGAGCGGACCATCCACGAGAACGAGGACGAACTCCACGACGGTAGCGTCATCATCTACGACGGCGAGCGCACCGAGATGGAGGACGTCGAGATCCCCGAGGGAGTGATCGGCCTGTCGGTGCCGCTCAAGCGCCTTGCCGAGGAGGCCGGCGGCGCCATCATGCAGAACATCGTCGCGCTCGGCGCGGCCTGTGAGGTCACCAACTTCCCCATCGAGAACCTCGACTCCGCGCTGGAGAAGAAGTTCGGGAGCAAGGGCGAGTCCATCGTCGGCAACAACAAGGAGGCCGCCCGGAAGGGCCAGGAGTACGTCGACGAGGAGTACGACCACGAGTTCGACTACGACCTCGACACGACCGACAACGACTACGTCCTGCTGAACGGCGACGAGGCCATCGGCATGGGCGCAATCGCGGCGGGCTGTCGGTTCTACGCCGGCTACCCCATCACCCCGGCGACCGACGTGATGGAGTACCTCACCGGCCGCATCGAGCAGTACGGCGGCGAGGTCGTCCAGGCCGAGGACGAACTGTCGGCCATCAACATGGCGCTGGGCGCGGCCCGCGCCGGAGCCCGCGCGATGACGGCGACCTCCGGGCCGGGTATCGACCTGATGACCGAGACGTTCGGCCTCGTGGCGACCAGCGAGACGCCGCTGGTCATCGCCGACGTGATGCGCTCGGGTCCCTCCACGGGGATGCCGACCAAGCAGGAGCAGGGCGACCTCAACATGACCCTCTACGGCGGTCACGGCGAGGTGCCTCGGTTCGTGGTCGCGCCGACGAACATCGCGGAGTGCTTCCACCGGACCGTCGAGGCGTTCAACCTCGCCGAGAAGTACCAGATTCCGGTGTTCCTGCTCGCTGACCTCTCGCTGGCGGTGACCGAGCAGACGTTCGAGCCCGAGGAGTTCGACATGGACGCCGTCGAGGTCGACCGCGGCAAGATCGTCGACGACGACGAGGTCGAGGCGTGGACCGACGAGAAGGATCGGTTCCAGCCCCACTTCCCGACCGCCGACGGCGTGAGCCCGCGGGCGCTGCCCGGCACGACCAACGCCGCGCACATGTCCACCGGCCTCGAGCACAACTCGCTCGGCCGGCGGACCGAGGACACCGACGTCCGCGTCGAGCAGGTCGACAAGCGCAACCGGAAGGTCGACACCGCGCGCGAGAACGAGGAGTTCGACGTCCGGGAGTTCGGCGATTCGGACTCGGACAACCTCGTCATCTCGTGGGGATCGAACGAGGGCGCGATGCGCGAAGCCCTCGACTACCTCGACGAGGAGGGCGTCGACGTGCGCTTCCTCTCGGTGCCCTACATCTTCCCGCGGCCCGACCTCGGCGACGAGATCGAGGCGGCCGACGAGGTAATCGTGGTCGAGTGCAACGAGCAGGGGCAGTTCGCCGACCTGCTCGAACACGACGCGCTGGCCCGGCTCAAGCGGGTCAACAAGTACAACGGCGTGCGGTTCAAGGCCGACGAACTGGCCGAGGACATCCAGGCGGCCCTCGAGGCCGAGGAGGTTACAGCATGAGTTCCGACGTTAGATTCACCGACTTCAAGTCCGACAAGCAGCCGACGTGGTGCCCCGGATGCGGGGACTTCGGCACGATGAACGGCATGATGAAGGCGCTCGCGGAGACGGGCAACGACCCCGACAACACCTTCGTCGTGGCGGGCATCGGCTGTTCCGGCAAGATCGGCACCTACATGCACAGCTACGCGCTCCACGGCGTCCACGGCCGCGCACTCCCCGTGGGCACGGGTGTCAAACTCGCCAACCCCGACCTCGAAGTGATGGTCGCGGGCGGCGACGGCGACGGCTACTCCATCGGCGCGGGCCACTTCGTCCACGCCGTCCGGCGGAACGTCGACATGACCTACGTCGTCATGGACAACCGCATCTACGGCCTGACGAAGGGCCAGGCCTCGCCGACCTCCCGGGAGGACTTCGAGACCTCTACCACGCCCGAGGGTCCGAAGCAGCCGCCGGTCAACCCCCTCGCGCTCGCGCTCTCGGCGGGCGGGAGCTTCATCGCCCAGTCGTTCTCGACCGACGCCCAGCGTCACACCGAGATCGTCCAGAAGGCCATCGAGCACGACGGCTTCGGCTTCGTCAACGTGTTCAGCCCGTGCGTGACCTTCAACGACGTGGACACGTACGACTACTTCCGGGACTCCATCGTGGACCTGGCCGACGAGGACTACGACCCGACCGACCGCGAGGCCGCGAAGGAGAGGATCCTCGACGCCGACAAGGAGTACCAGGGCATCCTCTACCAGAACGAGGAGAGCGTGCCGTACTCGGACCTCCACGGTCTCGACTCGAACATGGCCGACATTCCGGACGGCGCGCCCGAGAACGCGACCGACCTCGTGCGCGAGTTCTACTGACGGCAACGACTGATTCTTCTACTGACAGCCGGCGATTGTTATTCCCCGAACGCTCCGACGGTTACTGACCGCTCGCTGACCGTTTCGGACTTTTGCCCGCGAGGCCCCGACAGAATACCCGGTTGAGCGCGTTTGCGTCCGTTTTTTAAGGGAGTGGTGACTACCCGCAGACGAGATGACTGCGGACGAATACGACGCTCTCGGGGGCACGGCGGGGAGCACCGCCGCCCGCCTCGCTCCTTCTCTGCCGAGCGGAGGCGATGGGCCGTGACCGACCGCTTCGACGTAATCGTCGCCGGTGCCGGGCCGGCGGGCGCGCAGTGCGCCCGCGACCTTGCCCGACGGAACCACGACGTGCTGGTGCTCGAAACCGAGCCGGAAGACGAGTTCCCGCGCCAGAGCAACAAGTCGACCGCGGGGACGTTCCCGTCGATGCTGTCGTCGTTCGGCATCCCCGACGACGTGGTGATGAACTACACGCGCGACGTGATTCTCGAATCGCCGACCGACCACTTCGCGCGCTACCAGCCCGGCGCGGTGCTGGAGTTCGCCGACTTCAAGCGCTACCTCGTCCGGGACGGCCGCGAGCTGGGCGCGGAGTACCGGTTCGACTCGCGCGTCTCGAAGCCGGTCACCGAGGACGGCGAGGTCGTCGGCGTCCGGTACGACGGCGACCGCGAGGCGTACGCCGACATCGTGATCGACGCCACGGGGCCGGCCGCGCCGCTGGCGAAGGCGCTCGACGTGAGCGACCTCCAGCGCAAGAACCAGGCCATCGGCGTCGAGTACGAGGTGGAGGGCATCGACGTCGACGCCGACGGCTACGCCGACCTCACCGACGCGATGATGCTCCGGCTCGACCACGACCTCGCGCCGGGTGGCTACTCGTGGATCTTCCACACCGGCGCGGACACCGCGAAGGTCGGGCTCTGCTACATCCAGAACGAGGCCCACCGCGAGTACGCCCGTGACGGGATGGGCATCGACGACTACCTCCAGTACTGGCTCGACAGCGACCCCCGTTTCGCCGACGCCGAGCGCATCGAGGGGAAGGTCCACCGGGGCTCGGCCCACGTCCAGATGCCGACCGGGATGAGCACGGACAGCTTCATGGCCATCGGCGACACGGTGCCGACGGTCGACCCGCTCTGGGGCGAGGGCATCCACACGTGCATGAAGTCCGGCCGGGCCGCGGCGGCGACCGCCGACCGGGCTCTCTTGACCGAGTCGGTCGACACCTCGGCCGAGAAGATGGCGGTGTACGACGAGCTGTGGCACCGCGACGTGGCACCTCAGATGCGGACCCGCCTGCTGATGACGCGACTGCTGTATCTGGCGTCGAACGAGCGCTACGACCAGCTGATGGCGGACCTGAACCGGCTCGACGACGACACGCTGAGCGACGCCAACAGCGGCGACTGGCGCGCGCTGGCCCGGCTGTTCCACCTCGGGGACGTGCCGCTGCTCGCACGGTTCGCGAGGGAGCGACTTACCGGGTAGGAGGTTCGCGGCTATCGCAACGCGGTCGGGGCGGCGCGTCCGTCGGCGTGCCGAAGTACGGCCGCGCGGTCCGCGGTGGTGGCCGAAATCGACGTAGTCACCCCTCGCCGAACTCCCGCTTGACCGCCTCGCGGTCGATCTTCGAGGGGCCGGAGGTCGGCATCTCGTCGACGAACGCGAGCTTCCGGGGGTGTTTGAACCCCGCGAGCGTCCCGTCGAGGAAAGAGGTGAGTTCCTCCAGCGTGAGCGACTCGTCGCCCTGCACCACGGCCTTGCCGACCTGCCCCCACTGGTCGTCCGGGACCGGAACGACGACGACCTCCGCGACCTTCGGGTGATCGGCGATTCGGTCCTCGACCGCGGCGGGGTAGACGTTTTCGCCGCCCGAGACGTACATATTCTTCTTGCGGCCCTCGACGTAGACGTAGCCCTCGTCGTCCTTGCGCGCCAGATCCCCCGTCGAAACCCACTCTTCTCCGAACGTCTCCTCGGTCTCGGCCTCGTTGCGCCAGTAGCGGTCGGCGGCGTGCGGGCTGGCGAGTTCGAGTTCGCCGATCTCGCCCGCGGGCAACTCCTCGCCGTCGTCGCCGACGATGCGGGCGTCGGCGTGCATCACCGGGACGCCCACGCTGTCGGCCTTCTCCCGCGGCCAGCCGTCGGGCATCGTGAAGTTGTTCGGGCCGCACTCGGTCAGGCCGTACCCCTGCGAGAGGTCCACGTCGCGGGACCACCACGCCTCCATCACCGACTCCCGGCAGGGGCCGCCGCCGCTCTTGGCGAACCGGAGCGTCGAGAGGTCGGTGTCGGCCCAGTCGTCGTGGTGGGCCATCATCCGGAGCACCGCGGGGACCGCCACGAGGACGCTCGCGCCCTCCGACTCGACGAGGTCGAGCACCTCGCCGGGGTCGAACTCGCGTGCGACGACGACTGTGCCGCCGAGGTGGAACAGCGGGACCGTGATGACGTTCCACCCGCCGGTGTGGAACATCGGAAACACCATCGGCGTCGCGTCCTCCGGGCGTAGACCCCACGCCGTGATGGTGTTGAACGAGTTCCACAGGATGGAGCCGTGGGTCAGCACCGTCTCCTTTGGCACGCCGGTCGACCCGCCGGTGTGGAGAAACAGGTGCGCGTCGTCCATCGACACGTCGGCGGTCTCGACCGGCGAGTCGTCCTGGGGGAGCGCCTCGATCCAGTCAGTCCGCTCAGTCCAGCCAGTCTCGTCAGTTTCGGCAGTCTCGCCAGTCTCGCCAGTCTCGCCAGTCTCGCCAGTCTCGCCAGTCCACGCGTTGTCGCCGCGCGAGGGCGCGGCTGCAGCCGCGCCCTCGCGCGGCGACAGCGCGACGACCGGGCAGTCGAACGACCGCTCGTCGTGGGCCAGCACATCGTTCGCGAGGTCCGCGAACGGCTCCTCGACCACGAGCAGTTCCGGCTCCACCTCGTTCAGCATCGCGACCAGTTCGCCCGCGGCGAGACGATGGGAGAGCGGCGCGAGCACCCCGCCGGTCTTGGCCGTAGCGAAGAACAGGTCCACGAGTTCCGGGCGATTTCTGGACAGGACCGCGACGCGCTCGCCGGTGTCGCTTTTATCGTCCCCGCTTTCGCCTCCCACGACGCCGTACTCGCGGAGGAGCCGCGCAGTCCGGTTCGCCCGCCGGTCGAGGTCCGAGTAAGTGTAGCGCTCGCCGGTCGTGGCGTCGACCAGCCCCACCGCGTCGGGCGACAGCTGGGCGCGCTTCTCGCTCCACGATCCCACCCAGTCGTAGGGCCGCTCATCGTGGCTAAACATGGTCGAGGAACGCCAGGAGCCGGTCGTTTAGCTCGTCGGCCCGCTCGACGAAGAAGAGGTGCGGGCCGCCCTCGAAGATTGCGAGTTGGCTGTTCGGGAGCTTCCCGTGGAGCAGGTCGGCGTTCTCGACCGGCAGCACCTCGTCGGCGGTGCCGTGGGCGACCAGCACCGGCACGTCGATCTCGTCGAGGCGATCGCTCGAATCGAACGCCATCACGCCCGCGGCCTGGGCCTCGCGAGCTGCGTCGCTCGCGTCGCTGTCGAGTCGCCAGTCCACGATGTCCGAGACGAGGTCGTCGTTCGCGTTCCAGAACGCCTCGGTCATCGCGGGCTGCATCTTGTACCGGATGGCCTCGCGCTCGTCGGCGTCCTCGGGCACGTCGAACATCCGGGCCTGCGTCTCTGGCGGTAGGTCGTACGCCTCGTCGCCGCCGTGGCTGGTGCAGAGCAGACCGAGCGACGCTGCGCGGTCGTAGTCGAGCGCGTACTGCTGGGCGATCATCCCGCCCATGCTCGCGCCGACCACGTGAGCGCGGTCGACCCCCACGTCCGCGAGCACCGCGTCGAGGTCGCTCGCCATCTCGGCGACGGAGTACGGGCCCTCCGGAGCGTCCGAATCGCCCGCACCGCGGTTG
This sequence comes from Halorussus litoreus, assembly GCF_003382685.1. Taxonomy (GTDB): domain Archaea; phylum Halobacteriota; class Halobacteria; order Halobacteriales; family Haladaptataceae; genus Halorussus; species Halorussus litoreus. The sequence continues at coordinate 50,423 of NZ_KZ859506.1, read as the reverse complement.
TCCCAGACCACGACCCGGTAGCCCTCGTCAACGAGTCGATCGCGCTGCCAGTTCCACATCCACCGGCCGTAGCCGAGGCCCTCGACGAGCGCGACGGTTTCGGGGTCCTCACCATCGGGGCCACCACCGCGGCTCGGCGCGTCCGCGTCTTCCGGCCCACCGTCGACCTCGTAGTAGAGCGAGACGCCGTCGTTGTCCGCATAAGGCATACCCCAATCCACGAACCTGCGTGCCTTCAAAACCCCGTTTCACATGTTAACCCCCGGATTGATTCCGCGAGCGATTCGAATTCAGGTATGCCAGTTGCAGCCGTCGACGACACCGCGGAAGCCACTCTCACGGTCACGGAGGAGACCATCGACGAGTACGCCGGACTGGTGGGCGACGACAACCCCATCCACCGCGACGCCGAGTACGCCGCCGAGACGATGTTCGGCGGCCGGGTCGCCCACGGGATGCTCACGGCGGGGGTCGTGAGCGCCGCGCTCGCGAACCTGCCGGGCGACATCGTCTACCTCTCGCAGGACCTCGACTTCGAGAGCCCGGTGCGACCGGGCGAGACCGTCACCGCGACCGTGACGGTGGAGGAGGACCTCGGTGACGACCGCCTCCGTGTGAAGACCGTCGCCGAGACAGACGAGGAGTTCGTGCTGTCCGGGACCGCGGTTGTGCTGTCGCTGCCCCACGAGAGCGAGTAAAACGACCGATTTCGGCCGGTGAGTCAGACGACGCCCCTGGCGGACTGAAAGGGCGAGGCGGGCCCGCGCACCGCGTGGTCGCCTCAGTGACCGCTATCCGAGGCGAACGAAGTGAGCCGAGGATATGTCACTGAGCGACCGCGAGCCCGTCGAGGGCTTTCGATGACCTGTTCACTTCGGCGTTCAGTTTCAACACGTCTGCCACAGCGTTTTCTCGATTGCAAACCAACAATCAGCTATGACCGACGACGACATCGGAGAACAGGACGGTGACGACGCCGAGCAGAATCCCGACGCAGAAGCGGTGACGCCCGAAGATCTCCACGAAAAAATCCGCCGTGGCGAGCCCGTGAGCCTGCTCGACGTGCGCAACCGCGACGAGTTCGAGGCGTGGCACATCGACGGCGAGACCGTCGAGACCGTCCAGCAACCGTACGCCGAGTTCGTGGCCGCGAAGGCCCGCGGCGAGGTGGCCGACCTCGCAAACGACCTCGACCTCCCCGAGCCGATTATCGCGGTCTGCCCGCGCGGGGAAGCCAGCGCGACCGTGGCCGACCTCCTGCGCGAGGAGGGCGTCGAGGCCCGGAACCTCGCGAGCGGGATGCGCGGCTGGGCGCGGGTGTACGTCGCGCGCGAGCTTCCGACCGCCGCGCTTCCGCCCGACGCCACCGTGATCCAGTACGACCGGCCCGCGAGCGGCTGTCTCGCGTACCTGCTCGTCTCCGGCGAGGAAGCCGCCGTAATCGACCCGCTACGAGCCTTTGCCGACCGCTACGTAGAAGACGCCGCCGAGCGCGGCGCGACGCTCCGCTACGCGGTCGACACGCACGTTCACGCCGACCACCTCTCTGGCGTGCGCCGACTTGCCGACGAAACCGACGCTGAGGCCATCCTGCCCGCCGGAGCCGACGAGCGCGGGCTCGCGTTCGACGCCCGACTGCTCGACGACGGCGAGGAGATCCGAGTCGGCGACGCGACCCTGACCGCCCTCCACGCGCCGGGCCACACCACCGAGTCGACCGCGTTCCGGCTCGGCGATATGCTGTTCTCCGGCGACGCGCTGTTCGCGGAGAGTTTCGGCCGGCCCGACCTCGAACGCGGCGAGGAGGGCGCACGCGATCTCGCAGAGACGCTCTACGACACGCTGACCGACCGGTTGCTCGCGCTCTCGGACGAGACGCTGGTCGCGCCCGGCCACCGCACGCCCGACGCCGTGCCGAATCCCGACGAGAACGACACCTTCGTCGCGAGGCTGGGGACGGTCCGCGAGCGCCTCCGGATACCGGACGACCGGTCGTCGTTCGTCGGCCGGATCGTCGACTCGCTCCCGCCTCGGCCTGCCAACGTCGAGCGAATCGTCCCGGTGAATCTCGGGCGCGAGTCGGTCGACGACGAGACGGCGTTCGAGATGGAGCTGGGGCCGAACAACTGTGCCGTGGCAGGCGACGACTGACGACTGCGCGGTCGCGGCCGAGGACTGACGCCGCGCGGTCGTGACCGAGGACGGACCGGCGGAACGAGCCGGAGTGTTCGTCACTCGGCGCTCGGTCGAATCGCAATCGTTTCGCCGGCCCGGCCCCTCCCGCCGATATGGAACTCGACCCCGAGGAGGTGTCGATGTACCGCACTCTCGCGGGCGCGGTCGTCCCCAGACCCATCGCGTGGGTCAGCACGAGGAGTCCGGACGGCGTGGACAACCTCGCGCCGTACAGCTTCTTCAACGTCGTCGCGGTCGATCCGCCGGTCGTGATGTTCGCGCCGGTGGACGATGCCGATTCGCCCGAAGGGCTGAAGGACACGCCCCGGAACGTCCGCGAGACCGAGGAGTTCGTGGTCAACGTGGTCACCGAGTCGGTCGCCGAGGCGATGAACGAGACCGCGGCGACCCTCCCCGCGGGCGAGAGCGAGTTCGACCGCGCGGGGGTCTCGCGGGCCGACTCGCGAACGGTCGCGCCCCCGCAGGTCGCGGAGTCACCGGTCGCGTTCGAGTGTTCACTCTACGAGATGGTGGACGTGGGCGGGTCGTCGATGGTGCTCGGCGAGGTCGAGTGGGTCCGCGTCGACGACTCGGTGGTGACCGACGGAAAGTTGGACGTCAAGAAACTCGACGCGGTTGGACGGCTCTCGGGGAGCCTCTACGCGCCGACCGACGACCGGTTCTCGATGGAGCGACCGCCCTGAGGAGGCGACTGCCGACGCCGGGCGACTCCGCCCGGCGTCGGCAGTCGCCTCGTTTCGGGAGCCGCGAAGCGTGGTATCACTACTCTCACGGTAACAAGGGTTTTGGCGCTTACCGGCCCACAGCCTCCCATGGAAGAACGCATCGAGCGCAGCGACGAGCCGATGACGCCCGAGCTGATCGCCGAGGACCTCCGCGGCCTCGGTGTCGAGTCGGGCGACACGCTGCTCGTCCACTCCTCGCTGTCGTCGCTCGGCTGGGTCGCCGGCGGGCCGCCAGCGGTGGTGGACGCGCTGATGGACGTTCTCACGACCGAGGGGACCCTCGTACTGCCCACTCACTCGCCCCAGTACACCGACCCCGCCCGGTGGGAGAACCCGCCGGTGCCCGACGACTGGGAGGAGACGATCCGGACCGAGCGCCCGCCCTACCGCGCCGAGGTGACGCCGACCCGAGGCGTGGGTGCGATTCCGGAGTGCTTCCGGAACTACCCCGACGTGCTGCGGAGTCGCCACCCGTCGTACTCGTTCGGGGCGTGGGGCGCGAACGCCGAGGAAGTCGTCGCAGCTCAGACGTACGACCACGGAATGGGTGAGGGGTCCCCGCTGGCCCGGCTCTACGACCGCGACGCCACCATCCTGATGCTCGGGACCGACCACGACACCGACACCTCGCTCCACCTCGCGGAGCACCGCGCCGACCGCGAGCAGGGCGTCTCGACCCAGATCGCGCCGGTCGTCGGCGACGACGGCGAGACGGAGCTGATCGAGTTCGAGCAGCTCGAATACGACGCCGACGACTTCGCCGACGTGGGACGGGACTTCGAGGACGACCATCCCGAAGCGGTCACGCGCAGGACGGTCGGCATGGCGGACGCAAAGTTGGTCTCCCAGCGAGAGATCGTGGACTACGGCGCGGCGTGGTTCGAGGAGAATCGGGACTGAGGAAACTTCTGAATCGAGGGCAGGGGTCTCAACGCTGGCGGAATCTTCCCAGTCGACACGTTCGGATAGCGACCGACACTCTCGAAGAATTCGGACCGCTCAGTCGTCGGCCGCCGCGGCTTCGCTGTCGCCCTCCAGCGTCCCTGCGTCTTCGATGCTCGGCGGGTACTTCCCGCGGTCGAGCACGAGGTCGCTCTGCGGCCGGGCCATGCAGGTCAACGCGTAGCTCTCGGCCTCCTCGTCGGTGAGTCCGCGCGCGGCAGGCTGGGTCACCTCGCCCTCGACGATCTTGGCCGAGCAGGCCAGACACATCCCGACCCGGCAGGAGTACTCCTGGGCGACGCCCTCCTCGATGCACCGGCTCAGGATAGTCTCCTTGTCGGAGACCGTCACGCTCTCGCCCGTGCCGACGAACTCGACGGTGTACTCGGTCATAGGCCGACATACGAATCGCCGTCACTAAACTCTTTATCGCCCGGGCTGTCGGCGTTGAAACGACAGAACGCGGATTCGCGTATAAAGAGTTTTGCCCCCTCCGCCACGTAGCGCAAGCATATGGCTACCCACGAGTGCGACATCGTCGTCGTCGGGGCGGGGACCGCCGGATGTTACGCCGCCGCGACCGCCGCCAACGCGGGCTACGATGTCGTCGTCGTCGAGCGCAAGAACGAGGAAGAAGCGGGCCACATCGCCTGCGGTGACGCCCTCAAGGGCGCGAACGCCTTCCCGGAGGCGATCCCGAAGTCCCAGTTGGAGTCGTCGTTCACCAACACCGACGTCGACCACGGCCGGTTCGAGATCCCCCAAGAGGACACCGTCCTCGAAATTCCGGTCCCGGGCGAACTTGCGGTCATCGACCGCTGGGAGTACGGTCGGCGCGTCATCGAGGGCGCGAACGAGGCCGGGGCGCAGTTCCACTACGACACGGTGGTCAAGGACGTGACCCAGCGCGAGGACGGCCACGTGACGGGTGTCCGGGGCAAGCGAAACGGCAGCGTCCAGCGCTACGACGCCGAGGTGGTCGTCGACGCCGCGGGGTCGCTGTCGATCCTGCAGGACAAGGCCGACCTCGCGGATGCCACCTTCGACACGAACGTCACCTACTCGCAGTTCTGCTCGGCGTACCGCGAGATCGTGGAGGTCGACGAGCCGGTGGCCTGGGACGACGCACTCGTGTTCAAGCCCACCTCGCGCGCGGCGGGCTACCTCTGGTACTTCCCGCGGACCGACACCGAGATCAACGCCGGACTGGGGTTCCAGATGAACGAGGAGCCGATGCAGTTGGTCGAGGACCTCAAGAGCGACCTGCGCAACCGGCCGGAGTTCGACGGTGCGACGGTCAAGGACAAACTCGGCGCGGCCCTCCCCACGCGGCGGCCGTACGACTCGGCGGTCGCGCCCGGGTTCGTCGCGGTTGGCGACGCCGCGGGCCACGTCAACCCGACCACCGGCGGCGGCATCGCCGGGGCGGCGTACGCGGGCAAGTACGCGGCCGAATCGGCCATCGACGCCATGGAGGACGGTGCGGTGAGCGAGGCGAACCTCTGGGAGTACAACGAGCGCGTGATGGACCACTTCGGCGCGCGCTACGCCGGACTCGACGTGTACAACGTGTTCTCGACCGCCGTGGACGTCGACGATCTGATGGGTATGCTCGGCGCGCTGCCCGCCACCAAGCTCGCTGAGGCGCTGTACTCCGGCTCGGCCAACGTCGGCTGGTGGCTCAAGATCCAGACCGCGATCAAGTCCTTTGGCCACTGGGACCTCATCTACGACCTGTACAAGACGAAGTCGCTGGCCGACGACCTCATCGACCACTACGAGAAGTACCCGTCCTCGCCACGCGACCTCGCGGCGTGGCAGAACCAGCGCGACGCCATCATGGACGACATCTACGCGACGACCGGCGCGGACCCGAAGTACTGAGCGCGAGCAGTCAGTTTCTCCGGATTTTTCCGCTTCCCCGGCCATTCGGCGGGTTTCAGGGAGCGTTTGAACTCGTTCAGGGATCCCGTGATACGTTTTCAGTGGTTCCACGGTGACTGGTCAGTGGCCGCACGGCGGCCGGTTAGGAGCCATATGCGGTGTTTCACGCGTTCCCTAGTCTCGTCGGCAGCAACTGCATAACAATACTGAGAGGAATCGACAGATGCCGATACACACTGCGTAACGACAGTCACCACGGGACGCCACTCCAGTCGCGGGCGACTCTCGGGGCGTTCCTCGGGAGCAACACACATCCCGACGCCGAGAGCGGTGGCCACGAGCAGCGCGCCCGACGGCGGCGGTGACGCGCAGTGCAACGAAACTGACTCCACCCATGACCGGGACCGACGAAAGCACGAATCAGGGGACGACGCGACGTACTGCACTCAAACTGTTTGGCGGCCTCGCCGGCGTCGGCGGGGCGTCCGCGCTCGGGCTCGGCGCGTTCAGTCAGTCCGGTCGCGCGACGGTGAACGACAACTCGTTCACGGCCGAGGACGTCGAGCTCTCATCGGACGACGGCAGCGTGACCGATATCTGGCTCCGGCCGGACCTCACCTACTCGTGGGACGGCCTGAACTCGCCGCCGACGGGGATCACGTTCACCGTCGAGGCCGAGACGCCCGGCGGCGACTACGAAACGCTCGGGAGCGAGGACGACGGTAGCGTCTCCGGCGGGACCGCCGGCAGTGACGCCTACCAGTTCGACAACCAGTGCAGCCTGCTCGACGGCGCGTGGACCCCCGGCGACTTCGAGCCCCCGCAAAACGAGACCGAGAAGACCGGTCCGATTCGGGTCCGGGTCACGGCCGAACTCCGGAACGGCGACGGATCCTCGCCGTACACGGACGCTGCCGAGGCGCAGTTCAGCGTCGTCGTGAGCGACGACGAGGTCGAGTTCGGCGACGGTGACGGGAGCGGCATCGACGGCGAAGCCGGAACCGGCGGCAGCACCGGCGGCGGATCGAACGGCGACGGCGGCGATGGTGGAAACGGTGACGACGGTGGAAGTGATGGTGGGAACGACGGGAACGGAGACGGAGGCGGGGACGACGGAAACGGAGACGGAGGCGGAGACGACGGAAACGACAACGATGGCACCGGGAACGGCAAGGGGAATGGGAACGGGAACGGTGGAAACGGCAACAACGGGAACGGCAACGGCGGGAATAACGGCAACAACGGAAACGGCAACGGCGGAAATAACGGCAACGGCAACGACGGCGCGTAGCACTCGGTGACGAACCGTGAGTAACTCCACGCGTGGTGGCTCATGAACGCGGACTCGCGTCGCACGCGACTGTTCGCCGTCGCGGCGGTGCTGGCCCTTGTCGGCGGCGGATACGCCGCGATAGTACCGCTGGACTCCCCGACCTCGATTCCGGAAGCCGGAACGACGACCGGCGAATCAGGCGCGACGACGGCCGGCGGAACAGCCGCGACGACGCCACCGACGGCACCGACGACGGAGGGAGCCGGGGAGACGGCGAGCGGCGGGACCAGTGGGATGGTCGAGTCCCCATCCGGTTCCGGTTCGTCGGTGACGGTCGAAGCGACGGCGACGACGGCCACTCCAACTGGGGCGACCGGCCAAAACACCACCACGAGCGGGGGAACGGCGACCACGAGCGAGGGAACGGTGACTACCGAGGCGAGCACTGGCGGAGAGTCCACCAGCGACGGGCGCGACGGAAATAGCGGCAACGGTGAGGAGACCGAGAGCGACAATGAAGAGACGGTGAGCGACGGTGGAAACACGGGAAGCGGGGGGAACACTGGGAGCGACGGAGACTCGGACGGCGAGTCCGGCGGGAGCGAGGTCGGCGGGAACGCGGGGACTGGCGGTCGGTAGAATCGCGGTCAGTGTGCCGCGGCGGGACATTCTTGGATTCGGACCGTTGCGTTATCGAGGCGGTCCGGCGGCGGTGGTGGTCTCCGCGAGCGTGGCGTTGACGACGAAGCCGACCATGAGCACGACCGCGGCGAGGTAGAGGCTCGTGAGCACGAGGAGGATGCCGCTGAGGACGCCGTAGATGGCGTACGTCGCGGCGTTCCCGACGTAGAACCGGATGGCCGCGAGCAGGACCACCCAGCCGACCGCGGCGGTGAACGCGCCGGGGAGCGCGGTCGCGAGCGAGGTGACCGCGCGCGAGGGGACGTAGTACAGCGGCAGGAACGCGACCGTGAGCGCGCCGAGCAGGACGACGAGCCCGCCTATCGCGAGCGGCGAGGCGGCAGGCGACAGCGCGAACAGCCCGCTCGCGAGGACGACCGACGCGGTCCCGAGGCCGAGCGAGCCGAGGATGGCGGCCGCGTCCCGGAGGCGACCGTGGAGCGACGGGCTGTTCGTCCCCTCGATGCGCTCGACCGCGGTGCGGAGACCCGTGGTGATGTTCGCCGCGCTCCAGACCAGCACGACCAGCGCGAACAGGGTCGCACCCACTCGCCCGGAGGAGTCGGCCAGCGCCTCGGTGACCAACTGCTGGGCGTCGGGCGTGAGGAACCGGAGCGCAGCGTCCCGAACCTGTTCGGCGACGGGTTCGCGCACGACCGCCAGCAGGATGACCAGCAGCGGCAGCAGCGAGACGAACGCGTAGTACGCGAGCGCGGCGGCCGGGTACTGGACCTCGTGGTCGTACGCGGTCCGAGCGACGGCCACCACGGTCTCGACCGCACCGTCCCGGAGCGACATACCAGTCGTACGGGAGCGTTCCCCAAAACGGTGGTTCCCGCGCTGGCAGAGACGTGCCAGAAGCTCCGCGCTCGCGGCTACTTTCAGTTTCACCGCGCGTGGCTCACCCCTTTACGGTCCCGACCCGCAGTAATGCGTATGTCCAGCACGGTCGCACCCACTGGGCGGACCGAACTGTTCGACCAGCTCTGCGAGGCCATCGCTCGCGAGCGCGGCGGCGCGGACGTCTACCTGATGGCGGCGAACGTCCTGCGCCGGTCGAACGGGGCGTACTCGCTGGTCGGATTAGAGGCGGGCGGCGAGCGCGTGGTGTACCACTACGAGGGCGTGTTCGTCTCCGCGATCCCGTTCGACGCCGAGGCGGTCCGACAGGCCGAAGCCGAGACCCTCTCGCGCGGCGACGACGTGGCCGACGGACTGACCGAGGTCAAGTACGGCTGGGTCCATCCGGCGTATCGCGACCTGCTCGCCTGATTTTCAGGTATTTCTTGGCCGTCTTTGGCTCGTGCGCTCGATTTAAGCTGCCGACAGTGCGCTCACCGTTTTATTTGAAATCACGGCGCGCGCGAGTAACGCGCGCGAGGGCCGAGCATCGCAGCGAAGCGAGAAGCGCAGGCGGTTGGGGAGGACGAGGTGCGGTTGCGGTGCGGTTGCGGTGCGGTTGCGGTGCGGTTGCGGTGCGGTTGCGGTGCGGTTGCGGTGCGGTTGCGGTGCGGTTGCGGTGCGGTTGCGGTGCGGTTGCGGTGCGGTTGCGGTGCGGTCGCGGCGAGGCGCAAGCAGCAGCTAGCTGCCTCGACGTTCCTTTGACATCACAACAGTATCAGCTTCATCACCGAAAACTCGCACCCATAATCGAGGTACTTCCCCGAACTCCTGTACCCTACTCTTATGTATCAGCCTTAGAAAGAGACGCCCATGAGCGAGGAGACCGTCCTCTGTCCGGACTGTGGGTGGACCGGAAGTAAATCGGAACTCGACGCGGACGCGGGCGTCCACTCGTGTCCGATCTGCGACACCGACATCGAGTTCGTGGACTGATTGGCGGAGAGCGAGCTGCTGCTTTGGCTATCGGTTGAGTTGTCGATTCGTAAATAGAAGGAAACGAGACGCTAGCTACTGCTTGCGCCTCGCCGTGACCGCACCGCGACCGCACCTCGTCCTCCCCAACCGCCTGCGCTTCTCGGCTTTCAGCCTGCGATGCTCGGCCCTCCCACGCTAGGGCGCGGCGCGTTCGCGCGCCGCGCCCAAAAACGCGCGCCGGGGCGGAGACGCCCAAACGCGCGCCGGGACGGAGAAGACGAATCAGCGGACGCGAGGGCGGAAAGACGAATCGACGAACTACATCACCCCACGAGACGCCACCCTCCACTCGCCAGTAGCCAACCAACGAACCACCTACGACTAAGACCCCTGCCACCAATCCGACCCAGTAATGAAACTGCAGAACTCCTTCATCGCGGCACGCGGGGTGGGCGAGAAGACCGAGCGCAAGCTCTGGGAACAGGGAGTCACCCACTGGGACGACTTCGAGGACGGCCTGCTCGGCCCGAAGACCACCGAGAACGTCCGCGAGTTCGTGGGCGCGGCGCGCGAACGCCTCGACGCGGGCGACGCCGCCTTCTTCGGCGATCAACTGCCGAGCGGGAGCCTCTGGCGGGCGTACGACAACTTCGCCGAGGACGCCTGCTTCTTCGACATCGAGACCACCGGCCTCGACAGCGCGCGCCACGAGGTGACCACCGTCAGCCTCCACCGCGGCGGCGACACCCGGACGTACGTACAGGGAGAGGACCTCACCTGCGAAGCCCTCCGCGAGGAGTTCGCCGAGTCGAGCATACTGGTGTCGTTCAACGGCAAGCGGTTCGACCAGCCGTTTCTCGAGGACTGCTTCGCGCTCGACGTGGAGACGCCCCACCTCGATCTCATGTACCTCGCCAAGCAGGTCGGCCTCTCGGGCGGGCTCAAGTCCGTCGAGCGCGAGGTCGGCATCGACCGCGAGGACGACGACGTGGACGGCCGCGAGGCGGTGCGGCTCTGGCACCGCTACGACCGCAACGAGGACGACGCCGCGCTCGAACGACTGGTGCGGTACAACCGCGAGGACGCCGAGAACCTGAAGCGACTGCTCGACCACGTCCACGCCAGCCTCCGGGCCGACGTGTTCGAGCCCCACGTTCGCTGACTGCCGTACTTCCACCGCCGACTACCCCTACGTTCACTGACTGGCGACGCGGCCCCGTCTCGACCGGAACCCCGTCAGGAGTACGTCTCCCGAAGGTGGCCGAACACGTCGCCGACGATACCCCCGTCGTACGTCCAGAACCCCTCGAACTCGTTGGGTTCGCGCTCGGTCGCGACCAGCGCACAGTCGCGGTCGTCGGGCGCGTCGAACGCCACGAACCACGACTGGCGGATTTCGTCGCTGTCGGTGCCGTGGACCGTCAGCCACGGGACCTCCGGCGGTCGCCAGTCCGGGACACCGTAGGCGTGGATATCGACGCCATGGCTCGCGACGCGCTCGTAGAGGTCCCACTGGTCGCGGAACAGCGACAGGTCCTGGAACCCCGAGTGGAGTTCGCCGTCACCGGTGCGCCACGCCTGCTCTTCGATCTCTCGGGACGCGAGTATCATGCGTCGCTTCCCGTACGACGTGAACGTGGTGTTGCCGACGTGGGTGAGGATCTCCGGAACCGGGGTCTCGGCGATCTCCGCCGAGTCGACCAGCCCCGTCTCGAAGCTGACGGCCCGGCGAAGCGTCTCCAGATCGGCGGCCGCGAGGAACTCGCCGTCGTCGTGGAGCACCACGAAGTCGTCGGGGCCGTCGGGTGCGGTCGCCTCCTCGACGCTCACTCGCTGGACCGAGAAGTATTCCTCGACCGCCTGAACCGCCTCCGGATCGGACGAGTCGTAGACGGTCAGCGTTCGCGCCTCACCGGTCACGTCCTCGATGATGGACGAAAGTGTCATTTGCTGCGTCTGTCGAACCTTACGGCCGAATCATCTTAAAGGTGATACGAGGGGCAGGTGCTTCCGGAACCTCCGACCGAAACGGAGACCACCGCGGCCGAAGCGGAGACCACCTCGGCCGAAACGGCTTTCCTCCAGTCGATTTTTAGCGGTTGTACCATGGGAGGAGAGCATCCACGGACGGGGTGGCTGACGGTCGGGAGCTGGGCAGTGCTCGGAGTCTGCGCGCTGCTCGTCGTCGGAGTCCTGAGCGTCGCGGGGGCCGGGGGCGCGTGGGCGACCGAACCAGAGGGTAGTGCCGACGCACTGGCCGACGAACAGACTCACGCGCCGACGGACGCGGAGACCCACGCTTCGACCGACGCGGGAGTGACACAGCAGGGGGCGAACAACACGACCAACGTCACGATTCCGGTGGTCGAGGCGATGGGGGCGGCGGGGAACGAGACCAACGGCACCCCGGTCGGAGCCGAACTCAGCCGCGACACCAACGTCACCGACCTCGAACGGCCGACGATGATCTATCGGATAGACGTGCTGTTGCCCAACGACAGCATCTTCGTCGTGGACGTGAACGCGACCGACGGGTCGGTCAGGGAGGTGCGCCAGTCCGAGAACGGATCTGGGCTGTTCGATGGCCTGTTTGGCGGTGACGAGGGAGTGCCGACCGAGCAGGCCGAGGCGAGTTCGATCCGGTCCGCTATCGAGGCCGTGGAACTCCTCCGGAACCAGACCGGCGAGAACGCCACCGTCACGTCCGTCGAGTTGAGCGAGCAGGACGGCCAGCTTCGCTACACGATCGAGACGGTCTCCGGCGAGGGCATCCAGTCGACGGCCGTCGTGGCCGCCAACCCCGATGAGGACGGAGTGCTCACGACCGAAGCCGAGGGCGGGGGCTGACGTAATCGAATCGCGCCCGCGGCGACCCGACCCGCGAACGACAGGTATTACAGCACACTGTCCTAACGGTCGAATATGACAACTGGGGTCGTCCTGCTGAACTTCGGGGAGCCGGCCGAACCAACCCGCGAGCAAGTCGTCCCGTACCTCGAACGCATCTTCCTGAACAACGCGTCGCTGGAGGACGCCGACACGGAGGAAGAGGCCCGCGAGCGCGCCCGCCAGCTCGCCGAGCGGCGCGCGCCCGGCCTCATCGAAGAGTACGAGGAGATCGGCGGCTCGCCGTTGAATCCGCAGGCCGAAGCGCAGGCCGACGCGTTGGCCGGCGAACTCGGCGACCGCGGGTACGACGTCGAGACGTACGTCGGGATGCAGTTCACCGAGCCGTTCGTCGAGGACGCGGTCGAGGCCGCCCGCGAGGACGGCGTCGACTCGCTCGTCGGCCTGCCCGTCTACCCGCTCTGCGGGGCCTCCACGACGGTCGCCGCGCTAGAGGACCTGACCGACGCGGTCGAGGCCCGCGACTGGGACGCGCCGGTCGCCGAGATCACGGGCTGGCACCGCCATCCGGGGTACAACCAACTGCGAGCCGACAACGTCCGCCGGTTCGCGGACGCACACGGGCTGGACCTCGGCGACCCTGCCACAGAACTGGTGTACTCGGCCCACGGCACGCCGAGCCACTACCTCGACGAGGGCAGCCGGTACGACGCCTACGTCGAGGAGTTCTGCGAGGTGCTCGGTCGGAAGCTCGGCGTCCAGGACTACTCGGTGGGCTACCAGAACCACGAGAACCGCGACATCCCGTGGACCGAGCCCGAGGTCGAGGCCGTGGTCGAGGAACTCGGCGAGCGCGAGGACGTCGAGCGCGTCGTGGTCGAGCCGGTGAGCTTCATGCACGAGCAGAGCGAGACGCTGTCGGAGCTCGACGACGAACTCCGCGAGGAGGCCGAGGCCGTCGGACTCGACTTCTACCGCGTGCCGGTGCCCCACGACGACGACCGCTTCGGCTCGGTGCTGGCCGACCTCGCCGAGCCGTTCGTTGGCGAGTTCGACCCCGGCTACTACCAGTTCCGTCAGTGTGCGTGCGCCGAGGACCGCGACGCGATGTGTCTGAACGCCCCAGTCCAGCGGATATGACGGTCGGCAAACAGGGCCGGGGAGCGCGGAGGGCGGCGCTGCCGCCCGCCGTCCGCGCGGTGTGGTCGGTCGGCATCGTCGGCGGCGGCATCACCGGCCTCGCGCTGGCCCACTATCTCGACCGGCAGGGCGTCGACTACGTCCTGTTCGAGGCCGCACCCGACCCCGGCGGCGTGATCAGAAGCGAGCGCGTCGAGGGCTGCGTACTGGAGTGGGGCCCCCAGCGGATGCGCCGCACCGACCGGGTCGACGACCTTATCGCGGACCTCGGACTGGACGAGGAAGTTCGCACCGCCGATCCGGACCTCCCGGTGTGCGTGTACGCCGACGGTGAAATCCAGCCCGTGCCGACCTCGCCGTCGGCGTTCGCCTCGACCGACCTGCTGTCAGCCGAGGCCAAGCGCGAGGTACTCGCCGAACCGTTCACCGAGCCGGGGCGACCGGACGAGTCTGCCGGCGAATTGTTCACCCGGAAGTTCGGCGAGGAGACGTACCGGAACATGCTCGGCCCGCTGTTCGGCGGCGTCTACGGCTCGGACCCCGCGGAGATGCCGGTCGGCCACTCGCTGGCGGGGTTCCTCGCGCTCGAAGCCAAGGAGGGGAGCCTGCTGAAGGCCGCGTTCAAGCGCACGGCCGGCGGCCGCGACGCCCCGCCGGCCATCTCGTTCGACGACGGCCTCCAGCGACTCCCCGCCGCGCTCGCCGAGGCACACGCCGACTCGGTCCGACTCGGGACGCCCGTCACGGGAGTCGAGGCAGTCGACGACTCGTTCGCGCTGGAGTCGCCCGACGGGACGACCGAGGTCGAGCAGGTCGTCCTGACCACGCCCGCGGACCTGACCGCCGACCTCGTCGCGGACCTCGCGCCCGAGTCGGTCGGGGCGCTCCGCGGACTGAACTACAACTCGCTCGCGATGGTGTACCTCCGGACCGACCTCGACGCGAACGCCGACGAGGCCCCCGCGCCCGACGCGCTCGGCTATCAGGTCGGCTTCGGCGAGGACCTGCGGACGCTCGGCGCGTCGTGGAACGCGAGCATGTTCGACCGCGATATCTGTACGGTCTTCCTCGGCGGCATGCACGACCCCGAGGTGCTCGACGAGAGCGACAGCCGCATCGGTGAAATCGCGGCCGCGGAGTTCGAGGCGGTCACTGGCGCGCCGGCCGAAGTCGTGGACGTGAATCGGCTCCGGCGCGGGTTCCCGGCGTACGACCACTCGTGGGACGCCGTCGAGCAGGTGGAACTGCCGGACGGCGTTCGGCTGGCGACGAACTACACTTCACGGATGGGAATCCCGAGCCGGATTCGGGAGGCAGAGAGTCTGGCAGAGTCGCTGGCCGCGGCGTTGGCAGAGCCGACGGTCGAGAGTTGAATCCCGCCGGCCCGGAGTCGCATCGAAGGTTCTTTCTCGCGTTTCCGTCACGTCCCCGACATGGTTCCCGAACGCTCCCCCAGTCTACTCGACCTCCCCAGCGGCCGACTCGATCTCTCCCGGCGCCAACTCCTCGGCGGTCTGGGCCTCGCAACGGCCGGCGTCGCGGGCGCGACCACGCAGATGGGCGTCGGGCCGGTCGACGGATGGACGCCCTCGTTCGGCACGTGGCCCCACGACCGCTACGGCCCCGGAAACGCGGCGGCGAACCGTCACGCAAATGCGCCCGACGAGCCGACCGTGGCGTGGCGCACACAGCCCGTCGGACAGGTCGAGTCGATCGTCGTCGGTCCAGAGCGCGTCTACGTCGGCGGTGAGGTACGGCGAGATGGTCGCCATCCCGGCGTCGCGGCGCTGGACCGCGCGGACGGCGACGTGCTGTGGACCGCAAACACCGGCGGTGCGACGCTCGCCCTCCGCCGCGGGTCACTCTACGCGGCCGCCTACTGGGGTGAGTCGCAGGAACTGGTCGCACTCGACGCCGCGACGGGCGACCGGCAGTGGGGGTCGTCGGTCGAGAGCGTCCGGGGCCTCGTCGTGGCAGACGGCACCGTGTTCGCCGGGAGCCACTACCGCCTGACCGCGCTCGACGCCGATTCGGGCCGGACGCTGTGGACCGGCGACGGCGGCCTTCCGGCGGTCGCCGATAGCTCGCTGTTCGTCTCCGGCGGTGGCCTGCGCCGACACCGCCAGCGCCGGGTCAGCGACGTGTTGACTCACGGTCCGCCGCCGGTGGAGTGGAACGTGTCTGGCGGCGGCGGTCTCGTCTCACCCGCAGTGGCGAGCGACGTTGCCGTGGTCGGGCAGAGGCGACCGCCTCGCTCCGACGACCCCAGCGTGTACGCGTTCGACCTCGATACGGGCGAGCGAGCGTGGACCGCCGCGACGCCGCCGGAGGACGCCTTTCCCGTCCTGACCTGCTCGCCGGCGGTCGGGCGCAGGCGGGGGTTCTTCTCGTACCGCGAACGACAGGGGAGCGACCGCTACCACGCGCTGGTGGCCTGCTCGCTCGACGACGGGGCCGAACAGTGGCGTTGGGAGTCGAGCGACTGGGTCACCGAGGTCGCAGTCGGCGGCGAGACCGTTCTCGCGGGAACGGGTGCCGACTCCGACACGCCGGGTGAGGGTCGGAGTCGCCTGCTTGGATTCACGCCCGGCGGCGACCGCAAGTGGTCGTTCGAGACCGATTACGACGTGCGGGCCGTCGCGCCGGTCGCCGAGACGGTGTTCGTTGGGACCACTCCGGACGACGACGAGGGCGGGCCGGGCGTCGTGTACGCGCTTCGGTAGGGGGGTCGCGGCACGATCTCGGGCACGTTGGTCGATTCGAGTTCGATGGGCGCGTCGAGTCGGGACGAATCGGGGTTGGGGTATCGGGTCGGGACGAGTCGACCTGTCGCTCGGACCGGACCGAACCTTCACGAAAAGCCGAGGTCCGATGGCACGAACTCCCAAATGGGCAGCGGATAGAAATATTTACTATAATCCGAGTTCTCTTTTCTATCACGGTCGCCCGGCCCTCCTTCGCCGCGGGGTCCGCTCTCTACCATGTGGCAAGACATCGTCATCCTCGCAGGAAGCATCGTCGCGATAGCCAGCCTCGTCCCCACCCTCCTCGACGAGAACGCCTCCGTCCCGCTCTCGACGAGCGTTCCCACGCTCGTGGTCCTCTCCGGACAGGGGGTGGCGTTCTACTCGCTCGACCTCGTCGGGTCCGCGGTCGGCGCGGGCGCGGGATTCGTCATCTGGAGCCTCATCGCCTACTACAAGGCTCCGGAGGACGGCGAATCGGTCGCGGACCCGGCCTCCGAATCGACAACCCCCGAGCGACAGAACGGCGGCGTCCCCCACGCCGACTGAACCGAAATTGCAGACGCGGTCGTTCTACCACTCCCACTGCTTGGCGGTTTCGACGAACGCTCGCGCGTTCGCGACCGGCGTCTCGCGGTCGATACCGTGCCCGAGATTCAGGATGTGGCCCTCCGGCCCCGCTTTCTCGATGACGCGCTCGGTCTGCTCGCGCACGAAGTCGTCGTCGCCGAGCAGGTAGGAGGGGTCGAGGTTGCCCTGCACCGGCGTCTCGCCCAGTTCCTCACGAGCGTCCGCCATGTCGACCGTCCAGTCGAGGCTCACCACGTCCGCGCCCGAGTCGGCCAGCAGGTCGAGATTGCCGCCGGAGTTGCGCGCGAACGCGATGGACGGGACGTCGACCGCGTCGAAGATTCGCTGATGGAGCGGCTGGACGAACTCCCGGTAGTCGTCGGGCGTCAGCAGTCCGGCGTAGGTGTCGAACAGCTGGATCACGTCCGCGCCGGCCTCCTCCTGGAACTCCAGATAGTCGACAACCACGTCCGCGAACCGCTCCAGTAGGTCACGGAACGCCTCGGGATGCTCGACGCGGAAGCGCCGGATCGGTTTCTGGTCCCTGCCCGCGGGTTCGCCCGCGACCGCGTAGCACGCGAGGGTGAACGGGCCGCCGGCGAACCCGATGATGGACGTCTCGTCGCCGACGCTCCGCTGGAGGCGTTCGAGCAGCGCACCGACGTAATCCAGTTCCTCGCGCACGTCCGCGTGGCCCGCGGGCACGTCCGCGGGAGCCTCGACGGGGTTCTCGACCACGGGACCGACGCCGCTCTCGATGTGGTAGTCGAGCCCGAGCGGTTCCAGCACGGTCAGGATGTCCGAGTACATCACCAGTCCGTCGGGCTCGAAGCGGTCCCACGGCAGGAGCGTGATGCGCTCGGCCACCTCGGGCGTCGAGATGGCCTCCTTGAACGTGTAGTCCTCGCGAATGTCGCGGTACTCGGGGATGTAGCGGCCGGCCTGCCGCATCAGCCAGACCGGCGGTCGCTCGGTTCGCTCGCCGCGCGCGGCCCGCACCAGCAGATCGCTCATTACCCGCGGCTTAGCGCGGCGAGGGCTAATGGTTTCGGAATTCGCGGCGGAGACGTCAGGGCCCCAGCGGAACGCGTCCCGAATCTCAGAGCAGTCAGAACACTTAGAGCAGTTTCCGGAACTTTCCGAGCGGCGGGAACGACAGCACCTCGCCGGCGTCGCCGTCCCAGACCAGCGGTCGGAACGCGTCGGCGTCGGTCACGACCGGCGACTGGAAGTCGCGGGTCCGCATGCCGTTGACCAGCGTGCCGGGCGCGAGCCGGTTGAACGCCGGGAGCACCAGCACGTCCGCGCCCCGGTAGGTTCCCGGGCCGTACAGCAGGCAGGGGTGGCGCGCGCCCTCGATCTCGATGGCAGGGTGATCGTGGCCGACGACGTACCGTCTCGGCTCCTCCCCGGCATCCCCCACGGCCTCGGGTTCGTCGTGGCCGTGGTGGACCACGGTGTCGCCGACGCGGTACTCCTCGCGGAGCGTGATGTCACGGGAGTCCAGCATGGATTCGAGCATCGGGTCGTGGTTCCCCCGGACGACGACCAGCTCCGCGCCCGCGTCCGCGACCGTCTCGCAGACGTCCGCGAGGGTCTGGTCGACGCCGTCTGGGACGCGGTCGAACGCGTGGAGGAAGTCGCCCGCGACGACGACCTCCGCGGGGTCGAAGGCGGCGAGCAGGTCGGCCAGCCGGTCGGTCAGGTCGCCGCGCTCGCCCAGCGGTATCTCGACGGCGGAGGCGGCGTCCCGGCCGACGTGGAGGTCGGCGACCACCAGCGCGTCCTCGTCGGGCAGGTACACGCCCCGGTCGCGGAACTGCGCGTCCATCGGAGCCAGGTTGGGTCGCGCCCCCCTTCGGGGTTGCGGTCGGGTCGTCACGCATCGGGGTGTGCTCGCCAGCCGTCTCGTTCGTCGTCCGAACTCCGAGGTTTTTAACGCCCGGCCCGAGAGTTCGAAACATGGCCGACGTGCTGGAGAACAAGCGGGCCGCGACCCGGTTCCGCATCCTCGCCGAGATCGCCGACCGTCAGCCCGCGGTGAGTCAGGGCGAGATAGCGGAGGCGGTCGGCGTGACGAGTCAGGCCGTCAGCGAGTACATCCGTGCGCTCGTGGAGGACGGGCTGGTTGAGAAGGAGGGTCGCTCGCGCTACAGCGTCACGAAGGAGGGCGTCGACTGGCTGTTGCAGGCCGCCGGCGACGTGCGCCGCTACGCCGACCACGTCACCGAGGACATCCTCGGCAGCGTGCAGGAGGAGGCCGCTATCGCCACGGCCGACGTTGCGGAGGGCGAGGCGGTGACGCTCTCGCTTCGGGACGGCCTGCTCCACGCGACCCCCGGCGAGGAGGGCCCGGCGACCGGCGTGGCGACGACGGACGCCGAGGCGGGCACCGACGTCGGGGTCACCGGCTTCGAGGGCATCATCGACTTCGAGCCGGGCGAGGTCACCGTGTTTCAGGTGCCGCCGGTCCGCTCCGGCGGGGCGTGCGAAGTCGACGCCGACAGGCTGGCCGCGGCGTGCGAGGCGGCCGACCTCGTGGCCGCGACGGGTGTCGAGGCCGTGGTCGCGCTTCGACGGGCCGATTGCGAGCCGGCGACGACGTTCGCGGCGGGCGCGATGGCCGGGGAGGCCGCGGGCCGGGGGCTCGACTCCGTGGTCGTCGCCACTGCCGACATCGTGGGACGGGTCACCGACGCGCTCCGGGACGGGAACGTGGCGTACGAAGTGACGGAACTGGGGTGACGCGTGCCGACCCTGACGCGACCGTCTACGCGTCTTCTGCGGGCCCGTACCCCCGGATCTCCCCGTTGTCGAGACCCGTGAATCCGAAGTACGCCCAGTCACCAACGACGGCCATCGGGGTCGGATCGTCGTCCTCGAATTCGGTCGACCAGCGCTCCGTCCCGTCCTCGATGGAGAGCGCGTACAGCGTTTCCTCGTCGGTTCCAGCGTACACCGTCCCGTCTGCGGCAGTTGGGGTGCGGAACGTTCCGATAGCGTCGACGGCCCACAGCTCCGTTCCGTCCACTGGGTCGTAACAGGACAACTCCGTATTCGCTGGCGCGAACACCCGGCCGTCTGCCACTGCGGGCGACCCCGTCCCCGAGTCGCCGGTCGACCAGAGCGAACGACCGTCGGCCACGTCGAACGCCCGAACCGCTGCGTCGTCGGTCGCCACGAACACCGTTCCATCGGCGACTGTCGGCGGATACGCTATCTCTGCAGTGTCCGCGCGCCAGTTCTCCGTTCCGTCGGCCGCGTCGAGTGCCGCGAGCCCGCCGTCGGTGTAACCGACGTACACGGTCCCGGATTCGACGGCAGCGCCGGTCGCTCCCTCGCCCTCGACGGGCGTCGTCCACCGTTCGTCTCCCGTTTCGGCGTCGAACGCCTGTACCGCCGCCTCGTCACCGTCGAAGATCTCCCGCGTGCCGACGAAGACGGTTCCGTTCGCGACGACCGGTGAGTTGATGCCCGTTCCGCCGGCCAGGTCCGCCGTCCACGCGGCTGTTCCCGACTCGAGAGCTACGGCGTGAAGCTTGCTAGCCGCGTCGGCGACGTACACCGTCCCGTCGGCGATAGCTGCGGACCCGTTGATGGAGCCGTCAGTAGTGTACCGCCAGCGCTCGTCGCCCGTCTCGGCGTCGAACGCGTAGAGCGCACCCGTGTTCGTCGACACGACGACCGTCTCCCCGGCAACTGTCGGTTCGGCAGACGATAGGTCGTACGTGAGTTCGACGCGCCATCGCTCGTCGAGACCGTCACGTGGCCCCTCGGCGTTCGGGTTCCATCCGGTGTTCGCCGCGTCGTACTGGAACGACGGCCACGAGTCGTCGACCCCGTTGCCGGTCGCCGTGGTCTCTTCTTCCGTCGTCGGGTCGTCGGTCGTCGATTCGGCGTCAGTCGCGGGTGTGCTTTCGGTCGTCGCCTCGGTTTGAGTCGTCGAATCGGGCGATTGGTCGGTCTCGTCGTCGTTCGATCCCGTACAGCCCGCGAGACCGCCCAGGACAGTCGTGAGTCCGAGTGTAACGACGCGGCGTCGTCCCGTTCTCATTCGCGCAGGTAGTGTTTTCATTACACAAATATCTGACTGTCTCAGCGATGGGACAATCAAACCGGTCCGGCGGAGCGACGGACTCGAAATGGCGACTCAGCTCGTCCGACTCTTCGCCGCGGTGTACGCCTCCCGGACGCGCTGGAACTCCTCGCGGTCGCCGCCGTGGTCGGGGTGGACCTCCTTGACCCTCTCGCGATAGGCGCGCTTGACCTCTGCGAGCGTCGCGCCCTGTGGAACGCCAAGGATAGCGAACGCGGCCGCTCCGGGGTCGATGCGGTTCTCCTCGTCGCCCTCCCCGGAGAGGTCGGGCGTCTCGAACGGTAGCCGGTCGCCCAGATGCATGCCGGGCATCTCGTGTTCGACCAGCACCGCGACGGTGGGCGACCCCGCGATGCGGAAGTACGCCCGGGCGTCGAAGGTGATGGCGACGTCGCGCTCGGGCAGGTAGAACGCGACGTGCTGGCCCTCGACGAAGTGGTCCTCGGCGAACTCCTCGCCGATCGCCGAGAGGTACTCGCGGATCTCCACCCGGCGTCGACTCTCGCCAGTGTCACACGTGGCGGTCCGGGTCTCGCTGGGGAACAGCCGCGACCCGGCGACGAACACGACCGCGATGAGGGCTCCGATTCCGGCCGAGAGCCAGAGACCGACCACCAGCCACTCCGGGAACACGCCGAGTCGTACGGACCGTGCGGTAAAGAATCCCTCGCCGGTCGCGCCGTTTCTCCGAACGTTGCTCGGCGTCGGACGGCCCTCGCCGTTCGGTCTGGACCGGGCCTAACATTAATGTTTGTCGCCTAAGATAGTGCGAGTAGATGTCACCGCGAAGCGGTTATCAGGAGAGATGACAGTCGAGGACAAATCTGCGGACCGACAGGGGGAACTCGACCCCGGCGAGATACACAACGTCCTCCGGAACGACAGACGCCGACGGGCGTTGAAGCGGCTGCGAAGCGTCGGCGAGCAGATGGACGTGGACGAACTGGCCGAACACATCGCGTCGGTCGAGACCGGGGAGTCACCGCCGCCACGCGACGTGCGCAAGAGCGTGTACGTCTCGCTTCACCAGACACATCTCCCGAAGCTGAACGAACTCGACATAATCGAGTACGACCAGCGCGACCAGCAGATCGAACTCCGGGACCGGGCCGAGCAGGTCGAAGTCTACATGGAGGTGGTTCCGGAGGGCGACATCTCGTGGGCGACCTACTACCTCGGCGTAAGCGTCCTCGGCGTCATCACGCTGCTGGCGGTCGAGTTCGACCTCGTCTTCGTCTCCTCGTTCGGCCCGGCGTTCTGGTCGTGGTACTTCC
Source organism: Halorussus litoreus (assembly GCF_003382685.1). GTDB lineage: Archaea > Halobacteriota > Halobacteria > Halobacteriales > Haladaptataceae > Halorussus > Halorussus litoreus. Next base: position 28,233 of record NZ_KZ859506.1, on the reverse strand, counting down.
TCGCGCTGGTCGGCGTCTCGTCACTGTACCACAGCTACCTCGAACGCAAGCACCGTGTGTTCGACGACTGACTACCGCCGACACTGTACTAGAACGCCTCCCGTTCCCGAGACACCACGCTTTTCCACGCGGCCCGCGAACGCCCAGCCATGGCAGACGACGAATCCAACGAGAGCGAGCCCGAGACCGAGTCCGAATCCGGCGAGGAGGGTGAGGAGAAGTCCTTCCGCGAACGCGTCGAGGAGATCCGCGAGAAGCGCGCCGAGGAAGGCGAGGGCGAGGGTGACGAGGACCGACGCGAGAAGATGGAGGAGATGATGGGTGGCGGCGGCCCCGGCGGCATGGGCGGCGGCGGCGGCGGCGGCAACCCGTTCGCGCAGATGATGGGCGGCATGATGGGCGGCGGCCCCGGCGGCATGGGCGGCGGTCCGGGCGGCCCCGGCGGCCGACCCGGCGAGAGCGAGAGCGCCGGTAACGAGGAACTCGTCCGCGAGGTCCGACAGCTCCGCGACGAGGTCCGGGACGCGACCCGACAGCTCCAGCGCATCGCCGACGCCGTCGAGGATCTCGACGACTGAGCGCAGTCGACTCGATCAATCAGTTCTCGTTTTTTGGAGTCGATCTGGCTGGTAGCGGCATCTCGACGTAGCTGGCGTCAGTTTCCTCGGAGTCAGTTTGTCTTCGAAAGCCCCCGCCCGCCCGCGGTCGCTCAGCGGGATATGTCGCGCCCGCAGAACTGCGGGCGCGACATAGTGGCCGCGCTGAGACGACCAAGCGTTACGCGAGCGGGCGGCCCCTTTCAGTCCACCCAGACATGGAGAGTGTCCGACCGAGCGCGTGCTGGTGGGCAGTGGCATCAGGTGCGTTCCGGTAGAATAAGACGCCGAGTGCATTCCGGTGGAATGGGACACTGGGCGCATGCCAGTAGCGGCGGTCGGTTGCGCCGTCCGAGAGGTCGTCAATCGATACCACGGTACGAGACTCCATGACCGTTTCCGAGAGCCGTAGATTTATTACCGCAACCGCGGCTATTTCGGTTCGTAACAGTGGCCGAGTCGAGCGGCGGATCCCTCCGGCTCTTCGGAAATCGGGAGTTCTTGGCGCTCGCCAGCACCGCGTTCGCCCGGAGTCAGGCGTACTCGACCATCATCATCGCGCTGGCGCTGTACGCCGACGCGTTCGACACGACCGGCACGGTCGAGGGGCTGTTCGGCACCGCGTTCGCCGCGGTCCAGTTGCTCATCGTGCTCCCGCTCGGGCGGTACATCGACCTCCGGAACTCGAAGCGACTCCTGCTGGCGGGGCTGGTGGTCAACGTCGGCGTGTTCGTCGGGTTCATGTACGTCTCGACCGTCGAGCACGTCATCCTGCTCCGGGTGGTGCAGGGGTTCGGCGCGAGCGTGCTCTGGATTACGGGGACGACGGTCGTGGGCGAGATCAGCCCCGACGACTCGCGCGGGCTGTGGATCGGCACGTACAATCAGGTCGGGGCGTTCTCCAGCCTCTTCGGCGACGTGTTCGGCGGGTTGCTCCTGTTCCTCTACGGGTTCGACCTGACCTACGCGGTGCTGTCGGCGTTCACCATCGGCGCGTTCGTCGCCGTGTTCGGCGCGCTCCGGGACGACCCCGGCGGCACGGCCGACCCCGAGGAAGCCACCGGACTGGAGACCATCCGGGAACTGCTGGGCCGGCGCGCGATTCAGGCGCTGGTCTTCTTCCGCGGATCGTTCAGCGTGGGCAAGATGGCGGTCATCATCTTCCTACCCATCTACGCCCGGACCGGCTTCGGCATCAACGCCTTCCTCATCGGCGGCATCATGGCTGGCGGGAAACTCACCAAGGCGCTCACGCAGGGCTGGGTCGGCGATCTGACCGACCGGGTGGGCAGGCGCGAGCGGTTCGTCCTCGCCGGCGCGCTCGTCTACGCGGTCGGGGTCGCGCTCATCCCGCTGGCCGGCTTCGCGGAGGGGTTCGTCCCCGGCGTGACGCTCGCGGCGTTCGGCGAGCAGATGGCGCTGCCCGGAGCCTTCTTCGTCCTGTTCGCGGCGTACGCGGTGCTGGGCATCGGCGACAGCCTCCGGCTTCCCGCGAGCATGGCGCTGTTCGTCGAGGAGGGCGAGTACTTCGACGCGGTGGGGTCGAGCCTCTCGCTGCGCTCCATCGCGTGGAAGGTCGGGCAGGTCGGCGGCCCCGTACTGGTCGGCGCGATCTGGGACGCTACCTCGGTCCTCGTGGCGTTCTGGACCGCCGCGGCGTTCATCGTCGTCTCGACCGGCGCGTTCGCCTACCTGTTCTCGACCGAGGCCGCGCCCGACCACGTCGCGGCCACCGCCGACGACTGAGCGGGAACTCGGGACGGTCGAGAGGCAGTGTTCGGATACACGCGAGTAACCACTAGGTTTCGCGGAGTGACTCAACCGACTTCCTGGTGGACTGAAAGGGCGAGGGCGGTCGACGAACCCCGGCGATGCAAGCACTGTACCGAACGACTGTAGGGAGTGAGGGAAGGGCGCACCGAGCCGCGGGAGGTTCGTGAGCGAAGCGAACGAACCCTCGGCAGACGCAGCCCGCGCAGGCCGAAGGCCGAGCAGGACCGTCTGCCCGCGGTCGAGCGCCCGAGGGCTTTCGAAGATGTCGCTCCAAATCAAACTCCGTAACGGAATACTACTATTTGGAGAAATCCGGAGAAGCAGTCCGATTACGAGACGGCCATCTCGTCCGCGCGCTTGATGACCTCGACGTCCTCGGCATCGACTGACTCGACTTCGAGCCAGTGAGGCACGAAGTTGCGCCGCGCGAAGTCGTCGCGCTCGTCCTCGGTCCCGATGGTACACCACAGCTGGGGTTCGTCGGGGCCGTGCCACTCGCCCTGCCGCTTGACGGAGAAGCAGACGCGCTCGCCGCCGTCGTACTCGATGACGGCGTTCTTCCGGATGCCCGGGTTTCCGTGGATGATGAGCGTCTTCATGGTTCAGGGTTCGGAAGGATGGCGTTTAAGCGCTTCGGGAGCGTTCGGAGGACGACCATGATTTCGATATTGGGTGGCGTTTTCGGTGCTGGAGTGTTGCGGACTGTGAGTCGGGAGTTTGGAATCGGAAGTTAGTGTCGAGAAGCTCGCTATCGCTTGCGCCTCGGCGTGACCGCACCGCAACCGCACAGCACCGCGCCGCACCGCGACCGCGGGCCTCGAACCTCCCCAGCCGCCTGCGCGTCTCGGGCTTCGCCCTGCGATGGCTGCGGGCGACCCACGAGTCGCCCGCACGGTACGCGAGGCGCGATTAGCCTCGCCATGCTCGTCTCTCGGGCGCGCTGGCGGGGAGCTCTCGTGCGCCCCGCCAGCGCGCGCCGGGCCGGAAGTCAAACAAGCGCGCGCCGAAGACGAACTCCTCGATAACCTGACGAAAAGCTCGTGCGCCTGACGGACCGCTCAGTCACCTGAGGAACTCCTCGATGGCCTCGGCGACCGACTCGTCGCGGTCGTCGACCCGGCGCTCGTGGCAGGCCGTGCAGACCAATCCCTCCTCGCCGACCGGCGCACGGTCCGAGTCGCTCTCCTCGGGGCCGAAGTAGTATCCGCAGTCGGCACAGACCAGCAGATCGTCGGCGGGCACGAGGAGCCCCCGAGTCGACCGATACGCGGCCTCGCCGGCGAGCAGGTCCTCTGGCGCGGGGGCGTCGGGCCAGCGAGGCGTCGCCGCGAGGCGGTCGGCGTGGGCGTCTCCGAGGTGGTCCGCGCCGGCTTCGCGGGCGTCCTCGCGAGCCGACTCGCTGTCCTCACCGGTTCCGCGTACGCGGTGCGTGCAGAGGACGCACTCGAAGCGATGCTCGACGGTTATGCTGGCTCCGGAGCGTTCTCCCGCTCGGCCGGCCCCGAGCGTATCGTTGCGCCATCGGCGAGTTCGTACGCCGTGGTCTCGCGATCCGTGAGGTAGTAGTTTCGCACGCGCTGGATTGGGCCGGATCCAGAGAGCGCTGCCAGCAGCTCTGCGACTCCGGTTGCGGAATCGGTCGGGTCTTCAGTCGCGGAATCGACAGGATGTTCGGTCACGGAATCACCCTCCATTTCTGGCAGATCAGGGGCTCGGTTCCACCGGGATCGGCCGGATAGCGAAACTCGTCTCTGTCGTGGGGAGCGAAGTGCGGGTTCATGCGTACCACCGTCGACCGCGGACGTGGAGACCGAGAGGGCACACCACCACGAGTCCCGTCCGCGGCGTCTATCCTATCGTTCGGTCGGACCGGGCTTAAACTCGCGCCACGCTCGGCGAAAGTAAAACTGGGCGAGGAGACGTACGAGTGAGTAGATCGAGGACCGTAAATCGGGGACGACCGCGACCCGTGCCGGGTCGAGCGCCCGCGCCGAACCAAACGGGTTTTAAGCCCCGTGCCCTTACGCTTCGGCAAGGTAGATATCTATGCAGATGCCACGACGCTTCAACACGTACTGCCCTCACTGCAACGAGCATCAGGAACACGAGGTTCAGAAGGTCCGGACCGGTCGCTCGACCGGCATGAAGTGGGACCAGCGCAAGCAGCGCGAGGGCTCGAAGGGTATCGGCAACCGCGGTCGGTTCTCGAAGGTGCCCGGTGGCGACAAGCCCACCAAGAAGACCGACCTGAAGTACATGTGCAGCGACTGCGGCAAGGCCCACCTCCGCGAGGGATGGCGGGCCGGCCGGCTGGAGCTGGAGGACTGACGATGGCAGGGAACTTCTACACCGTCCAGTGTCCCGACTGCGACAACGAACAGACCGTCTTCGACAAGGCCGCGAACGAGGTCGCCTGCGCGGTCTGCGGCGCGACGCTCGCCCGCCCGACCGGGGGTAAGGCCCAGTTCGAGGGCGAAGTGACCGAGACAGTCCAAGCGCGATGAAGTTCAGCGGCTGGCCCGACCCCGGCGAACTCGTCGTGGGCAAGATCGACGAGATCGAGGACTTCGGCGTGTTCGTGGACCTCTCGGAGTACGAGGGCAAGCGCGGACTCGTCCACGTCAGCGAGGTCGCCAGCGGCTGGATCAAGAACATCCGCGACCACGTCAACGAAGGACAGACCGTCGTCGCGAAGGTGCTCGACGTCGACGAGGACTCCCAGCAGATCGACCTCTCGCTGAAGGACGTCAACGACCACCAGCGCTCCGAGAAGATCCAGGAGTGGAAGAACGAGCAGAAGGCGGGCAACTGGATGGAACTCGCGTTCGGCGAGGACATCGACGACGAGAAGTACACCCACGTCGCCAACGAGATGCTCGCGGAGTTCGGCGGCCTCTACGGCGGCTTCGAGCAGGCGGCCATCCACGGGCCGGAAGCGCTCGACTCCACCGACCTCACCGACGAGGAGGTCGAGAAGATCGTCGACACGGCCCGGGAGAACGTCTCGGTGCCGTACGTCACCGTCACGGGCTACGTCGACCTCGAATCGGCGTCGAGCGGTGGCGTCGACGACATCAAGGAGGCGCTGCAGGCCGCGGAGGGCAACGGCGACATCCCCGACGAGGTCGAACTCGAAGTGACCTACGTCGGCGCGCCCGAGTACCGCATCCGGGTGAAGGCGCCCAACTACAAGACCGCCGAGTCCCAGCTCGAATCCAGCGCAGCGCGCGCCGAGGACGCCATCGAGACCGTCGGCGGCAGCGGCGCGTTCCACCGCGAGCGCCGGACCGACGACGAGTAACGCGTCACTTTTCTCGCGATGAAATCCGACATTCTGGTCTGCTCGGCGTGGCGCGACCGACACGACCGGCCGGTGTACACGCTGTGCGAAACCTGCCCCGACTGCGGAGCCGACGCCGTCAACAGCGCGCCCGCGCCGTTCAACCCCGAGGACCCTCACGGCGAGTACCGACGGGCACTTAAGGAGCGCGCCCGGGAGTAAGCCACATGGACGAAATCGACATCGAGGCGGTCGCCGACCCCGAGTTGCGCGACCCCGTGCTGGTCGAGGGGCTGCCGGGCGTCGGCCACGTCGGCAAACTGGCTGCCGAGCACCTGCTCGAGGAGAAGGAGAGCGAACTGGTCCGGCGCGTCTACTCCGAGTACTTCCCGCCGCAGGTGTCGGTCCACGACAACGGCACCGCCGACCTCGTCGCCGCGGAGATCCACGCCGTGGAACTCGACGAGCGCGACCTGCTGGTGCTGACCGGCGACCATCAGGCCAGCGACAACGCGGGCCACTACCGGCTCACCGAGGCGTTCCTCGACGTGGCCGAGTCGTTCGACGTCGAGACGGCGTACGCGCTCGGCGGGGTTCCAACGGGCGAACTCATGGAGGAGTACGCGGTGCTGGGCGCGGCAACCGACGAGGAGTTCGTCGAGGAGCTTCGGGAGGTCGGCGTCGAGTTCCGCGAGGACGAACCTGCGGGCGGCATCGTCGGCACCAGCGGCCTCCTGCTCGGCCTCGGTGAGCGCCGCGGCGTCCGGGCGGCCTGCCTGATGGGCGAGACCAGCGGCTACCTCGTCGACCCCAAGAGCGCCCGCGCGGTGCTCGAAGTGCTGGAGGAGGCGCTCGGATTCGAGGTCGACTTCGAGTCGCTGGAGGATCGGGCCGACGAGATGGAGGACGTGGCGAACAAGATTCAGGAGATGGAGAGCCAGCAGTCCGGGATGCCGACCGACGAGGACCTGCGGTACATCGGGTAGACAGACGCCGGGTTTTCCGGTATCGAGCTTTCGTCAGTATCGAGTTTCCATCAGCTCGTTTACATTGCGGCCGCGCTCGTCGTGAGCGACGAGCCTGGCCGCCGTCCAGATTCGTGGTGGGCACCCCTCCCGTGGGACGCGCGTCTGACGCAACGTTTACTTGTTCGCGTGCGATTGCGCACACATGACAAGCCTCGCGGAGGCCTACGAGGAGAACGTCGGCGAGGTCGGCAACGTCCGGCTCCTCTACCTCGGGCTCGGGCTGTTCGCCGCCGGGGCGCTGCTCGTCGTCCTCGCTATCCTGTTCGCGACGACGGGACTTCGGGAACTGTTCGGGCTGCACCAGTTGGCGGCCCGTCAAGTCGCCGGGGTACTCGCCGGGCTCGGCGTCCCCGCAGTGTTCGTCGGCATCTTCAGCGTCCTGCCCGCGAGCCAGCGCGTTCGCGCCGCGGCTGCAATCGGTGCGGGAATCTCGGTGCTTGGCGTCGCGCTGTTCACCTACGCCTACCCCCGACACTGGGCGGGCTACAACCGACAGCTCACCCTGCCGGTCGTGGCGGTGTACTTCGTCGGCGTGCTGATCACCTTCGGCTGCCTGTTCGTCGCGGTGGTGAACTTCAAGACGCGTAACGACCCCGGCGGCACCGTCACGCTCCAAGTCGATCGCGGCGGCGAGGTCGAGACGGTCGAGGTCGACCGCGAGGACCTGGCGGACGCCGAAGCGCTCTCGGAACTCGGCGCGCTCGAATCCACCGACGGCGGTGAGCAGACCGTCGGTCTGCGAGCCTCGTCGGACGCCTCGTCCGACGGCGGCACAGACGCGCCCAAGACCGGCCTCGGCGGCGTGGCGTTCATGGGCCAGACGCCCGACGGCGAGCTTCCGACCCAGACCAACCAGTCCCAGCAGGCGGGCCGCGGCCCGACGACGAGCGACGGCGGGACCGCGACGGGCGACGACATTCGCTCGCCGCTGGACGACGCCGCCGGGTCGGCGGCCGGACCGGACACCCAGCGCGCCACCGACACCTACTGCGGCAACTGCAAGCAGTTCCGCTACGTCCGGACGAACGACGGGATGGTGCCGTACTGCGGCTACTACGACCGGACGATGGAGGACATGGACGCCTGCGAGCAGTGGGAGCCGAACAACTGATTGCGACCCGTTTTCGAGAAAAGTCGCTCCGGCTCTACAGTTCAGACAGCGTCTCCGCGACCGATTCCCAGTGGCTCCCCTTCCAGAAGTGCTGTCCGCAGTCGCGACACCGCCAGACGGTCGTTTTTTGCGAGTCAGGTGCGTGCTCGGGCGTCCGCGTCGCGGGCGCGAGCCGCTCCAACTGCCCGTTGCACGACGCACACCTGCTCGGCTCGGAGAGTTCGAGCGCGAATCCCGCGTCGGCCAGCTCCCGCAACTGGTCGGTCACGTCGGTCGTCTCTAGCAGAAGGCCGTCGGCCCGGCGGGCGAGTTCGACGTCGCGGGTCACGAGCAGGCGATTCTCCGACTCGGCGAGTTCGAGGAGTTCGTCGTCAGCGTCGACGCCTCGCGGGTCGTCGCATCGCTCCTCCCCGTTCGGCCGTTCCGAGGCGCTTCGGGCCTCGCGGTCGAGGGCGTACGCCGCGTCGTACCCGCACATCCGAAGGTAGGTCGACAGCTTGCCCAGCATCACGTCGAGCAGGAGTGCGGTGTCGGCGGACGGGCGGCGGGTCCCGGCAGACGCCTGCTGGTCCGGCGAGCGGTCGGACCCGCGCCGGTCCGCCGAGCGGTCGTCGCCCATCGCGTCAGTGGAGGAACGCCCGGACGCCGTCGGCGTCGCGTGCGTTCAGCACGTCGTCGGCCTCTGCCCAGCCGCGCCGGGCGGTGTGGACGCCGTAGCGGACGTAGCCGTACTCCGGCGCGGAGTGGGCGTCGGTGTCGATGGCGATTGTCGCGCCCTCCTCGACGGCCTGCTTGACCGCGCTGCCCCAGAGGTCGAGTCGGTGGGGGTTGCTGTTGACTTCGAGCGCGGTGTCGTGGTCGGCGGCGGCTCGCGCGATCTCGTCCACGTCGAGTTCGAGGCCCGGCCGCTGGTGGATGAGCCGCCCGCTCGGATGGCCGACGACGTCGACGCTCGGGTGCTCGACGGCCGCGAGGATTCGGTCGGTGCCGTCGCCCTCCAGCCCGCTGTGAGGCGAGGCGACCACGCAGTCGAGGTCGGCCAGCAGGTCGTCGGCAACGCTGATGGCACCCTCGGCGTCGATGTTGGCCTCCACGCCCGCGAACACCTCGATGGGGAGGTCGTCGTCGAGGTCCCGGATCTCGGCCAACTGCTCGCGCAACTCCTCGTCGTCGAGGCCCACGCCGCCGACCATCCCCGGACCGGTTGCGTGGTCACAGATAGAGACGTAGTCGTGGCCGAACTCGGCCGCGGCCTCGACCATCCCGCGAATCGTGAGCTCGCCGTCCGACCAGTTCGTGTGGACGTGGAGGTCGCCGCGGATGTCGCCCTCCGCGAGGAGGTCCGGGAGGTCGCCCGAGGCGGCGGCTGTGATTTCGCCGCGGTCCTCCCGTATCTCCGGGGGAATCGGCGGCAGGTCGAGTGCCTCGTACATCCCGTCCTCGGTCTCGCCCGCGACGCGCTCGCCCACGCGCTGGCCTTCGTCCGGGTTCTCTACGTCTGAAACGTCGAAGATGCCGTACTCGTTGACCTTGTAGCCGCGCTCGATGGCGTAGTTGCGGAACCGGATGTTGTGCTCCTTGCTCCCGGTGAAGTACTGGAGCGCGGAGCCGAACTCCGCGGGCACCACGACCCGGAGGTCGACGCGCTGGCCGTTCGAGCGCACGCTGGCCTTGTCGGTTCCGGCCTCGATGACCTCGTCGGCCAGCTGCCAGTCGGTGAACGCGTCGATGACGGCCTGTCGGTCCTCACTGGCGACCAGCACGTCGATGTCGCCGATGGTCGGCTTCCACCGCCGGAGCGACCCTGCGAGTTCACAGCGGCCCGCCTCGGGGATGGCTTCGAAGAAGTCCAGCGCGGCCTCGCCCACCGGGCGGGCGTCGCCGAGGAGTTCCCGGCCTTGGGACTGCTTGGCGAACTGGATGCCGTCGAGGATGTTCTGCTCGGTCTTCTGCCCGAATCCGGAGACCTCCTGGATCTCGCCCTCCCGCGCGGCGTTCTCCAACTCGTCGAGGTCGCGCACGCCGAGCGCCCGGTAGAGGTCGCCCACGGTCTTCGGGCCGACGCCCTCTACGCTCGTGAGTTCGGCCATCTCGACCGGGAGTTCCTCGCGGGCCTCCTCCAACTGCTCGAAGGTGCCAGTCTCGACCGCCTCGACGACCTTCTTCGAGATGGACTCGCCGACGTCCTGGAGCCGCTGGACGCCTTCGGGGCCCTCCGCAGCCAGCTCCGCGATGTCCTCTGGCGCGTCGCGGATGCTCTCGGCCGCGCGGCGGTAGGTCCGGTGCTTGTAGTCGACCCCCTGCGCTTCGAGGCGGTCGGCGTACTCTTCGAGCAGACTCGCGATTTCGGCGTTTCGTCTCATGGGTTCTGAATTCGGTGTTCGTTCAGAGGCGGCCGCGCTTGCCAGCGTCCTCGCGGCCGAGCGCCTGCTTGAGGAACGACATCCAGCGCTTGCGGTCGGCCGCCTCCTTGGCCTGAGCCTCGCCTTCGATGTCGGTCGGACCGAGGCTTTCGAGAGCGTTGAGCGCGCGGTCGATGCCGACGATGGCGGTCACGAGTTCCTCGCCCTCCGCGCGCGAGATCTCGCCGTCTTCGAGCCGCTGCTTTCGCTGGAGGCGCTCGCGCCGGAGGTTCTTCTTCGCCTGGTCGACCCGGTCGCGCTCGCCCGCAGGCACCGTCTCCCGGCGCTTGATCTCGAAGACGAACTCCCGGAGGTCGACCTCCTCGCCCTGCACCTCGATAGTCTCCGGGATGTCCGCGCCGACCGTCGCGCCCTCCCGCTCGACGCGTTCGAGCAGTTGCTTGCGCTCGTACTCCTTCACATCTCCACCTCGGTCCCCCACGGTCAAAAAATCGCCGGGGCGCGTTCGCTGGGCCAGCGGAGCGTCCGGCGTCACGAACGCCTGCAGGTGCGTCACAGCTTCGGGCAGTTCGGGCCGGAACATGCGCCCCGGAAATAATCGCCCGCTGGCAGTATGACTCCGTGAAAAGCATACCTTCGTGGGGCGTTTACGGCGGGGCATGACCAAGCCCGGAGAGGTGTTCGCCGACGCCAGCGTCTACGACCCCGGCATCGAGGCCATCGTGCCCCGGTACGACGAACTCCACGACACGGTCCTGAACGCGCCGCCACACGACCGCGATTCGCCAATCCGCGTGCTCGAACTCGGCGCGGGGACGGGGGAACTCACCACCAAGCTCCTGACCAGATTCCCCGAGAGCACGGTGCTGGCGGTCGACCACAGCGAGCAGATGCTCGCGGAGGCCGAGCGCAAGCTGGCGACGTTCGGCGACCGCGCCGAACTCGCGCAGGGGGCGTTCCCCGACGACTACCCTGGCGAGTCCGGCACGTACGATCTGGTGGTCTCCTCGCTGGCCATCCACCACCTCGACGGCGCGGACAAGCGCGCGCTGTTCGCCGCCATCCACGACTCGCTCGCTCCCGGTGGCTGGTTCCTCAACGGCGACGTGATCCGGTTCGAGGCCGACCACCTCGAAGACCTCTCGGGCGACATGATCGAGAACTGGGTGCGCTCGAAGGGCTGGGAGGAACGGGAGTTCATGGACGAGTGGGAGGCCAGCGACGACTACGACGACCCCTCGACGCTGACCGACCAGCTCGTGTGGCTCCGCGAGGCTGGCTTCGACGCGGTGACCTCCATCTGGCAGTACTACAACTTCGCGGTGTACGGCGGTCGGAAGGGCGAGTAAGCCGTTTCTGCGTGTGTTCGAGGGGTTCAGAATCGAAAATTCAGCATTCAAGCTTGGCGCGCGAGCAACGCGCGCGAGGGACGAGCATCGCAGGCCGAAGGCCGAGAAGCGCAGGAGGCTGGGGAGGCCTGAGGCCCGCGGTTACGGTGCTGTGCGGTTGCGGTAACGCCTAGGCTCAAGCAGTAGTTCGCTTCGTGTTACCGACTTCTCCCGCGTCGAAATTCCGTGAACTAGCTACTGCTTGAGCCTCGGCGTAACCGCGACCGCACAGCACTGCAACTGGACAGCACAGCACCGCCCCGCACCGTGACCCTGAGCCATCCAGAAATCACAACCTCGACAGCGAACCCGACCCTCTCACTCACCGGCCACGCCCATCGCGAACAGCGTCGTCGGCGTCTGCCCGGCCGCCCGCGGCGAGAGGTGGTCGGTGACCCTGTCGTCGAAGAACGTCAGCCCGGTCCCGCCGAGGTCCCGGTGGGCGTACGTCGCGAGGTAGAGCCGACCGAGCACGAGCCCCGCCTCCAGTTGGGCCAGCCGATACCCGCGATTGCCCAGTTCCTCGACCACCTTCTCCACGTCGGTCGTGCAGTAGACGTTCACGTGCGCGTCGCCGGCCCACTCCTGATCGAGCGCGAGTCGGGTCTGGTCGTCGCTGGTCACGTCGCCTACTCGCTCCAGTTCGGCCGCCGCGGGATGGAACTGGTAGCTCCCGTCCGGCACGCCCGCCACGTCGGTCGCGAGGACGTACGCGTCGTTGAACTGGAGGCCCGAGCCGACGCCGCCGTTCCAGTCGCCCGGCACGCCGCGGGTCGCGCGGTCGAGCACGGTGCCGAGCTTCCGGCGGCTCAGCGGCTCGTCGGTGAACTCCCGACAGGAGCGCCTGCGCTCGATGGTGTTCCAGAGCGGCCGCGCCGACGCCGTCTCGTGGTCGACGGGGTCGAGCGCGATTCGCTGGCCGTCGCCCGCGGGACGCTGTCCGACCGACTCGAGGACCTCGTCGCGCCACGACCGGACCGCTGCACCGTCCGCGAGCCGGCTCTGCGTCCACGCGTCCGAGACGAGCGGGTGGGCCACCGTCTCGGAGGAGTACGGCTCCGTCTCCGGGTCGATGGGCTCGACCGCGGGCGGGTCGGCCGCGGCCGACCCGCCCGCGGTCGAGCCAGCCCCGGAAGTGTCGTTCACCGCCGTTTCGGCCCCGATGGGGACGAGTTCCAGCGGTGCCTCCTCCTCGGGGTCGAGCCCGAGCAGTTCGGTCACGGGGGCGTCTGCGAACCCGGCGACGACCTCCGCGCGGTAGTCCAGCGCGTGGGCGGCCGCGAGCAGGTTCGCCAACACGGTGCCCGAGTCCCAGAAGGCGTGGCGGTAGGTTCGGTCGCCGTACTTCCACGCGTTCCGCCACCACGTCGAGGTGGCGACGACCGTGACCGGCGCGTCGGCGACGCCGGCTTGCTGGCCCGTAGCCTCGGCGAGGACGCCCCGGTAGTCGCCGGTCCGGAGCACGTCCAGCGCGAACGTTTCGGGGTCGAAGTGGTAGACGCCGGCCGGCAGTCCCGGCAGGTCGCCACAGACCAGATAGCAGTCGACGTGGTAGAGCCGGCCGGTGCAGGACGCCGCCCGGTAGCGGATCTCCCCGCCGTCCGGACCGCGAGTGGCCCGGAGGACGCCGCTGGCCGCGTAGCACAGCGTGGCCAGCGTGTCGCTGTCGAGCGATTCCGGGGCGGGCTGGTCGCTCCCGGCCAGCGGGTCCGCACGCGACTCCGCGACGACCGATAGCGTGGGAGCCTGCGGCGGCCGAACCCCAGGAAGCGCACGCTTCGTCACGTCCCGGTAGCGCTTGGACGGCCGCGGCTCGTTGCTCGGGTCGTACGGACCGGACACCTCGGCGATGCCGTCGGGGGCGAGTTTCGTCCGTTCGTGGTACTCGCAGGCGTCGACCATGCCGGGACAACTCTGGGGTCGGGCTAAAACGTTGGGTCGGTGTGTGAGCGCTTGCGCTGCTCAGTCGACTCGTCCGGCCGTCAACCGCACGACTCCGGCAGCGTACTCGCCGTGGGTCGTCGCGCTCGCGCGCTCCCGGAGCGCCGCCCGAGCCGACGCGACGCGGTCGTCGAGCACGGTCCACGGTGCGGCCTCGTACCCGTCGGTGCCGGTCGGCGAGGAGGCGACGACTAGCCCGCGGAATGCCTGGTTGACCGGCCAGCCGTACCACCGGGTCGTCTGCGCGGCGTCGAGCAGCGCGAGGCGGCCGCCCGGCGCGAGCTGGTCGGCCCAGCGGTGGACCGCCGCGGCCGGGTCGGCCAGCATCCCGACGACGAACGTGGCGAGGATGGCGTCGGGCGGGTCGCGAAACTCGATCTCGGTGGCGTCGGCCCGCACGAGGTGGACGTTCCGCCAGCCATTGCGGCCGGTCACGGGCCTCTCGCGCTCGATGCGGTCCCGAGCGGTGTCGAGCATCCCGCGGGTGAAGTCCACGCCGACGACCCGGCCCTCCGGACCCACGCGCTCGCGGAGGTGGGGCAGGTTCGCGCCGGTGCCACAGCCCATCTCGACCACGGCGTCGCCGGGTGCGAGCGCCAGCGCGTCCGCCGCGCGAGCGCGCAAGCGACCGAGCCCGGGCGTCACACGCGAGAGCAGGTCGTAGAAGTCGGCCCACCGGCCGTAGAACTGCTGGGCCGCAGCGGTGGCGTCTGTCGACATGGCTGGTCAGTACGACGGTCGGACACAAAACTGGTGGGCTGGTCGTGGGTTCGAGAGTGGTGGTTCCGGGTTTTCTGACGGCAGGACGGAACCTCCGCTTCTCGGGGAACTTTTGAACTCGATGTTATCGAGGACGGCTTCTAGAACCCGCCGCGCTACCTCAGCCCCGGACTGCACCGCCACAAACCGCTCAGCCCCGGACCGCACCGCCACAAACCGCACAGCTCCGGACCGCTCAACACCGTCCCAACCCTACATCACCCGTCTCCACACCGCAGCAGCTTCCGTGGATTCAAGAAGGGTTCCGCCCCAATCCCCGGGCATGGAAGCCTTCGCTCCCGGAAGCGTGACGGCCTTCTTCGCGCCAACGGCCGACGGCGACGAGTCGATGGGCGCTAGTTTCGCCGTCGAAGACGGTATCGTCGCGGACGTGCGCCCGTTCGAAGACTCCGACGCCGACAGCGACGCCGCAGTCACCCTCGACGGCGAGCCGACCGACTTCGAACCGGTCGAGTTCGCGCTCGATGCGCTGGACGTGTCGGCTCGCGCGGACCTCACCATCGAGATCCCTATCGGTCGGGGGTTCGGCGCGAGCGGTGCCGCCACCCTCGCGACCGCGCTGGCGGCGAACGCGGAGTTCGGTTTGGGTCGCTCGCGCGAGGAACTAGTCGAGGTCGCCCACCGCGCCGAAGTCAGGGCCGGGACCGGACTGGGCGACGTGTTCGTCCAGGAGATGGGCGGCCTCGTCGTCGGCGACGGGGAGACTCGCCGGTCGTTCGACCGCGCGGACCCCCTCGAGTACGTCTCCTTTGGCTCCATCGCGACCGAGGAGGCGCTAGCCGACGAAGCGCTGATGGCTCGCATCGAACGGGAAGGGGCCGCCTCGCTCGACGCGCTCGGGGACGACCCCGCGCTCGCGGACGTCACGCGCGAGGGCTGGCGCTTCGCACGGGCCATCGACCTGCCGACCGACGAGGTGCGCGAGACCGTCGCGTCTGCCGAGGCCGAGGGCGGGGTCGCAAGCATGGCGATGGTCGGCGAGACCGTCTTCGCGGTGGGCGTGGACGGCGTGCTGCCGAACCGGACCGCGGTGTGTCCCGACGGGGCGGAGCTCCGATGAACGTCGATAGTCGACGTTACTGACGGAATTTACGCCGGGAACGAGTATTGTAGCTCAGTCGGCGGCGTGTCGGCTCGTTCCGGCCGATTCGACATCGACGGTCAACTCTCCGTCGGTGGACTTCGCGACGGTCACGCTCGCGTCGTCGATCCGGAAACTGGTCTTCAATGGGCCTGTCGTCCGCTCGAAGAGAATTTCGAGTGCCTCGGGATCGACGTCCTCGTAGAGGCAGAACGACGGGTCGGCCGCGTCGACGCCCTTGTGCTCGGCGATTCGTTCGACTAGCATCGTCGTCAGCGGCGGTTCGGACTTCCGTTTTGCTGTCACTTGCATAGTAACGTTTCTCGTCGTTGGGAAGGGGTACTCGTGAGGCCGGCTTATAAATGCCGCCTAGTACGTTCAATGATTCTGAAAAATAAATAGCTATGTTGCGTATATCTTCCGGAGTCACGGTGAACCCGACCGAAAGTCGGGATCGACGGAGAGACGGAACGTGACTACTCCGCCGAGATCACGTCGTCGATGCGGACGATCATCGTCGCGGCCTCGGTCGCGGAGTCGACTGCCTCGCGCTTGACCGCGGCGGGGTCGAGGATGCCCTCCTCGACGGGATCGCCGATCTCGCCGTGCTCGCCGGACGCGACGATGGCGGCCCGGCCCTCGTCGGCCTCGTTGCCTGCCCGGAGGTCGACCAGCCCGTCGATGGGGTCCATGCCGACGTTCTCGGCGAGCGTGCGCGGGAGCACGTCGACCGCGTCGGCGAACGCCTCGACCGCGAGCTGCTTGCGGCCCTCGACGCCGGCGGCCGCCTCGCGGACGCGGTCGGCGATCACGATCTCGGTCGCGCCGCCGCCGGCGACCACGCCGCCGGTCTCCAGCGCCGCGGTCACCACGTCGAGCGCGTCCGAGAGCGCGCGTTCGAGTTCGTCAGCGACGTGTTCGGTGCCGCCCCGGATCAGCACGGTGACGGCCTCCGCGGCAGCGCCGCCCGCCACAAACGCGAGCTCCTCGTCGCCGAACGTCCGGGCTGTGACCGACTCTGCTGCGCCGAGTTCCCCGTCTTCGATGTCGGCCACCTTGCTCGTCCGGGTCGCGCCGGTCGCCGAGGCGATGGCGCGGGCCTCGTCGTCGTCCACGTTCTCGAACGCGAGGATGCCAGCGTCCGCGAGGTAGCCCGCCGGGCGGTCGTCGATGGAGCTGGTCGAGAACGCCACGTCGACGCCCGCGTCGGCGAGCGCGTCGGCGTACTCCCGGAGTTCGCGATCCTCGGCGTCCATCGCGGCCGTGAGCTGGTCGACGCTCTCGACGCTATACTCCGCGTCGATCTCGGCCTCGCGCACGCCGAACTCCTCGTCGATCACCGCGATGGTGGCGTCCTCGACGTTCCGGGGCATGTTAGCGTGGACGGGCTCGGCGTCGCTGACGACGCCCTCGACGAGCTCGGTGGCCGACGAGGAGCCCCCGACCTGCGTGTGGACCCGGACGTCGTCGCGAGCGATGCCGTCCTCGCTCTCGACGTGGTGGATGGCCCGCACCACGAGTTCCGCGAGCCTGTCGGCGGTCACGTCGCCGGTCCCCTTGCCGGTCATGCTCGACTCGGCGACCTGTCGGAGCAGGTCGTCGTCGAGGTCGGCGTCCGCGAGGTCCTCGACAGCTCGTAGCGCGATCTCGCGGGCCTCGGCGTACCCCTCGACGATGGTCGTCGGATGCACGTCGTCGTCGAGCAGGTTCTCGGCCTTCGCGAGGAGTTCGCCCGCGAGCACCGCCGCGGTGGTCGTCCCGTCGCCGACCTCTGCTTCCTGGGACTCGGCGACCTCGACCATCATCTGGGCCGCGGGATGCTCGATGTCCATCGTCTCGAGGATTGTCGCGCCGTCGTTGGTGATGGTGACGTCGCCCGTGTCGCTCACGAGCATCTTGTCCATCCCGCGCGGGCCGAGAGTGGTGCGTACGGCCGCGCTCACCGCCTTCCCGGCCGCGATGTTCGACGTCTGCGCGTCCTTGCCGTGGGTTCGCTGGGTGTCCTCGGCGAGGACGAACATCGGTCGGCCGCCCATGCGTCGCTGTCCGGAGCCTGATTCTGCCATGTCTGATCCCCCAGTAATAAGATGATTGAACTTCTATATAACTTTTTCCCTGAATGGTCGCGTGGCTTGCTCCGATAGAGCCTCGTGCCGAGCTGTCGCGCCACGACCGACAGGGAAAAATAGGGGTGTTCCGAAGTCAGTCCTAATGCTGGAGCTGGAGCACCGGTTCCGGGTAGTGGACGCGCACGTCCGGCTCAACGCCGACGCGGGAGGCGTCCAGACCCGCGGGCGGGCGATCAGCCCGGACAGGCTCGAACGCGAGATGCATCAGGCCGGGGTCGTCCGGTCGGTGGTGTTCCCCGGTGAGCGCGACGGCGGGAGCTACGTGAGCGCGAACAACGCGGTCGCGCGCCGGAGCGTCGACCGGCCGTTCCTCGCGTTCGCCCGCATCGACGGGCCGCGCGACCCCGGCGAGCGGGCGTCCTCGCGGCTGCGCAACCTCGCGGCCCGCCGGAAGGACCACCACACCTCGCCGGAGGACGTCGAGCAGTACGCCTACGACGACCGGTTCCACGGATTCAAGCTGAACCCCGTCGCAGACGGACTCCCCGACGAGGAGACCCTCGACCAGCTCGAAGACGTGGACCTGCCGGTGCTCGTCCACGCCGGGGAGGGATTCGCGCCCGAGACGGCGGCCGAGACGCTGCTCTCGCGGTCGTTCCCGGTGGTGCTGGCCCACTTCGGCGGCCACCCGCTGAACCGCGATCTGATGGCCGAGGCGGTCGACCTGCTGGCGTACCACGACGAGTGTTACCTCGACACGAGCTACGTCCGGTACCGCGACCTGCTCGAACGCGCGGTGATGGAACACCCCGACCGCGTGCTGTTCGGCAGCGGCGCGCCCAGTTCGCACCCGAACGTCGCGGTGATGGAGATCCTGACCCTCGACGTGCCCGAGGACGCGATGCGAAAGGTGTTCGACAAGAACGCCCGGCGCGTGCTCGGCGATTCGCTCCCCGGCGACTTCTGAGCGCGACCGCGAGAGCGTGTCACTCGCTAGTCAAAACCCTTACGGCCGAGGCTACCGAGTGTGCGTGTCGAGGCGCAACGACATGTCGAACGACGGGGGCGACGACAGGGGGCCTGAAGACGGCGAGGAGAACCGAGACTGCGAAAACGAGGACGACGGCGAGCATCCGCATCAAGCCTGCGAGGGAAGCGACCAGCCGGCGGCGGACGCCGTCTCGCTGTCGCTCGACGAGACGCTCGAAATTCTCGCAAACTACGAACGCCGGCGCATCCTCGGCTACCTCATGAACGCTCCGAGCGCGACCGCGAGCGCGGACGAACTCGTCGAACACCTCCTCGCCCAGCAGGCCGACGCCGGCGACCGACCCGGTCGCGGACACGTCACCGCGACGCTCCACCACGTCCACCTGCCGAAACTGGCCGACGCCGGCGTCGTCGACTACGACCCCCGGAGTCAGGAGGTCCGCTACTGGAGCGACGACCGGCTGGAAGAGTGGTACGACTGCATCTGCGAGGACGAGTGAGTCCGGCGTCGAGAGGACGACCGATTCGAGCGTCGAGAACGTTACTCGGGTCGGCTACCGGCCACGGCGTCCGAGCAGCACTCGGTCGCAGGGACCGACTCCCCCGTCGTCTCCTCGCGCGCGGCGGCGTCGAGGAACGGGTCGAGCCGAGCCACGCCGTCGGCCAGCGACACCGTCCCGTCCGGTCCGGCGTACTCGACCACGTCGAAATCGCGGAGCTTCGGCAGGTGAACGTGGACGAGCGACGTGCGAACCCGGTCGTGGCCGTCCGCGAGCCCGGCGTCGACCACCGCGTCGGCGAGGTCGTCGATAGTTGCCGTTCCGTTCTCCCGAAGGACGTACACGACGCGACGACGATGTGCACTTTCGAGCAGGTCGAGCGAACGGTCGATCCGTTCGTGGACCGCGACTTCGTCCTGACAACGTACCATCGAGCGGCGATACGACGACACCCTACTTAAAAGACCCATCCCGTTCCAACCGTTGTATACTTAAAAATCCACTCCGTTACGACCGTTGTACCGTCTTCCGCGGGCGAGAAGTGTTCAAACGTTCCCGGGCGAGAAGCGGTCGAACTCGCCGGCTACTGTTCGGCCGGCGTCGATTCCGTGCGCCAGTCGTAGCGCTCGACCGCGCGGTCGGCCCGGGCCGAGACGCCGTTCGGGTTCCGGGTCGCGCTCCGGTCGCGGAATCGGGCGATCACGCCGTCCTTGCTCCCGGCCGCCGCGTTCGCCACGACGCGCTTGCCGTTGCCCAGCCACTCCGAGAGGGTCTGGTCGCCGCGGATGACGTCGGCTGCCGAGCCGGTCGCGTCCGCCGCCGCGTCGCGGACGACCCGCCGGAAGATGCCGGGCCGCGGCCCGTACGTCTTCACGAGCCGGTAGGCCAACGCGCGATACTTCCACCCCCAGTCGCGGTCGTCGTCCCCGTCGTCGCCGTCGTCACGGATCACGCAGACGTCCGACGACCACGCCACCTCGCAGTCGTTGGTCGCGAGGCGGTGGGCGCAGTCGCGCGCGCCGCCGGTCGCCAGATACTCGTCGAAGCCGTCGGTGGCGTCGATGGCCTCGCGAGTGAACGCCACGTTGCTCCCGTCGAAGTAGGTCACCTCGTGGCCGTCGATGGTTCTGCGCTCGGGCGATTCCGTGGTGACGCCCGCTCGAACCGAACGGTGGACCGGACCGGTGACCGCGTCAGCGGTGGCGAGCGCCTCGCGGACGCCGTCGGCCCACGACGCCTCGATCTCGGTGTCGTCGCCGACCAGTGCGACCGCGTCGCCGGTCGCGACCGAGAGGCCCGCGTTCCGCGCGACGTCGAGTTTCCGGTCGGACACCTCGACGAGTACGTCGACGTCGTCGCGCTCGCGGACCATCCCGGTGGTCCCGTCCGCCGAGGGGCCGTTGACCACGACCACCTCGGCGTCGGGCGCGTGGGTCGCCAGCGCGTCGAGGCACGTGGCGAGTCGCTCGCGCCCGTTGAGCGTCGGGACCACCACGGAAAGCTCCATATCCCCGACTCTCCCGTCCGAGCCTTAAAAACGGTTCGGCCCTCCGTTCGTGAGCCATCTGTTCACGCGACCTGCGGCACATTCCGCTCCGCGTAACTTGCGACTCATCACCCCCGCAAACTGGCGGGTCAGTCCACGCGAGCGTTCCAGTAGGACACCGATGCGGCGTAGTCGCCGACTGGCGAGTCGCCGATGGCGGTGTCGACCGACCGGATCGGGTCGGCGATCGCGCCCGGAATCTTCCGGTAGAACCCGTACGGGAGGATCCAGTCGTGGTCACCGTCGACCAGTTCGAGGTCGGCCTCGTTGAGAAGTTTGTCGACGTCCGACCGCGTGTACAGATGCGAGCCCATCGGGAGCAGCCAGTTGTAGACGCTCCGGGTGCTCCGGGCGTTGAACGTGTCGAAGAACACCTGTTCTTTGGCCACCCGACGCATCTCCGAAAGAAAGGTCGCGGGCGTGTCCGCGAGGTGGAAGAATCGCATCGCGAACACGGTGTCGAAGTGGTCGTCCGGAAACGGGAGCCGTCCGGCGTCGCCGCGCATGAACTCGAGGTGGTCGGCGACGCCCGCTTGGCGGGCCTTCTGGCGGCCCTGCTGGAGCATCGCGGCAGAGATGTCGAGCCCGACGATGTCGGCCCCGCGCTCGGCGAGCATCACGGTGAACCTGCCGGTGCCGCAGGCGATCTCCAGCACGTTCTTGTCTTCCAGCGGGCCGACGGCGTCGAGGACCGCCCGCTTCTCGCGCCGGTCGATGAGCCGTCCGCCGCGAGAGAACCGCTTCTCCTCGTACTCCTCGGCGACCTCGTCGGTCTGGTACCACTCCGCTCCTTTCACGCTTCTCGTCAGTACGTTGGCCACCGGGGGACTAAAACGGTACTGGAACCGACTCGTCGCAGGGCCTCGGTTCGGAGTGATTTCGACGGTGGCAAGGACTTTGCTGGTCCGGCCCGTAACCCGGTCTGGACCAGTCGTGACTACCTGCAAGGGCTGCGGACGCGACCTCGACGCCGACGAACTCGTGCGCCACGAGCGAGAGCGATTCGTGATCGTCCACTGTCCGGACTGCAAGCGGACGCTCGGGCGGTACGACCGTCACGGCGAGCGACCGAAGACGGATCGAGATCGGCAGTAGCGAAACCCACTCGCCAACAGGGACACCCGCTCGGCAGTAGCGGCATCTATTCGCCGCTGGTCACCACCCTGTCGGGGCGGATGCGGATTATCACTCGCGGGCCGCCCTCCTCGCCGTGGTTGGGATACTCCTCGACGTCCATGTAGCGGCGGGCGAGTTCGTCGATCTGCTCGACCGCACCGTCCTCGGTCACCTCGACGACCTCGCCGCGGACCGAGACGTACCGGTAGGGGTCGTCGGGGTCCATCACGCAGAGGCCGACCTTCGAGTCGCGCTCGACGTTGCGCTCTTTCAGGCGACCCCGCGCGGTGTTGACCAGCACGTGGCCCGACTCGTCGCGGTCGATCCAGACCGGGGTCACCTGCGGGGTACCGTCGGCCATCAACGTGGCGAAACTGGCGAACGTCTCGCGCTCGAACAGGTCGTGGAACGACTCCGGAATCGACTCCATGCCGAAAGCGTCGAGCGCGACCGCCGTAATTTTTGCCGCCAGGGCGGCCGCGGAATAAATTTAAGGGATATTAATACACCCTTAAGGAGTTTAGCGTGTACAGACGTGAATATAGCCAAAGTTTACCCGTGGTTCCGAACGTGGACCAGACATGAGTGCGACCCCGGACGAGACCGCCGTAAGCGAACAGTCGGCCGAAGACTTCCGCGAGAACCTGCGCGAACTGCCCCCGAGCGCGAAGCTGGTGGCGAAGGTGCTCGAGATGGAGGCCCCGCTCTCGCAAGGACAACTCGCCGAGGAGTCCCTGCTGCCCGACCGCACGGTCCGCTACGCCCTCAACCGGCTCGAAGACGAGGAGCTAGTGGGGTCGCGGTACAGCTTCAAGGACGCCCGCAAGCAGGTGTACTTCCTGAACCGCTGAACGTTCCGAACCCCGGATTTCGACTTCCGAATTTCGACAATCGAACCGCCCACGTTTTTTCCTCGCAATGCGTCCCCCGACCATGGAGATTCGACAGGTCGCGGTCCCGACCGAGACGCTCGCCCCGGTCGGGTCGACCAACGCGTACGTCGTCGGCCGCGAGGACGCGGTACTGGTCGACCCCGCTGCCCGGACCGACGAACTCGACCGGGTCGTCGAGAACCGCGACGTGAGCCACGTCCTCGTCACCCACGCGCATCCGGACCACGTGGGCGCGTTCGCCCACTACGCGGAGGTTTGTAACGCGACCGTCTGGGCGCGGGCGGGCCGCGAGCACCGGTTCGAGGACGCGACCGGTGTCGTGGCCGACAGCACGTTCTGCGACGGGACCGAGATCGGCGGCCTCGACGTGATGGAGACGCCCGGCCACGCGCCGGACCACGTCGCGCTCGCAGCAGATGGCGCGATGCTGACCGGCGACGTCGTAGTGTCGTCGGGTAGCGTAGTCGTCGGCGACGACGAGGGCGACGTGCGGGCCTACCTCACCTCGCTCCGGCGGCTGTACGCCCGGAATCCGGACCGGCTATACCCGGGCCACGGCCCTGTCATCGAGAATCCGAGAGCCGAGATCGAGCGACTGCTCGCCCATCGGCTCGATCGCGAGGCGACGATTTTGGCGGCGGTCCGCGCCGGCGCGACGACGCTGGACGAGGTGCTGGACGCCGCATACGACAAGGATCTCTCGGGGGTGCGTGACCTCGCGCGGCGAACCGCCGCCGCGCACCTCGACAAACTGGCAGTCGAAAGCAAGGTGGACTGGGACGGCGAGCGAGTGCGTCCGACCGAAGAGGCGTAGTCGAACTCGAATGACCACCGCTCGCGCTCCGTTCGACCAACTACCCGGCGCACGCAGCGCGGCGTCTCGGCGAGCGTCGCGAGCCGAGGCTCGTGGGAGCATAGCTCCCACGGCGCTCTCGTGCGCCGCGCCAAAACGCGCGAGGTCTGCGCGAGTGGAACGAGCGTAGGCTCGGAGGACGCGGTTTGTCCTCCGGTGGACGAGGACCGCAACGGAGCGAAGCGGAGTGAGGACCGCAGGAGGCTGGGGAGGTCTGAGGCTCGCGCTCGGTGGCTCGTTCTACGGAGTTCCGCCCGGTGAACCATTCATCGGGTGGGACTGAAAGGGGCCGCGCGCTCGCGTTCACTTCAGTCGCCTCAGCGCGGCCACTATTCGGCGCGCGGGCGGTGCGGAGAGCGCGCCGAATATCCCGCTGAGCGACCGCGACCGCGCGGGGGCTTTCTAACCGAACGTGGTCTACGGTATCCCCTCACCGCTACTGGAACGACCACACCGAGTCCACGAACCGAACGACGAACTCCATCGACGTGATAAACATCCTTTTGCCCGCGAGGACTAACCAGTAGACGTGCAGAGTCTCGAAGCCGAACTGGAGCGCGCTCGCGATCTCGACGTGAGCGACCTCGCCGACGCCATCGAATCCATCGGCTTCGAGTGTACCCGATGCGGAGCCTGCTGCAAAAGCGAGGCCGACGAGCCCCACACCGCGACCGTCTTCCCCGACGAAGTACGGGACTTGCAGGACGCGACAGACTATGACTGGCGCGATATAGCTCGCCCGATGCCGTACGGCCTCGACAGCGATAGCAATGAAGACGCCGACAGTTCCAACGTGACTGGCGAAACCTTCGAGTGGGCGCTCCAGACCGACGCGTGCGGTGACTGTACCTTCTACGAGGAGGGAGAGGCGACGGAGTCGCCTCACGGAGACGGCGAAGCCGTCGGAGCCGACGGCACTGGTTCGTGCTCGGTTCACGGGGATCGACCGCTCATCTGCGAGACGTACCCCTTCTCGGTCGCGCTCGGCGGCACCAGCCAGCCGATGGGCGAAGCAGTAGACGAGTCCGGGATGGTCCGCGCCCACGAGTGCGAGGGGCTGGGTCGAGACATCGACAGCGAGCACGCCGAGGAGCTCGCAGGGGCGCTCAAGGAGCGCGCAGTCCGGGAGCTGACGGAGGCCATCGCGGTCCGCGACGAGTACGAGCCCGCCGACCCCGACGAGGGCGTGGTGGTCCACGATTCCGAGGGCGCGAAGCGGCCCGACGGGACGCGGTACGAGCGCGAATAGCCGCGAGGCGAGCTGGTGTGACAGTTCTCGTAGCTCGCGCTCCTGTCGACCCATCGCCAGCAGGGAGCCGTAGGCTCGCGCCCCAGCACCTGTCCCGCTCGCGGCGCTCGTGAGGAGATGACGAAGTCTGCGGGAGAGAGACAAGCGACGAAGTCGCTCGCCGACCGAGCGCACCGGAAGACAGACCGCGTCTTCCGAGCCTTGGCTCACTTCGTTCGCCAAGACAGCAAAAGGTCGTAGCGTCGTTCTAGAAGTCCTCTTCGATGATCTCGCCGACCGCGAAGTTGGACTTGACTTCCGTGATTTCGACCTTCACACGCTCGCCGATCTCGGCGTCGGGCACGATGATGACGTAGCCGCGCTCGACGCGGGCGATGCCGTCGCCCTGCTTGCCGATGTCCTCGACCTCGACGTAGCGGATCTCGCCCTCCTCGACGGGGGGTTGCGGTTCCGACGACGCGCCGCCACCGCCGCTGGTGGACTTGCTCTTGGTCGACGACTCGGACGTCGATTCGTCGGAGTCGTCGGCGATGAGCGCGACGCGGTAGGTCTCACCGGGTTCGACCGACCCGGTGTCTATCTCTCGGCGCGGTACCTCCACGACGTACTGGTCGTCCTCGATAGTCACGTCCGCACTGAACAGACACAGGAGTTTGTCAGAGATCTCCAAGGTTATACGCCTCCGTTCGACACAAGTGGTCAGGCCGTAAAGAATTTTACCCACGACCTTTTGCTGCGCTCGTTCGGCGGACGCCGCAGGCGTCCGCCTCACTCGCTGGCAAAAGCTCGACCAAAACCCTTCGTCACCCCCTCAGGCTCGCGCCGTCGGCGCGAGCCTTCGAGGGTTCCTCGGGCCGCTCGCTCGGTCGCGTTGCTCCCTCGCTCGCGGTACAGGTGCCGGTGCGGGAGCCTGCGGCTCCCTGCAGGCGGTAAATCGGTTAGCTCAGTCCGCGCCCTCGGGCGTCTCAGCGGTCGTGAACGCGGTGAGGTCCACGTCGACGGTATCGGCGAGTTCGGCCGGCGAGTCGTACGGCCGGTCGACGACCACGTTGCCCGCGCGCTGCTTGCCGAGCCCCGGAATCGCGGTGAGTTCGTCCATCGAAGCGCTGTTCACGTCGAGCGGGTACGGCACTCCGGTCACCGACCGGTAGCCGTGGTCGACAACCGCCACGTCGGCGGTCCGGCCGAGTTCGCGCTCCCCCGGAATCCCCACGAGCAGCGGGTAGGTGCCGAGTTGGCGACCGAAGGTCTTCCCGTCCTGATGGTATTCGAGGTGAACGTCCGGTAGGACCGTCCCCGGCGGGGCGAGCCGCTGGAGCATCGGGTTGTCGATATTCTCGCGGACTCTGGTCTTGTACTGCTTGAACAGGCGCTTGTGGTCGTCGGCGATGTCCGCACCCACGTCGCTCATCTCGGTGCCGTCGAACGCCATGACCTGTCGGATGTTCACGCGCCGGAGCATCAGCCCCGCGTCGTACACCCGTTCGAGGAACGCCTCGTTGTGCTCGAACGTCTCCTCACGCTCGCCTTTCAGCCCGTGGAGCAGGTTGATTCCCGGCAGGAGTTTGGGAAGGCGATTGGCAGCAGAATCGCCATGCGTGGGGGCCTCCCCGGGGCCCTCGCCCGGTCGCCAGCCGGCCTCCTCGTTGACGATCTTCACGGCCTCGAAGCACTCCTCGGCGGTGACGTTGAGGTTGTTCTCCTCCTGCACGAGCGGGTCGGCCGATTCGAGGCCGAACGCCGCGGTGTCGCCGGGCGTGTTGTGCTCGGCGATGACCCGGATGCCCTCGCGCGCGAGGTCGGGCCACTCCACGACCGTGATGGGGTTCATGTTGTCGAGGTGGAGCGTCTCGAGGTCGGGCGCGACCTCGCGGATGCCGCCGTACAGGTCGCGCAGTGCGTCGGGGTTCGGCTTTTCGCCGTCGCCGCCGTACGCGAGGATGTCGGCCTGTCGCCCCAGTCGGAAGTGCCGGACGCCGCGATCCGAAAGGGTCTCGACCTCGCCGACGACCGACTCGGGACGGCGGAAGGATGGGTTGCCGTACAGCGGTTCCGTGCAGAACGAACAGCGGTAGGGACAGCCCCGCGAGGTCTCCATCTCGGCGATGAGGTAGTCGGGATGGTTGGGGTGTTGCTCGACCACGAACGCGCCGCTCGCGGCCCAGCGGTCGATCTCCTCGTTGTCCCGCATCCGGTCGTCGAACCCTTCCAGCCCGCTCTCGACCAGGTCGAACGCCGCGGCCTCCACGTCGCCCTTCGCCACGAAGTCGAAGTCGAGGTCGTCGCGCTCGGTCTCGGTGCCACCGGCGTTCTCGTCGCCGACGCCGAACTTCACCGGCCCGCCCATCAGGCTCGTCCCGTCGGCGGTCCACGCCAACTTTCGCACCTCGTCGGGTTCGGCGGGGGTTCCACCGACGTACTTGCCGGGGACGGTCATCCCGCCGAGGTACACCAGCAGGTCGGCCGCCTCGACGTCGCGCCACTTGTGGGTGTCCTCGCGGAGTTCGTCGATGGTGTGGTAGGTCACGTTCTCGCGCGGGACGCCCGCATCCACGATGGCCCCGGCGGTGTACCGCGGATACGTCGAGATGTACGGCGGGACGCCGAAGTGGGCCGGTTCGTCGACGTACCCGTCCACGAGGGTGACGTCGAGGTCCGCGAAGTCGATCATACGAAACGATTGCGGTTCGACGGGTAAAACGATGACTACACGCTGGCTCCGGGAACGCCGACGAGTCGCGAGAGCCCCACGCGTCAGTGGAGGGCCGGGTACGACCGGAAGGCTTCGAGGACGGCCTGCCGGTCCTCGACCCCGGAGAGGTCGGCCACGTAGACGGTCGGATACGGGAGCCCGCGAACCACCCGAAGGGTGTCGCCGTCGACGGTCACGCTTCGGAGTCGCCGCCACGGAACGGCGGCCGCTCCCCGGCTGTCGCCCTGACGAAACAGGAGGTGGTCGTCGAGGGCGACGAGTTCGTACTCGTCGGTGCCGGTGAGCGCGGTCCCGATCAGTATTCCGAGGAGGCTTCCGACGGCCGACCCCGTGGAGAAGACGTCGCCGACCGCCAGCGAGAGCACGTACAGCGGCGCGATACTCGCGGCAACCCTGAGCACGACCATGCGCCACCGGGATTCGACGGCAGTGATTCTCGCGTCGATCTGCTCGCGTCGTAGCAGAAGTGCACCGTAGTGGGCGGTTCCGGCGACGACCGTGATCACCGCCGCGGCCGCGAAGACGAGTGCCCGGATCGCCGTCGCCTCGTCGGGCGTGCGTCCACCGAGGACGGGGGCGAGGACGGCCACGGCTGGGAGGACACCGAAACCACCGACGAGCCAGTGGGCGCGCGCCTCGACCGCACGGTCGAGCGCGTCCGGGACCTGTTCGACGGCGGCCCACGCGAGCACGACGACGAACGTGCCGACCGCGAGACTGAGTGCAGGCTCTGTCGGCCACGGGCGGGGCGTGGTGAGGAACCCGGCGAGACCGACGAGACCGCCGAGCGAGAGGGAGAAGGGACGCATCTCAGGGCGGCGAAGTTGCACGTTCGACTATCGTGTCACCGGGAACATGATAGTTGTCCTTCGCACAGGTCGTCTCCGAACCGGAGTAGTCGACGTGTCTCATCTGTCCGGACGTAGAGAGGTCGGCTGCGAGCGCGAGCGTCGACGCTCGCGC
>NZ_KZ859505.1:73896-154722 GCF_003382685.1 Halorussus litoreus | reverse complement strand
GGCGCGGTTCCGCGCCGCGCCCGGCCGCGCGCTGGCGAGACAGTCAGAGCAAAAATGGGTCGGAGCAAAATCGGACCAGAGCGAAATCAAATCGGAAGGGCAGAATCGGAACGAGGAAGCAATAGAAATTGGGCCAGCGACTTTGGAGACCGGCCACAGTCGGTCGAGCAGTTACGGAGAGTCACAGGCTTACGGCGGATTCCGTAGTGAGCACGTCGGGCACGTCCAGCGTCACGACGGTCACGGCTCCGCTCCGACCGACGATGCGGAGTCGGACCGTCTCGCTCGGAACCAGCCCCGCACCGCCGCCTTCGATCTTCGTGGCGTTCAACCGGAGCACAGTCCTGTCGGCGCTGTCGGAGAGAATCGGGTCACTGTCGCGCAGCGCCCGCGTTGCGAACGTGGTCGCGTTGGGCGACCCTGACGTGTGCGTAAGCGTCCGACGGGCGTCCGAACTCAGATACTCGACGGTCGCCTGCGAGAGGTCGATGTCCCCCGCACCCGCGCTCGGCGAGACGACGACCGAGACGGTCTCGACGCTCGTGGAGACGTTCTCCGTGGTCGTGTTGGTCGTCGTCTCGAAGTGGGCGTCCGCACCGTACCCTTCCGCGCGGACTCGAATCTCGTTTCCGCCCTTGGCGATGCGGGCGTCGACCTCGTTGCAGTCCCGCGTGGTCGTCGTCGAGAGCGAGATCGGCGACGTGCCGCTTCCGACGAGCGTGCCGTTCCGTTCGTCGTAGATGTGAATCTCGTGAGTACCGCTGACGTTGACCTCCTTGACCGAGAGCTTCCGACCGTCGTTGACGGGGAACGGGTCGTCGGCGCGCGTTCCGTTCACGACGAGGTAGTACACGGAGGGGCTCGGACAGGAGCTCTCGGTCGACACGGTGCCGCTCGCGATCCAGACCTCGGTTTGGAGTCGACCGTGAACGACGGATCGATAGTTGGTAGTCCGCCGCTCCCGTCGGAGCCTTTCAGGACGATTCGGTCGTACTGGACGGTAGTGCCGGTAACCATGGTGACCGACCCACCGGCCGCCACCTCACCGCGCTTCGTGACGACGACTCTGTCGGTCACTTGCGACTGCGATTCGATCCCGGTGTTCTCGGCGTCGGTCTGGAGGACTCCCGCGGTGTTGATGAGAACCCCCGCCGCCATCGCCGCCACGAGGACCATCGCGATGAACACGACGAGCGTCCCGATACCCACCTGCCCTCGGCGGGTGACCCGCGACGCGTCGCGTTCGCGTCCTCGATTCCGCTCGCTCGTCGCAATCATCTACCGGCGTTTGTCACCATCGGAACCTAAATCCTTCCTGTCGGTTTCAACTGTGATAATTTCCCCGAGCTTCTGCGGTTACTGGTCACCGGAACCGTCGATACTCCCGTCGGAATCCTCGCCCGGGCGCTCGGCCAGCCCGTCGAACCGGTCCTGCGCGGCTGATGTACGGCGCTCGGTCGCGTCCGCTTCGTAGCTCGTCGATACCACGAAGCCGTTCCGCAGAGCGACCGTCAGCACTGCGTCCTGCTTGCGGGCGGCCTCCGGAAGTCGCCATTTAGGTATCGCGCGCTCGGCCACTACTTCTTCGTCCCGTTCGCTGGCCCCATCCGCTTCGAGGAGCAACACGGCCAGCTCGCGGTCCCCCTCGGTCGGCTCGAAGCGGTCGACGACTGCGGTGTACCGTCCGTCTGGCACGCCGCGGCCCTGCTCGCGATCACCCGTCATACTGGACCTCCAGCACGAGCCGTCCTTCGTCGGTCCGAACGAAAACCGTGTCGCCCGCGTTGTTCCAGACCGCGCCCGACGCGTTCCAGTAATAGTCGTTACCGTCGTTTCCGCTATCGTCCTGTCCACTCCCGGTTCTGAGCGTCAGCGTCTCGCCCGAATCGAGGACGGTCCCGTCAGGGAATTCGTAGCCGTGGCCCGCCTCGTCGCCGACGGTCCACCCCGAGAGGTCGATGGGGCGGTCGCCCGCGTTCCGGAACACGAGGTACTCGTCGGCGAGGTTCTCGCGGTCGTCGCCCGCCGCGTCCTCGTGGATCTCCTGAAGCACGAGCGCGCCCGCTGGCTCACTGGTGGTCGTGGCCCCAGTGTCGCCGGTCGTGGCCGCATCGTCGCGGGTCGTCTCTCGACCGCCGTCTGCCACGACCGACTCGGGCGCTTCTCCAGCGGAATCGCCCGCTCCCGCGCCCGCGCCCGCGACCGCGAACGACGCGCGACGCTCGACCGGTTCGTCGAGACTCGGCTCCACTCCGGGCGCGCTCCGGAGTTCGAGCGGGTCGGTCGGGGCGTCGCGTTGCGTCCGGACCGCGACGCGCTCGCCGTCGGTCTCGACCACCACGTCGCCGTGGACGCCGGTCCAGTAGGTCGAGACGCCGCGGGCGGCAAAGCGTTCGAGTACCTCGCGGTGCGGGTGGCCGTACGGCGAGTCGAACGCGCTCTGGATCACGGCGATTCGGGGCGTCGTCGCCGCGAGCAAGGCCGGGCCGCTGCTGGAGTTGCTCCCGTGGTGGCCCGCCCCCAGCACGGTCGCGTTCAGACTCCCGGCGCGAGCGCTCGTCAGATACCGTTCCCCGGCTCCACCGGCGTCGCCGGGCAGAAGGACGCTGGCGTTCCCGAATCCGACGCGGAGGACGAGGCTGTTCTCGTTGCGCTCGCGGTCGGCGAGGTAGCCCTCCGGAGGTGCGAGCACGTCGACCGACGCGCCAGCCATCGGAATCTCGTCGCCCGCTTGGGTCCGGTAGAGCGTGACGTCGTGGCGCTCGACCGCGTCGAGATACGACTCGTAGGTGCGCGTGGCCGCCGCGATGCCGGGGTCGTAGACCGCGCCGACGCCTCCGGCTTCGGTCTCGAAGTGGTCGATGACCGCGGCGTGGCCGCCGACGTGGTCGGCGTCCGCGTGCGAGGTGACGAGGTAGTCGATTCGGCTGACGGTCGTTGCTTCGAGGTAATCGATCACGTGCTCGCCGTCGTCGCGCCAGTTGCCGGTGTCGTACAGGAGCGTCTCGCCCGAGGGGCCGACGACCAGGACGCTCGCGCCCTGTCCGACGTGGATGAAGTGGATCGAGAGGGTGCCGTTGGCTGCGCTGTCGAGCGTCCGCGGTGCGGACGCCCCGGGAGCGTCGGAAACTCCGGTGACATCGGTGGTTTCGGCGGTATCCGGGCCGACCTCCGGCACCGCGCCGCCGAGGCAGCCGGCGAGCGAAACGAGAACGATCACAGCGAGGAGAGCGACTGGGGAGCCGGGAGCGAGCGCTCGACTACGGCCGTCGTCGTCACGTCTCCCGAGTTTCATCAACCCATCCCAGGGCGCAGGCCGACAACACTCCTTCCCATACAATCGATTTCGAGGTGCGTGAAATAATAAAGGGGGAGATGCTCGACGCGGGTGATGGATGCACGATAGTCGGCGACGGTGATGGGTAAGGGAGTAGTTAACGAACTGGGCGAAGAAGGACGACGGGGGTCTCTACGTGGCACTCGACTACCAGCGCGTCACCGACTGGCTCGACGACCGCATCGTGACCCAGCCGAGGCGCGTCCGCGCTGCCCAAGAACACCGAGGAGTTGGCCGCCGCCAGCCTCAACTGCGCGTCGATAGCGGGCGTCGTTCCGTCGTTCGTCACGTCGAGTCGATAGGTCGCAGTGTCGACCGCGGCGACCGCCGTGGCGTTCTCGGTCCGGATGTCGAACTGGGGCCGGTCCTCCACGACGAGGATGACGTACTTCGTGGTTTCCTGCGACCCGTCGTTGTACTCTGGCTGGGTGTTCTGTCCGTAGCGCACGAAGTTGGCGTTGTTCGAGACGAACAGGTCGAGGGTCGCCTGTTCGCCCGCACCGAACCGGTTGTCGGTCGCCGAGAGTTCGAGGTTGGGCCGCCCGACAACCGTTCCTTCCTGCTGGGCGGCTCCGGCCGCGACTGTCACGACGCCGGCGATTTTCCCGACGACGACCACTGCGACGACGAGAGCGACGGCGTTGGATTTCACGAAACCTCACACGGAAGGAAGCACAATAACAGGTCGCGTGGAGGTGTCGGCTTGAACGCTGGAAACAGCGTATTGATAGGGAATGGCGACGAATTGGGCCGATGACTGCTATTTTCGGAGAACCAGTTAGATAAACGTAACAGGACGCGCTCGCAT
The DNA here is from genome assembly GCF_003382685.1 of Halorussus litoreus. Taxonomy (GTDB): domain Archaea; phylum Halobacteriota; class Halobacteria; order Halobacteriales; family Haladaptataceae; genus Halorussus; species Halorussus litoreus. Next base: position 150,577 of record NZ_KZ859505.1, on the reverse strand, counting down.
CGCTGTCTCCCGGACGGTCGCCGTCAGACCGAAGACGGGACGACGCTCGTTTACGTCGTTCGCTCAGAAGAGTGCTCCGTCAGGGATTCGAACTACGTCGAGACGTTCCGGGATGCTCGCTACGCTGCGCTTCCGGGCGTGCGAATCGCCTCATTCGAATCCCTTCTATGCGCGCTTCGCTCACTCGTAAAACTCGTTCGCTGTAGTGCTCCGTCAGGGATTCGAACCCTGGTCCTTGCCGTGAGAGGGCAAGATGATTGGCCGGACTACACCAACGGAGCGTGCACTCTTTGGTAGTCGGACGGACTGTTTAACAGTTGCGCTTCGTTGCCGCCGTGTCCCGGTTTCGCACGGGACTCCCCTAAACAGTTCACGTGAGCGAAACCCCGGCTTGTGTCCGGTCGAATCGCCGATACTCTCGGTTACCAGTCAGTGTGAACGGAGGTGAACGGTTACTCCTCCAGCGGGGACCCGGCCGCGTCGGGTTCGTGGCCTTCGAGGCTGATGATGTTCTCGCGGCCGACCCGTAGCTTGCTGATCTCGCCCTCGTCTTCCATCTCCGAGAGGAGCATGCTCACCTTCGACTTCGACCAGCCGGTCTCCTCGACGATGTTGACCTGCTTCATCCGCCCGCCGTTCTCGCCGAGGAGCTTCTTGACGCGAGCCTCGTCGGTGAGCAGTTCCTCGTCGCTGACCGACGGCTCCGGCGACCCACTGCCAGCGGTCGCTCCGGAGGCTGCGGCCCCGCCATCGCCCCCGGGATTCCCGCCGTCACCGCTCGACAGCGAGTCGCCGAAGTCACCCTGCCGCCACGCGAACGCGGCCGCGAGCCCCAGCAGCACGACCACCGCACCGACGAACATCATGATGGGCGACCAGTCGTCGCCCTGTGACGGTTGACTCGCGGTCGTGGTCGCTGCGGTCGTCGCTGTGGGTCCGCCGTCTCCGTTGTCGCCGCCACCAGCCCCGCCGCTCCCGTTCTGGCTCGTGGTGTTGAGCCCGGTCGTGCCGACCGAGGTCGTGGTCGTTCCCTCGACCGGATCGAACTTCACCCGGGGGCGCTGGTCGTTGAAGTCGTACTCGCCCTCCCACGTCACCGACGTGCTGTCCGCGAGCCCCTCGCCCGACGGCAGGGCGGGCTCGCTCGGATCGACGGAGGTGAACTTCAGTTCCGGTCCGGTGCGGACGACCAGCGACTGGTTCGGCCCGATGTACAGCCCTCCTTGGAACACGTCGCCGACGATGACGGTCTCGCCGTCCGAGTGAGTGAACCCGGTCCACTGGAACGTCATGGTGACGATGCCCCGGTTGTCGTCCATCAGCCCGCCGACCCGCGCCTCCTTCCGGAAGTTCTGGGCCTGCATCGTACGGTTCGTGAAGTTCTGGCCCGCGGACGCGAGTTCCTGGGCCTGCGTCTTGAAGTCGCGCCACATCGCGGTGGAGTTGTTATTGAAACCGTCGGCGAACTCCCGGAACTGCTGGCGCTCGGAGTCGTTGTTGAGCGTCCGCTGGTACATGAACGTCCACTCGGCGGTGCCGTTGCCGTACACCGTGATGTGGAACTCCACGCTGTCGAACTCGTCGGTGACGCCGAGCGTCTGGGGCGCGCCGTTCAGTCGCGGCGAGTCTGAAGCGTTCGTTCCGTCGACCGACTCGGCGACAGCCGGCGCGTCACGCGCAGGGAGAGCGCCCGAAACGGCCGCTACGGGGACCGAACCGACGAGTAACACGACTACGAAGGCGACAGCCAGCAGCCGTCTCATGTACGTTATTCCTCCATTGCCCGGTATAAAAGACCTTTTGACGTTGGCCTGTCACCGCACCACGGTTCCGCGGGCCACGACGTTCGTTGGCGACTGCCACGCGGTCACGTCCGCTACCGGGTCGTCGTCGAGTACCACGAGATCGGCGCGGTAGTCCTCGGCCACCCGACCGACCTCGTCGTCGAGTCCGAGCAGGTCCGCCGAGTTGACCGTCGCGGCCGCGAGCGCGTGCTCGGGCGTGAGCCCGTGCTCGACCATCAGCTCCAGCTCCTCCGCGGCGTCGGCGTGGAAGTTGAACGGCGTCCCGGCGTCGGTCCCCATCGCGATTGGGACGCCGGCGTCGAGCGCGTGGTCGAACGATTTGGCCCACGACTCGGCGGCGGCTTCGGACTTTTCGACCGCGAACTCGGGGACGCCCGCCTCGACCCCTGCGTCGATGATGCCGAACAGCGCCTTCCCGGTCGGCACCCAGTAGGTGCCCCGGTCGGCCATCAGCTCGGCCGCCTCGCGGTCCATGAACGTGCCGTGCTCGATGCTTGAGATGCCGGCCCGGACCGCGTTCTTGATGCCCGCCGCGCCGTGGGCGTGGGCCGCGGTCGGCACGCGCTTGGCCGACGCCGCCGACACCAGCGTCTCCAGTTCCTCCTCGTCGAGTTCAGGCGCGCCGGTCAGCGCGCCCTCGGTGAGCACGCCGCCGGTCGCCATGCACTTGACCACGTCTGCACCGCGCTTGAGTTGTTCGCGGACCGCCTTCTTCACCTCGGGCACGCCGTCGGCCTCGCGCCCGAACCAGTGGCCGTGCCCGCCGGTCATCACGACGTTCTCCCCGCAGGCGAGTACGCGCGGACCGTCGATGACGCCTTCTTCGACCGCGGCTGCGGCATCGAGCGCCAGGGTTCCCGGCGCGCCGAGGTCCCGGACCGTGGTCACTCCAGCGTGGAGGGCGTCTTCGAGGTTGCCCGCCGCCCGGTAGGCCAGCATCGACTCGCTGTCGTCGTTGATCGTGGCGGGGTCGGGTCGGCCGTCCATCATCAGGTGGACGTGGGCGTCGACGAGTCCGGGCGCGACGAACTGCCCGGTCGCGTCGAGGATTTCGTCTGGGTCGTCGGGCACGTCGCCGACCGCGACGATCTCGCCGTCTTCGACCGCCACGTCGGCTTCGCGCGCGCCGGTCGCGTCGACAACCGTCCCACCTCGGAGTACGAGCATAGGAGGAGTTCGCGCCCGAAACCCTAAATAGGGTGGTGTCGGCAAGGTGTGGTTTTCGGTTTGGGAACCGGGACGTTTCTCGTCGGTTTCACGGAACTGGGTTTTCGTCCGCTTTTCCGACATTCGGCTTTGAAGCCGGCGTGCGCTCTTTCGTCCGTTTCATCAGGCGCGTGCTGGCGGAGCGCGTTCGTGCGCCCCGCTCAAGCGCGCGAGGGAGGTGGCCGCGTCTGCGCGAGGGAACCGAGCGCAGGCTCGTGGGAGCGTCGCTCCCACGGCGTCTCGACGAGTGAAACGAGTCGAGGCTCGTCGGAACGTGCTTCCGGCGGTGTTCATGCGGGCACCGAGGCTGGGGCGGCCTGAGAGGCACTCGCGTGGCCGTGCGGTTGCGGTGCTGTCGCGGTTCGGTTGCGGTATTGTCGCAGTTCGGTTGCGGTGCTGTCGCGGTTCGGTTGCGGTGCTGTTGCGGTTTTCCTATGCCTCGGTAGTAGCTAGTTTCACCGTCGGTTCGTTTTCTATCGAGACTGCAAAGCTAGCTTCTGCTTGAGCCGAGGAGAATACCGCAACCGCACCGCACAGCAACCGCGCCTCGTCCTCCCCAGCCTCCTCCCTCGCTCCGCTCGGTCGTCCCTCGCGCGAATGATGGCGCGAGATGAACTCGCGCCGAGCGCGCGCCGAGTAGAAAGTACCGCCAAGCGTAAGCCCAGCAGAAAGATCGCCGAGCGCACGCCGAGAAGCCGTCAGCAAACGACCTATAAGCTCAAACTAACCGCGGAGAGAGCCACGCAAACCCCGAATATCTCGACCGACGAGAGAATCAACCCGGTCGCCCACGCACGCGCTCGTGGTCGCGACAGCGCGCGAGTCACACTGGCCTCGCGCCGCGAGAAAGCACTCAAGGACGTTGCGAGCAAAATCGAGAGCGAGTCGGTCGCCAAGGCGCTGGTCGTCCCGACGAACGTCCGCGGCGAAGACTCCGTAGCCGGAACCGCCGAGGACACGGTCGAGGAGTTCGGCGGGCTCGACGTCGGTGAGAAGCGACGATTCGGTGAGAAGCGCTATTTCGAGCCGTCCCGAAATGGGCGTGACCAGAACCGTGAAGCGAGCTACTGCTTGCGCCTCGGCGTCACCGCAACAGCACCGCACTGCCGTCCTACTGCGCCCCACCGCCACGCCGCCGCACCGCCACCGCAACAGCACTCCGCCGCCGCACCGCCACCGCCACGCCGCATAGCACCGCCACCGCCACCGCATACTCCTCCAACAACCCTAAACCCTACAGCGAGACGGCAGACTTGCCGGACAGCGACGGCGGTACGACGAGCCGATAGGTCGTCGTCGCGCCCGAGGCCGTAGTTATCTCGAGCAGCACCTCACTACCCTCGCGGAGCGGTTCGGCGTACGGCTTCGTCACCGCGTCGCGGGTTCCGGCCTCGATCAGGCCCGCGTTGAAGTAGAGCGTAATCCGCTGGTCCCGGCTGTCGAGGACTGCGTGGTCCCCGCCGTCGAGCGCGTACGTGCTGAACACCCGGTGGGCCTCGCTCGCGTCCGTTCCGCCCCCGCCGCGTGTGCCACCGCCGCTGCTACCGCCACCGCCGATGGCGAACGTCCCCGCGTCGCTCTCGTCGACGACGCCTGGCGCGTGGGCGACCTCCTCGCCGTGGACGAGCGTCACCGAATTCTTCGGGCCGATCCACGAGACGGTGGCTCGCGAGAGATTCACCGACCCCGCTCCGGGCGACAGCGCCACCGTCAACTCGACGGTGTCGACGCTCTCGTTGGGCATGACGTCTTCCCGGGTCTTGATCCCCGAGTTGACTACCTCGTCGGTCACGTGCCCGTGAGCGCTCACGACGACGAGCCGGTCGGACACCTGCCCGGTCGCTTCCTGACCGGTCTGCTCGGCACGATTCTCCAGCACCCCCGCGGTGTTGATGAGCACGCCCGCGGCGATGGCGGCCACCAGCACCATCGCGATGAACACGATGAGCGTGCCGATGCCGACCTGCGCTCGTTCATGGGAGGAGAGAGCGACATCTCGCACGGTTTCTCCGTCGCGCATAGATAGTCGTGCTTTTTCTTCCCACCCCTTTCACTTAAAACCACAGAACTATTTTCCTGAAACACCGTACTGCGGACCACTCTACCGCGGGCACGAGAGACGCCACTCGCGGTAGTTGCTCGCTCGCGGTAGTTGCTCGCTCGCGGTAGTTGCTCGCTCGCGGTAGTTGTTCGCGTGCGGTAGTTGCCCACCAGTCAGCAGAAAACGACGGTACCCGTTCAGGGCGCGAGCCGGTTCTTCCGGTTCTTCATCTCCGACTCGTAGTACTCGAACGTGATGGGACACCACTCCCCGGCCAGATCCAGGATCTCCTCGGTCATCTCGCGGATCTCCCACTGGGCGTCCGCAGCGGCGCGCATGTCGGCGATGTGCATCAGCATTCGTGCGTTGACGGAGAACACCATGTTGACCTCGGTCCCGATGGGGAGGACGAATCGGGCGTCCTCCGGCGGCATCCCGAGGTCGAGCAGCTCCTGGTAGTCCTCGACCGAGCGCTTGACGGACCGCCGGAAGATCTCCTCGCGCTTTTCGACCGTCTCCTCGTCGACCGCGCCGCCCTTCTGGTTGCGGCCGACCCAGTTGGGGTCGTTGGCCGAGGGCGGCGTGACGACCATCTCTCCCTCGGCGACCGCCTCGGGATCCACGTCGTCGAACGAGACGTAGCGCATCGACTGGATGTCGAAACTCGCGTGTCTGTGGCGCGTGATCTGGGCCATGCACGAGCGACTGATGCCCTTCACCGCGAAGGTGGCTTGGGCGTGCTCGAACGGGCCGAAGTGGCCCTGCTTCAGCAGGTGACCGATGAGCGTCTCCTTCCGGTCGTCGAGCGTCTCGCCCTCCACCGTCGCCATGACTTCCTCGAACGACTGGTCGCCGACGAACGCCGACATGTAGTCGTTGCGCGCCGCCGAACAGATGACCTCCTCCGGGTTCGCCGTGGCTTCGAGTAGTTCGACCTCCATGTTTCGGTTGTCGGGTATTCCGTAGAACGGGACCTTCGGTGTTTCGGCTTTTTTCTTGCTGGAGAACGCCGAGGGATTCTTTTCGGCGCGTTGGTAGCGACACGCACAAACCACCCCCGCTCGTACGGCCGACCATGATAACCAACCTCGCGCGCGGGGTGCAGGCGTTCACGAGCAACGCGTTTCTGGTCGAGGGCGACCGGACCGTCCTCGTCGACCCCGGATCGAACTTCGACGCTGCGGCGAAGATCCGCGAGCGAACCGACGACCTCGACGCAGTCGTCCTCACGCACACTCATCCCGACCACGTCGGCAACCTCCAGTCGGTGAAAGACGCCTTCGCCGTCGACGCGTGGGGGTACGACACCGACCAGCACGGCGTCGACCACTCTCTCGCCGACGAGGAGACGGTCCAGATCGGCGACTACGACTACGTCGCGCTCCACACGCCCGGGCACAAGAACGACCACCTCTGCTTCTACTCGGCGGGCGCGAGCGTCCTGTTCGCCGGCGATCTCGTCTTCCAGAACGGCGGCTTCGGACGGACCGACCTCGAAGAGGGCGACCGCGAGCAGTTGGTCGAGAGCATCGACCGGGTTCGCGAACGAATCGACGAGACGCTCGCCGCGATGCACGTCGGCCACGGCCCGAGCGTGACGACGGACCCGTATCACGACGTGGAGGTGGCGGCCCGCGCAGCGAGGATGGGGTAGTCCATCACGCGAACGTGACAGGCCACCGGTGTAAAATTCGACTGACAAGCCGGAAGGTGGGTCGTGCGCATCCGAACGCTGCCAATCTCCTCTGTCAGAGAACTTTTGGTCGCCGGGCGTCACCGGTTTCGACATGGCCGACCGCACGCGACTCGTCGCGGCCGAGACGGTAGTCGAGAACGGTTCGTGGCTGTTCACCGTCAGCGACCAGTACGGCGAACCGGACGAGGTGATTCTCGTGCCCTGCGAGGACGGTCCCCGAGCGAACGGCGGGGAGAATTCTGGCGGAGACGAAGTTCGCGCGTGGGTCAACCGCTGCACGCACGAAGCCCAGCGCCTCGACCGCGGGTTCGGCGCGGCGATGCGCAACGGCGAGATCATCTGCCCGAAGCACGGCTCGATGTTCGACGCCTGCTCGGGCTACTGCGACAACGGCGACGCCGCCGACACCACGCTAGTCGACGTGGACGTGACGGTCGAGGACGGCGAGGTATACCTGACCGACGACAGCTACGAGTTCGCCCACGAGGGAAGTATCGAAGACGGCGGCGAAGAGGTAGACGGGGGCGACGGAGAAGACGGCGACGGTGGAACAGAGGACGACAGAAGCGGAGACGAAGACGGAGACGACGAAGACCTGCCAAGCTGGGCCACCGACGACGAGGATGACGACGACATGCCGAGTTCCACCTCCCACATCGGCCTGTAGCTACCGCTCGGCGACCGCGAGCAGGTCGTCGTACGCGTCGGCGTACGCTCGCGCGACCGCGGCGGGGTCGCGCCTGTCCGCGCCCCTGAGTGCGGGGAGGCTCGCGGTCGCCTTCGGGTCGGCGAGGTCCGTCACCGCTCCGGTGTGGACCTCCAACCGGCCTTCCCGGGCGCTTCCGCCCGCGACCTCACAGGCCCGCAAGAAGCGCTCGCCGTCGTAGGCCCGCATCCGACCGGGCTCGACGACCGCCACCGCGTCGAAGTCGAGACCATCGATCGGCAGCGCGACGTCACCGTACGATTCCACGAGTGCGTCGCCGTGGTCGACCTCGATGTCGCGAACGCGGTCGGCGAACCCCTCGAATGCGGGAAGGTGGAGCCGCCTCGTGATCGCGTCGAGCTCCGCGACCGATTCGACCGTCGGCGCGTCGTCGATTGGGAGGGTCCGGCGGGCCGAGTCCGGGACGTCTGCGCCGCCGTTGACGACGAACGACTCGACCACGCGGTCGAGCACGAATCCACGGTTCGCCCGGCCGACGAGGCCCGCGTCCGGGCCGGGCGAGGGTCGCCACAGCCGGTGGACCGGGTTCAGGTCCTCGGGCGCGAACGAGCCCGCGCTGGCCTCGGCGAGTCGCTTGGCGTCCTTCCCGTAGAGGCGACCGTCCTCGACCGCGCGGTGGTAGTCGTCGTGGTCGAACCAGTAGTCGTTGCCCGCGCGCGGTTTGAACCCCACCCCGCCGAGGCGTTCGAGCAGACCGACCGAGAACGTCGTCTTGCCGGCGTCGACGCGGTCGCCGCCGACTACGAGCAATCGCATGGTCAGTCGTCGGCCGTCTTCGTGCCGTAGTAGCCCGGTTCGTCGTCGCTTGGCGGTTCGGCGACGACGAGTTCCTCGGAGTTGAACACGACCCACGGGATGGCCCAGTCGAGCAGGATGGCCTCGGTCTCGGGTTCGAGTTCGTCGTCCGGGTCGAGACCCTGCAACAGGCGCGCGATCTCGTAGACGGTGTACATCCGGTCGTCGTCGAGCAGTTCCGCTGGCTCGTAGAAGTCACAGGGGTGAAGCTGGTCGAATTCCGACTTGGGTCGGGGCATACCCGGGCGTACGGGCGAACTGCGGGTAAATCGTTCGTCTCGCGACGGGGTCGGCGGTCGGTGCTCGGGGTTCGGTGACCAGCGTTCGGGTTGGCAAATTTTTTACCACCGGGTCCCGGAGATTCTCGTCGTATGGGAGACGGTAGCAGTAGTCGAGACGGTGCGAAGGGACGACTCGTCGACGCGTTCTCCGCGTTCGGCGGCGACGCCCTCCGGGACGTGTGGCTTTTCGACAAGGACAGCCACGAGAGGATGTACCTCCGGGACGACGTAGAGCGCAAGGTCGCGGACGTTGACGTCCCGCGGTTCGTGGACAACGAGCGGTACGGCTACGTCACCCGCGACACGTACGCCGACCTCTACTACGCCGACTACGAGTACACCGTCCGGGGATTCGACGAGTTCGAGCAGTTCCGGACGTTCCTGAGCGACGACAGTGCGGGAATCGGGGTGTTCGCCAGCTTCGACCCGGTCGGCGACGGATACAACTACCGACGACTCCACGAGACCATCGCGGGAGTCGTCGCCGACCACGCGATAGAAGACTTCGTGCCTAAGTGATATTTTCTATCCTCAAAGTGTAAAATTACGTTAGAATATCTTTTGTATTATGGCTTCCAAGCGGTCGATGGGAGATCATCCTATGAACCGACGAAAGCTACTCAAGAGTATCGGTGCAGGTGGACTGATCGCGCTCGGCGCAGCAGGAAGCGCCGGGGCGAAATCGACGGAGTCGGTCGAGCAGGTACGAGTGGACCAGCTCGACGGCCGGCTGAAACTCCCAGACGGGAGCGAGGTTCAGCTGTCGACCGACGACGACTGCCCGCCGTGCATCGCCGACGACTGTACGGGCGGCTGCCCGACGTGTTGTGACTACTGCATCTGTTGACCACCGCGGCAACCGTATTTTCGACGAGCGCCCGAAAGAAACGAGTGTAGTTGCAACCGCGCAGCGAAGTCGGCGTTACTCGTGGTTGCCGACGGTCTTCTCGTACTGCTCGGCGACGTTGTCCCAGTCGACGACCTCGAAGAAGTTGTCGACGAAGTCGCCACGGTCGGGACCGTAGTCGTAGTAGTACGAGTGCTCCCAGACGTCGAGCGCGAGGATGGGGTGTGCGCCCCAGAGCGCACCGTTGTCGTGACCGTCGACCGCGAGGTTACGGAGCTGCTTGGCGACCGGGTCGTAGACCAGCAGCGCCCAGCCGCCCGCGGCGCTCGCTGCGGTCTCGAACTCGCCCTTCCAGCCCTCGTAGGAACCGAAGTCCTCCTCGATGCGCTCCAGAAGGTCGCCCTCGGGCTCGCCGCCGCCGTTCGGGGACATGTTCTCCCAGAACAGCGTGTGGAGGTAGTGACCCGAGCCGTTGTGGGTCACGTCGCCGAGCGCGCCCGCGCTGCCGGAGTAGTCCCCGCTCTCGCGGTTCTCCGCCAGCGTCTGCTCGGCGCTGTCGAGGCCGTTGACGTAGCCCTGATGGTGGGTGTCGTGGTGCCAGGTGAGCACCTGCTCGGAGATGTGCGGCTCGAGTGCGTCGTAGTCGTACGGAAGCGGCGGTAGTTCGGGGTTGGATTGCTCGGACATAATTCTGCCTCGCTCATATATAGTCGCTTTTCACCCTTAAGCTTTGAGAAGTCGACTGGTAACACACCACGTGGGACTAGCTAGACGGCCGGTATCGGCAGTCTCGCTGCCGATTTGAATCTCCAGGGTGAAACTGATTACAGTAAATAAAATTATGATTCGTCGCCGGTTCCCCACGCTGGGGGCCAGCAGAGGGCAACTCAGTGCGAGCCGGTGTGGATCGGAATCGCGTCGGCCTGCTGGGCCTGCTGGTAGCGCTGCTCGACGTCGTCCCAGTTCACCACGTCCCAGAAGTTGTTCACGTACTCGCCGCGGTTGTTCTCGTACTGGAGGTAGTAGGCGTGCTCCCAGACGTCGCAGACCAGCAGCGGCGTCGCGCCCTGCGGATGCTGGTTCTGGTGGTTCTCGGCCGCCGCGACGAGGGGCTTGTCCGCGACGTGGTCGTACACCAGCATACCCCACCCGGACCCCTCGACGCCCTTCGCGGCCTCGGAGAAGTCCTGCTTGAACCCCTCGAAGCCGTCGAAGTGCTCGTCGAAGGCGGACGCGAGGTCGCCGCTCGGCTCGCCGCCGCCCTCGGGATGCATGTTCGACCAGAAGACGGTGTGGTTGACGTGGCCCGAGAGGTTGAACGCGAGACTACGCTTGACCGCGCGCACGTCGCCGAAGTCGCCGCTCCCGCGCATCTCCTCCAGTTTGTCGAGCGCGGCGTTGGCCCCGTCTACGTATCCCTGGTGGTGCTTGTCGTGATGGAGCTCCATGATGCGCTGGTCGATGGCCGGTTCGAGCGCGTCGTAGTCGTACGGCAGGTCCGGAAGTTCGTATGTCGCCATGGTATTTCTCCCCCGTTCTCCGGGCAACGGCCACTCGGTTAAGTGTTAAGCCAGTGGTCGCGACGCCGATATGCGGGCTCGCGGACACTCCTCGCCGAGACTCCGCGGAAAATTAGGCTTCCTGCCGAGTGCCCGTCAGTCGTCGCCGCGCGCACGTTCGAACATCGAAATCGCCGCCTCGCGGCGCTCGGCGTGGTCGACGATTGGCGCGGGGTACTCCGGCGCGAGTTCAGCGCGCTCCTCGTCGCCCAGTTCGTGCCACTCGTGGATCTTGGCCGGTGGAACCCCACGGAGTTCGGGCACGTAGGTCGTAACGAACTCGGCCTCGGGGTCGTAGCGCTCGCCCTGGGTCATCGGGTTGAACACGCGGAAGTACGGCTGGGCGTCCATCCCGGTCGAAGCGGCCCACTGCCAGCCGCCGACGTCGTTCGCGGTGTCGTGGTCGGCCAGTCGCTCGCTGAACCAGTCGTACCCCTCCCGCCAGTCGAGCAGGAGGTCCTTCGTGAGGAACGACGCGACGAGCATCCGGAGGCGGTTGTGCATCCACGCTTCCTCGCGGAGCTGGCGCATCCCGGCGTCCACGATGGGGTAGCCCGTCCGGCCCTCTTTCCACGCCGCCAGAGCGGCCTCGTCTTCCCGCCACTCGATGTCATTCTCGTACTCGCGGTAGTTGGCACTCACCACGTCGGGCCGCGCGGAGAGGACGTGCGCGTAGAACTCCCGCCACGCGAGCTGGCGCTGGAACTCGCGAACCGCCGCGGCTTCGGTGTCCTCTTCCTTCCCATCGTCCGCCTGCTCGGGGTCGCCGTCGGCGCGCGCCATCGCGTCTTCCGTCGCCCGCCAGACCTCGCGGACGCCGATGGTGCCCCACTTGAAATGGACCGAGAGCCGCGAGGTCCCGTCGGTCGCAGGGTAGTCGCGGTCCTCGGCGTACCGGAAGACGGTATCCTCGCAGAAGTCGGCGAGTCGGTCGCGCGCGGCCGAGGTACTCATCGCAGGGATCTCGGCGTCCGGCTCCTCGTAGCCGAGGTCCGCGAGTGACGGTATCTCGGCGACGAAATCGGTTGGAGGCTTCGAGTCGGAATCGGTCCCCGAGTCGAGGAGGGTGCGGTCGCCGATTCGGGACGAATCGGCGACCGCACCCGCCTCGGGCGGATCGAACGGGTCGTCCTTCTCGCGGTCGCGCCACTTTCGCCAGAAGTAGCTGAACACCGAGTAGTGCTCGCCCGCGTTCGTCCGGATGGAGCCTGGCTCGTAGAGGAGTTCGTCGTGGTAGGCGGCCCGCGAGACACCGGCCTCGTCGAGCGCGAGCCGGACTGCGCTGTCCCGCTCGCGCGCGAGGCCGGAGTAGTCACGGTTCCAGTAGACCGCCTCGGCTCCGTACTCGTCCGCGATACGTGGCAGTTCCTCGCGCGGGTCGCCGCGGACGACCAGCAGGTCGCCGGCCAGTTCGCGGTAGTTTGCGCGGAGCGAGTCGAGCGCGTCGAGCAGTACCGCCACGCGAACCGCGGACGCGTGGTCGAGAACTCCGGGGTCGAGGACGAACACCGGAAGCACGGGGTCGCCGTCGGCCGTGGCCTCCGCGAGCGCGCGGTTGTCCGCCACGCGGAGGTCCCGGCGATGCCAGTGGATGTTCACGTCCGGGAGGTGGTGCCGGACCGTTGTCAAACTCGGGGTTGGGACCCGACCGGGCGGAAGAACCCGACTGAAATCGAAGCGTGACAGTTGGTATTATCATCCCACGCGAACCGGGTTACCACATGCGACCGTCCGTCGTCCGCGCGATCCGCGGGGTCCTCGCCGGCGTGGCCTGTCTCTCGTTCGTGGCGGTGTTCTTTCTCGGGCAGGTCCGTGGGCCGACGCTGATCAGCTTCATCGCCGTCACGGCCATTGGCTTCGCTTGTCTCGCCGCTGCGGCCGGTCCGTCAGCAGTTCTCAAGTTGGTCGGCGCTCGGAACGTCGACGCGGACGCGCCGGACTCGGACTGGTGGCTCGCGAGGGTCGAACCGGTGCTGGAGGACGCGTGGAACCGGTGGTCGGACGCCGTGCTCGTGGTCGGCCTCGGCGCGCTCGGCGTGGGATCGTTCGTCCTGCTCGCCGTCCACCCCACTGACGAACCGCCGATTGGCCTTCTGATCGTCGGATTCCTCGGGCTCAACGGTGCACTCATCTGTCTCGCGTTCGCGGTCAGGTAAGCCGAATATCGGCCTCTCGGTCGGCTCAGCTGCGCTCGACCAGCACGGACTCGTCGAGTTCCGAGACGGTGTCGTGCCCGCTCAGCGCCAGCGTGAGGTCCAGGTCCGCGAGGAAGTTCCTGACGACCTCGCGCACGCCGTCCTCGCCGTCGATTGCGAGCCCGTACACGTACGGTCGCCCGAGCAGGACCGCGTCCGCGCCGAGCGCGAGCGCCTTGATGGCATCCGAGCCGCGCCTGATTCCGCTGTCGAAGAGGATCGCGAAGTCGTCCCCGTCGCCGCCGTCGTTCCTTGCCCGCTCGTCCTCGACGGCCGCGACGACTTCGGGAAGCGCCGCGACGGCCGAGATCGCGCCGTCGACCTGTCGGCCGCCGTGGTTCGAGACGACGATGCCGTCGACGCCCCGGCGCACGGCTTCGCGGGCGTCCTCGGGGTGGAGGATGCCCTTCAGAACGATGGGAAGGTCGGTGTGCTCCTGGACGAACTCGACGGTGTCCCAGTCCATCGAGAGATCGCCGAACTGGTCGATGAACTGCCAGAGCGCGCCGCGCTCGTCGTCCTCCGGCGGGGCGTCGAGCGAATCGCGGAACGCGGGGTCCGAGAGGTAGTTCGCCACGCCCTCGCCGTCGAGGAACGGCAGGTAGGCGTTCTGCACGTCGCGCTCGCGCCACCCCATCGTCGGCGTGTCGAGGGTGACGACCACGGCCTCGTAGCCCGCGGACTCGGCGCGGTCGAGGAAGCTCGCGGTCACGTCCGGGTCGACGCTGGGGTAGAGCTGGAACCAACCGGTCGCCTCGCCCAACTCGTCGGCGACCGCCTCCATCGTGGCCGACGCGGCGGAACTGGAGACGAACGGGACGCCCGCGTCGCGCGCGGCGGCCGCGCTGGCGAGTTCGCCGCCCTCGTGGATGATCGACTGGACGCCGATGGGCGCGAGCAGGACCGGGACGGGGAGCTGTTGGCCGAGCAGATCGACGGAGAGGTCGCGCTCGGCCACGTCCTGCAGCATCCGCGGGACGATCCGCCAGCGGTCGAAGGCAGCGCGGTTGCGCTCGGCTGTGTTCTCGCCACCTGCGCTCCCCCGGACGTAGGCGTAGGCCTCCTCGGAGAGGGCGTTCATGGCCTGCTCGCGGAGTTCGTCGGGGTCGACCGGGAGGTCGGGGCGCTGGTCGGCGAGCATCCCGCTGGCGTACACCTCACGCTGGCGCGTGGGTCCGTAGGGGTCCGAGGGGTCGTCCATGTGGCGTGGGTCGTGGTGGAGGGTGTTATAGGTTGTCGGGGATGGAGGTCTCGAAGAGCTGGCAGTGATAAGTATAGAGTGTGTACCTATCATAGGTCGTTTGGCAACCGCGTTCCGAAAACATGGCGCAATTTGTGTCGGAAACAGGATATTACGCAACGGGCATGACTACCGTAGAGAGGTTTAGTCCGCTGTATTCCTTATTACGACGGATGAACGATAGAAACGCTCTATATGTTATTTGTTAACGTATACCAATAGCCACGTGGGTGTGAAATACTGCAATGACACCACACAAGACTGTCTCACGCCGCAGTGTCCTTCGCGAAGGAGCGGTCGCCACAGGAGCGGTCGTCTGCGGTGGCACAACAGCCGTCGGGAGTGCAATCGCGGATGATGAGCAAACGGGCCTCGTTGCCCAAATCGAGGGTCACGGCCATTACGCGTGGTTTCCGAAAGGCCCCGAGACGTGGGGGCGGTCAGACACACCGTACGATATGCAAGACGGGGAGAGTCGATGGCTGGCAGAGCCACAATCCAATGGCAGCGTGCGCTGTCTCGCGCAAAACCTCGGGACGGAGCCACCGAACCGGAATACAGGATTCGACGTCCATCTCGGGCGGCTTGGCACGATTGAAACCGTGACCGTCACTTCACGAACCCTCCAGACCTCGCGCTGGAGACCTGCCGAATTGTTCTTCGGCCTGTACTTGGACAAAGATGATAGCGGCGAGTTCGGGAATTGGGAGTCCAACGACGACGGGACGGAGAGTGCCCTTGGCTCCGAGACTGACGATGAAGGAATCCTGTTTTCAGCCGCAAGTGGGGAGGTGACCATCGACGGCGACACCGTATTCGGCCTTCTGAATGCGGAAACCGAGGCAACACTGGCCGAGTTGCAGGAAGGAACTGTTGAGGGCATCTCTGGGGAGACACTTACCGCGCTCTATATTGGCGTCGTCAACGGCGGAGAGGGCACAGATGAAGTAATTGTCGAAGACATGCGCGTCTCCCGGTCATAGACAACGTGTCCTCTCTTCTACGGTAGTTTTCTCCCGCTCATTAGTGGGCATGAACTGACATATAGGCGTACATCGTGTGACTATCGAGCGATGCGGACTGCTCAATTTGCATAGCACTTAGCAACCGTTCCAACAATCGAGAGCCGGAAACAATCCGAGAGTTCCCCACAGCTTCTCAGATCGGGTCCGTCGAACGAAAGGACCACCATTGCGTTCACGGACCTACTACCCGCCGCATTCGTGCGGTTAGACTCCCGAGAATTGGCTATGGGCGCAAAGGGCCTTCGTTCGCCGCGTGAACAAATCGTCATTTCGGGCGTGATCCGGACGAAATCGAGGGTTTCAGATATTCTCTCGGACAGGTTTTCGCCGAGCGTTCGATCGTTACAGACAGATTTTCTAGATAGCTGACGGTTCAGTTGTGTATCGTAACCAAAGCCTCGGGTTATAATAATCAGGCGTACTATTAGTTCGTATGGATTGGGCCTTTAGAATTCGAAAAGACGTCCCGTCTTGGGTAATGAAACTCGTACTGGCTGGTTGCATCTTGCTTATCGCCGGGCTTCAGTACCTCAACATTATCTAAATGGGCGTGAGTTTCTCCGTTTGGCAATGATGGGTGGGCAGACTTACTGACCAGTTGATTCCGATCTGTATACACACTGAGTTCAGAAATCGTGACTAGGTATTCTCGAACCACCACGCAGTCACGACCCGCCCCGAATCCTCGACAGCACGACCGAACCCACGATTCCAGCCACGAACGCCACCCCGACGTTCGCGACCAAACCGAGCACGCCGATACTCACCGTCAGCCCTAGCGACTCTGTCTCCAGACTCGCCTTGCCCAACTGGCCCGCGACGACCACCAGCACCACGCCGAGCGCGGCGAGGGGGAACGCCGCCACTAGATCCACCGCGACGAACGCGGCTGCGGCGTACAACGCGCCGAGCACCAGATTCGCGCCCGCGGTCCGCGCGCCGAAGGCGTACTTGCCCGCGACGCCGCCCGAGCCGTGGCACATCGGGAGCGCGCCGAGCGGGACCGCGAGCAGGTTCATCGCGCCCATACTCGTCGCGAGTTCGTCCGGCGACGCGTCGGCGTCGAACAGGTCCGAGAGCAGCAGCGAGGTCGCCACCGCGGCGTTGCCCACGGTCATCGCCAACTGCGCGCCGGTGGCCGAGAGCGCGTCGGCCGTGGGTGCGAGCGACGGGAGCGTTGTGAGCGTCGCGCCGAACTCCGGAATTGCAATCGTCGGGACTCCCGTCTCCAGTCCAGCCAGCGCGACCCCGAATCCGAGGACGGCCAGCGCGCTCGCCCGCGGGCGACCGACCGCGACCACCGCCGCGCCGACCGCTCCGGCCGCGAGCGCCGTCCGGGGCGCGCCAACGCCGAGTTCGAGCCCCGTCTGCGCGAGCACCAGCGCGACCGCCAACTGGACGCCGCGGATGACCGGGGTGTCGACGTACTCGGCCAGCGTTCCGAGCGCGCCCGCGGCCCCGAGCGCGAGCAGGACCGCGCCCGCGAGCACCCCCGCGAACGCGAGTTCGGGCACCGACAGCGTGCCCGCGATGACCAGCGCGGCGAGCGCCTTCATCGGCTCGACGGAGACGGGCGCGCCGTACCGCAGGCCCCAGGCCACCTGGAAGACGCCGAACCAGAGCAGGAGGATCGGCAGGCTGAGTTGGGTCAGCGCCGACACCGCGACGACCACCGGGAGTACCGTGGCCGAGTCGCCGACCGCGCCCGTGATCTCGCCCGCGGAAAAGGAGAGTCGGCGCTCGTCCGCGTCGGTGGCCCAGAAACTCACGTCGGAGCGAAAGGGCGTAATCGACTTCAGTTTATCGAGAAACGGTGATCGGTTCTATCCCGAAACATCGTAACTGAATCTGTTTTCACGACGCGAGTTCGACAATCTCTGGGAAACCGAACCAATCCCGCTCCGGATGAACCCCGTTTCCGACGCTCGGCGTTGGCATCGGAACTAAGGGGCCGGTCCGCGTCGTCCCGGCCATGACCAAGCGAACCGTCCACCTGCCAGTCGCGGCCCAGCCGAGCATCGACTCGCTCGTCTCGCTCGCTCAGCGCGCCGAAGATCACGGGTATCGCCGCGCGTGGCTTCCCGAGACGTGGGGCCGCGACGCCGCGACCGTCCTGTCGGCTATCGCCGAGCGCACCGACGAGATCGGCATCGGCCCCTCGATCCTGAACGTCTACTCGCGGTCGCCCGCGCTCGTGGGTCAGACCGCCGCGACCCTGCAGGAACTGTCGGACGGACGGCTCCGGCTCGGCATCGGCCCCTCCGGTCCCGCGGTGATCGAGGGCTGGCACGGCCAGAGCTTCGAGCGACCGCTGCGCCGGACCCGCGAGTACGTCGAGATCGTCCGGAAGGTGCTCTCGGGCGAGACCGTCAACTACGCGGGCGATATCTTCACGCTCGGCGGGTTCCGACTCCGGTGCGACCCGCCCGAGACTACCGTGCCCATCGACGCGGCCGGGATGGGCCCGAAGTCGGTCGAACTCGCCGGGCGGTTCGCCGACGGCTGGCACGCGCTGATGGTCACGCCCGACGGCGTGCGCGAGCGCCTCGACGACCTCCGGCGTGGGGCCGACCTCGGCGACCGGGACCCCGACGACGTGCGGGTCACGCTCTCGCTGACCTGTGCCGCGCTGGCGGACGGCGAGCGTGCCCGGACGCTCGCGCGCCAGCACCTCGCGTTCTACGTCGGCGCGATGGGAACCTTCTACCGGGAGGCGCTGGCCCGGCAGGGCTACGAGGAGACCGCCGAAGCCGTCGCTTCGGCGTGGGGTAACGCCGACAAGGAGACCGCGCTGGACGCCATCGGCGACGACCTCCTCCAGGATCTCGGCGCGGTCGGGACGCCCGACGAGGCCCGCGAGGAGTTGCAGAAATTCGAGGAGATCGAGGGCGTCGACAGGGTGGCCGTGTCGTTCCCACGCGGTGCGGACCAAAGCGAGATTAAGTCGACCATCGACGCGCTCGCGCCAAGCAAGTGAATGGTGGCCCGCGATCGAAGAACAGGTACTTAAACAGATATCATCTATTCGCAATGAATGGATGTCGCAAATATGAGTGAGTCGGAGATCGACTCATTCCTCCGGGAGCGTGACTCGGGAGTCCTGTCGCTGTCAGACGGACGCGAATCGTACGCAGTCCCCGAGTCGTTCGGGTACGACGGCGAGAGCATCTACTTCCAGATGGCCTACACCGACTCCAGCCACAAGATGTCGTTCATGGAGACGACCGAGACCGCCACGTTCACCGTGTACGTGGACGGGTTGACCGCGTCGAGCGTCGTGGCTCGGGGCCCCATCGAACCGGTCCCCGAGGATGAACAACTGCTCGCAGCCAACGCGCTCGCCGAGAACAACGTCGTTCCGGTGCTCAACGTCTCCACGCAGATGTCGGTCGACGAACTCGGGTTCGACTTCTACAGGCTACGACCCGAAGAGATAACCGGGCGTAGATTCGGCCCCGACGTCTGAGCTGACGCTCGTCGGGCGACCGAACGGCCGGTCGCCGTCCGGTCGCCCGACTTGGTGCGTTCTGTCAGTTACTCCACGTCGCGGAGGTAGACGTTGTCGTGGACCATCACCGCGCCCGCCTTCGACGCCTGTGACTTCACTGCAGTCCGCTCGGGCGTCGGCGTCGTGGCCCGGCGGAGCGTGCGCCACTTGATGGCCGCGAACCCGACGACGATGATGCCGAAGCCGACCGCCGTGGCGGTCGTGATGGTCCTTCCCAGAACGAGCCACTCGCTCAGCGCGGCGAACATCGGCACCGCGTAGCTGACCAGCGAGGCCTCGTTCGGACCGAACCGGTCGAGCAGCCGGAAGTACGCCACGAAGCCGCCGACGCTCGCGACCACCGAGAGGTACGCCAGCGCGACCAGCATCGTCGGGGTCGCGCCCACGCGACCGAACGACTCGCCCGGCAGGCCGACCACCAACAGGTTGAGCACCGCGGCACCGACCAGCATCGTCCACGCCTGCGCGGCCACCACCGACAGCCCCGACTCGTAGCGTTTCGTGAGCACGGAGCCGAGCGCGAAGCTCGCCGCCGAGAGCACGAGCAGGGCCACGCCGATGGTCGTCGTGCTTCCCGAAGGGTCGGGCCGCGCGACCACGATCACGCCGACGAGGCCGAGCACCACGCCGAGCGTCTGTCGGGCGTCGGGCCGCTCGTCGGGGAGCAGTCCGAGCGCGAACACCGGCGTCATGACAGGTACGAGGCTCATAACGACCGAGGCCACGCCGCCGGAGACGTACCGCTGGCCGGCGAACAGCAGCGCGAAGTGAGCCCCGATGACGAGCACGCCGCCCATGCCGATCAGTTTCCACTCGTCGCGGGTCCGCGGGAGGAATCGGTTCCCCCGGCGGACGGCGAGTACGGCCGCGACCGCGAGCAACACGACCCCGGCAACGTCGTACCGGAGCGCGGCGAGCGTCACTGGCGGAACGGTCCGCAGACCGACTTCGATGGCGAGATAGGCGGTACCCCAGACTGCCGCGAGACCGACGAATAGACCGAGATCGGTGTGAGATCGGAGATTCGGATTCCACATGAGTTCTGAGGAAAGAGAGTAGGAACGGCCTACCCTTGAGACTTGCCGGAATCGCGCTACCAAGTCACGCACTCGCGCGGTTGTCGGCAAGGCCTCGAAAAACCAAACTCGGGTCACCACTACAGCACGCTCCGCTACGGCGGTCCGCTCACAGAGCCCCAATCGTCCAGAAAGCCGATCAGCCGTCGTGCGCGGAGAAGACGCGCACCGCCCCGTCGCTCCCGATGCGAACCAGTTGGCCGCCGTACAGGAACGTGACGTGGCCGTTCATCCCAGTCGTGTCGCGCATCCCCGACTTACGCGCATCATCGGGAGGAAAGAGAGCATCGAGTGCGTCCGAATCCACCACGTCGTAGATCGGGTCGAGTTCGGTCGCCGTGGTCTCCAGCGCTGAACTGACTGCCGCGACCACGGCCTCTGTCGCCATCTCGCGGTCGTCTCGCTCGTATACGACCGTCGGTTGCTCCGCCGACTCTGCAGTATCGAGGTTTACTCGTTTGTCTTCTACGTTCATCGTACCACCGAAGTCGCCTCCAAACGTTGGCCCGCACTCCCGATAGGTTCGGTGTGGTAGTGCTACCACCGTTTTACGTGCGGTCCGTTTCGCCGTCGACTCACTCGTCGTGGACCAGCGTGTTCGAGAGGAGATTCCGCTGGCCCCGCCGGAGTCTGGCCGACAGCGCGTTCCGGGAGATGCCGAGTTCCTCGGCGAGTTCGGTCAGCGTGATTCCGCGGGGCACGTCGAAGTAGCCGGCGTGGTAGGCCCCGACGAGCGCCTCCCGCTGGTCGCTCGTCACGTCGTACTCGCCCTCCTCCTGGGAGTTGTCGGCGGTGTAGACGCGGTCGAGCGTGAACGAGAAGTCGTGGGAGACGCAGTAGTCGTGGAACTTCGAGAGCGCGTCCCGGTCCGGGAACAGCGACTTGACCTGCCAGTCGTCGCCGTTCTCGCTCACGGCTTCCATGATGGTCGCGCGGGTCTCCGAGACGGCCGTGATGAGATTGGCGCTGTCGGCCCGCCAGACGACCCGGTAGAACCGCTCGTCGTCTGTCTGCTCCTCCATCATGACCATGTCCTCGACCGTGGGGTCGCCGCGGAGCGCGGCCTCGAAGTCGTCGAAGTCGGCCTCGGCCACCCAGAAGTACGGCGTCACGCGGTCGCTCCCCGCGACGACGCGCTTGATCTCGATTCGCATTCCGGAGACGGACGTAAGCGTCTCGGTCAGGACGAACTCGGCGGCCGGGACCGTCAACTCGGCGAGGACGCTCATTGTCGGTGACCCTTACTCCGGTCTCTACGCGCAGGACAAAAGTGATGATGCCCGGAAACGTGATGATTGGCCCGTCACCGCCGTAATCGGCCCCGGAAATCCGTTCAGATTGGGAATTCGCTCACGTCGATTCCCTCGCGACGGCCGCCGAGAACGCCCTCTTCCCGACGACCCTCCAGCACGCCGAACTGCTCGCCGCGGCGGAGCTCCAGCCACCGGAGCAGGCGCTCGGCCCACGCCAGTTTCTTCGCCTTCACGGGGTCGACGGCCGGGTCGTCGAAGTCCCAGCCGATGAACACTAGTTCCGCCGCGCCGAGGTGATCGGCGAGGAAGGCTGCCCTGTCACCGTCGGTGAACCCGCCGACGTTCTCGACGTGGGCGACCGGTCGGGCCTGCGTGGTCGGCAGGACGGCCTCGGGCTCGAATCTCGGGACCCACTCGCGGACCGCCGCCACGTTGTCGCCGTGGGCGTGGGTCGCGACCGGGACGCCTTCCTCCGTCAGGTCGCGGGCCGTCTTCGGGTTCTTGTCGAGGTCCGTGACCATGCAGTCGAGCGCGATCTCGGCTTCCCGAAGCGCGTCAGCCGCTGTCGAGGCGGCGAACACCGCGTCGGCGTCGCGAGCCCGAGCGAGTTCGTCGTTCCGGTCCGAATGGTCGGGGTCGGTCAACGACGGACCAGCGCCCGCGATGGCGACCGTCTCGCCAGCGACGTCGAGGCGGCCGAGGTCGAACGGGCGGGTCAGCTCGGCGAGTTCGTCGCGAGCGCGCTCGTCGCCCGCCGCGTCGAAGCCGAAGTCGGCCAGGATTTCGCGATAGACGGGACTCCACGTTTCGTAGTTCATGTCAGAACCGTTCGAGCCGGAAGGTCACCTTGCAAGTACCCCTACCCGCGAGGTGCCCTTCCAGCTTCCCAAGCGACCTTTCTGACTCCCCCGGCATAAGTTTTCTCTTAACGTTCCGGGTCTTCGACAGCTTCGAGAGCCGCGAGAGCCGCGACGATCCGGTCGGAGTTCGGTTCCACCGTGCGCTGGAGCCGATCCAATCCGGCGAGCGTTCCCGCGAGCAAGATCGCGGAATCACCCCGTGTAGTCGGATCTCCCGGCTCGACCGTGACGCCCGCGTCCGTGGCCGCTTGCGCGAGCGTTTCGCGCTCGTCGCTCGAAAGCCCGGACAGTTCCACCACGCGCATCGCGGCCTCGTCGGCACTGGTCGACGAGGCCGCGATGCGCTCCAAGTGACGGGCCGCCTCGCCCGAGGTCGTCACGTCCAGTTCCTCGACTCGGAGGGTTTCGCGATCTCCTTCATCGCCCGGAATCGCCGTCCGGACCCGGTCGCGGGTGAACGCCGCGCCGATCTTCGCGGCGTCGGCGGTCTCGGCCACGTCGTGCGTTCGGATCACGTGCGCGCCGCGCTCGACCGCCATCGAGGTCGCGGCCAGCGACACCGGTAGCGCCTCCTCGGTGCTCCTGTCTGCGAGGTCTCGGAGGAAGTTCTTCCGGTTGATCGAGACGAGAATGGGCTGGCCCAGCCCGCGGAACTCCCGGAGCCTGCGGAACGTCTCGCGGTCGTCTTCGAGGGTCTTGTCCTCCGACCAGCCGCCGAACGCGGGGTCCACGATGGTCTTGTCGGTCAGGCCACCGCGTTTCAGCGCTTCGTAGATGTCGTCGGGTTTCTCCACCGCGCCGGGGCGTTCGAGGTCGGGCGGACTCGCCATCTTGACCACGGCGGCGTCGTGCTCGCGACAAATCACGGGCATCTCGGGGTCGGCGAACCCGCAAATGTCGTTAACCATGTCGAACCCCCGCGAGAGCGCCTCGTCGGCGACCTCGCTGTAGCGCGTCTCGATGGAGAAGACGGGGTCGCCCGAGACGCTCTCGATGGCCTCGACCGCGGTGTCGAGCCGGTCGAGCTCTTCCTCGGCAGACAGCACCTCGAAGCGCTTGTTGGCGGATTCGAGGCCCACGTCCACGATGTCCGCGCCCTCGCCGACGAGCTCCGAGTCGACGTACGCGGCGGCTTCGCCCGGGTCGTCGTACACGCTCGGGTCGTAGGGCGACTCCTCGCTGACGTTGAGCACGCCCATGATCCGCGGCGGGTGGTCGTCGCCGATACCCAGCCCCGCGGCGGTGACGTTCTGCATGTCCGGGTAGCAGGGAGCGAGCGACAAAAAGGAGGTCGGTTCGCCTGCGGTCGTCAGAGTCCCCGACGGGACTACCCGGAGCGGCGCGCGGCCGCGAGCGCGAACAGAACGCGCTCTTTTTCACCGCCGAATCCCAACTTCCCGAGCAAATGGGCAAGGTCAGCATCGGACTCAGAGGGTGGCGGTTCGACGAGGACGAGTTGTTCACCGACGAGGGCGAGTTCCGGCCGATGGACGAGATCCCGGACGACGCGCGAAATCGGTTGGCTCGCCTCCAAGCGCTGGTGAACTCGCCGTGCGACGCCTGCTGGCTGATTCACGGCGACGAGGGCCTGGAGCAGTGCAACGTCGCCGAGATCGTGTACGGCGAACCTATGAGCGAGGTCGTGCTCTGTGCCGACCACGAGGCCGACTTCGTCTACTGGTTCGCCGAGGCAGGCGGCGACCGCTACAAGGGCGAGCAGGAGCTTCAGGACGAGTTCCACGAGTGGTTCGCCGACGGGGGACGCGCGCCCGAGGGGTACGGCAGCGTCGAGCACGTCGAGACCGACCCCGAGGACGTGCCCGACCCGTCGAACGTCGATCAGGACGCGCTCACCGTCGACGTCCCCGAGGAGGATCAGGAGCGCATCGACCTCCGGGAACCGCTCGACGTGGACGACGATCTGGACCTCGACGCGGACTATCCGTCATGAACCCGCCCGCAGTGGCCGTCGTCGAGCCGAAGACGCCGGGCAACGTCGGCACCATCGCTCGCGCGATGAAGAACTTCGGTATGCACGACCTCAAGCTGGTGGACCCGCCCGAACTCGACCGCGACAGCGAGGCGTACGGCTTCGCCGGGCAGGCCCGCGAGGACGTGCTGCCGAACTACGACGAGGTCAGCTTCGACGAACTGGTCGCGAACTACCACACGGTCGGGCTGACCGCCACGACCAACGAGGACGCCCGCAAGCACCGGCGCTTCCCGTTCGTGACGCCCGCGGAGCTGGCCGACTCCCTGCAGACGGTCGAGGCCGACACCTGCCTCGTCTTCGGCCGGGAGGACAACGGCCTGACGAACGAGGAGATGGCCCGCGTGGACGAGGTGTGCTCGATTCCGGCCAGCGCGTCCTACCCCTCGCTCAACCTCGGACAGGCCGCCACCGTCACGCTGTACGAACTCCGGGACCTCGGAATCGAGGAGACCCAGCTCCCCGACGTGGAGCGCGAGCGCGCCGACGAGCGCGAGATCGAGGGGTTCTACGACCACTTCGCCGAGTTCCTCGCGGCCGTCGACCACCCCGAGGAGAAGCGCGACAAGACGCTACGGCTCGTCCGGCGGCTGCTCGGCCGCGCGCACCCGACCGGCCGGGAGGTCAGGACGCTCCGCGGCGTGTTGCGCCGCGCTATATATCACGCGGACGACGAATCTGGGAACGACGAATCGAGGAACGACGAATCGGCGAGCGATGGCTCGGAGAGCAACGAGTTGGAGAGCGACGAATCGGAATCCAGCGGTCAGTAGCGGGCTGAGGCGGTCGAAGCCGCGGATTCCGCCCGAACGGTTTTGTTCGTCCGCGAAGATACTCGGTATCGACCTGCAGATGGAGCGTATAGCGCGTCGCGGACCGGTGCCTACGTCCCGCCGACCGACGTCCGCGCCCAGCCGACGAACCGACGGATTCGTACCGATAGTCAACGCTTTTATGCAACTGGCACGAACTCAGCGATGAATATGGTTCCCTCCCTGCCGTTCGATATGCAGTTCGCCTCCCTGCCGCTCGGCACGCAGTTCACCCTCCTCGTGGCGGTGCCGAGCGTCGCCACCATGCTGGTCGGCAAGCGGGTGTTCATCCCGGACCTCCGGTTCCGCGACCTGCTCCGGGACTTCCTACGGACCGACTGGAAGTATCTCGGCGTGGCGTGGGTCGTCACCCAGACCGTGAACACGCTGGCGCTGCACTTCCACGTGCCCCGGACGTTCACGGGGGCTATCTACGCGCTCGAAGGCGCGACCGTCGTGGCGTTTCAGGCGGTGGCGACCACGCCGCTGACCATCTTCGCCACCGCCATCTACCTCGTGGGCTTCCCGTTCATCGTGCTGTTCACGTACTTCAAGGTGAAGGCCCACGACGAGAAGGAGGCCCAGCGCTACGCGCTGGCGTACATCATCGTGGTACTGTGCTCGGTGCCGTTCTTCCTGCTGTTCCCGGTGAAGGTGTCGTCGCTGTACCTCTCGTCGGTCGACCCGCTGATGTACGAGCTCAGCCCGGCCATCCGGTACGGCATCTTCTCGACCGACACGCTGGTGAAGGCGTTCCCGAGCCTCCACACCGGCCTGTCGGTGCTCGCGGCGCTCTATGCCCGGAAGGCCGACGCTCGGTACGCCTACACCGCGGGGATTCTGGCGGTCGGCATCGTGCTGTCGACGCTGTATCTGGGCGTCCACTGGGTCACCGACGCGGCGTTCGCGGTGGTGCTGGTCTGGGTCGCCTACCGGCTCTCACAGCGCGTGAGCGACCCCCGCTGGTCGGTGATCTCCCGCGAGTTCGTGTCGGGCGTTCGGCGCTATGCGCCGGTGTAGGCGAGTTCGACCAGTTGTTGTCGACACTGTGCGATTGCTCGGTGACTCCGCGACGGTACGCGCGGTTGCTCGGCGAGTCCGCGGCGGCGCGCCGCCGCGGACTCGCCGAGCAACCGGACTCGCTCGAAAAAATCGTCCGCTATCATCCGCACTCGATGCTTTTCACTCGAAGATCTTCTCGCGCTCGCGCGACCGCGACCGCGAGCGACCGGAGCCGCCACCGCCCAGCAGTTTCGAGACGAGGAGGTATGCCAGATACAGCACCAAACCGAGGACCACCAGCGAGACCACCGTTCCTACCAGCCACGACACGATGCCGAGGACGACCGTCACGATCTCCAGGATCACCCACAGGACGACGAGCGCGAGCGCGGCCCAGCCGCCGACGCGCAGCCACTTGTTCATGGTGACACGTTGGGCACCCCCAATCTTCAAGGTTTCTCCGGGCCGTTGCACTCGCGTTCACCGGTCCGTCGCGGTCGCCGAACTCCTTCCCGTCCCGCTTTTCACGCATGATAACGCTCCGAATGATTAAGTCGCCGTGCTCCCGTGGTGCTATCATGGAGACTGCGACGGCCGACGACCGGATAGCCGGGCGTATCGACGGTGACTCGCTGCTCGCGGACCTCGCCATCGACGAGGAGGAGGTCGCGTGGCGCAAGGACTTCACGGGGTTCGACGACGCCGACGCCGAGCGGCTCGACGGGATGAGCGACATGTTCGAGTCGGTCGCCGACGAGGCGGTCGCGGAGTTCTACGACCACCTCACCGACCGCGAGGAGACCTCGGAGGTCCTCGGCCGCTCGACCCGGACCGTCGATCAACTCAAGGAGACGCAGGCCGACTATCTGCTGTCGCTCGCAAGCGGCGAGTACGACCGCGAGTACTTCTCGAGTCGGGCCCGCATCGGGAAGGTCCACGACGTGCTCGATATGCCGATGAAACACTACCTCGGAGCGTACGCGCTCTACTACAACTTCCTCGTGCCGAAGATCGGCGAGCGCGTGATCGAACGCACCGTCGAGCGTGTCGACGACGAGGCCGCCGACGTAATCCGCGAGGAGTTCTCCGAGGGCATAGAGGAGGTACTGTCGCTGCTCCGAATCGTGAACCTCGACATGCAGGTGGTGTCTGACACGTACATCCAGTCGTACAGCGAGGAGATTCGGGAGACAAACGCGGAGATGGAGCACCTCCAGCGGGCTATCTCCGAAGACGTGAACGCGTCGCTCCAGGACCTGTCGGACTCGGCGGAGAACGTCGCGCGGAGCGCCGACGAGATCCAGGAGTCGGTCCACGAACAGGCCGACGACATCGACGAGATCGCCGGCGAGACCGAGAACCTGAGCGCGACCGTCGAGGAGGTCGCCGCCAGCGCCGAGGAGGTCGAACAGACCAGTCGGCAGGCCAAGCAACTCGCCGAGGACGGTCAGGAGACCGCCAGCGAGGCCATGGACGCCATGACGGACATCGACGACGCGCGGGGGGACGTGACCGACGACATGGCGAACCTAGAGGAGAGAGTCACCGAGATCGACGACATCGTGGACGTGATAAACGACATCGCCGACCAGACCAACCTGCTCGCGCTCAACGCGTCTATCGAGGCCGCACGCGCGGGCGAGGCCGGGGACGGCTTCGCGGTGGTCGCCGAGGAGGTGAAGTCGCTCGCCGAGCAGTCGAAGACCCAGGCCAGCGAGATCGAGGAGATGGTGGCCGAGATACAGGCACACACCGACGACACGGTCGAGAGCCTCGAACGGACCGAGCGACGCGTCGAAGCGGGCGTCGAGAACGTCGAGTCCTCGATGGAGACGCTCAGGGACATCGTAACCGCGGTGACCGAGACCGTGGAGGGCATCGAGGAGGTCGCGGAGGCGACCGACGAGCAGGCGGTCGCCGCCGAGGAGATCTCCGCGATGGTCGAGACCGTGTCGCGCCACTCGACCGACGTCGCCGAAGAGGCCTCGACGGTCGCGGAGGTCACCGGAGAACAGGTCGAACGCGTCGAAGCCATCGGCGAGTCGGTCGAGCGACTGGGCGACGACTGACGCGCAGGCCGGCTTAGATATCGCCGTTCACGATGTCGGCGACGCGACCGCGGTCGAACAGTTCCGTGTCCACGTTGTAAACCTGCCTTGCGGCGCGCTCGGTGAGGACGAGGTTGGTGATCGGGCCCTGATACAGCGGGCCGCCGCGGTAGACGTCGCCGTTCTGGACAGCGGTCAGCGAGCGCGCGACGTTGTGGTCTTCCATGAACGAGCCAACCGTGTCCCGGAACTCCTCGGCGGTCTTGGCTTCCTGACCGCGGAGGAGCAACACGTCCGGGTCGACCTCGAGCAGCGTCTCGTAGTCGATCTCGCCGCGGTTGCTGTGGAAGTCCTTCACGTCGGTCTCGGCCAGCGCGTCCCGGACCTGGAGGTCGTTCCACTGTTTGAAGCTGGTTCCCTCGCTCATCACGTACGGGAGGAACGTCTCGGGCTCGTCGCCTGCCGCCCAGAGGACCGCGACAGTCGGGCGCTCGCCCTCGGCCGGAATCACGTCGGACAGCGACGACTGGAACTCCTCGTGGAGGTCGGCGAACGCCTCGTAGCGGTCGGTCCGGCCGAACAGCTCGGCGAGCTTCCCGAACGCCTCGTACAGCGTGTAGTAGGTGTAGTCCTCGTGCCACCCGTAGCCACGCGAGAAGATGCTGTTGCCGAAGAACGGCCCGACAGTCTCGGCGACGTCGTCGACGTCCTCCTGTGCCCAGCCCTTGTAGCGATTCATGAGGAAGTTGGGATCGAGGACGTGTACGTCGGCGTCGAGTTCGTAGAACAGTTCCGTGCTCACCCCGTCGCGGTACAGATCGACCATCTCGCT
Organism: Halorussus litoreus; assembly: GCF_003382685.1. Lineage (GTDB taxonomy): Archaea > Halobacteriota > Halobacteria > Halobacteriales > Haladaptataceae > Halorussus > Halorussus litoreus. The sequence continues at coordinate 121,779 of NZ_KZ859505.1, read as the reverse complement.
CTTATCGACCGACACGCCGTCGATCTCGTCGTAGTACTGGGTGTGATACCGGCTCGTGAGCCAGAGCGCGGCCGGCGGGTCGACGCCGAGCGCGACGCCCATGTCCGCCCAGCTCCCGTTGTTGGCGACCCACGTCTCGGGCACGCCGTCGAGGCTCACCTCGCCGACCGGCTCCATCGTCGCCGAGTACGCCCCGCCGCTCACGGTGGTCTCGTCGCCGTCACTGGGTGAGGCGACGCCGCCCACGCAGCCGGCGAGAAGCCCTGCCGCGACTATCGATCCGCTGGCGGTGAGATACCGACGCCGGGTCGTTCGAGCCGAATCGTCTTCTACCATATTTTTAGGCTCGCCTAAAACATTTTAAGCGCTTCGGTTTAGGCTGGCCTAAAGAAAGCTTCAGCGGTCGCGAATCGCGCGTTTCGGCAGTATCTGGAGTTCCGGCTCGTAGGAGACGGCGGCCTCGACCTCGAACACGTCCGCGAGCAGTTGCTCGGAGACGACCTCCTCGGACGGGCCCCAGTCGTAGATCTCGCCGTCGTCGAGCGCGACCAGGTAGTCGGCGAACCGGGCTGCCTGCGAGATGTCGTGGAGCACTACCGCGACGGTGACGCCCTTCTCGCGGTTGAGCCGCTGGACGGTTTCGAGCACGCCGAGCTGATGGTGCAGGTCGAGGAACGTCGTGGGCTCGTCGAGCAGCAGGACGTCGGTGTCCTGTGCCAGCACCATCGCGATCCACGCCAGTTGCTTCTGGCCGCCGCTCAGGCTGTCGACGTTCTGGTCGCGGAGGTGTGCGACGCCCGCGAGGTCGAGCGCGCGCTCGACCGCCTCGCGGTCGGTCTCGTCGACGCTCTCGAACACGCCCCGATGCGGGTATCGGCCGTGATAGACGAGTTCCTCGACGGTGATGGAGCCGGGCGAGTCGTTCTCCTGCGAGAGGTGGCCGAGTTCGCGGGCAAGTTCCTTCTGGTCGTACGACTGGACCTCGCGGCCGTGGAGGTACACCGACCCGCGGTCGGGGTCGAGGTGATCCGAGAGCGCCTTCAGCAGCGTGGACTTCCCGCTCCCGTTCGGTCCGACCAGCCCGGTGACCTCGCCCTCGGGCACGTCGAGGCGCTCGCACTCGACCACCGGGTCGGCGTCGGGCGCGTAGGAGATGGACAGGTCTTCCGCGAGGACGGCGCTGTCGACGGTCGGGTCGTGGCCGGATTCGGTCGCTCCGCCCTGCCGCTCCGATTGGTCGGATTGCTTCCGGTCGCCGTCCGGGCGATTCGCGCGCTCGCGGTCCGAGACATCCGCCGATTCGTCGTCTGACCGGCTCACGCGTTCGGTGTCGTTCAGTCTCATCTCAGATCTCACCCACGTCCTGTTGTTTTCGCATCATGTATAGGAAGTACGGGCCGCCCAGCACGCCGGTGACGATACCGACCGGAAGCTGGATCGGATACAGCAGCAGTCGGCCGCCGACGTCCGCCGCGACCATCAGCGCCGGGCCCGCGAACGCGCAGCCGACCACCAACCGCCGGTAGTCGCTGCCGACGAGGTAGCGCACCATGTGGGGAACGACGAGGCCCACGAACCCGACGATGCCCGCGACAGCGATAGCCGCGCTCGCCGCGAGTACCGCGACGCTGGCGAGGCCGAAGCGGACCCGCTCGACCGACATGCCGAGCGACTTGGCCGTCGACTCGCCGAGCAGGAGGACGTTGAGTTGGCGCGACCCCGCCACCGACAGCACAACCGCTATCATGGTCCACGGGAGCGCGAGCCTGACCTGCTCCCAGTCGGTGCCGGTCAGCGAGCCGGTGGTCCACGCGATGGCCGACTGGACGACCGCGAGGTCCTCCGCGAAGAAGAACAGACCGGTCTGGAGCGAGTTGAACACCGTGCCGACGATGACGCCGGCCAGCACCAGCCGAACCGGGCTCGTCCCGCCCTTCCACGCGATGGCGTACACGAGCATGAAGGCGATGGCACCACCGGCGGCCGCGAACAGCGGGAGGAACGCCGCGGCCCCGCTGAACACGACCAGCGTCAAGAGTACCGCGAGTCCGGCCCCGGAACTCACGCCGAGGACGTACGGGCTCGCGAGTTCGTTCCGGGTGATGGCCTGGAAGATGGCCCCGGAGACGGCGAGGTTCGCGCCGGCGAGGATACCGACGACGACCCGCGGAATCCGGAGATTCCAGACGACGCTGGCGTCCCGCGAAACCTCGGGCATCTCGGTACCGAGCAGGAACGACTCCCACGCTCGCGGGTCGAGCAGGACGGCCGGGTCGAACACCGCGGCCCACACCTCGGGGAGCGTCATCGAGTACGACCCGAAGCTGACCTGCACGAGTCCGCCCACCGCGACGATGGCGAGGCTCCCGAGCACGACCGTGGCGAGCGACCGGTCGACGTACTCGTTTCCGGCCGACCGCTCCGAGTTCGATTTTCCGGTCGGCCGCTCGGACTTCGAGTTCGACTCCGCGGGAGCTTCGCTCGCCATCAGTTGTTTTAGGTAGGCCTAAAAAGCATTTAGTGGTTGCGATGTGGAACTCGCCCGGCGACGCCGCGTCTCGGTCCCCAGAACAACGTCGAGCGGCGGTAGCGCGCCTGAGCGCCGCCGCGGCGGCGCTCAGGCGCGCTTGCCGATCTCCTCGCGGAGGAGTTCGCTCACGAGGTCGCCGTCGGCGTTCCCGCCGAGCGCGCCCATGCACTCGCCCATCAGCGCGGAGAACGCCTGCATACCCTGCTCTTGGACCTGTCCCTCGTTTCGCTCCACGACCTCCACGACGGCCTCGCGGACCTCGTCGGTGTCCGCGCTACCGAGATCCTCCTGTTCGACCGCCTCGGCCGCGGTGAGATCGGGGGTCTCGGCGAGGACCGTCAGCAGTTCGCCGACGTTCCCCTTGGCCGTCTCGCCCGCCGCGACGAGTTCGAGCGTCCCGAGGAAGTGGTCGTCGGTCAGGGTCTCGACCGGCACGTCGTCGCGCCGGAGTTCCGTGACGGTGCTCTCGACGGTTCCGGCCGCGAGCGTGGCGTCGACGCCCAGTTCCTCGACCGCTCGCTCGAACAGGGGCATGCGCTCGCCGTACGCGACCTGCTCGGCGAGTCCGGCGTCGAGTCCGTACTCGTCCTGGTACCGCTGTACCTTCTCGGTCAGGAGTTCGGGAGTCTCGACCTCGCTCGGGTCGGGTTCGACCGGGGGAACGTCGGTTTCGGGGTACATCCGGGCCGCGCCGGGCAGCGGGCGCAGGTACCGAGTCGTCCCGTCCTCGTTCGCGCCGCGGGTCTCCTCTGGAACGCCGTCGAGTGCGGTCTCGGCGCGGTCGGCGGCGGCCTCGATGGCGAGGTCAGCCGTCTCGGGGTCCGCGGCCACGATGGCGACCGCGTCCCGCTCGTCTGCGCCCACCGCCTCGCGAAGGTCGGCGACCTCCTGCTCGGTCACGCCGTACGCCGGGAGTTCGTCGGTGTGGAAGATACCGCCCGCGCCGTGGCGCTTGGCGTGGTCCGAGAGTTCCGTGCCGAGTCGCCGGTCGGGCTGAATCTCGGCTCCCACGAGGCCGTCGAAGCCCGAGAGGAGGACCGCGGTGACCTTCCCGCCAGAGTCGAGCGCGCCGCCGATGACGCCGGAGTCGCAACCCTCGAAGACCGCCGTCACGTCCGTCGGGTCACCGACTTCGGCGTCCCGCTCGCGGAGTTCGTCCCGGAGCTCGAGCAGGCGGACCTGCCGGTGTACCTCGTTCTCGACGAGGTCGTCGATGTCGTCGAGGCTCTGGACGCCCTTCATCTCGACGCGTGCGCCCTCCGCGATGGAGACGTTGAGGTCCTGCCGGATGGTGCCCAGCCCGCGCTTGACCTTCCCGGTCGAGCGCAGGAGCATCCCGATCTGCTCGGCGGCCTCGCGGGCCTGCTCGGGCGAGCGGATGTCGGGCTTGGTGCCGATCTCCACGAGCGGGATGCCGAGGCGGTCGAGCGAGTACCGGACCCCGTCGTCGGTCGCTTCGACGCGCTGGGCGCTCTCCTCTTCGAGCAGCAGGTCCTCGACGCCGACCGCCCCCTCGCTGGTCGATATTTCCCCATCGGAGGCCATCAGGGTCGAGCGCTGGAATCCCGAGGTGTTCGAGCCGTCGACGACGATCTTGCGCATGACGTGGGCCTGATCGACCACGTTCATGTCGAGCAGCTGTGCGATCTCGAGGACGACCTCCTGGGCCTCCGCGTCGAGTCGGTGGGGCGGCTCGTCGTCCTCCTCGACCAGACAGGTCGTGTCGTACGCGAGGTACTCGAACTCGCGGTCGACCCGGCTCTCCTCGACGGCCGCGTCGTCGAGTTCGCCGAGTTCGCTCTTGGTCGGGTGGAGGAAGCGCGTGAACCGCCGCTCGGATTCGTCGGGCTCGCGGAGTTCGGTCGGACACTCACAGAACAGCTTCGTCTCGGTGTCGAGTTGCTGGTGGATTTCGAGGCCAGCTACGAGGCCGAGGTCCTCGTAGTCGTGGTCGTAGTCGGTCATTACCCGCCACTCCGAGCGCGAGGAGTAAAAAACCGTTCAGTCTCGGCGAGCGTTTCCTTGGGTCCCGTCGGGACTCGAATCGGTCCCCTCTGATCGGCGCTCGGCCAGACTCGCCTGTAGTTTCTCGCCGACCAACTCCCGAAGCTCCGCGGCCGTCTCGCGGTCCAAATCCGCCGCGAGCGCCGCGCTGCCGGCCGAACTCGCCGTATCTATCACGACGTTCGCCAGCCGCCAGCGTCGGCGTCGCTGAAACGGCGTCCGCGTCTCGATGACGGTCTGGACTCGGTAGAGCGGAACCACCTTGATTGTCCGGTCCCAGAAGCCGTTCCGCGTGACGGCGTGGTCCTCGCCGACCGCGTAGCCCCGGTTGCGCCACTTGAGGTGGGCAGCCACCGGTGCGAGCGTGAGCAGTGCGAGGGGTGCGAAAGGCGCGAACGCGAGGAAGTCCGGTCCGGGAAACCCGACCAGTTCCCGAACGCTGAATAGTCCGCCAGCGAGACCGGCCAACACGAGCCCGTACCTGACCGCGTAGCGCGTCCGAGCGCGCTCGGGCGGCCGCTCGAACGTGGGGAGGTCGAACGCCTCTATCTCCCGTGCGAGTCCGAGTACCCGCTCGCGGGTCGCGAGCGGCACCGCGGCCTCCGACCCGCCGCTCGGGGTCTGTCCGGGCGCGTAGCCCGCGGTCTCGACCGCGAGGGTGGCGTAGCCCACGCGACGCATCAGGACGTTCTCGGTGAGCGTGACGGTCTGGACCTTCGCCAGCGGGATGGAGCCGTCGTAGCGCTGGAGCAGGCCGCGCTCGTACCGCAACTCGTCGTCCACCCGCGTCAGCCGGAAGCCGTAGTAGCGCGCGAACGTCATCGCCGAACTGATGGCCCAGAGACCCACCAGCAGGACGGCCACCAGCATCACGCCGCCGACGAACGCGAGTTCCGCGAACCCCGGGACGAACGGAACCGCCGCGGGGCCGAACGCCAGCAGCGAGAGGTACCGGAAGTCGAACGACAGCGCACTCAGCAGGAGCAGTTCTTCGGTCGCCAGCGCGAACAGCTCCTCCTCGGCGGCTGCGCCCTCGTCCGAGGCAGTCATCTCGCCGTCTTCGCCTTCCGCGGCGGAACCCCCCGCGCCGCGTTTCAGGCGCTGGATCTCGCGCTGGAGGCGCTTGGCCTCGTCGTAGCCTACGAACCGGAGGCTGGCCTCGGTGGTGCCGCCGCCCGCGGTCTCGACGTCGACCGCGGCGATGCCGAGCGCGCGCTGGACGACGTTGCGCGAGATGTCCACGTTCTGGATGCGCCGCAGCGGTATCTCACGGTTTCGCCGCGAGAGCACCCCCGAGGCGAGTTCGAGCCCGTCGTCGCCAAGCTGGTACTCGAACCGCCGGTAGTAGGCGACCTCCCACGCCACGACGGCAGCGACGCCGAGGACGGCTATCGCGACCGCGGTCGGGCCGACCAGCGCGAACGGAATCGCGTCGGTCCCCGCGAGCGACTGCGAGACGAAAAACAGCATGAACCCGACGCTCGCGCCGCGGGAGAGCCCGCGGTACGGGATCGAAACGGGGTGGAGCTTCATACGGCGTCGATCTCGCGCTCGCTCTCGATGGCGAGCCGCCGGAGCTGTTCCTGGAGGTCGTCGGCGCGCTCGGGGGTGAGTCCGGGGACGGTCACGTCGGCACCGCGCGAGCCGGCGGTGTACACCACGACGCTCGACAGCCCGAGCGCGCGCTCGACCGGCCCGCGCTGGGTGTCGACGTGCTGGACGCGGACGTACGGCACGACGGTGTTCACCCGGGTCAGTACGCCGCGTTCGAGGTAGAGGTCGTCGTCGCGCACCGCGAAGCGCCAGACGCGGTATCTGAGCACGACGAAGACGAGTCCGAGCGCGAGCGCGAGACCCGCCACGGTCACGGCGATCCAGAGGCCGACGCCGAGCACGAATCGGTCGGTAGCCGCCGCACCGACCCCGAGAAACGCCGCGGTCACGACCGCGCCGATGGCCCAGGCGAGTCGCACGCGGGGGTTCAGCGTCTCCATGCTCCAACAATGTACCTCGCGTCCGATAAGTCTCCCCGTCTCGGATTGCGCGGCCGAGAATTCGGTCGCGCAATCCGAGACCCGCGGTGCTGTCATTCGCGCTCGGCGCGCAGTCTCGCTGCACGCTCACCGCGAGACCCACTCTGCGGTTGAACAAACTGGTGCAAAAACGCTGTTACGCGGCGACCAAGAGACGATTTGGTGTCGAGTGATCCGAAACGCCACCGCGATGGGTGAGGCCGCGGTCGCGCTCACGAGCGCGACCGCGGCCTCACCCACGCGGAACGGGATGGGCTTTCGCAGTCCCGGAAATTTATGGCGAGCGTTCGTGAAACCCGTGGCATGGGCGTCGATTCGGATCGCAGCCGTCGGGACGCGACCGACAGCAACGCGTCCGACCCCGGCCCGGGTGACCACGGCCGGGAAGACCACGACCGAGAAGACCACGAGAAGTCGTCCGGAAACGTCCACGTCCGGCGACTCACCGTGGCCGACACGCTCCGGTGGTCGTGGGCCACGCTGCGCGACCGACCGTCGCTGGTCGGCCTCGCGCTCGCGGCCAATCTCCCGTCGGTCGCGGCCGCGGTGGGGGTCACGCGACCCTCGCCGTCCGCAGACCTCGACGTGGCGCTCTGGGTCTGGCCGGCCTATCTCGTCCAACTGGTCGCCGTGGCGGTCGTCGCGGGCGCGGTGTACCTGACCGCGGCCGACGCGGTGGCCTACCGCACCCGGTCCCTGTCGACCCGCGTCCGAGCGGCGGCCCGCCGACTGCCCGCGCTGGCCGCGACGGGCGTCGTGCTGGCGGTCGTCGCGGGACTGGGCTTCCTCCCGGGATATCTGCTCGAATGGGAGGCGCTTCCGGGCGTCGACGACGGCCTGCTCGCGGTTCTCTCCCTGCTCGCGCTCGTCCTCGCGGCCTACGCGCTCCTCCGACTGCTGCTCGCGTTCCCGGCGTGCGTGGTCGACGACGCCGGCCCGCTCGCCAGTTCGCGAGCCGGGTGGGGTGCCGCGACGGGCATCGTCCGGAAGGTGTTCGCGGTGGGCGTGGTGTACCTCGTCGCGAGCGTCGCCTCGGCGGTCGTGTCGGGACTGTTCGGCGGCGAGTACGACGTGGCGTCGACGCTCGCGAGCGCGGTCACCGGCGCGGTCGTGCTCCCCTTCTTCGGTCTCGCGCTCGCGCACCTCTATCTCGAAGGAAGCCGGAATCGGTAGTCGGTTTGAGAGCTCGGAACCGACAACTCAGTCGTCGCCAGCGCCGACGAGGTCGCCACCGAACGCGTCGAGGACGCGCTCGCGAACGTTCTCGGCCGTCCCGGCGTTCCCGTGGGTCTCGTCGAGTTCGAAGGCGGCGAGCGCGTCGGTCACGGCGTCGGCCTCCGCGCGGGCGAGTTCGACGCGCTCGGTGTCGTCAGTGTCGAAGCGGCCGTCGTCGAGCCATTCCTCGGTGAACCAGCCCGAGTCGTCGCTGCCGGCCAACTCCGTCCGGTCGCTCTCGCGATACTGATCGAACTCGAACTCGGCCGCGAGGTGGTCCTGCACGTTCTGGAGACGGGTCGCTCGCTCGCCGATGGCGGTCATCTCCTCGTCGGCGAGCGCGGCGATGACCACCCGGGCCTCGCCCTTCGTCATCTCGACGCTGGCTGACTGGCTGTCGGACATCTCTCCGAGAAGTACGGTCCCATCGGTGAAACGAGTGGCGGGCGTCTCGGAATCGGGAAAAAAGAGTGTCGAGAACAGGGCGCAGTCGCGGGTTCTCAGTCGTCGCTCCCCAGAATCCCGCGGTGGGTCATCGCCTCGGGGTCGATGACCTTCTCGGCCTCGGACTCGCTCAGGTAGCCCTTCTCGACGACGACCTGCTTGACCGTCTTGCCCTCCTTCAGCGCGGTCTTGGCGGCTTTGCTGGCCTTGTCGTAGCCGATGTGGGGGTTGAGCGCTGTGGCGAGCGCCATGCTCTGCTCGACCTGCGACTCGCAGTGGGCCTCGTTGGCCTCCAGTTTGGCGACGAACTTCTCGGCGAACACTTCGGCGGAGTTGGCGAGCAGTTCCGACGACTGGAGGAAGTTGTGCGCGAGGACGGGTTTGTAGAGGTTGAGGTCGATCTGGCCTTCCGCAGCACCGGCGCTCACGGCGGCGTCGTTGCCGACGACCTGCTTGTGGACCTGATTCACGGCCTCCGCGACGACCGGGTTGATCTTGCCCGGCATGATGGAGCTCCCGGGCTGGTTCTCGGGCTGCTCGATCTCGCCGAGGCCGTTCCGCGGGCCGGAGGCGAGCAGGCGCAGGTCGTTGGCGATCTTGTTGAGCGAACCTGCGACGGTGCGGAGCGCGCCATGGGCCTCCGACATCGCGTCGTGGGCGGCCTGTGCCTCGAAGTGGTCGTCGGCCTCGCGGAACTGGACCCCCGTTTCCTTGGTGATGTACTCCGCCGCCCGGCCGGGGAACTCCGGATGGGTGTTCAGGCCGGTCCCGACGGCGGTACCGCCGAGCGCGAGTTCCGCGAGGTGGTCCCGGACGTTGTCCACGCGCGCGAGACCTTTCTGGACCTGCGTGCGGTAGCCGCCGAACTCCTGACCGAGTCGGACCGGCGTGGCGTCCTGGAGGTGAGTGCGGCCGGTCTTGACCACGCCGTCGAACTCCTCGGCCTTGGCGTCGAGCGCCTCCCGAAGCGTGTCGAGCGCGGGCAGGAGGTCCTTCTCGACCGCTTCGAGGCTCGCGACGTGCATCGCGGTCGGGATCACGTCGTTGCTCGACTGGCCGAAGTTGACGTGGTCGTTGGGGTGGATCTCCCGGCTGCCGATCTCCCCGCCGTAGATCTCGGTCGCGCGGTTGGCGATGACCTCGTTTGCGTTCATGTTCGTGGAGGTGCCCGACCCGGTCTGGAACACGTCGACCGGGAACTGGTCGTCGTGCTCGCCGTCGATGACCTCGTCGGCGGCCGCGACGATGGCGTCGGCCTTCTCCTCGGGGACGAGTTCGAGGTCGCGGTTGGCCTGCGCGGCGGCCTTCTTGACGACCCCGAGCGCGCGTACGAACCGTCGCCCGAACGTGATGCCCGAGATCGGGAAGTTCCCGAGCGCGCGCTGGGTCTGTGCTCCCCAGTAGGCGTCGGCCGGTACCTGCATCTCTCCGAGACTGTCCTGCTCGACGCGGTAGTCCTCGTCGTCGCTCATACGCTCGGGGGTAGGTCACCGCCGGGCGTAAAACCCTCCGGAACCGGCTGGACAGTCCCCGGGACTCAGTTAGGCACTCGCCAGTGCGGTGGCCACCCGGTGACGGCGTTCGGCGGGCGTCGACTCAGTGAGTCGGCGAGGCTCGAACGGTTTGATAGTGATTCTCTCGGTCGCGCGTCGTGCCAGGAGAGACGGACGCAACCGCCCCGATTCGGGTTCATCCTAGAAAAACGTTAAGTACCACCTCGATGAGTGTACAGCGGGGGAGAAATCAGATGACGGACGGGGGTAACCGGGAGAGCATCGACAGACGAACGTTTACGAAATGTGCGGCGCTGCTGGGGAGCGGCGGGGCGGCCGCGCTGACGGGATACGCCGAGCAGGACCAGCAGTGGTCGAACACGATGGAGCTGATGCACGGCTGGACCGGCGGCGACGGAGCCGAGGCGGTCGCAGCCCTCGAAGAGGCGTTCCAGAACGAGTATCCGGAGATGGACACCGACTTCCGGGCCATCGGCGGCACCGGAAACGTCAACCTCGATCAGGCGGTCGCCCAGCGACTCAGGGCCGGCGACCCGCCGAGCGTGTTCGCGGGGTGGCCGGGGCCGAACCTCGTCCAGTACGAGGGCGTGCTCGGGGACATCGAACAGGACGTGTGGAACGAGGCCGGGCTGGTCGAGCCCCACGCCGACGAGGTCGTGGAGGCGTGCCGATTCAACGACGGCTTCTCGGCCGTCCCGATCGGCTCCCACCGGATGAACGACCTGTTCTACAACGTCTCCGTGCTCGACGAGGCGGGGGTCGACCCCGAGAGCATCGACAGCTTCGACGCGTGGCTCGACGCGCTCGACGCGGTCGCCAGCGAGACGGACGCCGTGCCCTACGCCAACTCGCTTGCGACGTGGGTGGTGCTCCAGTTCTGGGCGGTCAACATGCTCGGCTCGCAGGGGTTCGACGCCTACATGAACTTCATCGACGGCGAGGGCGACGAGGCGGCGGTGCGGGCGGCCTTCGAGAACGTCCAGACCGTGCTGTCGGAGTACCTCAACGAGGACGCCGCGGAGATCGACTTCACGGAGGCCAACCAGCGCATCATGTCGGGCGACGCCGCGTTCATCCATCAGGGGAACTGGGTCGCGGGCGCGTACGTGAACGAGGACCTGACTTTCGGCGAGGACTGGGGTCGCATCCAGTTCCCGGGCACCGAGGACATGTACGGCTTCCACCTCGACTCGTTCATCTACCCGGGCAACCAGCTCGACAACCCGAGTCCTGAGGAGTCGAAGGCGTTCCTCCGGTTCGCGGGATCCGAAACTGCCCACGTGGCGTTCAACCAGTACAAGGGGTCGATCCCGACGCGGGAGGTGCCGACCGACGAGTTCAGCCCGTACCTCACCGAGACCATCGAGGACTTCAACTCGGTCGACCAGCGACCGCCGACCATCGCGCACGGCCTCGCGGTCACGCAGGACGTGCAGTCGGACCTCGAGGACGCGCTCTCGGACACGTTCCTCGACCCGTACGACGTGGACGCGGCCACGCGACGGTTCATGGAGATCGTGTAGCGACGAGCGCAGGCCTCCACTACCATCTTTCACGCGCATGAGGGACGAACTGGCAAAGACCGTCGAGAGGCTGCGCGACCGACTCCGCGAGGTTCGCGAGAGCCGCGGGACTGGCGACCGCGTCACCGAAACCGACGGCGGGCAGGAGGTCGGAGCCGACGAGGAGCGCGCCGTCGGAACCGACCGGCGGGTCGTCGAGCGGTCGGCGTTCCGGCGGCTGCTCGACCACGATGCGGTCCAGTCTGCGCCGTTCTGGCTGCCGCCGTTCCTGCTGATGGGATTCTTCGTGTACGCGGCCATCGGCTGGAACTTCGCCATCTCGCTCACCGACTACCAGGGATTCGGCGAGCCGGACTACTCCGTGCTCGACCTCGACAACTACGGCGCGATGCTGTCGGACCCCGCGATGTGGGCGGCCACCCGGAACACGTTCGCGCTGCTGGTCGGGTTCACGCTGGTCTGTCTGGTCGTGGGCCTCGTGCTCGCCATCCTGCTCGACCGGGAGGTCCGGTTCGGGCGCACGCTCCGGACAATCTACCTCCTGCCGATGAGCCTGTCGTTCATCGTCACCGCGCAGTTCTGGATGTGGATGTACAACTTCAACTTCGGCATCGTGAACCAGCTGCTCGGGGTCGTCGGCCTCGGGCCCTACAGCTGGCTCGGGAATCCCGATCTCGTGCTCGGGTCGGTGGTGTTCGCGCTCATCTGGCAGTTCAGCGGCTACACGATGGTCGTGTATCTCGCCGCGCTCCGCGCGATTCCCGACGACCAGTACGAGGCCGCGCGGGTCGACGGCGCGAGCACGCTCCGGATGTACTGGCGGGTCATCGTCCCGCAACTCAAGCCCGCGATGGTGAGCGCGTCGGTCGTGCTGGTGCTGTTCGCGCTCAAGGCGTTCGACTTCCTGTACGCCATCTGGGGGTATCGCCCGCGGCGTGGCGCGGACATCCTCGCGACCAAGATGGTCCGCGAGGCGTTCAACAAGCAGGAGTGGGCCTACGCCTCGGCCATCGCCATCCTGCTGTTCGCGCTCTCGCTCGCCGTCATCGCGCCGTACCTCTACCAACAACACAGACAGGGGAACCTATGATCCGGACAGATAGGCAGGAGAATCTATGAGTCACGAAGAGGAACGACCGGAAGCACGAAACGCAACGAGACGAAGCGACGCGCTCCGTCGAGCCGCGCTGTACGCGACCCTCGCGGGACTGGTCGCGTTCTATCTGGCTCCCATCGAGACGGGGCTCGTGACATCGATCAAGACGAGCGAGGCGGTCCGGAACACCCTCCCCTTCCTCCCGCCGGGACTGTCGGGATTCACGCTCGACAAGTGGGCGTTCGCCTTCGACGCGCTCTCGCACGGGATGGTCAACAGCGTCCTGTTCACCATCCCGTCGACGCTCCTCTGTGCTGTCTTCGGGAGCATGGCGGCGTACGGCCTGACGCTGGTCGACTGGCGCGGCCAGATCGCGGTGCTGGCGCTGTTCGTCGCGGGCATCTTCATCCCGTATCAGGCGGTCATCATCCCGCTGTCGGAGTTCTGGTCCATCTGGGTCGAACTCGACGAGCGACTGGCGTTCCTGTGGGCGCTGCCCCTGCTCGAAGAACACCACGCGACCATCCTCGAACTCATCGTGACCCACACCGCCTACGGGATTCCCATCTGCACCATCCTGTTCCGCGCGCAGTACCAGACCATGTCGTGGGAGATGATCGAGGCCGCGCGACTCGACGGCGCGTCGCTGTGGCGCATCTACCGGCGCATCGTGCTCCCGCTGTCGGTGCCGATGTTCGCGGTCGTCTTCATCTTCCAGTTCACCCAGATCTGGAACGAGTTCCTGTTCTCGCTGACCATCATCCGGAGCGTCAGCGACCCGGCCGCGTCGGTCACGCTCATCCTGTCGGGACTGGGGACCGCACTCGAAGGCGTGGACTTTCCGCTCCGGATGGCCGGGGCGTTCATCGCGGCGCTCCCGACGCTGATCGTCTACGTGCTGTTCGCCGACCAGTTCGCGGAGGGGGTGCGAGTGTGACCGGGTTACAGCGAGCGAAGGCCGACCGACGACTTTTGGGGACATGCCGACCGTCCAGCACGTCGCTCGACTCGACAACGGACACCCCTGGTGGACTGAAAGGGCGAGGGCCGCTCGCGTTTACCGTGGTCGACTCAGCGACCCCTATCCGAGCGAGCGGTAGCGAGCGAGGATATGTCGCTGAGCGACCGCGAGCGGCCCGAGGGCTTTCGAACACGTCGTCTCAGTTTTGCAGCAGTCGTGGGCACCGAGGGCTTTCGAGAACCTGTAATCGGTCCCGCAGTCGCGTAGGCCGACAGTGTTCGAGACACCAACACCAACTCGACCGACTCATCGAATTTCAACTCATCCACAATGGCGAAAACTGAACTCGACCACGTATCGAAGGTGTTCACCGAGCGAGACGGCTCGAAGGTCGTCGCGGTCGACGACCTCTCGCTGTCCATCGACGACGGCGAGTTCCTCGTGCTCGTCGGGCCGTCGGGCTGTGGCAAGTCCACGACCCTGCGGATGATCGCGGGGCTCGAAACGGTCACGGACGGCGAGATACGCCTCGACGGCCGCGTCATCAACGACCTGCCGGCTCGGGACCGCGACATCGCGATGGTGTTCCAGTCGTACGCGCTCTACCCCCACATGTCCGTCCGTGGGAACATGAGCTTCGGGCTGGAGGAGTCGACCGATCTGTCCGACGACGAGATTCGGCAGCGGGTCGACGACGCCGCGGAGACGATGGAAATCGAGGATCTGCTCGACCGCGCGCCCAGCGACCTCTCTGGCGGCCAGCGCCAGCGGGTCGCGCTCGGGCGCGCCATCGTGCGCGACCCCGCCGTCTTCCTGCTCGACGAACCGCTCTCGAATCTCGACGCCAAACTCCGGTCGCAGATGCGGACCGAACTCCAGCGATTGCAGGAGGATCTGGGAACGACCACGATTTACGTCACCCACGACCAGACCGAGGCGATGACGATGGGCGACCGCATCGCCATCCTGAACGACGGGCGACTCCAGCAGGTCGGCACGCCGCTGGAGTGTTACCACGAACCGCGGAACCGCTTCGTCGCGGGGTTCGTCGGCGAGCCAGCGATGAACTTCTTCGATACCGATTTGCAGGACGACGCCCTCGTCGGCGCAGGCTTCGAGTATCCGCTCTCGGAGGGTGTCCGCGCGGACGTGGCGGGCCACGACCGGCTCGTCCTCGGCGTGCGCCCGGAGGACGTGGAACTCGTCGCGGAGCCGGAAACTGATCGAGATTTCCCCGCGACGGTGGACGTGGTCGAACCGATGGGCGACGAGAATCAGGTTCACCTCCGATTCGGGAACGGCGAGGACCTCCAGACGAACGCCGAGGAACTGATTGCGACAGTCTCGGGCATGCGCCGCGTCGAGTCGGGCCAGCAGGTTGCAGTCCGAATTCCCGAGGAGACGATCCACCTGTTCGACCGCGAGACGGGCGAGGCGCTGCACAATCGGGAACTGGAGACCGCCGAGACGGCTCCGCCGAACGTCTGAGTCGCGACCGTCGCCGCAACCGGATTCCCCGCTCTACTCCTCGTACTCCTCGGGCGCGTACGTCTCCAGTTCGAGCGCGTGGATGTCGGTCGTCATGTGCTCGCCCAGCGCGTCGTACACCAGTTCGTGCTGCTGGACGAGCGAGACGCCCTCGAACTCCGGCGAGACCACGGTTGCCGCGAGGTGGTCCTCGTCGTCCACGCCGCGGGGATGCGTGACGGTCGCTTCCGCGTCGTCCAGATTCTCCTCGATGAGTGCTGCCACGTCGTCGGCGTTCATGCACGTCGGTAGGTGTGGTGTCGGTAAAAAGGTGTCAGGTCGGTCGGAGTCAGTAAAACGGTGCAAGAGTTGGGAGTCTCTTGGTTTCTGTTGATTCTTGGATTCCTGAGTCAGCGTTTGCCACTGGAGCAGGAGTCGAGCTAGCTACTGCCGAAGCACATGAGAAACCGCAACGCAAGAGCCACGTCCTCCCCAACCGATTGCGCTCCTCGGCCAAGGGCCTGCGGTGCTCATCCCTCGCGCGATAGGGCGCGGCGCGTTCGCGCGCCGCGCCCAAACGCGCGCCGAGGTGGAGAGGAAGATGGCGCGCGTGAAAGATGGCGCGCATTGTTGAAAAGAGCGAGCCAGCACGCGCCAGATTCGAAGGATAGCAAAGCACTCGATTCAGGAAGCCGCCCTCAGGTCCACTTGTCCAGCCCGGTCTGGACCACCGACTCCTCGATGCGCTCGAAGCCGCGCTCGACCTCGTCGGCGTGGACGCCCCACTCGCCGGTCACGTACTCCTTGGCTGCGTCGAGGTCCGGGTCCATCTCGGCGTCGAACTCGTAGTCGTCGCTGACGGTCGGATTCAGGAACAGTTCCCGGATCACGTCTACGTCCTTCTCGATGCTCGCGCCGCGATGGTCGAGCACCGCCCAGATGTCCCCGCGCTCCTTGACCTCCTTCAGCGCGGTCTTCGGGCCGATCCCCGTCACGCCCTCGTTGAAGTCCGTCCCGCAGAGGATGGCGATGTCCACGAGCTGCTCCCACGTCACGTCGTGTTTCTCCAGCGTGGCCTCGAAGTCCATGAGTTCGGGGTCGCCCTTGCTGGTGAGCTGGCGGAGCGTCAGCGGCGCGCCGAGCGGCAGGGCGTCGTAGTCCTCGGTCCCGCAGTAGTCGACCGCGCCGGTCCGGTTCATGTGGGCGGCCTGGGCCTCGCCCTCCGCGGGAGCTTCGATGTAGGGCACGTCGAGCCGGTCGAACAGCCCGCGTGTCGTCTCCTGTATCGTGTCGGTGAGTCGCTGGGTGTGGGCCTCCAATCGCGCGACCTCGACGGCGTCGCCCTCCTCGCGGGCCTCCTCCAGTTGCTCCTCGCGCTTCGCGCGCTCCTCGCGGCGCTGCTCGATCTCGGCGGCCTTGTGGTCGGTCACCGCGCCGTCGAAGACGAACACCGGCGTCAGATCGTTCTCGAAGAACTTCGGGAGCCCCTGAACGACCCCGACGAGGTTGGCGACCTCCGTGCCGTCGTCGGTCGTGTACACCTCGTCGCGGGTCCACTGCACGGTGGTCGTCAGGTACTTGTAGAGCCAGTTGTGGGCGTCGACCGCCACGGTGTTACCGTCGAGTTCCGCGAACGGGACCTCGCTGATGACGGCCAACTGGCGGAGATCGGTGTTTCCCATTCGTACCCGAAGGTAGGCGTCGCGGGGGTTTGAAAGCTACTGGTCCGAATCGCGTCGCGCGCCCCCGAAGGAAGCGCCCTCAGTAGCCCCCGGCCTCCTCGAAGCACCGCCCGCAGCGTTCGACCCCCTCCTCGACTCCCGTCTCCTCGTTCGGGACGGACGTGACTTGCCGGTGCGGGACGTGCCGAAGCGCACCGCAGACCGCTTCGTCACTGGTCGTCCCCCGACGGGACTTGTGAACCGTCCCGGTGTGTTCGTTGAGAATGCGTTCCATTGCTCTCTCTGGCCCGGATGTGGTACCGTGCGAAGGGTAGTCAACGTTTTTGCCGGATTTTAATCGATTAGTTCAGACATTCTCCGACGGGGGGACGAACGACCGTCGCGGTTCGGGCGTCTCGCAACTGCGTCGTGGTTGGCTACTCCCCGCGCTTCGGCAGGCCATCCACGGCCGGCCCGTCGAGCACGTCGCCGTCCATCGAGAACCGCGAGCCGTGACAGGGGCAGTCCCACGACTGCTCGCCGTCGTTCCAGTGGACGATGCAACCGAGGTGCGTGCAGACCGCAGAGGTGACGTGGAGGTCTCCATTGTCGTCGCGCGCGACCGCGAGAGGCTTGCCGTCGCGCTTGACGACCTCTCCCTCACCGGGCGCGACAGTGGGGTCCTCCCCGCCGAGGAGCGCCTTGGCCCAGTCCACCGTGAACTCCTTGCCGACGTCGACGTTCTCGGTCACCAGTTCCTTGGTCCCCGCGCCGGGGTCGAATCGCGCGGGGTCGAACGCGTCGGCCCACCGCGGAGTCTTCCCCTGCGCGAAGTCCGCGAGCATCATCCCCGCCGCGGTCCCGTTGGTCATGCCCCAGCCACCGAAGCCCGTGGCGGCGTAGACGCCTTCGGTCGTCGGCCCGAGTTCGCCGACGAACGGAATCTCGTCCGCCGAGACGAAGTCCTGGGTCGACCAGCGGTACTCGACCGACTCGACGTCGAAGTGCTCTCGCGCCTGCTCGATCAGCCTGCGGTACCGCGCCGCAGTCGACCCGCCCTGCCCGGTCTTGTGGTTCTGGCCGCCGATCAGCGTGAGCGTGCCGTCGTCGGTCGGATGCGGCCGGACCGAGAAGTACGGCTCGGCGTCGCGGTAGAACATCCCCTCGGGCGGTTCCTCGGCGAGTCGGACCGCGAGCACGTACGACCGCTTGGGGAACTGGCGCGCGAAGTAGAGCGCCGGATCTTCGATGGGGAAGTGCGTGGCGACGAGCACGTTCTCGGCGGTGACGGTCCCGCGCTCGGTCTCGACCCGGCACAGCGTTTCGTCGCCGACTCCTGCTCCTGCCGCTGCGCCTTCTCCATCCCATCTTCGAGACCCCTCCGATGCGTCCTCGATGCCGGTCGCCTTCGTCCGTTCGAAGACGTGCGAGCCCTCGGCGGGGATCGCCTCGACGAGGTCGAGCAGGTACTTCCGCGGGTGAAACTGGGCCTGCTCGGCGAACCGGACCGCGCCAGGTGCCTCTGCGGGGAACGGTGGATTCTCGACGAAGGACGCTGGAAGACCGAGACTGTCGGCCACCTCGGCCTCGCGCTCGACGTTCTCGCGCTGGTCCTCGTCGGCGGCGTAGGTGTACGCCGGGAGTCGCTGGAAGTCACAGTCGATGTCCCGTTCGTCGACCCGCGCGGCGACCGCCTGGACGGCCGCGGCGTTGGCCTCGGCGTACTTCCGGGCCGCCTCGCGGCCGTGCGCGTCGAGCAGGGAGTCGTAGACGAGGCCGTGCTGTGCGGTCACCTTCGCGGTGGTCTTGCCGGTCACGCCCTCGACCACGCGGTCGGATTCGAGCAGCGCAACCTCCCGGCCCGCCTCCGCACAGTGGACTCCGGCCGTCACGCCGACGATTCCCCCGCCGATTATCGCGGTGTCGACACGCAGGTCGCCGTCCAGCGCCGGGTAGTCGGTCCGCGGCGTGGTGTCGGTCCACAGCGAGTCGTGTCGCCCCGGTAGCGAATTTCGATTGCTCATTCCCGAGAACCCCCAGAATCGCGTCCGGATTCGACCGCGCCGCGCTTAACCGCGATGGCCGCGAGCGCAGGTAGAGGGGTACCGACCGAACTACTCCGGATCGGGAATCACGTCCGGCGGACCCTCGTCGGCTTTCGCGTCGAGGAACGACCGCTCTTCGGCGGCGAGGTCGTCGCGCTCGCGGAACTCGTCCAGCCCCGACTGGTAGCGGCTTGGGGACCGGTCGCCGGGCCGCGACAGCACGAGTTCTGCGATGCCGGTTCGCTCGCCCGTGAACCCGAACCCGGCCTTGTACAGGGCGTGAAACGCGAAGGGGTTGTTCACCGCGATTCGAACCTCGTCGTAACCGCGTTCGCGGAGTCGCGCCGACGCGAACCGGGCGAGCTTCGCGCCGACGCCCCCGCCCCGTCGCTCGTCCCGGACCGTCACGTACCGGAGCCACGCCGTTCCCGCGTCGGTCCGGTCCTCGTTGAACGCGATAGCTGCGACCGGGTCGTCGTACTCGTCGCTCGATTCGACTGTATCCTCGCTTGCGCTTCCGCGCGCACCTCCCGTTTCGCACTCGTCCTCGCGAGCGACCGCCTTCCCGGTGTTCGACATCACGAACTTCCCGGCGTAGCTGAACGCCCGATGGTCGAGCCTGAGCTGCGGGCCGTCCTCGGGCCAGCCGAGCACCGCGTACTCCATGGTCGGGGTTGGGCCTTCGGGAATTTCCGTGTTGGGTTGCGATGCTCAGTCCGGAACGTTCCCGTCGCGGACTCGGTGGTTCGTCCGAACTCCGTGAACGACCAACTGTTCACTCGAACGCGCGCTGGCTTGACTGTCCACCTCGGCGCTTGCGGGCGCGGTCGTCGAGAGCGGGGCGCGGCCGACGGCCGCGGAACTGCGAGGGGTGAGCACCGCAACGGAGCGAGGAGCGCAATCGGTTGGGGAGGTATGTGGACCGCGGTCGCGGTACTGTTCGGTGTCGTTGCTGTTGCGGTGCTTTGGTGTGCTGTACGGTGCGGTTTCTCTGTGGCTCAAGCAACAGCTAGCTTCCCTTGGTCTCACGGCGAACGAACTCGTATCGAGGAATTAGCTACTGCGGGCCCCCGTGAGGACAGCACTGCAACAGCGACCGCAGTACGTCCATCCGTTACCCCCTGCGGTCGAAACGAGCGTCCAGTTATTTACTTTCTCGACCCATCGTATCCACGCATGACCCGATCCATCAGCGACACCGCGACGTTCGACCGCCTGGCGCGATTCTACGACTGGGCCGCCCCGTCGATCGATACCGGGCAACTCCGCGAAGCGCTCGCGTTCGCCGAGCGCGATGTCGAGCGCGTCCTCGACGTGGGCGGCGGCACCGGCCGGGGCGCGGACGCGCTTGCCGAAGCTAGCACGACTGGCGTGCGCGAGCGAATCGTCGTCGACGCCGCGCCGGGAATGGTCAAGCAAGCCCGCCGGAAGGGGTTCGAGGCGGTCCGGGCCGACGCAGCACGCCAGCCCTTCGAGAGTGCAACCGTGGACGCGGTGCTCATCGCCGACGCGCTCCACCACTTCGGCGACCCCGAGGCAGCGCTGCGCGAAGCGACCCGAGTTCTCCGGCCCGGCGGCGTGCTGGTCGTCCGCGAGATCGACCCGACCGCGCTCGTGGGTCGCGCTATCGAGGTCGGCGAGCACCTGTACGGTTTCGACTCAACGTTCTTCGGACCGGCCGAGCTCGCTCGACTGGTCGACGACGCGGGCCTCGACGCCCGCTTCCGGACCGACGGGTTCGAGTACACCGTGGTCGGGCGCGCGCCGGGAGAATCGTAGCCTCATCCTCTTCGCAGTCTCGCCTCCTCGCATCGGAAGAATCGTAACGACCCGGTCCCAAGCCGCGAGCATGAGCAACGCGAACGGACTCCTCGGGTCGCGGGTCGCCCGGTCGTCGGGGACCGCGAGGCTCGCGCTCGGGGACCTGCTCGTGATCGTCGGGTTCCTGACCGTCGGCGAACTCAACCACGGAGTCAGCCCGGTGGAGTCGCCGCTGGTCGTGGCCGACACTATCGCGCCGTTCCTCGCGGGCTGGGTCGTAGCCGCGGTGGTCGTGGGCGCGTACGCGCCCGGCGCGAACCGGACGGTCAAGACGGCGATAACTCGCGTAGCAGGAGCGTGGATCATCGCGGCCGCTATCGGGCTCGCGCTCCGGTCGACCCCCTTCTTCCACGGCAGTAGTCCGTGGACCTTCGCGCTGGTCGTCACCGGCTTCGGCGTCACCTTCCTCGCGGCATGGCGCGGGGCGGTGGCGGTGCTGCGCTGAATCTCTCCTGCACCGAGTCTCTCCTTCACCGAGACTCGCGCGAATCGTCGAAAAACCGCTGGTACGGTCTCAGGTCGCGACGCGCCGGTACGCCACGTACGAGTACGCCGTGGCGTACAGCGATACTGCGAGGATGGGGGCGACGACGAGTAGCTCGGCGTAGGTCGGGACGAGCGCGCCCAGCACGGCGATGCCGCCCGCGACCTTGAACAGCGGGGCGGCGCGCTCGTGGGTCCGGTTCCACACCTCCTCGTTCGAGAGCGTCCACGGCGTCCGGATGCCGACGAACCAGCTCTGTTCGGCGTGTTCGAGCAGCACGCCGACGTAGAAGAACAGGCCGCCAATGGCCGGCGCGAGCGCCTGTATCATCTCGAACTCGTAGCCCGCGTTCGCCGCGAGCACGAGCAGGTGGACGTACGCGAGGAACGCGAGCAGCACGACCACGAACGAGTCGTACTGCTCGCGGAACGCCGCGACGTTCTCGCCGAGCGGGTCGAATCGGGGGACGGCCGCGAGCAGGGCGAGCACGACGGCCGAGAGCGCAGGGAACAGCGCGAGCGCTATCTCCTTGTCCATCGCTCCGTCGACCTCACCCGCCGCGTTCCAGTGGGTCGCCATCTCCGCGGGCATCTCGGGCGCGGCGACCAAACTGGCCAGCGCCGAAGCCGCGACGATGGCAACGCCGACGAGGTAGCTCTTGCGAAGGCTCACGTTCGGGAATTGTTCGCAGTCGGATATAAAACTGTGGTCGCTGCGCCCGGCAATTGGCCGGAGAATCGCCCGAATGCGACAATATTCTCGAAAAGAGGTCGGTCGAAGCTCCCAAAAAGAGATGGGTCGAGATTCGGCGCTCAGTCCAGGTTCAACGTGTAGAGTCGCTTGCGGGCGTCCGAGAACGAGAACCGCGAGTCCACCAGCCCTTCGTCGTCGAGTCGGTTGAGCGCGTAGCGGACCGTGCGGTCGGGCAGCAGCGACTCCTCGGCGATCTGGCTCTGGGTCAGAGTGTCGTTGTACTCGAGGACTTTGGCGACCAGCTTGGCGCTCGGCGGTAGCTCCCGGATCGCCTCGGTAGCGTTCTCCCCCGTCAGACGGCTTTTCTCCCGCTTTGTAGTTTCTGACGCACTCATGCTAACAACCTCTTTTAGATACAGCGTAATAATATTTCGCATTCCGATATATTACTATAGGTCATTCAACCGGTCAGGTATCTGACGGGATCGCAGGGGCGCCACGACAGCGGAGAGGGGGATAGGTGTGGTATATCGTCACACGTGTCACGGTGACCCGAAGCCTCTTATGAGACAGGCACCTACAGCGTCGTGATGACCGACACTGTGGACGACGTCGACCTCCCGTACGACGAGGAGGCCGCGTCTCAACAGGACAAGATCGAGGCCCTTCAGGAGCGGCTCGAGGTCCTCGAATCCCAGAACGAGGAGATGCGCGACAAGCTGCTGGACGCCAACGCCGAGAACAACAAGTACCAGCAGAAGCTCGAGCGCCTGACCCACGAGAACAAGAAGCTCAAACAGTCCCCGCTGTTCGTCGCCACCGTCCAGGAACTCATGGACGACGGCGTCATCATCAAACAGCACGGCAACAACCAGGAGGCCGTGACCGAGGTGACCGACGAGATGCGCGAGGACCTCGAACCCGACGCCCGGGTCGCGGTGAACAACTCGCTGTCCATCGTCAAGACGCTGGAGAGCGAGACCGACGTTCGCGCCCGCGTCATGCAGGTCGAAGAATCGCCCTCCGTGACCTACGAGGACATCGGCGGCCTCGAAGCGCAGATGACGGAGGTCCGCGAGACGGTCGAGATGCCGCTCGAACGCCCGGAGATGTTCGGCGAAGTTGGTATCGACCCGCCGAGCGGCGTCCTGCTGTACGGCCCACCCGGCACCGGGAAGACGATGCTCGCGAAGGCGGTCGCGAACCAGACCGACGCGACGTTCATCAAGATGGCCGGCTCGGAACTCGTCCACAAGTTCATAGGCGAGGGCGCGAAGCTCGTCCGTGACCTGTTCGAGGTCGCGCGCCAGCACGAGCCTGCGGTCCTCTTCATCGACGAGATCGACGCCATCGCGGCCAAGCGCACGGACTCGAAGACCTCCGGGGACGCGGAGGTCCAGCGGACGATGATGCAACTCCTCTCGGAGATGGACGGCTTCGAGGACCGGGGCGAGATCCGCATCATCGCCGCGACGAATCGCTTCGATATGCTCGACCGCGCCATCCTCCGGCCCGGCCGCTTCGACCGCCTCATCGAGGTCCCCAAGCCGGACCTCGAAGGCCGCGAGAAGATCTTCCAGATCCACACCCGCGACATGAACGTCGCCGACGACGTGGACTTCGAGAAACTGGCCCGGGAGGCCGAGGACAAGAGCGGCGCTGACATCAAGGCAGTCTGTACCGAGGCCGGGATGTTCGCCATCCGCGACGACCGGACCGAGATCACGATGGCGGACTTCGAGAGCGCCAAGACCAAGATCGAGGCCGAGGACGAGGACGAGGAGATCTCGAAGACGTTCGCGTAGGCGTTCTCGTTGTCTACGAGTAGCTTTTCGGCGATTTTCTCGGGATTGAAGCGCGACAACGTGCCAGTGAGTTCTGCCGCGCGATATGTTACGGTGAGGTCCGTAGCGCGATACTTTATTTTGAATCCAGCGCGTGCGAGCAACGCGCGGGGGACGGCGGGTGCGGTGCGGTTCTCACGTGCCGAGGCATATGAGTAACCGCACGTGCACCACAACCGCACAGCACCCAGACCGCAAACCGCAACGGCACAGCACACCGCAGCGCGTTCGCTCGCGCATGAACGCGCGAGCGGGCCGCTGGTGGACTGAGAAAGCTCACGAAACGCCCCGGAAGAAATAGAGTTCGACTACCAGAGAGCGACGTAGATGCCGTACGGGATTAGGAACAGTAGAGCGAACATCACCAGCAAGATCACGCCGTAGCCGGCGAACGTGCCGAGCGCGGTCAGGTACGACGGGTGGTCGAAGTCAGCGGGGAGGTTCATGCCCGAAGCGACGGGTCGCCGGCCCATAAAACCTCAGATGATGTCGCCGATGCGCCGCGGTTCACCCGCGAGCTCGGGGTTCTCTTCGACGATCTGGAGCACCTCGTGGTCTGTCACGTCGAAGTAGCTCTTCCCCGTCGCACCCTCGATGAGGTCCTTCGAGAGGCGGAACTCCGTCCCCTCGTACACTACGTCCACGCCGTCGTCCTCGAACGCGAGCGTCGTCATACCCCGCCGGTTCGCCCCGGTCACTTAAAAACCCTACAGAACTTTCGCGTGTGGCAATTCGACCCGATTCTCCGTCCCACGCCGCAAGAACCACCGAGCCACGACGAAATGTCTGACGGAAGTTTATTAGGAGCGAACCGAAACGGGACAGTGTGCCGCTTGGCTCGGACCCGCTCGACGAACTCGCGATTCCGGACGGAACGACCGTCGAAGAGCACGACCTCGTCACCGACGGGGACGTCATCGTGGGCGGTCAGAGCACCGTGGAGTTCGGCGTCCGCGGCCACAACGTCATCGCCGGCGAGCGCGTGAAGTTCGGCGGCCACATCGAGGCCGAGGCCGACTGTCGGCTCGACATGTGGTCGGACGTGCAGGACAACGTGCTCGTCGGCCGCGACGCCTACCTCGGCGAGCGCGTCCACATCGGCGGTCGCCTGATGGTCTCGGGCGACCTCGACATCGGCGACGACGTGAACATCGAGGAGGGGTTCGAGGCCAACGGGTGGATCGTCATCCGTAACCCGATGCCGACCATCGTGTTCGTGTTCGTCTACCTCCAGCAACTGCTCCGCATCGGCGAGGAGGAGGCCGCCGAGGAGGTCGTCTCGGACCTCCTCGAAAACGAGGAGATCGACGCCGATCCGGTGGTCGTCCCGCGGAACGGCCACGTCAGCGACGACTCGTGGCGGGTCTCGACCCCCGCGACCATCGGCGACGACTGTCGGCTCCACGGCAACTTCCGCGCCGAGTCCATCGAGGTCGGCGAGCGCAACGACGTGTTCGGCAGCCTGCGCGCTCGCGGGAACATCTCGGTCGGCCCGAGTACCGTCATCCACGGCGACGTGACGACCCGGAATGGGACGGTCGAGCTCGCCGACGACGTGGAGGTCCGGGGCGACGTCTCCTGCGAGGACCTCCACTTCCACGAGGGCGCTATCGTCGACGGGACGATGCGCGCCAGCGGGGAGATGTCGATGGTGAAGGCCGGAACCCACGAAAAGATCGCCGCGGACGGCGACGGCGGGAGACACAGTCGCGGAACGCCCACTGCGTCCGCCTCGTCGACCTCCTCGGCGTCGTCCGACCGCCCATCTCGGGGCAACCGCAAGCGATTCCACGGGGACGACCCCGGTGGCGGCGGAGCCGCCGAGAGCGAGGGTGAGAACGATTCCGAGAACGGGACCAAGAGCGATTCCGAGACCGAGAGTGACCCCGAGAGCGAAACCGAGCCCGCAATCGAGAGCGACTCCGACGACGCAGAATCGGGCGACACCGAGGTCGCCGACGCGGCCGACGCGACGGACGACTCCGGCGAGTCGGCTGCTGAAGAGTCCGACGACTCAGCCGCGGCGAAGCCCGATTCGGACGACCGCGAGATACTGGACGACGCGTGGCCCGACGACGGCGAGACTGTGGACGACGCTGAAACTGCGGACGATGACGAAACAGCAAGCCACGACGAGACTGCAGACGACGAGACCGCAGATAACGAGACCGCAGACGACGAGTAGTTTTCCGTCTCGACACCGAGTTGGTTTCCGTACCCTTCGTTCACCGACTGGGGCCGATCTGCCGTGAACTGATGCGAACCGCCCGATAGCGTCGAGGACGAGGGGGACCCCCTGTTCTGGTAATAATCGCGTTCCCGTCATTTGCGGTGCCTCACGAGTGACGACGCCGGTCGGAGTTCGATGCCCACGCCCGGTTTCATGGGGGAGTTCCTTGCAACCTTTATGAACCCTCGACTGTAAGTCCCGAACGAACATGATAGAGAACAATTCCCGCGACAGGTGGTACCGATGCGTTCGGTAGTGCTGACGAAGGGCGTCCCGGACTTCCGAGAGGGGCAGGTGTCGTTCGACGAGGACGGCCACCTCGAACGGGGCGCGACGCCGACCGTGATGAACCCCAACGACGAGTTCGCGCTGCAGGCTGCCCTCCAGACGAAGGTCAAACACGGCGGCGACGTGAGCGTGATGAGCATGGGCCCGCCCGGCTACGAGAACGTGCTGGAGGAGGCGATGAGCGTGTACGCCGACGACCTCTACCTGCTGTCGGACCGCGAGATGGCGGCGGCCGACACGTGGTCGACCTCCATCACGCTCTCTGCGGGCATCGAGAAGATCGACGAGGAACCCGACCTCGTGATCGCGGGGTTCAAGACCGCGGACGGCGAGACGGGACAGACCGGCCCGCAGACCGCGTGGTGTCTCGACCGGCCCATCGTGACCCACGTCATCTCGATGGAGATCGACGAGGAGGAGGAGACGCTTCGCGCCAAGCGACTCGTGGAGGGCGACGTGGACGAGATCGAGACCGTCGAAGCGCCGCTGCCCGCGTTCGTCGTGACCGATCCGGAGTTCTCTCCCTCGTATCGGCGGGCCGAACACCGGCTCCGGCACAAGCGGCTCAAGGCCGAGACCACCGAGCGCGTCGAGAACTACGAGGACCACCTCACGACGTGGAGCGCCGAGGGACTCGACCTCGACCCCGACTTCATCGGACTCGACGGCTCGCCCACCATCGTCTCGGGCGTCGACCCTATCCCGAAGGCACCCTCCGAGCGCGAGGCCACGATGGTCGACCCCGACGACGCGGAGGCGATGAACGACGTGCTCGAAACGATGCAGCCGCTGGCCGGGGGTGACTGACCATGGCCGACGACGCAAACGACGCCGCAGACCAGAACGCGGACGACCTCGACGTGGAACTCGACCCCGACGAGTACACGGTGAAGGAGCTGAGGGAGAAGCTGAACGCGGTGGACGACCCCTCGTCACTCGACGCCGTGCTTGCAGCCGAGCAGGAGGGCAAGGACCGCAAGACCGCACGGGAGGCGATCCAGTCGCGCATCGACGACCTGGAGGAACAGACCGACACCGAGCCCGCAGAGACGGACCACGAGGAGGAGTATGCTGACGAGGGCGGCACCGACGCCCCCGAGGAAGCCGGTGACGCCGACCAGGGCGAAGACGCGCCCGACGAGGAAGTCGACTACACCCCCGAGAACCGGACCAACGACAAGAAGCACGTCCGGGCGCTGAAGGGCGGCGACTACGGGGACATGTGGGTGTACTGCGAGACGCAGGGCGGCGAACTCCTCGACGTGTCCAAGGAGATGCTCGGCAAGGCGCGCGAACTCATGGACACGTACAATGACGACTACGATTCGGACGAGCGCGTAGTCGGCGTGCTCGTCGGCGACGAGACGGTCACGGGGCTCGCCGAAGAGGTCGTCGCTCACGGCGCGGACGTGGCGATCTACCACGAGGACGAGCGATTGGAGCGGTTCCGCCACAAGTCCTACACGGAGATCGTCTCCGACATGGCCCGCGGCGGCGCGGAGCCACCAGACTGGACGACGGGCGAGCCGGGCACCGAGCCCACCGCGGAGTGGCGTGACTACGACAAGCCGCGGTACTTCCTGTTCCCCGCGACCAACAACGGACGAGACCTCTCGGCGCAGGTGCAGGGCGAACTCGACACGGGACTCGCCAGCGACTGTTCGGGGCTGACTATCGAGAACGAACTCGTCTCGAACCCCGTAAAGACCGGCGAGCCCGGCGAGAAGATCGAGTTCGAGCGCATCCTCTTCATGAAGCGTCCGGACTTCTCGGGCTTCGAGTACTCGACCATCCTCTGCATCGACAATCCCGGCCGGGACTTCCACCCGCAGGGCTGTTCGGTCATCCCGGGGAGCTTCGACCCGATAGACCCGGACTACGACCGCGAGGGTGAGGTGATCGAACACGACCTCGACCTGCCCGACGACTGGTTCCGCGTGGACGTGACCGAGTTCGACCGGCTCGACGACGGCGTCGACCTGACGGGCCACGACGTGGTCGTCGCGCTCGGCCGGGGCATCGGCGACGACCCGACGAAGGGCATCGAACTCGGCCTCGACCTCGTGGACGCGTTCGACGACGCGGCGCTCGGCCTCTCGCGCGGGGTCGTCACGGCCTCGTACGACGTGGACGGTCACGTCGCGAACTACGTGGCCGAGGAGCGCCAGATCGGCGAAACCGGCCAGGAGGTCGAACCCGAACTGTACATCGCGGCCGGCATCTCGGGCGCGGTCCAGCACAAGGTCGGGATGGACGGCTCGGACACCATCGTCACCATCAACACCGACCCCGACGCGCGAATCCGGGACTTCAGCGACTACTACATCGAGGGCGACCTCTTCGACGTGCTCCCCCGCCTCATCGAGTCGGTCGACGCGGGCGAACTCACCATGCAAGCGGAGGCCAGCGATGACTGAGGACATCCGAGCGATGACTGACGACACCCAACTGCCGACGAACGACGAACAGAGGGAGAGAACCGATGACTGACGACTACGAACACTACGAGGCGGTCGTCGTCGGGGCCGGACCCGGCGGCGCGGCCGCGGCCGCGGTACTGGCCCGAAACGACGTGGAGACCCTCGTGCTCGAACGGGGAGTCGACGCCGGGTCGAAGAACGTGAGCGGCGGGCTCATCTACGCCGAGGAGTCCGCGCCGTACACCGTCGACGGCCTGTTCCCCGACTTCCGCGAGCAGGCCAGCGAGCGGCCGGTCACCGACTACTACCTGCACAACGTCGCCGGCGACAAGGTCAAGACGTTCGACATCACCGACCTCCACGAGCACGACACCGCGTGGTCGGACACCGTGTTGCGCCGGAAGATGGACTCGTGGATGGCCAAGCGCGTCCACGAGATGACCGCCGAGACCGGCGGCGGCCTCCTGACCGACGTTCGCGTGAACGGCCTCCTTCGGGACAACGGCGAGATCGTCGGGGTCACTTGCGACGAACTCGACCCCATCACGGCCGACGTGGTGATCGCCGCGGACGGCGTCAACTCCGAACTCGCCCGCGACGCGGGCCTGATGGACTGGGAGGAACCCGAGGAGTGGTTCCAGGGCGTCAAGGCCGTCATCGACGTGCCCGAGGACGTCATCGCCGAGCGGTTCGACGTTGACGACGACGAGGGCGTGGCCCACCTGTTCTCGGGCGACCTGTTCGAGGACGTGCGGGGCGGCGGCTTCCTCTACACCAACGAGGACAGCCTCTCCATCGGGACCGTGTTCCACCTCGACAGCCTCGTGGCCGAGCAGGCCGAGCCCCACGAACTGCTCGACAGCCTGCTCACCCATCCGCTGCTGGCCGACTGGCTGGAGGGCCACTACGACGAGGTCGAGTACAGCGCGAAGCTGGTCCCCGACTCGAAGAAGGTCGCCAACCCGTCGCCACACCGGGGTCGGCTGCTCACGGTCGGCGACGCCGCCGGCCAGATGCAGGCTCAGGGCCCCATCATCAAGGGGATGAACCACGCCGTGAGCGCGGGCGCGCTCGCCGGTGAGGCGTTCGCCGAGGCCCAGTTGCGCGACAACACCGAGCGGGCCGGTGCGCTCTACGAGCGAAAGCTCAAGGACGAGGGCGTCATGGGCAAGCTCCGCCCGACCGGCTACCGGGTCGCCAGCGCACTGGGCGAGCGCGGGCCGGTGACGAGCCTCGCCGACTCGGTCCTCACCTCGGGCGTCGGCCGACTCGGCGTGAAGCTGACCGGCGGGCTGCTCGAACGGCTCTACTCCTCGCCGCGGCTCTCGATGATGGTGCCAGACACCCAGACGCCGTACGTCACCCTGCCGACCGTCATCGCCGAGGAACTCGGCGAGCGCGTCGACGGCGAGGCCGACTTCGAGCCGAAGGACCTGGCCAGCCGCATCGGCGACCTGACCTACGACACCGACGTTGGCAACCCGCACATCGAACTACAGGACACCTCGATGGAGGCCAGCGGGGCCGCGGTGTACGCGTGTCCGGTCAGCGCCGAGGACTTCGGCGGTGGCTGTTACCGCGCCGAGGAGGTCAAGACCAACGGGAGCGAGGAGAAGCGGGTGAGTCTCGACACCCAGCCCTGCGTCGAGTGTGGCACCTGCGCCGTGGTCGCCGACACCGACTGGGAACACCCCCGCGGTGGCAAGGGCGTGGAGTTCGAGCAGGGGTGACCGCGTGAAGGGAGCACTCGCCCGCCCATGATGACGACTGCGCTCGTCCGATCATGAGCGAGTTCCGCGACCGTATCGACGCGCTGGCCGAGCGCGCGCGGGCCGACCGCCGGGCGTTCGACCCGCCGGCCGATCCGCCGGACGAGGAGCGCGCGATTCGATACCTCCGAGAGGGCGTCGGCGACGCCGTGCAGGTGTACGTCGACGCGCGGACGGGCGACTTCGTCCCGCTCGACGACGCCGAGATGACCCGGCTGGAGCGCGCCACGAACGACTGGCTGGAGCTGTACGCCCGGTGTCACGGCCGCGAGATCGACGCCGAGTTCACGGTTCGGGTGGTCGCCGAGACCATCCTCGACACCCGCGACGTGGTCGACACCGCACAGCTCCTGACCGGCGTGCCGGCTCGCTGAGTCCGCTTTTTTCCGGTCGTCGCGATAGCGGCCCCAATCCGAGCGGCCGCGCCGACGGCCGAACCGTCCGCGGGACTCCTCTGAACTCGGTCCGGTTCGTCGAGAAAAGGATTAAGTACGAGGGGCACCTGTTACCAATTACCATGCAATTTTCCGAGAACTTGGAGTTTGGCCACGAGGACCGCAAGCGCATCTACGAACACATCGAGAGCCACGGCGAGGTCGACGCCGAGCGAGTGCGCGAGCGCCTCCACGTCGACCCCGGCGGGTTCCGCCACCACGTCGCAATCCTGAAGCGCGACGGCTACATCGAAGAGCAGGAGGGCAAGCTCCGGGCCGCGTTCGAGGAGGGCGCGGCCGAGGAGTACCAGACAGAGGCGGTGGACTTCACCATCAGGCCCGCGCGACAGGAGGACCTCTCGGGAATCGTGGGCGCGATCCGCCGCGTCGCAGAGCAGGGCAGCTACATCGTGGCCGAGAGCGTCGCCGACGAGGTCGACCACGACGAGGCGCTGCTCCGGAACAACGAACTGGAGTCGCGGATGTTCTTCGTCGCGACTGTCGGGAACGGCGAGGCGTACGACGCCTCGGAAACGTCGACCGGGAGTAGCCCGGGAGACGAGGTGGTCGGCTGGGTCCACCTCCACGCGCCCGAACTCGCCAAGCTCGCCCACACCGCGGAGTTGACCGTGGGCGTACTCGAAGATTATCGGGGCAACGGCATCGGGAGCCACCTGCTCGAACGCGGACTGGAGTGGGCCGCGTCGAACCACGCCGAGAAGGTGTACCAGAGCGTGCCCTCGACCAACGACGACGCCATCGCGTTCCTCGAAGGCCACGGCTGGGAGACCGAGGCCGTCCGGGAGGACCACTACAAGATCGACGGCGAGTACGTCGACGAAGTGATGATGGCTGTGGATCTGTAATTTTTCGTATTAGAAAGTTGTAAGCGACCAGTGACGTTGCGGCGACGAAGTGCAAGACTCTTGCTGGACAACTCCCTACCGGACTCTATGACCGACGAGAGCCGCGATCACGTGATTCCGGGGAGCGACGAGGAACTCGACACCGCCGACGTGGCGGGCTACGACTTCCGCGGAGAGTTCGACGTCTTCGAGATGCTGTCGACCTACGAGACGACCGGCTTCCAGGCGACCCACCTCGCCGAGGCCATCGACCTCCTCCAGACGATGGACGAGGCCGACGCCAAGGTGTATCTGACGATGACCTCGAACGTCGTCTCCTCGGGGTTGCGGGAGGTCGTGGCCGCGCTCGTGCGCGAGGGGTTCGTGGACGTGCTCATCACCACCTCCGGCTCGATCACCGAAGACGTGATCAAGACCGCGAAGCCGTTCAAGATGGGCGAATGGGACGTCGACGAGGCCGAGATGCGCGAGCGGGGCATCAACCGGCTGGGCAACATCTTCGTCCCCTCCGACCGGTACGTCTGGCTCGAGGAGTACCTCTACGACTTCTTCGACGACTTCTTCGCCGACGAGGCGGTCCGAACCCCGACCGAGTTCGCCCGGGAACTCGGTGCGACCCTCGACGACGAGGACTCCGTCCTGAAGCAGGCCGCCGACAACGACGTGCCGGTGTTCTGCCCGGCGCTGACCGACGCGGAGGTCGGCAACTTCCTCTACTACTACCGGCAGGGAGTCGGCCCGGACGTAGGCATCGAGATCGTCGAGGACTACGACCGACTCATCGACGAGGGGATGCTCGCCGACGAGACGGGACTGATAGTGCTCGGTGGCGGCGTGCCCAAGCACCACGCCATCATGACCAACCTGTTCCGCGGCGGGGCCGACTACGCGGTGTACGTCTCGACCGGGATGGAGGGGGACGGCTCGCTGTCGGGCGCGCCGCCGGACGAGGCCGTCTCGTGGGGCAAGATCAAGGACGGCGCGGGCGACGACGAGCGAACGGAGAGCAACTACACGCAGGTCGAGGCCGAGGCGACGCTGGTCGTTCCCCTGCTCGCGGCGGGTCTGCTGGCCGACCGGGAGTGAGCGCCTGCTGGCCGACCACTGGGAGTAGAGGTCTGTGTAGTTGCCGGGGGCCGGCGGGGCTGAACGGAGGTCCGGAAGTTCCACTTCGGTAACACCAGAAGAGATTTACTTTCCGCGGCGCGAGCGCGGAACATGAACGTCCGGTCGGTCGGCCTCGTCCTCGCGCTCGTCGGCCTCCTGGTCGTCGCACACCCGCTCTACCTCTTTCCGCACCACGGCGAGAACCTGTATCACCTCTCGGCGGTCGAGACGGTCGGCGACACGCCGCCGGGCGAGGAGACCATCGCCTTTGAGGAGCTCCCGCCGGTCGCGCAGGACCGCTTCGACGCCGGACTCGACGGCCACTCGGGGAGAGTCTGGTCCGGCGAACACGCCGCGGCCTACGATGCGTTCGCGGGCCACGAGTACGTCGCGTACAAGGGCGAGTACTACGAATATCAGTTCAGAAGCGCCGGGGTGCTCGACGGGGCGAGCTCGATACTCCGAATGGTCCTCTCGACGCTCGGAGTCATCGCGCTCGTCGTCGGCATCTTCGCCGGCCGAACCGGGCGCTTCCGGCCGCTGACGCCCCGGCGAACGCTCTGGATTCCGGTCGGTGTGTTCGCCACACTCGTGGGGACCGAGTACTACGACGTAGTGGTCGGCGGTGCCTTCGAACCGCCGTCGTACGTCCACCTGCAAGCGATGGTCGCGGCGTTCGTGGCCGCGTCGGTCGTCGGCTCGGCGGTCAAGCGCGGGAAGACTCGGCAGGCGCTCCTGCCGGTCGCCGTGCTGGTGACAGCCGGCACCGTCGCCGCCGTCGCCGACGGCCAGTCGGCCTCCGCGGTCGGGCGAGGCGCGTTCGTACTCGCCGCGGTGGCCGGTCCGTGGTACGCCATCGGTTACGGACTGACTGCGCGGCCGGAGTCGGCGTCGAGCAGCGTTCGCTGGGAGCCAGAGCCGGGCGAGTAGAGCGGTGAAGCTACTGCTCGTCGTGGACCGGGAACGCCACCTCGACGGTGGTCTTGTACTCCTGTATCTCACCGTTCTCCACGTCTGCGGTCCAGTCCTCGACCTCGACCCCGTGGATGTCGTCGATGGTGTGACTGGCCTGTTCGACCGCTTCGTGGGCCGCCTGCTCCCACCCTTCCTCGGAGGTGCCGAGCACCTTGATGATCTTGACTGCCGTCATGGCAACAGGCGTACGACGGGAGTTGTGTAGCGTCTTGTGGCCGCTCGGAATGTCTTTCGAGTAGTTTCAGTAGTGGAGGAGTTCTTCGATAGCACATTCATATTTTGATTCCCGGCGCGTGCGAGCAACGCGCTCGAGGGACGAGTGAGCGAAGCGAACGAGGAGGCTGGGGAGGACGAGGTTGCGGTTACTCATAGGCTTCGGAGGTAGCTAGCTAAAACGGACTGTGACAGAGAGGGACGAAATCGCGAAGCTAGCTATTGCTTGAGCCTAGGAGTAACCGCAACCGCACCGCGACCGCACAGCCCCGCAACCGCACAGCCCCGCAACCGCACAGCCCCGCAACCGCACAGCCCCGCAACCGCACAGCCCCGCAACCGCACAGCCCCGCAACCGCACAGCCCCGCAACCGCACAGCCCCGCAACCGCACAGCACCGCGACCGCGGGCCTCACACCTCCCCAGCCTCCTGCGCGTCTCGGGCTTCGCCCTGCGATGCTCGTCCCTCGCGCGTTTGGCGCGGCGCACGAGAGCGCCGCGCAGCACGCGCCGGGCAGAAGGGAAGCCAGCGCACGCCAGACAGAAGGATAGCCAGCGCACGCCCGTCTGACGGGTCACCGAGCGCGAGAGAGTTCCCGGACCGAGGCGGCGATCGCATCGAGCAATTTCGACCGAGCACCCAGTTTCGTCGCGAATCCGCGGAACCGAAAGGCAGTTCCCCCGAACGCCGGTACTCCCACTCATGATCTCCATCGCGCTGGCGGGCAAGCCCAACGCGGGCAAGTCCACCTTCTACAAGGCGGCCACGAGAGCCGACGTTGACGTGGCGAACTACCCGTTCACGACCATCGACGCGAATCGCGGGGTGAGTTCGGTCCGGACCGACTGCCCCTGCCTCGAACGCGACGAGCGCTGCGGCGACGAGAACTGCCGCGACGGCAAGCGCTACGTCCCCATCGAACTGCTCGACGTGGCCGGGCTTGTCCCCGGCGCGCACGAGGGCCGGGGCCTCGGCAACCAGTTCCTCGACGAGCTGACCAACGCCGACGCCATCGTGAACGTGGTCGACGCCTCCGGCGGGACGAACGAGGAGGGCGAACCCGTCGAGGTCGGCAGTTACGACCCCGTCGAGGAGGTCGACTTCATCGAGGAGGAGATGGACCAGTGGCTCGCGGGCATCATCGAGCGCAACTGGGAGACCGTCGAGCGCCAGTCGCGCTCGCCGGACTTCGACGTGGACGACGCGCTCGCGGAGATGCTGACCGGGTTCGGCGCGAGCGAGGCCGACGTGGCGGCCAGCCTGCGCGAACTGGACTACCCCGAGGACCCGATTCAGTGGACCGACGAGCACCGCGAAGCGCTCGCCCGCGACGTTCGCGCCCGGACCAAACCCATCGTCCTCGTCGCGAACAAGGCCGACGTCGCGCCCCCGGAGAACATCGAACGCCTGCGCGAGACCGGTAAGCCCGTCATTCCCGCGACTGCTGAAGGTGAACTCGCTCTGCGACAGGCCGCCGAGGCCGGAGCCGTCGACTACGACTCCGGCGACGAGGACTTCGAGGTGGTCGGCGACCTGAGCGACGAGCAGGCGGCCGGCCTCGAGAAGATCCGCGAGGTCATGGCCGACTGGGGCGGGACGGGCGTCCAGCAGGCGCTGAACTACGCCGTCTACGACCTGCTCGACCAGATTACGGCCTACCCGGTCCAGAACGAGACGCGCTGGACCGACGCGAAGGGCAACGTCCTCCCGGACGCCTTCCTACTCACCCACGGCTCGACGCCGAAGGACCTCGCGTACGCGGTCCACTCGGACATCGGCGACGGCTACCTCCACGCCGTGAACGGCAAGACCGACCGCGAGGTAAGCGAGAGCTACGAACTGGAGGAGGGCGACGTGATCAAGATCGTCAGCACGGCGAACTGAGCGAGAGCAGATCCTCCGAAGGACAACCACCGCCGTTCTCCCCCCTACCGCGGCCCACCTCTCTGAAACCGTACGCCGCGCTTTTGGGAGTCGGGTCGCAGCACGTCTCCATGCCGTCCGTCGACTCGGACCTCGTGGAGTCGCTGTTTCGCCACGACGAGTATCTCACTGCGAGAGAACTCCTCAGATACCTCGAACGCCGACACCCGGTCGAGGGGCCCGGCGTTCCGCGAGATCTCGCGGAGGCCTACGCCGAAGCGCTGGACGACGACGCCGACCGGTTCGCGAGTTCGCTCGACGACCGCGTCACCGACGCGCGGACGTTGCAACCCGGCGAGCGCGTCTTCGAGGTCGACGGGACCCTCAGCTACCCCGCCTCGTGGCACGAGCACCTCGCGGACACCACCGACCTCTCGGGGTACGCTGAGGTGATGCCCGAGAGCGGCCGACTCCCCGAGGACCGCGTCGACTGAGCTCGCAAAGACTCAGTGGCCGAGGAATCCCGACAGCAAGTCGTTCACCGCCTCCGGCCGCTCGTTCTGCACCCAGTGGCTCGCCTCGGGGAACCGCTCGACGCGCAGGTCCGGCACCCACCGCGCCAGCCCTTCGGTCAGTTCCGTACTGAGCGCGGCGTCCTGTTCGCCCCAGACGAGCAAGGTCGGAACGCGGACGCGCCGGTCGGGCCGACTCCCGCCGAGCAGTGCGCTGACCTCCTCGCGGACGCCCTCTCGGAAGGCTGCCCGGTAGTAGTTCAGCATCGCGGTGAGCGCGCCCGGTCGACACGCGGCCTCGCGGTAGCGCCGGAGGTCGGCCTCCTCGAACGCGCCGGGGGCCGCGGTCGCCCGGAGCATCGCAGCGACTCCCGTACCGCCTCGCGCGCCGAGCGTGAACTCCGGGAGTCTCGGAAGCTGAAAGTAGAGGGCGTACAGCGACCGCCGCCGCTGCTCGGCACTCTCCCGGAGTTCGTCGCGGTAGCGACCTGTGTGGGGCGCGTTCAGCACCGCGAGCGAGTCGACTGTCTCGGGTTCACGAATCGCCGTCTCCCACGCCACGACGCCGCCCCAGTCGTGGCCGACGACGTGGGCCCGTTCGCGGTCGAACTGCTCGATCAGTCCAACCACGTCGCCGACGAGTTCGTCCGTTCCGTAGCTCCCGACGCCGTGGGGCTTCTCCGAGCGGTTGTACCCTCGCATATCGGGCGCGACGACGCGAAATCCGGCGTCTGCCAGCGCCGGAATCTGGCGCCGCCACGAGTACCAGAACTCCGGAAAGCCGTGGAGCAGGACGACCAGTGGGTCGTCCGGGTCGCCTGCGGTCACGTAGTGGAGGCGCACGTCGCCGACCACGGCCTGCTCGTGGGTCCACGGTCCTGGTATCTCCATACCGAACGTGCGCGGGGGAAACGATTAAGGCTTGATGCCCGAACCGGCGACCATGACGGACGCCGACGGGTCCGCTTCCGCCGAGCCGCAGCCCTTCCCCATCGCTATCGACGACGTCCGGCCCAGCCAGTTGTACGTCGACGGGCTGAAGCTATCGCTGGTGACCCAGTGGTTCGACTTCGCGGACCCGAACTACGACGCGCTCCCAGTCCGCAAGGTCGAGGACGAGTGGATGCTGACCGACGGTCACACCCGCGCGTTCGTGACCTACCTTGCCGGTGCGGACCGACTCCGAATCGTCCGGGACACCGACGACTTGCCGATGGACGTCTATCGGACGTGCCTCGACTGGTGCGAAGAAGAGGGCGTGACCGAGATCGGCGATCTGACCGGGCGCGTGCTGAATCACGACGACTTCGAGGAGCAGTGGATTGCCCGGTGTCAGGCCGAGATGGAGGACGGGTAGGGACGGCCCCGGCCGGTCGTCGCTACGGGTTCGCGTTCGTCGACACCTTCGTCTCGTCCTCACTTCCTTCGTGTCTTCCTCACATCTACTCGGTCGTGGTTTCTCCGTCCTCCTCGTCGCCGTCGTCAGCCATGGTCGTCTCGGCCACGTCCTCCTCGACGGTCACCTCGCCCCAGTCGGTGACGGCACCCGCGTCGTCGGTGTACGGGTCGTCAGCCTCGGGGAACTCGTACAGCTGGTTGTCGTTGGTGTCGAGGTGCGGCATCGCGATGAGCACCTGATCCTCCTCGATGGGCACGTCGAGGGTGACCGTCACGTTCTCGTGGGTGCCCGGCTCGAGGTACGTCGAGTTACCCAGCACCTCGCCCGCGGCGTACTGCTGGGCCATCGCTCCGTCCATCTCCGTTTCGGTAACCATCGCGGTGTCCATCTCCGTCTCGGTCTGCGTGACGCCTTCGAACTCGGTCTCGTTCTGGGCCGGGTCCTCGGTGGCCTCCTCGGCGGCGTGGATCACCACGAACCCGCCTTCGGGTACGACTACCTCGTCGACGACGACCGCGCTACCGTTCGAGGTCTGGTCCTCGAAGGTGACGTTCGCCGCCTCGGCCATCGTCGTCTCCTGGCCCATCGCCGTCGTCTCCTCGGCTGTCGTCGTGTCCTGTGCCATCGCGGCGTCGCCGGTCGCTCCCGGGGCAGCGCCGAACGCGAGCGCGGCCGACGTTCCGAGCGCGAGCAGTGCGACGACCGCTACGAGCGTTGCTTTTCGTGTCATTCTATCAACCTCGTTGGAAGGACGACCGAATCCGGGAATAAACGCGCCAATCGTTCAGCGAGCGAACGAGCGACTACCGACCGCCAAGTCCGCGCTACGTTCTGGTAACGCGGAACGGCGGTCCGGTAACGGAGATTTCGCGCGCTCAGGACGGCGTTGTCGCCCAAGACGACAGTGACGGAACAGGGTGGGCTGGCGAACCAACCGCTCCCCTGGCGGACTGAAAGGGCGAGGCGCGCCGAGGGCTTTCGAAGACTCTGCTCCAGCTATCGACGCTTCGGCAAATTCACATCAGCCTAGCGGTCGGAACCACACTGCGGCGAGCAACAGCGCGAGGAACACGTACGACCCGCGGACGAGCAGCATCGTCGCCAGTTCGGGGTCGGCCCGGCGGGCGACCACGGCGACGACGCCGAAGCCCGCGACGCCCGCGACGCTGCTCGGCGGGAACACCGCTAGCGCCGCGAAGCCGACCACGAGCGCGAGCCCCGCGGCCATCAGCGCGTACGCCGCGGTCCGGGCGCGCCGGGGGCCGACCGTCACCGCCACGGTGCGCTTTTCGATCGAGCGGTCGTAGTCGTAGTCCTGCGCGTCGTCGATCACCTTCACGCCCGAGAGCACGAGCAGGAACACGAGCGCGAACGCCACCGGAACGGCCCCGAGCGCGCCGGCCTGCGCGTAGTACCCGCCGAGGATGGCGAGCGCGATGCCGAGCGGGTAGCCCGTGGTCGCGGTGACGGGGTTGGTGTCGAGCTGGGGCGCGTGGTGATAGCCGATGAGCCACGTCGGCAGGGTCAGCAGAGCGGGGCCGAAGCCTGCAACGGCCCACAGCGCGAGTACGCAGGCGAAGAAGAGCGCAGTCGAGCCGGCGAGCGCGGCCTTGCACCCCCGCTCGGTCAGGGGATGGTCGTCGTCCTCTCCCCGAAGGTGGAAGTCCACGTAGCCGTCCTTGACGTGGGCGGTGTACACCGCCGCGAAGATGGCGACCGCGTGGAGGCCCGCCAGCGAAAGGTCGAGGGACTCCGCCAACCCGACGTCGAACGTGCCCGCGAGTACCGCGCCGAACAGCGAGCACGCGACCGGCGGGAGCATGAACACCGGGTGGACCTGCGACGCGAGCGCGCGGGCCGCGGGGCCGACGCCGGACCCCCGGCGGGAGATAGACATGGTACCAAGTGACGGGAGCGAGACGCATAAAATCTCAGGCGAAACGGGGAGTTGGGTTCGGAGCGCGAGTGGGGTATCGCAGTATTTCAGCGTGAGCAGTGCTGTGTGGTTGCGGTGGGAACAATGCTGTGTGGTTGCGGTGCGGATGCTGTCTTCATAGACTCAAGCAGTAGCTAGCGTCTCTGTTCAGCATTCTCCCGAATCAATAGAGGGCAGAAAGGCGAAGGAATGGTAGACAGATCCGGGAAGCTAGCTACTGCTTGAGCATAGGCGTGACCGCACCGCCACAGCACTGCGACCGCACCGCAAAAGCCTCGTACCTCCCCAGCCTCCTGCGGTCCTCGGCCTACGGCCTGCGGTCCTCGTCCCTCGCGCGGTTTGGCGCGGGATAAACCCGCGCCAGCACGCGCCGGGTCGAGAAGACAGGTCAGCGTACGCAAATTCGGAAGAACGAGAGAACTCGATAGAAGGACGATTCGACCCGAGCTATCGGACCGCTTCGGTCGCCTCGCGCATGACCTCGATGGCCTCCTTCAGCGTCTCCAGATCGGTCGCGTAGGAGATGCGGGCGTAGCCCTCGCCGTGCTCGCCGAACGCCTCGCCCGGCACGACGACCACGCCGCGGTCGATGACCTCGTCCACCCAGCCCTCGGGCACCTTCGGCATGGCGTAGAACGCGCCCGCCGGCGTCGGGCAGTCGATGCCCATGTCGGCGAAGCCATCGAGGAGGACGTCCCGGCGCTCCTCGAACGCGGCGACCATCTCGTCGACGGGGTCCTGCGGGCCGGAGAGGGCGGCCTCAGCGGCGAACTGCGCCGGGGCCGAGGCGCAGGCTTGCACGTACTGGTGGACCCGGAGCATGCGCTCGATGCGGCGCTCGCTGGCGGCGACCCAGCCGAGCCGCCAGCCCGTCATCGAGTAGGTCTTCGAGCAGGCGTTCACGACGACCACGTTGTCCGACTCGGCGAACTCCATCGGCGAGCGGTGCTCGCCCTCGAAGACGATGTGCTCGTACACCTCGTCGCTCACGCAGAGCACGTCGTGCTCGTCGGCGATGCGGGCGAACTCCCGCATATCGTCCTCGCTCTGGACCGCGCCGGTCGGGTTCGCCGGGCTGTTGACCACGAACGCCGCGGTGTCGTCGGTGATCGCGTCCTCGACCGCGGCAGGGTCGAGGGTGAGGTCTTCCCGGAGCGCGATCGGTTTGGGTTCGCCGCCCGCGAGCCGGGTCAGCGCGTCGTAGGAGACGAAGCCCGGGTCGGGGAACAGCACCTCCTCGCCCGCGCTCACGTGGGCTTCGAGCGCGAGGTGGAGCGCCTCGCTCCCACCCGCGGTGGCGACGATTTCGTCGGGCGAGACCGACACGTCGTTGTCGCGCTCGTGCTTGGCGCTGATGGCTTCCCTGAGTTCCAGCGTTCCCATGTTGGAGGTGTACGCGTCGGCTTTCCCGGCCTCGATGGCGTCGACCGCGGCCTGCCGGGCGTGCTCGGGGGTAGGGAAGTCGGGCTGGCCCAGTCCGAGGTTGATGGCGTCCTCGCCCGCCGCCTCGAACACTTCGCGGATGCCGCTGATCGAGACCTGCTCGACTCTGTCGGAGAAGTCCGTCATGGCTGGGTCTGCACGGTCCCGAACGATAATGGTTGGTGTTTCAGGACAGTCGCGCCGCGATGTCGGCCTCCGTCACGATGCCGACCGTCTCGCCGCGCTCGGTTACCACGACGGCCTTGTTGTGGCCCAGATCGGTGCTGAGTTCGTCGAGCGTCGCGGTCCGGGACTTGGTGGGGAAGCTCTCTCCCATGAACTCCGTGACCGGCTGGTCGCGGGCGTCCTCGCTCACGCTCATCAGATCCTCGAAGCTGATCGAGCCGACCGGCACGCCGTCGTTGATGACCGGCAACTGGGAGAACCCCTCCTCCTGCATCTTCGAGACGGCCTCGCTGACCGAGTCGTCGGGGCTGACGCTCACGACCTCCTCGTGCATCAGGTCCTCCGCGCGCACGATGTCGGCTTCGGTGTCCGAGAGCGCCTCGACGATGCGGCGGAGCGTCGACAGCCGGGGATCGACGTCCCCGCCCTCGATGCGGGCGATCAGCGGCTGAGAGACGCCCGCCCGGTCGGCCAACTCGCTCTGGGTGAGGCCGAGTTCGGTCCGGCGTTCCCGGACGTCTTGAGGCGTCGGCAGTTCCATACCTTCGGATAACTACGGGTTATAGATAAAAGTTCGGACTACGGTCGGAGCGAGTCGAGTTCGGTCCGGAGTAGCCGGAGCAGCGTCGTTCGGTTCGGGGGTTCAGTTCACTCCTCGTCGCCGAACTCGACTTCTTCTTCGTCCTCGTACTCGATGGTCTCGACGACTTCGAGCGGGACGTCACGGAGCGCGCCCCCGATCTCGCTCTTGGCGATGCGCTGGGCGTGCTCCTCGCCCTCGGCGTTGAACACCTTCATCTCCAGCAGCAGGCCGACCAGCGACGTTCCGGCCGCGATGAACGCAGAGTCGAACGGCTCC
The DNA here is from genome assembly GCF_003382685.1 of Halorussus litoreus. GTDB lineage: Archaea > Halobacteriota > Halobacteria > Halobacteriales > Haladaptataceae > Halorussus > Halorussus litoreus. The sequence goes on along the minus strand of NZ_KZ859505.1, from coordinate 79,964 downwards.
CCGCAGGCGGGACAGCCCGTCGCGCCCACCTCGACCTCCACGTAGTCCATGTCCTGATCGTTGAGTCGCTTACCGGCTTCGCTGACCGCCACGCCGATAGCGTCGTCGACGTCTTCCACGTCACGGACCAGCCACGCCGCCTCCATCGCAACGAGATAGTTGCTCATACCTACCGCTTCCGTGCACAGATATTTAAAAGACGTTCAATCGAGTCGCGGCGGGGCCGAATCGAGTTCCGGTCGGACCAGCCACAGCGAGGGGGGAGTCGAGTCGCGCACGTGAATCGAATTATCCTCATAAGTTATGCGTACGCCCGGCGTCGCCACGCCGACGCCTACGTCAGCAGCGCGCCGGGTTCCGCGTTCGTTGGACGCTACACAAGTATGGTTGAATCGCAGGACAGCGGCGACCCCAGAAAGAAATGAAAGATAATTATGTCACTAGAGTTCAGAAACTCTTTTATGTATGGTGGGCTGACGGGCGTTCGAGGTACGAACCCCGATGCACACGCGGATCACCCATGCGATACTGTTCGCCCTGTACCAGACGAGCGTCGCGGCCAGCATCATGCTGCTGCCGCTGGCGGTGCTGACCCGGCAAGCCGGCGTCACGCTGCCCGCTCACAGAATCGTGCAGCGACTGGAGCGAGCCTACGACGCCACGGCCTAAAGACGGATCGAAGAGGACTTCTCGCGGCACTTCCACGCGTCGAGCCGTCGGTCCAGCAGTCGGTTGGCACCGCTGGCACCGATTCCGTCGGCATCGATTCCGCCGGCACCGATTCCGCCGCCGAGTCGCGTCGCCGTCGTCCGACCGGTTGCTACGCCTGCCCGAATGGTGGGATTTATCCGTACTGGCGGACTACGTTGGGGCAATGCGTACGCCTATGAACGGGACCGAATTCTCGCAGAACGTCTCGCGTCTCGAACCCGACAACCTCGACCCGCACGAGCCCGAGCTCGGCTCGCTCCCCGACCGCTCGGTCGACGCCGAGGACATCCAGGAACTCAAGACCGGCACCACGACCATCGGCCTGACGACCGCCGACGGCGTGATCATGGTCACGGACAAGCGCGCGAGCCTCGGCAACATGGTGTCGAGCAAGACCGCGAAGAAGGTCGAGCAGGTCCACCCGACCGGCGCGCTCACCATCTCCGGCTCGGTGTCGGCGGCCCAGTCGCTCATCCAGACCCTCGAAGTCGAGACCAACCTGTACGAGACTCGACGTGGCAACGACATGAGCATGGAGGCGCTCTCGACGCTGACGAGCAACCTCCTGCGCTCGGGCGGTTTCCTCATCACGGTGCCGGTGCTCGGCGGCGTCGACGAGGAGGGCGGCCACATCTACTCCTACGACGCGCTCGGCGGCGTGACCGAGGAGACCTACAGCGTCTCCGGGTCGGGCTCGCAGTTCGCGCTCGGCGTCCTCGAACAGGAGTACGACGAGGGAATCAGCCAGGACGACGCCCGCGAGGTCGCCATCCGCGCGCTCAAGAGCGCCATCGAGCGCGACACCGCGAGCGGGAACGGCATGTGGCTCGCCGAGATCACCGACGAGGGCGTCGAGATCTCCGACTACGACGATCCCGACGACGCGCTGTAGACGACGATTCTTCTCCGCTCTTTCGAGTTCCCTCAGTGGCGTCGCTCCGCTCCGGACGCAGCAGCGCGATTCCGGTCCGGGTCGACCGATTCCACGAACGTCACGACCGCGACGGCGTGGACCGGCGCGACCAGCGCGGTGCTGGCGAGCGCGCCGACCGCCGGAACGCTCCCGAGCAGCCACGCTGCGACGCCGAAGGCGACGACGAGCCCGAACACCGTCGCGCCGCGACCGTGAGCGAGCCGACTGCTCCGGCTCGCAGCCGCGTAAACGCTACCCGTGTCACCTTCGCCCGCCTCGTCTCCTTCTCGCCCATCGCCCCCGACGACGACCAGCGCGGGCGCAGCGAACAGCCTGACGAACGCCACGGCGAGCGCGACGAGAGCGAGCAGGGTGACCCACGCGAGGTCGTCGAAGAGGCCGAACGCACCGAGGAGTATCCGAACCGCGACGACGAACCAGAGGTACGAAACGAGGCGCTCGCGCGACGGGGTCACTCCGGCCGCTCGCGAGATCGTCAGCCAGCCCGCGAACGCGACCGCGAAGACGGCCAGCGCTTCGAGGCCGACCGTCCGAAGCAGGTACCACGGCCGGAGGTCCACCAGCGCGGCGAGGTCGAGGCCGGTCGACCTGACCCCCGACGGGTACACCGGAAACGAGACGCCGACCGATACGTCGCCGACCCGATCGGGACTCGTCGTCGGCACCGGATCGCGGAGCCGCAGTCGGTCGACCAGCGCGAGGACGACCCCGACGATGGCGAACGGAAGCGCGAGCGCCGGGTCGCGGACGACTCGGCGGACGGATTCGGCGAGGATGGCGGTCGCAGACGGTCCCCCCGCTCGGTCGCGGTCGGGGTTCCTGACGTCCGTGGGTGCGCTCTCGCTCATCGGTCCGCCTCCAGCGCGATAATCTGCCCGTGGGTCGTGGCGTACAGCGCACCGTCTCCGACCGCGGGCGTCGACACCGGCAGTCGGGTTTCGTGACGCCAACGAACGTCCCCGGCGGTCGCGTCGAACGCGACGATCTCGCGGTGGCCCGCCGCGTACACCACGCTGTCGGCGACCACGGGGGTTCCTTCACCCGAAACCGGCGCTGACCAGCGTTCCTCGCCGGTGGCGAGGTCGACCGCGTGGAGTCGTCCGTCGCCGCCCGCCGACTGGACGAAGACGGTGTCTTCGCTATCAGCAGGTACGTCCTCGGCGACCGTCGCGGCCCCCTCCGTCGCGTTGCCGTCGTGGTCGAATCGCCAGCGCAGGCTGCCGTCGCTGGCGTCGAGCGTAGTCACGCCGAGGCGGTCGGGAACCACGACCGCGTCGCTGGTCGCGGTCGGCGCGAGCACCATCTGTTCGTCGAGTTGGGTCTGCCAGTCCCGTTCGCCGGTCGCGGCGTCGTACGCGGTCACCTGATACGGCCAGTTGACCGCGAACAGTCGCCCGTCTCTCACCGCGGGACGGCGGAGTTCGTCGTCGGGCGAGGCCCGCCACAGTTCGCGGCCGCTGCTCGCATCGAGCGCGACGACGTGGTCGGTCCCGGGAATCGCGGCGTACACCCTGCCGTCGACCACCACCGGCGGGGGAGCGGTCGGCGGTCCGAACAGGGTGGTACGCGACTCCGAGCGGGGACCGTGCCAGCGCTCGACGCCGAACTCGCGGCCGAGAAGCCGGAGGCCGCCACCCGCGTTGAGTCCGAAGACCCCCCGCGGAGACGCGACCGCCAGCGTGTCGGTCTGGTAGGCTCGCGCGTCGGCCCGCGCCGGACTCGACCGATACGAGCCCTGGGTAGAGAACCGCGTCTCGCCAGTTTCCGCGTCGAGCGCGACGAGAGTCCCGCTGGTCGCGTAGACGGTGCCGCCGACGAGGATGGGCGAGCCGGTGCCGCCCGAGAAGTCGTCCGGCTCGCGACGCCACTTCACCCGGACGCTCTCGCCCGGCCCGGAGGCGTCCGGACTGTAGCCGGTCCCGGCGGCATCGTACCGCGCCATCGGCCAATCGTGGGCGGTACTCGACGGTGAATCGTCCGTCGACTGACCGCCTCGTTCGCCGACCGACTCGGCGCTGCCGAGTCGGTCGGCGAACGAGGCGGTGGAGCCAAAGAGAGTGGAGCCGACGACGGCGGAGCCGATCCCGAGGAGGGCGGTCCGGCGGGAGGAACTGGGAACCATATCGGCACGTGGTCGCTCCCCGACAAGAAGGTTGTCGTCTGCTCGGCGGTCGTATTTCCAATCGGCCCTCGGTAGAATCGCCTGCCGACGGTCAGCTCACTCCTCGCGCTCCATCTCGGTGTCGCCGCGACCGACCCAGTCGGCGAACGTGCCGTCGATCAGGGTCTCGGCCTGCCGGTCGATGTAGTCGCGCTGCATCCCGTGGACGGCCTCCTCGAAGCTCTCGCCGTCGTCGAGTCGCTCGCGGACCCGGTCGCGCTTCCAGCTCGCGGGCGTCAGCCGGTGGCGGGCGCGCTGGCGGAGCGGGTAGAGGTACTTCGCGGCCTGCTCGTCCGAGAGGCCCCGCGACTGGAGGCCATCCTTCGCGTGGGCGAAGATGTCGGCGTACACCGTCTCGTAGTCGGTGGTCTCCTCGCCCGCGTTGGTGATCCAGTAGACGTCGGCGTCGAGCCCCTCGCGGGCGGCGTCGTAGAAGTTGTCCCGCGCGACGACCCAGTCGAGGTGCCGGACCGGGTGCTCGCGCCGGAACGTGGATTCGAGCAGGCCCGCGAACGCGGCCTGGAACGCGATAGAGTCCCGGACGGTAGGCTGGGCGGCGATGGGACGGAACTCGATGCGGGCGTTGGCAGCCGACCGGGTCGGGCCGCCGAAGACGGGGCGGACCCACCGCCAGTAGGTGCCGTGCTTGAGCCGGAAGTGGGCGAACTCGTCGTCGAACCGGTCGCTGGTCTCGACCGGCATCGGGACGAGGGTCCGGTCGGCCGCCACGCGCTCGACCGCCTCCTCGACGCGCTCGACGTCGCGCGGGAATCGCACCTTGTCGGGCTCGTCTACCTCGCGGTTCAGCACCGACTCGAACACGCCGACGCGGTGTTCGTCCCAGCCGTCGGCCAGGATCTCCTCGGGCTCGGCGTCCGCGTCGTACAGGTCCGGCGGGAACAGCGGCGAGTTGACCCCCAGCGCGAGCAGGGGCCCCGCGATGCGGAGCGCGTACTGGAAGAACGTCGGCAGGTCGCGGGCGTGGGGCACCTGATAGTGGGGCTGGATGGAAGTGATGAGGCTCTCGGGTATCACGGTGTCGGCGTCGAGGCTCACGTGGGGCGCGTCGAGCTTCATCCCAGCCTGGGCATCGGAGTTGGCCATCGCGTGGTACCGCACCGCGTCGCTCATGTTCGAGGCGATGCGGACCCCGCGATCCTCGACGCTGTCGGTCAGATACCTGTGCGCGGACTCGCCCTCCGGCGGGATAGTCCACAGCGCGTCGCTCACCAGCCGCATCCCCTCCGCGCCGGTTCGGTCCTCGGCGGCCGACAACCGGGCCTTCACCTCGGCCTCCTGCGCGGCCAGCCCGTGGGGGTTCAGGGGCTGCGGGCTGGTCGACATCTCCGCGTTGTGCAGGCCCAGTTCCTTCTCGAAGCCGATGAGTTCGAGCAGCTGTCGGGGGACCCGCCGGAGCGCGGCGGTCTCGGCGTCGACGGCGTAGAACTCGTACTCGAACCCGACGATGGCCTGCGGGTTGTCGAACGTCCCGTCGTCGATCTCTTCGACGATGACCTCGGCCTCCTCGTCGACCCGGGACTGGAACTCGTCGGCGTCGACCGAGAGCACGTCGTCGACCTGCGACGCGAGGTCGGATTCGGGCATACCGGGTACGACTCACGGCAGTTCCTTGAAACCACGGGCCACCGGGGTCAGGAGGTTTCGGTCGAGTCCTCGGGGTCGGCCACAGCGTCGGCACCAGCATCCACATCGGGACCGAGGCGGTCGGCAACCCGGAACAGCGCCAGATCGACCGCCGCGGCCAGCACGCCAACGATGCCGCCGATGCCGAGTGCGAGCAGGGTGCCGACGCCCAGCGCGAGGAGGTAGAACAGCGTGGCGTCGATGTCGAAGCCGACGGTCGGAACCACGGCGGCGAAGAACAGCACCCAGAAGAAGAAGACGCCGTTCACGCCGCCCCACTTTCCGCCGGTTCCGACGACCATAGACGACGAAACGTCGGATTCGGGGTCTGCCACCACGCCGAGCCATCGCCGGTTGGTCCACCACGTCGTCGCCCACAGCGCGATATAGAGCCCGAGCCCGAGGCTGGTCTGGAGTCCGTCGAGCAGTTCGCCGAGCGGTCCGGCGAAGTGGAGCCCGGCGACTATCGCCGCGACCAGCAGGGCAGTGTGGAACGTCGCAAGCGCCAGTACGACGAGGGGGTCGTCCGCGCCGGCGAGGAAACCGTTGCCGCCGCCGGAAGCGGGGGGGGGGGGGGGGGGGGGGGGGGGGGGGGCGCCCCCCGGGCGCCCCCACCGC
>NZ_KZ859505.1:0-73886 GCF_003382685.1 Halorussus litoreus | reverse complement strand
GAGGAAACCGTTGCCGCCGCCGGAAGCGGGGCTGCGCGGGGGCGCGGTCGAGTGGCCGCGCCCCCGCGCAGCCCCGCTCACTCGTTCGGTTCCGGGATCGCGCGTATTCGAGTTTGTGCCCGCGTCCTCGCTCGCGTCTGCGCACGCGTTCGCGCCGGCGTCCCCGTCCGCGCGGTCGCGCTCACCCATGTGCGAGCACCCCCGCGAGCGCGACGATCCCGGCGAGTGCCAGCGCGGTCGCGGCATAGCTGAGCCGGAGTGTCCGCCTACCGGACTCTGGTATGGTAGCTGCGCGATTGCATTGCTGGACGACCAGCGTCCGGACCACCGAGAGAACCAGCACCGCCATCACCGCGAACAGTTTTATCGTGAAGACGACGCCCCACTCCGTGTCGGCCTGCGGGACGAACGGCGCGAGGCTCCCGAGGTTGCCGACCCCGGTCATCACGAGCACGCCCATCGCGAGCCAGAACAATCGCTCGTAGCCCGCCGCGAGGTCGACCGCCGCATCGGCCTCGATGGAGCTCGCTGCTGTGTCACCGGAGCGCCGGAACAGCCCCCACGTCAGCGCCGCGCCGCCGACCGCGACCGCCATCGCGACGAGGTGGAGGATTCGGACGCTAAGCACGCTACCACTCCCTCGAAGAACCCGGTGAGCCCGGAGATCGTCCAGCGTCGGTGCCGTCTTCGGCGTCGAACAGGTCGGCGACGAACCCGGTCGTGGCGAACGTCAGCGCGAGCGCGACCGGTGCCGACGCGATCGCGCCGACGAGGATGCCGAGCGCGCCGAGGTTGACGACCAGCGCGGTGCCGACCAGCGAGGCGGCCGCCACGAACAGCAGGTAGCCCGCGGCGTAGCCGAAGTACGGCCCACCGTCGAGCGCCCACTCCAGACTCCGCGCCAGCCCCTCCTCCACGCCGAGATCGCCGACGACCAGCAGGTACGGCGTCGCGTAGAACAGGTACGACAGTAAGATGAACAGCGGGAACGAGAGCAGGAGGAGGAGCGTGCTCGGGAACGTGAGGATTCCGGCCGAGACGGTCACCAGCCCGGCGACGTGGACCAGCGCGACGAACAGGACGACCGGAACGAAATACTCCCGGGCGTTGGCCGCGAAGTCGTACTCACCGGTCCGGATGACCTCGCGGGCGCTCCCGATCAGGCCAGCGACGAGCACGCCCCTGACGAGTATCAGTACGGGAATCGCGAAGAGGGTGGGCGAGACGTGGACGCCCGACCCCTGACTCGGGACGCTCACGAACGTCCAGAGGTCGGGAAGCGCGCCCGGAAATCGGAAGGTGAGTCCCATGTGGATCCCGCGGAAGTCGAGCACCGCCCTGACGTTGTCCAGCGCGAGGAGGCTCGACAACAGCGGGACGACCGCCAGTTCGAGGTGCCGGAGCGCGTACTCCCAGCCCTCGGTCAGTCGAGTCTCGAACGAGGTGGAGCCGTTCGGTGATGAGGGGTCGCTGGGTGGCGACGCGCCAGATGAGGCGGAGGGATCACTCGGCGGCGATGCGCCGGTCGGGGAAGAGGGGTCGCTCGGTGGGGACGAGTCGGAGTCGTGACCCCAGCCGGAGTCGCGGCCCCAGTCGGAACCGGAGTCGGGATCACGATTCGAGTCCGAATCGCTGTCGGCGTCGTCGGAGGGCATCGTCCCCGACTGGCGCACGCCGGCGCGAAAAGTGTTGTCCCCGCCGCGACAGGTCCCGTTCGGAGGATAGCGGTTTTTGACCGGCAGTCGCGGTACTCTTTTTGCCTCGTTCGAACTATCTACTCCACTCGCTCGGGCTAGTTATTCCCGAGTCATAGGAGACACCGCGACCGCACAGCACCGCAGGTTCGAACCCCCAACCTCCTGTGGTCCTCGGCCTGCGGCCTGGGTCCTCGTCTACCGGCAGACGGTCCTGCTCGGCCTTACGGCCTGCGCGGGCTGGTCTGCCGAGCCTGCGCTCGGTTCCTTCTCACAGACCTCACGTGCGTTGCTCGCGCGCGCCGGAATCTAATCCACCCTGCGATGCATATCTCGGCGCAGAGCGAGGTTTTTAAACCCCGAGGCTAACTACTCCCGGTCGATGGAGTTCGGGGAGTTCGCGGACGCGGCGGCCAAGATCGAGGCACTGAGCGCCGACACCGAGATAACGGAGCGAGTGACCACGCTGTTTGGCGCTGCCGGTAGTGACCTCCCCGTGATCGCCCGGTTCGTGCAGGGACGCGTGTTCCCAGCGTGGGCCTCGCGCACGCTCGACATCGGGCCGAACTACTGCTACGAGGCCATCGCGCGCGCCGCGGGGACGAACGTCTCCGCCGCGGACGTAGAAGACCGACTCGCCGACGTGGGCGACATCGGCGAGGTCGCTGCGAGCTACGAGTTCGGCGGCCAGCAGGGCCTCGGCGCGTTCGCCAGCGGTGGGACGACCGACAGCAACGACCTCACCGTCGCCGAGGTCGCCGACGAACTCGACGGCCTCGCCGCTGCCGAGGGCGCGGGCAGTCAGGATCGGAAGATCGACGCCCTGTTCGGGCTGTTCAACCGCGCGAGCAGCGAGGAGGCCCGATACCTCGCGCGCATCGTGCTCTCGGAGATGCGCATCGGCGTCGGGGAGGGCACAGTCCGGGACGCGACTGCGGCGGCGTTCGACGTTCCGGTCGAGGCGGTCGAGCGCGCGCTGCAGGTGTCGAACGACTACGGCGAGGTGGCGCGAGTCGCCCGCGACGAGGGCGAGGCGGGCCTCGCGGCGATGGACCTCGAACTCGGCCGCCCGGTGCAGGCGATGCTCGCACAAGCCGGAACCGTGACCGACGCGCTCGACGACTGGGACGAGGCCGCGGTCGAGTGGAAATTCGACGGCGCTCGCGTGCAGGTTCACTACGATCCCAGCGGGCTCGACTGGGAGGCCGAAGACGGAACCGGCGGGGGCAACTCCCTCGATTCGGACGACGAGACGGATGCCCGCGAGGTCGCGGTCTTCTCGCGGAACATGGAGGACGTGACCGACGCGCTCCCCGAGGTGGTCGAGCACGTCCGCGAGCACCTCGACGCCCCAGCAATCTTGGACGGCGAGGTCGTCGCCACCGACGACGGCGACCCCCTACCGTTCCAGGAGGTCCTCCGGCGCTTCCGCCGGAAGCACGACGTGGCCCAGGCCCGCGAGCAGGTCGAACTCGACCTGTTCGCGTTCGACTGCCTCCACGCGGCGGGCGAGGACCTGCTCCGGTCGCCCCTCGCGGCGCGCCACGACCGCCTCGAATCGATACTCTCGGCGGGAGTCTCCTCGCTGTGGGTCACCGACGATTCGGAGGAGATCGCCGCGGTCGAGGCCGAGGCGCTCGACGCGGGCCACGAGGGCATCATGCTCAAGGACCCCGAGTCGACCTACTCGCCCGGCCGCAGAGGGAAGAACTGGCTCAAGCGAAAGCCCGACGTGGAGACGCTAGACCTCGTGGTCACGGGCGCTGAGTGGGGCGAGGGCAGGCGCGCGAACTTCCTCGGGACTTTCCTGCTGTCGGCCCGCACCGGCGACGAGGACGGTCGGGCCGACGGCTTCGAGACCATCGGCAAGGTCGCGACGGGCATCACCGACGAGGAGCTCGCGGACCTGACCGAGTTGCTGGAACCACACGTTCGAACTCAGGACGGCCAAGACGTGGAGATCGCCCCGACCGTCGTCTTCGAGGTGGGCTACGAGGAGATCCAGCAGTCGCCGACCTACTCGTCAGGTTACGCGCTCAGATTCCCGCGATTCGTGAGCGTGCGCGAGGACAAGGACCCCGAGGACGCGGACTCACTGGCGCGCGTGGAGCGACTGGCCGATCAGCAGTGAGTCTCTGAAGCGTTTCCGATTGATTGCTCGCCCGTTCCCGACAGACTACTTCTCGTTCTCGCGGAAGCCGGGCGTCCCCTGCTCGTGAAGCCGCCGCGACACGTCCGCGACGCCCTCCTGGAGGTCGTCGTGGTACTCCACGAGCCGGTCGCGGAGTTCGTCGTGCTCGCGCGCGAGGATCTGGACCGCCGACAGCGCGGCGTTGAACGACTTGCCCGCGTCGACCGCGACGATGGGCGCGCCGGTGGGCATCCCCACGACGGAGGGCAGCGACTTCTCCTGGACCGGGACGCCGACCACCGGCAGGGGGTAGGCCAGCGACGCGGTCATGTTCGGTAGGTCGGCGGACTTGCCGCCAGCGCCCGCGATGATCACGTCGAGGCCCCGCGCCTCGGCGGTCTCGGCGTAGGCGTACATCAGTTGGGGCGTCCGGTGGGCCGACACCACGTAGCTCTCGAAGGTGAACCGGGCCTCCGGCGCGTCGTCGTAGTCGGTCACCTCCGCGAAGCCCAGTTCCGTCAGCGCGTCGTAGGCTCCGGGTCGGCCGTCCTCGGACCCTGCCATCACGTCGAGGTCCGAGTCGCTCCCCATGATGACGCCGATCTCGGGGGTGTCCTCGGTTGCTCTGTCGCACTCGGCCTCTGCTCGCAGGTCGTCGATGAGTGTCTGGAGTTCGCTCATTGGTAGGTCACCTCGTCGTGGTCGCTCACCGAAACGTCACCTCGTCGCGCAGGTCGCGCGCCGCGTCGAGCAGTCGGTCGAGCGATTCGCCTCCTGCTTCGCGGTCGCCGACCACCGTCAGGTGGCCCATCTTCCGCAGGGGGTACACCTCGCGCTTGCCGTACCAGTGGTAGCTCGCGCCGGGGTGGCGGAGTATCGCCTCCTCGCCCGAGATCGCGGCCCGCTGGCGTTCGTCCACGTCGCCGAGCAGGTTCGCCGTCACCACGGGGTCCCGGAGGTCCGTCGCGCCGAGCGGTCGCCCCGTCACTGCGCGGGCGTGCTGTTCGAACTGGGAGGTCAGCGCGCCCTCGATGGTGTAGTGACCGGAGTTGTGCGGCCGCGGGGCGATCTCGTTGACCGACACGGACCCGTCGGGCGACTCGAACATCTCGATGCCGTACACGCCTCGACCGGACAGCAGGTCGAGCACGTCCGCGGCGACCTCGCGGGCGCGCTCGGCCACGGCCTCGTCGGTCCGGGCCGGAACGACCGTCTCTCGCAGGATCTCCTTGCGGTGGACGTTCTCCCCGAGCGGGAACGTGGCGGTCTCATCGTCGCGGCCCTCGACGCCGATAACGGACACCTCGCGCTCGAACGGGACGAACTGCTCGACCATCGCGCCGATCCCATCGCTCTCGGTCGCGGCTGCGATCTCGGCCAGCGCGTCCTCGACCTCGCTCTCGTCGTGGACCGGGACGTTCCCCCGCCCGTCGTAACCACCCTCGCGAGCCTTCAGCATGACCGGATAGCCGAACTCCTCGACGGCGGCCAGCAGGTCCTCGCGGTCGTCGACCCGTCGGAACTCGGGCACGGGAACCCCTGCCTCGCGGAGCGCGCGCTTCTGGACCAGCTTGTCCTGTATCGTCCGGAGCGTGTCGGGGTCGGGGTGGACCGGCACGCCGTACTCCTCGCTCGCGCGTTCGAGCACGTCCGGGTCTGCGAGTTCGATCTCGTAGGTCAGGTAGTCCGCCCGCGCTGCCAACTCCCGGACCCCGTCCTCGTCGTCGAAGTCTGCGACGATCTGGTCGCGGACGACCGGGGCGGCCGGACAGTCCGGCGTGGGGTCGAGCACGACCAGTTCGATGCCCAGCGGCGACGCCGCCTCCGCGAGCATCCGGCCGAGCTGGCCGCCGCCGACGACGCCCAGCGTGTCTGTGTCGCTCATCTACCCCGGAGTTGTGGACGGCCCTGCATAAGATTTGCCAACTGCATCGGTCGATGACCACGAACGTGGACAATAGCTTCCCGCGGTCCCGTCCCGGACCGCTACCCGCCGTTGGTGGTCCCCGAACCGCTATCCGCCGTCAGCGCCGCCATCGACGTACTGCTCCTCGACGAAGAACACCGTCTCGCTCCCGTAGAGGGTGAGCTCCTCCTCGAACGCCTCGTAGCCGTCGAGCCGCTGGGCGACCGCGTCGCGGTTCTCCGCGCGGGTGACCACGACCGGCGGCGTGTCCGACTCGACGACGCCGAGCTGCGTGGTGCTGTCGACCTCCGCACCGTACAGTTCGGTGTACCACGGGACGGGCAGCCGGTCGTACCAGCCGCCGCCCGCGGCCCAGTCGTCGTTCTCGCTCTCGTTGGCGACGTAGAAGTCCGAGCCGTAGTACAGCAGGTCGATGCCGTCGTTGGCCTCGCTCGCAGTCCGGACAGTCTCCAGGGTCGGTCGGATGCCCTCGGCGGGCTGGCCGTACTGGACCAGCAGGTTCTCGTTCTGGCCGGCCTCGTCGAGGTACTGGTCGGCCGGATGCTGGTATGTCGTGCTGACCGCGGTGGCCGCGACCTGTCCGGCGACGAGCAACACGAGCAGGGCCGCGAGCGCGGCGCTCACTCCGTCGCCCTCGCTGACGGCCTCGCCGCCCCACCGGACGAGGACCGCCAGCCCGACCGCGGCGGGCACCGCCAGCGGCACCACCGCGTGGACGACCTCCCACGGGAACGTGTTCTCGACGATGACTGGGTAGCCGAGCACGCTCACGAACCCCCAGTAGAAGGTGAACGCCACGACGTCGCGGGGCCGGTCGCCCGCGTACCGGTCGACGAGGAAGCCGACCGCCGACAGGACGAGCAGCGCGGCCGCGCCCGCCCAGAGGACCTCGCCAAGCTGCAGGAACGAGTCGACGTACGACCCCTGATTGCCCCCGCCCCACTTGCCCGTGAACTTGTCCCACGAACCCAGCGTAGCCTCCTCGATGACGGCCGGGAACATTCCGGGGTTCGAGAACGCCTTCCAGAGCCCCGGTCCGGAGACCCCCTGCGCCCGCGGCGCGTAGAAGAAGATCACGACCGCGAAGAAGAAGACGACGCCGAGCACGAGGTGGAGCCCCCAGTTGTCGTCGAGGAGCGCCCGTCGCACTCGCCCGGCCTGCTCGCGGGCGAACGCCCGGCGGTCGTCGGCCTCGGCGAGCAGTTGGAGGCGGTGGTCGAACAGTAGGACCGCGGCGCCGAGCCACGTCACCACGTACACCAGCACGTTCTCCTTGGTGGTGAACGCCAGCGCCACCATCAGCGTCCCAGCGTAGAGGTATCGGGGTTTCCGGGTGTCGAACAGCCGAGCGTAGAACGCCAGCGCGTACAGCATGAACGCACCGAGCAGCACGTCGTTGCGCATGAACCGCGAGTAGTAGAGGACGACGGGGTTCGCGGCCAAAAGCAGGCCGAGCGCGATCATCTCGACTCGGCGAAGCCGCTCGCGGAACAGCCACGCGGTCAGCGGGAGCAGCCCGGAGACGACCGCGACCGGCACGCGCGCCACGAAGTCGCTCGCGCCGAACAGCCCGAACAGGAACTTGTTGACGTGGTAGAGGAACGGCCCGTGGATGACGGCGTGGTACTCCCAGACGCCGGTGTCGCCGTACCGCAGGATCCAGTAGCCGACGCGGGCCTCGTCCCAGTGGAACACCCGGCCGCCGAGCGCGTAGAAGCGCAGCGCGAGCGAGAACAGCGTCACCGCGAGCACTGCCGCCGCGGTCTTCGTTCCGACCGTTCGACCGAACGCGTTCGCCGACTCGCGCGCCCAGGTGCGCGCACTCCGAGAACTCCCGTCTGCAGTCATCGTTTCCGGGAAACATCCGAGGGGATACAAGTTTTCCGGAGAACGGTAGTTCTTTTACTCGGCCACCCCTCGTGCCGGACATGGTTTCCCTCGGCCTCGTCGTCGCGCGGTTCAACCGCGAGGTGACCGAGCAGATGGAGGAACGCGCCCTCGAAGCCGCTGCCGACCGGAGCGCGGACGTGGTCGAGACGCTCCGGGTTCCGGGCGCGTACGACGCGCCGCTGGCCGCCGACCGGCTCGCGCGCCGCGAAGCCGTCGACGCCGTGGCCGTCGTCGGCACCATCGTCACCGGCGACACCGACCACGATTCGGTCATCGCCGACGCGGCCGCACAGGGACTGACCGACGTGAGTCTCGACCGTGACACCCCGGTGACCTTCGGCGTCGGCGGTCCGGGCATGTCGGGGGCCGAAGCCCGCGAGCGGGTGGACAAGGGAGCTGAAGCGGTCGACGCGGCCGTGGACCTCGCAGAGGAACTGTAACCATGAACTTCTCCGAACGCATCAGACGAGTCGAACCGAGCGCGACGCTAGCTATCAGCAACCTCGCCGCCGAACTGGAAGCCGACGGCGCGGACGTGGTGGACCTCAGCGTCGGCGAGCCGGACTTTCCGACGCCCGAGAACGTGGTGGAAGCGGGTAAGGACGCGATGGACGCGGGCCACACCGGCTACACGTCCTCGAACGGCATCCGGGAGCTACGCGAAGCCATCGCCGAGAAGCTGCAGGGTGACGGTCTCGACTACGAGGCCGGAAACGTCATCGTCACGCCCGGCGGGAAGCAGGCGCTGTACGAGACGGTCCAGACGCTCGTGGACGACGAGGACGAGGTCGTCCTACTCGACCCGGCCTGGGTCTCCTACGAGGCGATGGTGAAGCTGGCCGGCGGGAGCCTGAACAGAGTGGACCTCGCGCCACACGACTTCCAGCTCGAACCGGGCCTCGACGACCTCGCTGCGGCGATGTCGGACGACACCGAACTCCTCGTCGTCAACTCGCCGAGCAACCCCACGGGCGCGGTGTACTCCGACGCCGCGCTCGAAGGCGTCCGGGACCTCGCGGTCGAGCACGACGTGACCGTGATCAGCGACGAGATCTACAAGGAGATCACGTACGGCGACGCGGAGCCGACCAGCCTCGGAACCCTCGACGGGATGGCCGAGCGCACGGTCACGATCAACGGCTTCTCGAAGGCGTACTCGATGACCGGCTGGCGGCTGGGCTACCTCGCCGGGCCGGAGGAGCTGATCTCCGAAGCCGGGAAGCTCCACTCCCATTCGGTGTCGTGTGCGACCAACTTCGTCCAGCACGCGGGCGTCGAGGCGCTCCGGAACACCGAGAGCGCGGTCGAGGAAATGGTCGAGGCGTTCGCCGAGCGCCGCGAGTTCCTGGTCGACCGGCTGGACGAACTGGGCGTCGAGGCTCCCGAGCCCGACGGAGCCTTCTACCTGATGATGCCGGTCGCCGACGACGACCAGCAGTGGTGCGAGGACGCGCTGGAGGAGGCCCACGTCGCGACGGTGCCGGGCAGTGCCTTCGGCGCGCCGGGGTACGCCCGCATCTCGTACGCCAACAGCACCGAGCGCATCGGTGAGGCGGTGGATCGGCTGGTCGACGCCGACCTGCTGTAGCGCGGAAACGTTCTCGCTGGGCTCGCGGCTTCGCCGTCTTCTCGCGGGCCGTGCCCGCTCGAACGGTCCGCGGCGCGTCGCTCCGCGCTACTCGCACATCGCGGCGCAACGCGCCGCGCACCGCTCGCGTGACCGCGCGAAGCGTCCGGGCCGAACTGGTCGCGCCCTCGTATTTAAAATCTGGCGTGGCGTAAACGAGTCGACTACTCCAGACTCAGGCCCGGATGCCACCGCTTCACGCCCGCTTCCGCTTTCACCTCGTCCATCCGCGCGAGAAGTTTCACCGCCAGACTCGCCGTCTCGGCCGCGCGGTTCTCACCCTCGGTCAGGAACTCGCCCGTCTCGCGATTGGCGAACACCGAGCAGACCGCGCCGGCGCGTAGACCGTAGATGTTCGCGAGGGTCATGATGGCGCTGGCCTCCATCTCGATGTTCCGAACGTTCGCGTCCTTGAGGTTGTCGACCAGTTCGTCGCTGCCGGCGGCCTCGAACCCCTCGAAGCCCGGTCGGCCCTGCCCGGCGTAGAAGCTGTCGGCGCTCATCGTGATGCCGGTGTGGTAGTCGTAGCCGAGTCGCTCGGCCGCGGCCACGAGCGCCGAGACGACCTCGTAGTCCGCCACCGCGGGGTAGTCCTCGCGGACGTAGGCGTCGCTGGTGCCCTCCTGTCGGACGCCGCCGGTGGTGATGACGAGGTCGCCGACCGCCATGTCGGCCTGGATCGCGCCGCAGGAGCCCACTCGTATGAACGTCTTCGCGCCCACGCGCGCGAGTTCCTCGACCGCGATGGCTGCGGAGGGACTGCCGATGCCGGTCGAGGTCACGCTGATGGGCGTCCCGTCGTACTCGCCCGTGACGGTTCGGTACTCGCGGTGGTGGGCCGTCTCCTCGCTGTCGTCCCAGAACTGGGTTATCTTCTCGATGCGCTCGGGGTTGCCCGGGAGGAGCACGGCGTCGGCCACGTCGCCTTCCGCGAGTTCGACGTGGTACTGCACGTCGTCGTTCGGATCTTCGCTGTCGCCGGTCATGCCCCGCGACTACTCGGTGGCCGGACATAAAGGGTTCGTCGAGGCGTCGCGAGGACGGGATTCCGTCCACGTGAGTAACAGTTATCACGCCTGTGGGAGAACCGCGTGGCATGCCCTCCAGACGACAGGTTCTCGCAGGTCTCGGCTGCACAGCGATCGCCGGGCTCGCCGGCTGCAGCGGCTCCGGCTCGGGCGGGTCTGAGACGCGAGACTGCCAGTCCGGCGCGCTCGCACACGGCGACGGCGACCTGCTCGACCGCGGCGCGATGGCGAGAGTCGAGGACGACGACGTGCGATTTGCCGTCCCCCTCGCGGTCGAGGAGGTGCGCGACCAGAACGTCGCGGCCCTCGAACTGTACGACGCCGCCGGAGACCTCGCCCACGTGATTCCGGTTTCGCCCGGCGACGCGGACGTGATGGCGAACAAGTCCCGAACCGGGGAGGGACAGCTCTACTACGAGCAGTACCTCGGCGAGCGACCGCTCCACGGCCAGTACCACGTCGTCGCGGTCGACGACGCTGACGAGACGGTGGACTCCATCACCATCGAGTTCAACTGCTTCCCGGAGGTTTCGGACGACGGCTGAGTCGAGGCTACGCTGAGTCGACGTTCAGGGCGTGTCGCTTTCGACTTCATATTGGCGTGCGCTGACCTATCTTTTCCACCCGGCGCGCGTTTGGGCGCGGCGCTTGCGCCGCGCCCCAGCGTGCGAGGGACGACCGAGCGGAGCGAGGGAGGAGGCTGGGGAGGCGTGAGGTCCGCGGTCGCGGTGCGGTCACGCCGAGGCTCAAGCAGTAGCTAGCTTCTCCAATTTACACTATCCCCTCCGTACTGCAGCTACAGAACAGCAAAGCGAATCCGTCAGTCCAGCATCTCCTCTGTGATTGTGTCAGGGAGCAGTTCGCCCAGCGTGTACTCGCTCGTCTCGACACCGCCGTCGGGGCCGTCACCCTCGTCACACACGACCGGCAGATCTTCGTCGCAGAACTCCGAGAGCGTCTGTCTGCACATTCCGCAGGGAGTTACCCCGTCCCGCGCGGCGGAGCTCACGGCCAGCGCGTCGAACTCCCGGTGGCCCTCCTTCACCGCCTCGGCGATGGCGACCTCCTCGGCGTGGAGCGAGTTGCTGTAGTTCGCGTTCTCGATGTTGCAGCCGACGTACACCGTACCGTCGGCCGTCCGGAGCGCCGCGCCGACCGGGTAGTCCGAGTACGGCACGTGAGCCTCGGCCTGCACCTCGCGGGCCATCTCGACGAGTTCGTCCATGGTGGCGGTGCTTGGGGGCCGGTCGTCAAATATCTCCCGTCTGAGACTGTCGAGAACCGAGGACGGCTACTGCGACTGCCCTCCGCGGGTGAATTTTTAAATACGAGGGCGGGACGAAACAGAATTGGACGCCTCGTGCAGTTGCAGGCAGCTCGCTGGCGAGTCAGTCAGCGCAGGCGATTCCGGATATGCCGTCTCGGCGGCAACGGCGATTCCGAGGTACCCTGTAACTGCCAGTCCGACTACCCCGAGAGGGCCGAGCCAAACTGTCCGTCGAAGGCTGAACAGAGCGATCTCCATCAGTTTGCTACCGTGGATTGGGTATTCGTTGCGGAGGTTGCAACTGAATCAGAGTTTGGAACCGCGACCGCACACCACCGCGTCGCGACCGCACAGCACCACGACTGCAAACGGTGGAGTATGTCAGGTGACGCTAGCTACTGCTTGAGCCCCGGCGTAACCGCACCGCGACTGCACCGCAACCGCGACCGCGGGCCTCACGCCTCCCCACCCTCCTGCGTTGCTCGGTCTCCGCGTCGCTCCGACCTGCGCTACTCGTCCCTCGCGCGGTCGGGCGCGGCGAACGAGCCGCCGCGCCCCACGCGCCGGGTGGAACGTCGAGGTCAGCGCGCGCCGGGTGAACAGTCGACCCGAGCGTTCCCGCGAGGACCAGCAAACAGTCGTCGTAGAACGGTTGGTCTTACTCCTCGCCGGACTCGTAGTGGTCTCCTGCCGCGGAGGGAAGCCGGGTCCGGCCGACGAACGCCAGCACCACGACCACGGTCACGTAGGGGATGATGCCGATGAGTTCGCTCGGGACGTTGTAGCCCAGCTGCTGGAGCCGGATCTGAAGCGCGTCGAGGCTCGCGAACAGGAACGACGCGCCGAACGCGCCGAGCGGGTTGTAGTTGCCGAACAGGTACGCGGTGATGCCGATCCAGCCGCGTCCGTTCACCATCGTCGTTCCGCCGCCGATGAACTGGCCGACGCGGCCGAGCGCGAGGCCGGCACCGCCGAGCCCCGAGAAGAAGCCCGACAGCAGGACGCCCGTGTAGCGGACCTTCCGCACGTCGACGCCCACGGTGTCGAGCGCCTTCGGGTTCTCCCCGCTGGCTTCGATCCACCGGCCGAACGCGGTGCGGTTGAGCGCGTACCACGCAACCGGCACCGAAATCAACATCATGAACACCGGCGGGCTCGCGTCGAACAGCACCACGTCCGTCGTCGGAATCCGGAGCGTCCAGTTGTTCAGCGTGGCGATTGGCGGGCTGTTGACCTGTCCCCAGATGACCTTGCTGGCGAACGGCGCGAGCCCGAGCGCGATGAGCCACACCGCGAGGCCGGCGATGATCTGGTCGGCCTTGAACTCGATGCAGACCACCGCGAACAGCAGCGCGAACAGCACGCTCGCCAGCACCGCCGAGCCGAAGCCGATCCAGAGTTCGGCCTGCGTGGCGTCGCCGCCGCCGAGGAGGCCCGCCACCGCGATGGACGTGAACGCCGAGATGATGAGCAGCCCTTCGAGGCCGATGTTGATGACGCCGCTCTTCTCGGCGAAGATGCCGCCGAGCGCCGCGAACGCGATGGGCACCGTGAGCCGCAGCACCGCCCGGAGGTAGTTGGCGTCGACGATGTCGACAAGGACGCCGAGGACCCCGGCGAACAGCTCGAGCGCGACCACGATTCCGAGGAGCACGAGGAGCGCCGCTATCCACCGCCCTCGGCGGGAGTCGGCGATGCTCACTGGCGGTCACCCCCTTCGTTGTCGATCGTCCCACTCGGGCCATCGGTGGCGGACCCGCTCACGCCATCGGCGGAAGACCCACCCCCGCCGTCGGTGGCGACCGGCCGGTCCTCGCGGAAGCGGAACCGTCTGCCGACCATCCGGAAGAACTCCGGCATGGCGACGAACAGGATGATGAGCCCGCGGAGGACCCCGACCAGCTGGTTCGGGACCGACAGCTGGAACTCGATGGCGAGGCTTCCCGTCTTGAGCGCGCCGAACAGCAGCGCGGCCGGAATCACGCCCAGCGGATTGTTGCCCGCGAGAATGGAGACGGTGATGCCGTCGAAGCCAAGCGACGGGATGCCGGTTCGCCAGCGACTCGCGACCATCAGCACGTACACCGCGCCGCCGATGCCGCCGAGCGCGCCCGACAGCCCCATGCTCGACACCATCGTTCGCTTCGAGTCGACGCCGCCGTACTCGGCGGCCTCGGGCTGGAGCCCGCTGGTCCGGAGGTCGTAGCCGAACGCGGTGCCGTTGAGCAGCCAGTAGATGATCCCGGCCATCGCGAGCCCGCCGAACAGCGCGTACAGCGAGAACACCGTGCTGTCGAAGTACACCGGGTTCAGCTGGGCGAACTCCGGAATCGAGCGAGTCTGGACCGTCTGGCTCTCGGGGTCCTTGAACACCTCGGCGACGAGCGTGAACGCGATCCCCGTCGCCACGAAGTTGAGCATGATGGTCGTGATGACCTCGTTCGCGTCGGCGTACGCCTTGAGCGCGCCCGGAATCGCACCCCACGCGCCGCCGACGACCGCGCCTGCGAGCAGGCCGAGCGGGACGAGGACGAGCGCGCCCACGATCCCGGCGGGGACGAACGGGGCGGCCCAGACGACCGCCAGCGCGGTGCCGAGCGCGCCCAGGACCAGCTGGCCCTGCGTCCCGATGTTGAACATCCCGGCGCGGAACGCGACCGCGACCGACAGGCCGGTGAACAGCAACAGCGTCGTCTCCTTGAGCGAGATGGCGAGGTTGTACGGCGGCCAGACCGCCCCGGCTGCCATCGTCCGGTAGACAGACACGGGGTCGTAGCAGAACGACCCCAGCCCCGGCGCGGAGAAGAACGCCGACTGGCAGGTCGCCGCCCACCCCGAGACGAGGATGACCACGGCACCGACGACCACCGATAGCACGAGCGCCGCGACGCTGATGAGGATGCGCTCGACCGCCGAGGCGTCCACGAGCCGCCCGAGCGCGCGGTCGGCCCGACCCTGCCACGAGTCGTCCGGATCGGGATTCGAGTCTGGGTCCGAATCGTCCCCCTCGGTGTCGGGGGCAGGATTCCCGCCGTCGTCCGACCCCGGGGCGTCGTCGGGGTCGCTCACGGCTCACCTCCCACTGCGTCGGCGATGCTGGGCGCGTCCTCGGGAATCTGGCCCGCCATCAACAGGCCGAGTTCCTCCTCGGTCACGCGGTCGGGGTCGACCACGTCCACGACCTCGCCCTCGTACATCACCCCGAGTCGGTCCGAGAGCTGCTGGACCTCGTCAAGCTTCGAGGAGACCAGCAGGACGGTCTTGCCCGCCCGACGGAGGTCGAGGATGCGCTCGTGGATGAACTCGATGCTCCCCACGTCGACCCCGCGGGTCGGATGGGATGCGACCACGACCTCCGGGTCGCGGGCGAACTCCCGGCCGACGACGAACTTCTGTTGGTTGCCCCCCGACAGCGACTCGGCTTCCGCGTCGGGGTCGTTCGGGCGCACGTCGTACTCCTCGATGACTCCCCGGGCGTGCTCGCGGCTCTCCGCCCAGTCGATCCGGCCGCCGTCCGAGAACGGAGCGGTGTGTTGGCTCCCCAGCAGGCCGTTCTCCACGAGGTCGAAGTCCATCACGAGCCCGCGCTTCTGGCGGTCCTCCGGAACGTAGGCCATCCCGTTCTCGATGCGCTCGCGCCGCGAAAGGTCGGTCACGTCGCGGCCGTCGACCCTGACCGTGCCCGACTCGGGCGCTCGGAGTCCCGTTATGGCTCCGACGAGTTCGGACTGGCCGTTGCCGTCTACCCCGGCGATGCCGAACACCTCGCCCTCGCGGACGTCGATATTCACGCCGCTCACCTGCTCGACGCCCCGGTCGTCGGTGACGCGGAGGTCCGAAACCGACAGCCCGACGTCGCCCGGCTCGGCCGGTTCCTTGTCGGCTTCGAGCAGCACTTCCCGGCCGACCATGAGTTCGGCCAGCTCCTCGCGGGTCGTGTCGGCGGCGTCCACCGTGCCGACGTTCCGGCCGTCGCGCAGCACCGTAATCTCGTCGGCGGCGTCCATCGCCTCGCCGAGCTTGTGCGTGATGAAGATGATGGTCTTGTCCTCGGCCGCGAGTTCCTCGAACACGCCGAACAGGTCCTCGACCTCCTGCGGTGTGAGCACCGCGGTCGGCTCGTCGAGGATGAGCACGTCCGCGCCGCCGTACAGCGCCTTCAGGATCTCGACGCGCTGTTGGACGCCGACGCTCACGTCCTCGATCTTCGCCTCGGGGTCGACGTCGAACCCGTAGCGTTCGCCGAGTTCACGGACGTCGCGTTCGGCCTGCGCGCGGTCCATCGCCAGCCCGCCCCACTTGCGGGGCTCGTGGCCGAGGACGATGTTCTCGGCGGTGGTCAGCGTGTCCACCAGCATGAAGTGCTGGTGGATCATCCCGACCCCCGCGTCGATAGCGTCCCGCGGCGTGTAGAACTCCCGTGAGTCCCCGTGGACGTGGACGGTACCTCCGTCCGGCTGGTAGAGTCCGTAGAGCACGTTCATCAGCGTCGTCTTCCCCGCCCCGTTCTCGCCGAGGAGGGCGTGGACGCTCCCTTCCTCGACTTCGAGGTCGACCTCGTCGTTGGCGACGACGCCGGGGAACCGCTTGGTTATTCCCGCGAGGTGGACGGCTACGCTCATCTTTGGTCGCAGTTCTCGATGGGCCCGCTTAAGCGACCCGGATTGGGTGAACGTTTCTCAACCGAGATACCTGTCGGACGCCGTAGACGCGTTCGACGCCCTGATCGTTCGAGGCGTTGGAATCCGGCGTTCGCCGCGGCTTGGCCCCTGGTTCGCTACTGATTCGTGGTGGTCGTCGCGCCCTCGCCTTCGCCTACGTTCGCGGGGTCGGTCGGGACTTCGATGTCCCCGGCGACGATGGCTTCGTGGGACTGCTCCAGCGCCGACTTGACATCCTCGGGGATCTCCGGACCGAGGTCCTGCCCGTACACCGCCTCGACCCCGTTCTGTTCGAGCCCGAGTTCGTTGACCGACCCGCCTGCGAACTCCCCGTTCACCACGCTCTCGACGGACTCGAACACCGCCTGATCGACGCGCTTGACCATGCTGGCGAGGATGACGTCGCTGTACTCGGGGATGCTCTGGGACTGGTCGGCGTCCACGCCGATAGCGAACCGGCCGGTGCTCTGGGCCGCCCTGAACACGCCGTTTCCGGTGCCGCCCGCCGCGTGGTAGATGATGTCGGCACCGTTGTCGTACATCGAGTTTGCGATGGACTGGCCCTGCGCGGGGTCGCTGAACGACCCGGCGTACGCCGACAGGACTTCCACGTCCGGGTTCGCGTGCCGGACGCCCGCCACGTAGCCCGCCTCGAATCGCGCGATGAGGGGCACCTCCTGTCCGCCGACGAACCCCACCGTGGGGGCCTCGTTGGTCTCGCCCGCGCCCGCGCTGAACTCCATCGTGGTCAGCAGGCCCGCGAGGTGGCCGACCTGAAACGAGCCCTGATGCTCGCGGAACCGGTAACTCGCCACGTTCGGCTGCTCGACCACCGTGTCCACGACCATGAATCGCTGGTCGCCGAACCGCTGGGCGTTCTCGCTCAGCGCGTCCTGCTGGACGAAGCCGATGCAGCAGATCAGGTCGTAGTTCCCCGACTGAGCGAATCGGCGCTGGAGCGAACCCACGTCGCTCGGACTGCTCGGCTCCGAATTCTGGAACTCCACGTCGTACTCCTCTGCTGCCTGCTGGACCCCTTCGTGGGCCATGTCGTTGAACGAGTTGTCGCCGAGCCCGCCGGTCGCGTACACCATCCCGACGTTGACGGTCCCCTGCTGGACGAACCCGGTCGTGCCAAAGGCGGCGGCCGTCCCCATCGCTCCCAGAAACTCGCGTCGCGTGTTTCTCCCCCACATACACCCCTACATCACCATCGACCGTGATGAATCCGACCCTTGCTTCCGGAACGGGGGCCGTAGAACCGAGGAATGCGGTTCGTGGAACCGAGCGCTCACGACCGCGGAACGGACGGTAGTAGCACTCCGGGATGGTAGCTTCGGTAGAAAAATCGGCCGCGGAGTCGGAAGCGGAGTGGCTACCCCGGCCGTCGAACCGCGAACGGCCGCCTCAGGCGTTGCTCGGGTCGGTCGGCACCTCGATGTCGCCCGCGATGATGGACTCCCGGGAGGTGTCGAGCGCGGACTTGACCTCGTCGGGGATCTCAGAACCGAGCTGCTGGCCGTACACGGCCTCGACGCCGCCCTCGCCCAGCCCGAGGCTCTGGATGCCGCCGCTCGCGAACTCCCCGTTCACGACGTTCTCGATGGAGCGGTAGACTGCCTCGTCGACGCGCTTGACCATGCTGGCGAGGATGACGTCGCTGTACTCGGACAGGCTCTTGGACTGGTCGGCGTCCACGCCGATGGCGAAGCGACCCTGCTCCTGTGCGGCCTGGAACACGCCGTTGCCGGTGCCGCCCGCCGCGTGGTAGATGACGTCCGCGCCGTCGTCGTACATCGAGTTCGCGATGGACTGGCCCGTGCCGGGGTCGTTGTACGCGCCGGCGTACGCCGAGCGGACCTCCACGTCACTGTTTGCGTGCTTCGCGCCGGCGCTGAAGCCCGCCTCGAAGCGCTTGATGAGCGGCACCTCCTCGCCGCCGACGAAGCCGACAACGAGGTCGTCGGTGGTCTCGCCAGCGCCCGCGCTGAAGTCCTCGGAGGTCAGCAGGCCCGCGAGGTGGCCGACCTGGAACGAGCCGAGGTGCTCCTTGAACTTGTAGTTCGACACGTTGTCCATCTCGACGACCGAGTCGACGAGCATGAACTTCTGGTCGGTGTAGCGCTCGGCGTTGGTCGTCAGCGCGTCTGTCTGGACGTAGCCGATGCAACAGACCAGATCGTAGTCGCCCGATTGGGCGAACCGGCGCTGGAGCGACTCGACCTCGCTCGGGCTGGTCGGCTCGGAGTTCTGGAACGTGACGCCGTACTCGGACTCGGCGTCCTGGACGCCCTGGTGAGCCATGTCGTTGAACGAGTTGTCGCCGAGCCCGCCGGTCGCGTACACCATCCCGACGTTCAGGGGGTCGGACATTGTGGTCTCCTCGCCGTCGTCGGACGCGGTGGTCTCGTCGCCGCCGTCCGACTCCTCGGTCGTCTCGTCGGACTCGGTCGTACTCTCGTCGTCGCCGCCACCGCCCATGCAGCCGGCCAGTCCGGTTCCGACGATGCCTGCGCCACCAATCTTGAGAAGCCGCCGCCGCTGTGGGTCCATCTCGGACATCTTACCCGAAGAAGTCCGACAAGGTAGTATAAAACCGTCGCTTTCCACTTAAAGTAACTAAACTCACTAATAACATTTATAAGTAGATTTATTATATGTGTACAATCTAATAATTTTAATATGGGTTAGATAATTTAATAACCTGTATGGTACTATTATAATACATGTCTGATGGAAAATCAGGCGACCGGCGAATCGAGCGACGAACAATGCTTCGCAGTATCGGCGCTGTTGGCGGGACGACGTCGGGACTGTCAATGTTTGGTGGCGTTACCGCGAAGAAAAGTGATGTCGATGTGGACGAGATTGCAAAGCAGGCCGAGGAGACGAA
The DNA here is from genome assembly GCF_003382685.1 of Halorussus litoreus. Taxonomy (GTDB): domain Archaea; phylum Halobacteriota; class Halobacteria; order Halobacteriales; family Haladaptataceae; genus Halorussus; species Halorussus litoreus. The sequence continues at coordinate 54,768 of NZ_KZ859505.1, read as the reverse complement.
AGAGCGGCGGCGGTCGTTGCGGAAGAACTACGACACGCCCGCGAAGGTTCGAACCGCCCTGAGACAGAACGCGAGTGACCTGATAACGGAATTGGTCGAACAGGGGTTCCTCAACGACGCAGGTCTCGACGCTCTGCCGACCGGGAACATGGACTTGGGGAAGATCGAACTGGAACCCGGAGACTCTTTCGAGGGAGTCGGCGTCACCGCCCGACTGGGTAGTGACGTAGATACCGGCGTCATCCTCGTCTCGAAGCACACCGAGACTCACCACGTCGCGATTTACGTCCAACCGGAAGCAGGTGAAGCGTACTCGTATGTGACACCGAAGAACGGCGGAGACGCGACGTACCTAAACGCTAGTGGTGGTTCAGTGGAAGTCGGGACGATGGAGAGCGACTGCTACATCAACTACGTCTGTGCCGACAGCTACTGCCACTACGACGAGGGCGTAATCTGCGTCACACTGTACTACCGGGAGGAGAAGTACCAGTGCTGTCCGGATATGGGATGTGGATACATCGGTGAGACCTCGTGTCTCGACGGGTGTAGTTGCTGCAACGAGAACTGTCCGCCGTAATCGTTTGAGCGGTAGGACGCCCGTTCGCGCCGATGTAACCTACTCAGTTACTCTTCTTCGGAGACAATTTTTGAGACTAATCGGTCCATCTGCGTAACGAGCGCGTCGACCTCGTCGCTCTCGGCGTAGATGCGGACGTACGGCTCGGTGCCGCTCGGCCGGACCAGCACCCACGAGCCGTCCGGCATGGTCGCCCGGACGCCGTACTCCGTCGAGACGCTCGCGTCGGGGAACTGCTCCGGGACGGTCGACGCCAGCCGCTCCATCGTTCCGGCCTTGGCGTCGTCCGCGCAGGAGACGCTGATCTTCCGGTACGGGCGCTCTGTCACCGGCTCGCGGAGGGGCGCGAGCCCGCCGGTCTCGGCGACGAGGCGGGCGATCACTGCCGCGCTGGTCACGCCGTCGATCCAGCCCCCGAACTGGGTGTGGACGTGCTTCCACGGCTCGGCCGCGAACGCGACTTCGGTGTCGTCGCCACCGGCGTCGCGGGCGGCCGCGATGCCCTCGTGGAGCGCGCCGAGTCGGACGCGCTCGACGCGACCCCCGGCCGCCTCGACCCGCTCGTCGATGCGTCCCGAGGCGTTCGGCGTCGTCACGACCACGGGGTCGCCCGCGTCGACGTGCTCGGTGTAATGGGCCGCCAGCAGCGCGACCACGGTGTCCTCGTGGACGACCTCGCCGTCGCTGTCCACGATCACGATTCGGTCCGCGTCGCCGTCGTGGCCGATGCCGAGATCGGCGTCGGGGTCGTCTGCCACGAAGTTCCGGAGGTCTGCGAGCGTCTCCGGTGTGGGCTTGCTTTCCCGGCCGGGGAAATGACCGTCCACGTTCGCGTTGAGCGTGACGACGTGCGCGCCGAGTTCCCGGAGCACCTGCGGCGTGGCGAGCGCAGCCATCCCGTTGCCGCAGTCGACAACGACGCGCAGGCCGTCGAGCGGCGCGCCGTGGTGACGGGCGTACTCCGCCACGGCCGCCCGGTAGTCGTCGAGCACGTCGGCGCGCTCGCCGTCGCCCCACTCGTCCCACGCGACGGGCGATTCGTCGGCCTCGACGCGCCGGTCGACCGTCCGCTCGGCGTCGCGGTCGTACTCCTCGCCGTCGACGAACAGCTTGATGCCGTTGTCGGTCGGCGGGTTGTGGCTCGCCGTCAGCATCGCGCCGCGGCGACCCTGCGAGGCGAAGGCGAGCGCGGGAGTCGGTAGCTGGCCCGCCCGGCGGACGTTCGCCCCGGCGCTCTCCAGCCCGGCCTCCATGGCGGCAGCCAACGCCGGGCCGGTCTCCCTGCCGTCGCGCGCGACCACGAACTCGTCCCCATCGCGGCCCGCGGCCCGCCCGACCGCGAGGGCCAGCTCGGGCGTCACCGTCTCGACTGCGTCGCCGCGGATGCCCGCGGTTCCGAAGAGGTCCATGCTCCGACTTCGGAGAGCCGGATACTTAGCTTTCCGCGGTTCGGCGCGAGAGCGGTCCGTGACGCCCGTGACACTGAAGCCACCCAGCGTCGTGGAACAGATATGAAACTGAGCATCGCCGGTATGCTCACGGACCCACAAGGACTGTTCGACGTCGTCATCGGGGGCATCCTCCTGTTGGCCGCCATCCTGCTCGCGGTCCTGCTGGTGTTCGGGTCGTTCTGAGTGTCCGGATCACCACGGGTGAATGGAAGACTGGAGGCCGCCAGTAGCTCGGCGGGCGGTGAGCGGTTGGAGAGAGCCGTTTAGGGCGGGATTCGACTTCGGGCCGGGTCCGATCACGAGCGCAATCCGCCCGCGCCTCAGAGTTCGACGCCGCTGGGGATGAGGCTGTGCTTACGGAGCAGGTTCCCCTCGTCGTTGTACACGAGGAAGGTGCTCTTGTCGTACTCGACGAGGTCCTCGCCGTCGAGGGTGATCTCGACGTGGTAGCGACCGTCCATGTCACCGGTCTCCTTGCCGTACTCGCGGGCGGCGGCGATGAACCGGAGCACGTCTTCGGCGTCCTGGTTGAGTTCCAGCACGAAGTCGCCCGTGATGCGGTTGGTGACGCTGACCACGCCGGTCGTCTCCGGGTCGTCGACCGCACCTTGGAGTCGGAAGGCCACGTCGGTCTCCCCGGCGTCGAGCAGGTCGTCTTCCGTCCCCGTGAGGCGCTCTCGGAGTGTCGAGGCCGGACCCTCGAAGTCGATGTGTACTGTTGGCTTGCTGACTTCGCCGTCCTCCTCGACCCAATCGACGTTCCGAGCATCCAGCGTGAAGTAGTCGCGCCTCATTCCGTACGTCCCACTACGGGACGCCCCGTCATGAACGTAACGCCATCGGAACTCACGATTCGGAGTTCCGACGGGTGTTTTCGGTGGTCGAAGTTCGACGGTCGTGGGGTTCCGCGTTCGAAGCGTCGCGTCCAGAGAAGGGCGATTGACAACCGAGGTCGCCCGACGAGCCGATCCACGACCCCGGTGAACTGAAAGGGCGAGGCGCGGTCGCGGTCACACGAGCGTAGCGAGTGTGAGCTCGGAAGACGCGGGTTGTCTTCCGGCGTTCACGTTAGTCGTCTCTGGAGGCGACTATCTGGCCGGGCGTTGCGGAGCGGCCAGATATCCCGCCGAGACGCCGCGCAGCGCGCGCCGAGCCGGAAGGACCAGATGGAGCGCGCTGGATGGAGTGATCGAATAGCCACAGTCCGAGAGTCAGATCAGCAAGTGCGCGAGGGGATCAGACAGCCGACGCGACCGCGGAACAGTCGCCCGCCAGCCCCGCCGCCCTCGACTTGTTGGCTTTCGAGCGTCTGACCGGTGATTTAAGTACCACCGACGTGATGTGCGGCGTGAACTCTCGCACGCGGGCGACGCCGCGTGCGTGGACTCCCCATGTCACAGTCTCCCCTGTCCGAGTGGACCGACGACGTACGGGTGCGAATCCGGGACGTCCAGCGCACGCTCCGCCGGACCGCGGAGGTGCTCCGGGGCTCGTCCATCGACGTCGAGGAGTACGACCCCGCCGAACACGGCCCGCTGGTCAGCTTCTCGGGCCACGTGGGGTACGAGGAGGTCGAGCGCTACTGGGTCAACGCCCCGTTCGCGTTCGTCTCCGTCAACTACGACGACGTCGAGAACGAGTACCGCTACCACGTCGTCGAGCCCGAACTCGACGACCTCGAAGCCGACCTGCTCGAACGGCTGTTCGCCGACGTGCGCGACTCGCTCATCCACCGGAGAGGGGCCGGGGACGGAGACGGCGGCAGCGGTGACGGGGTCCAGAGCGACGACCCCGAGGCCGTGCTGAAGGCCGAACTCCGCGAACTCCTGACGATGTACGGCGTCGACCTCGACCCCGCCAGCTTCTTCCGGCTGTTCTACTATCTCGACCGATCCTTCCGGGGGTTCGGCAAGCTCGACCCGCTCATGCACGACCCCCACATCGAGGACATCTCGTGTGACGGCTACGACCTACCGCTGTTCGTCTACCACGACGAGTACACCGACATCGAGACGAACGTGGCGTACGCCGAGGAGGAACTGGACAACCTCGTGGTCAGGCTCGCCCAGCAGTCGGGCCGTCACGTCAGCATCGGCGAACCGGTGGTCGAGACCACGCTCCCGGACGGCTCGCGCGCGGAACTCGCGCTCGGCGAGGAGGTCACCCCGCGCGGATCGGCGTTCACCATCCGGAAGTACGCCGACGAGCCGTTCACCCCGGTCGATCTCGTGAACTACGGCACCTTCAGCCTCGACCAGATGGCGTACCTCTGGCTCGCCATCGAGAACAACAAGTCGCTCATCTTCGCCGGTGGGACGGCCTCCGGGAAGACCACCTCGATGAACGCCATCTCGATGTTCGTCCCGCCGCGCTCGAAGGTGCTGACCATCGAGGACACCCGCGAGCTGGCCCTCTACCACGACAACTGGCTGTCGTCGGTCACGCGCGAGCGCCGCGGAGAGAGCGCAGACATCACGATGTACGATCTGCTGCGCTCCGCGCTCCGCCACCGCCCCGAGTACATCGTCGTGGGGGAAGTTCGTGGTGAAGAAGCGATGACCCTGTTTCAGGCGATGAACACGGGCCACACCACCTACTCGACGATGCACGCCGACTCGGTCCAGACGGTGATCAACCGGCTGGAGAACGAGCCCATCAACGTCCCGCGGGCGATGATCCAGAGCCTCGACATCCTCTCGGTCCAGCGGCTCACCTACGTCGGCGAGGAGCGGGTGCGCCGGAACAACGTCATCGCGGAGATCGAGGGCATCGACCAGCGGACCGGCGATCTCGACTACTCGACCACGTTCTCGTGGCGAGCCGACGACGACTCGTTCCGGCAGAACGACAGCAGCATCGTCGACGAGATACAGGACGAGAAGGGCTGGTCGAGAAGCGAACTCCTCGAAGAGATCAGGGATCGCAAGCGCGTGCTCCAGTACCTCCGCGAGCGCGGGGTGACCGACTACCGGCGGTTCACCGCGATGATCAACGAGTACTACTCGCATCCCGAGCGCGTGCTGGACACCATCGACCTCGAGAACGAGGTCGTGACCGGCTTCGACTGATGCTCTGGCTCCTGCCCCTCCTGCTGGTCGTGCTCGTCCTCGGGCCGGTGGCGCTCGCGCCCGTCTCCCGGCGCGCACACCTGCTGGTCACCCGCGTGGCGCTGGTGACGTTCGGCGACTGGGTCACCGACCGAGGCAGGCGGCGCGAGGGCCGCCGGATGCTCCTCCAGTCGGTCCACGTCGGCGAGACCTACCGGATGTACGCGGCCAAGACCCTGCTGTACACCGGGCTGGCGGCGCTGGTGGGGAGCGTCCTCGGGGTGTACGCCGTGGCGGGCGGACTGGAGATCCTCCGCATCTCGCCCGAGGCGATGCGGGCGATGCTCCCGACGCGATTCGACTTTCTGGCGGGACTGCTCGTGCTCCCGGACGTCTCGGCCGGGCAACTGTTCGCCATCCTGCTCGCGAGCAGTTCGACCCTCGGCGTGGCCGCCGGCGGGGTGACCTACTGGCTGCGCTGGGAGACGCTCTCCTACCGGGCGAACGCCCGCGAGCGCCAAATCGACGAGAGCCTCGCCCGGACCGTGGCGTTCATCTACGCGCTCTCGCGGAGCGGGATGGCGTTCCCCGATATCATGCGGACGCTGGCGGACAACCGCGAGGTGTACGGCGAGGCCGCGGCCGAGATCGCGGTCGTGGTCAAGGCGATGGACTACGGCGGGCTCGACATGCTGTCGGCCATCGAGCGCATCGCCGAGCGCACGCCCAGCGAGAAGTTCGGCGAGTTCGCCGACAACCTCGCCAGCGTGCTCCAGAGCGGCCAGAACGTCTCGGCGTACCTCGACGACCAGTACGAGCGCTATCAGGAGGACGCCGAGGACCAGCAGGAGGCGTTCCTCGAACTGCTTTCGACCCTCGCGGAGGCGTACGTGTCGGTGTTCGTCGTCGCGCCGCTCCTGTTCATCACCATCCTCGTCATCATGGGCCTGATGGCGCTGGGCGAGACCCTCCCGCTGCTCAGGGTGCTCGCGTACCTCGCCATCCCCGCGATGAACGTGGCGTTCGTGATCTATCTCGACAGCATCACGGAGTCGCTGGGCGGCACGCGGACCGACCGCGACGTCGACCTCGCGGCGGCCTCGCTGGCGGACGTCCGCCGGACCGACGACCCCTCGTCCGACCGCATTGGCGTCGAACGCGCCGCTGGCGGCGCGTTCGACGCCGGTGCGGGGAGCAGGAATTCGGCTCGCTCGGACGGGGGCGGCCACGCTGATGTCGACCGGACGTCCGCCGGTACAGCCGACACCGCGAACGCGGGAGCGAGCGCAGGCGCGGTCAACTTCGAACGCCTCGCCGCATTCGAGCGGGTGCGCTGGCTGCGCGAGGCGGTAGCCGACCCGATGCGGACGCTCAGGAACGACCCCGTCGTTGTGCTGTACGCCGCAGTCCCGCTGGGTCTCCTCTCGATACTCCTCCGAGCGTGGCCCCACCTGACAGCGGAGTCGCTCACGCTCCCGGTGCTCGACGACTTCGTGGTGCAGGCGGCGCTGATCGTCCTCGTCGCGTTCGCCGCGGTCCAGTGGCTCCACAGCCGGCGCATCTCCGCCATCGAGGCCGCGGTGCCGGACTTCCTCGACCGGCTCGCCAGCACGAACGAGGCCGGGATGTCGGTCATCGAGAGCCTCGAACGGGTCAACAAGGGGGACCTCGACGCGCTCGACGTCGAGGTCGGGCGGCTCTGGGCCGACGTCGAGTGGGGCGTCGACGTCGAGACCGCGCTCTACCGGTTCGAGGACCGGCTCGACACGCCGACCATCACGCGGGTCGTGACCTTGCTGGCGAACGCGATGCACGCCAGCGGCGACCTCGCGCGCGTGCTCCGCATCGCGGCCGACGACGCCCAGGACACCCGGCGGCTCCAGCGCAAGCGCCGTCAGGAGATGCTGACCTACATCGTCATCATCTACCTCTCCTTTTTCGTGTTCCTCGTCATCGTGGGGTCGCTCAACAGCATCCTCATCCCGAACCTACCCACCGGCGCGAGCGCACCGACCAGCGGGAGTCCGATCAGCAGCGGACCGCTCGGCGGGATCTCGGATGTGGACGTGGACGCCTACACCTTGCTGTTCTTCCACACCGCGCTGATACAGGCGGTCTTCTCGGGGCTCGTCGCGGGGCAGATGGGCGAGGGGAGCGTGAAGAACGGCGCGAAGCACGCGACTGCCCTGCTCGCCATCGCGTACGTGGTGTTCCTGCTGTTGCCGTGACCGCCTTCCGCCGCGACCTGAACGCTTTTGCACGACGACCGCCACGACTCGAACATGCCCGTAGAGAGCGACGCCGAACTCCGCGAGATTCTGGGTATGGACCGCGTCGCGGTCGTCGGTTGTTCGACCACGCCCGGCAAGGACGCCCACGACGTGCCCCAGTACCTGCGCGAGCACGGCTACGAGGTCATCCCGGTCAACCCCTTCGCCGACGAGATCTTCGGCCGGGAGGCGTACGACTCGCTGGTTGAGGTCGAGGAGACCGTCGACGTGGTGGACGTGTTCCGGCCGAGCGCGGAGGTCGCCGGCATCGTCGAGCAGGCCATCGAGCGCGACGACGCGGCCGTGGTGTGGACCCAGCTCGGCATCGCCGACGACGAGGCGGCCGAGCGCGCCGAGGCCGCAGGCAAGCGGGTCGTACAGGACCGCTGCATCAAGGTCGAGCACGAGCGGCTGGTGGCCTGAGAGAGTATCGGCACTCACCAAGACGTCTTCTGACGAGCCACTTTTGACCACGGAGCGCGTACAATCTCCCATGACGACTGCGGACATCTCCACCGTCTTCCTCGATCTGGACGACACCATCTGTCGCCACCCTCGCTCCACGGCCGACCGGCTCGCCGACGCCTTCAACGCGGCGGGGGTAAACCCGTTCTTCGACGTGACCGACTTCCGGCGCTGGCTGGCCCAGGTGTCGGCCGACACCCGGCTCGAACTCCGCGAGAAGTGCTTCGCGCGCATCGCCGACGAGCAGGGCCGGGACCCTGCCGACGCGCTCGCGGTCGCCCGCACCTACGAGGACCCGGACCCGACCAGCGTCGAGTTCCTGCCCGGCGCCGAGTCGGCGCTCGACCGCCTCGGAGCCACCCACGACCTCGCGCTGGTGACCAACGGCGGGCGCGAGACCCAGACCGCGAAGCTGGAAGCGCTGGACATCGCCGACCACTTCGGCGCGCTGACCTTCGCCGGCTCGGACCACGCGGTCAAGCCCGACCCGCAGCCGTTCGAGTACACGCTCTCGGCGATGGGCGTCTCGGCCGACGAGACGGTCCACGTCGGGAACTCGCTCCGCGCGGACGTTGCGGGCGCGCACGCCGCGGGGCTCCAGTCGGTGTGGCTCGAAGAACGCGAGATGGCGGGCGCACACGACCCGCACCACACCATCGCGTCGATGCACGACCTTCACGAGCCGCCGTGGATGTGATCTGCAGAATCGGTAAAACGAATCGCGTCAACTTCTGTAGCGCGGAATCGTACCTTTTTGCTCCGCCGCGGAACTCTGCTAACCGCTCCGGCGCGCGTCTGGGCGCGACCTCGTGTCGCGCCCAACCGCGCGAGGGACGAGTAGCGCAGGTCGGAGTGAAACGAAGACCGAGGCTTGCGAGACGCCTGCGGCGTCTCGCTGCTCTGCGAACGCAGTTCGCAGACAACGCAGGAGGCTGGGGAGGCCGAGGTGCGGTGCTGTGCGGTTGCGGTGACGCCTAGGCTCAAGCAGTAGCTAGCGTAGACTGCCCTGAAACAACGGTCAATGGAGAAATAAAGCTAGCTACTACCGAGGCATATGAGAACCGCAACAGCACCGCGACCGCGACAGCCTCGTCCTCCCCAACCGCTTGCGGTCCTCGCTTCGCTGCGGTCCTCAGCCCTCGCGCGCTTTGGCGCGAGATGAACTCGCGCCAGCACGCGCCGAGTAGAAGGAGAATCAGGCATTCGCCGATAGACACCGAACCACGCGAGAATCAAAACAAGTTCGACCCAACAAGAAAAACGCAGAATAACCAAATCCCCGAGATTACCCCTCCCACTCCTCGAACGACCGGTAGATGCCCTTCGAGAGGTAGCGCTCGCTGGAGTCCGGGAACACCGTCACCACGCTGTCGTACGGCGCGTCGATCTCGCCGTCCCGGATGCCCTCGGCGACGTGGCGGGCGACCGCGCTGGCCGCACCCGCGCTGGAGGCGACCAGCTGGCCCTCCTCGCTGGCGAGTCGCTTCAGTTCCTCGTGCGCCCGGCGGTCGGGCACCTGATAGATCTCGTCGACGAGATCCGGGTCGAACAGCTCGTTCGTGCTCGGATCGTGGGTGCCGATGCCCTCGATCTTGTACTCGGCCTCCGCGGCGTCCCCGCCCTTGGTCTCGGCGTACAGCGAGCCCTCGGGCTCGACCGCCGCGACGTAGGTGTCCTCGTTCTGTTCGAGCGCGTACTCGGCGATGCCCATGAGCGTCCCCGCGGTTCCACAGCCCGCGACGACCGCGCCCACCTCGCCGTCGAGTGCGTCGTAAATCTCGGGGGCAGTCGTCTCGTAGTGGGCCTCGACGTTGAGCGGGTTGCCGAACTGCTGGGGGACCACTGCATCGTCGAGTTCGTCGGCGAGCTGGTGGGCGCGCTCGATGGCACCGCCCATCCCGTCCTCCGTGGGCGTGTTGATCACCTCCGCGCCGAGCGCGTCCATCAACTGCTGTTTCTCGACGCTGAATCGCTCGGGCACGACGAAGACGGCGTCGACGCCCAACTGGCCCGCCGCGATGGCGAACCCGATGCCGGTGTTCCCGGCGGTCGGTTCGATGACGGTGCCGCCGGGTGCGAGTTCCCCGCGGTCGAGCATCGCCTCGACCATGTACTTCCCGATGCGGTCCTTGACACTCGCGCCGGGGTTGAACGTCTCCAGCTTGGCGTACACCGGCACCTCCTCGGGTGCCGCCTGCACGCCGACGAGGGGCGTCTCCCCGACCGTGCCGAGCACGGAGTCGAGCGGCGTCCGGTGGTCGGTCATCGCGTAGGCAAAAGTTGGGAACGCGGATAACCTTTTTTGTGTGGAGTCGGCGACCGCATCGGAGTCAGTCACTGCGTCGGGGTCGCTTGCCCTGGTTCCGGATCAGGCGGTCGCGTCTTCGGCGTCTCCGCCCTCGGTCCCGTCGCTAGCCTCCCCGTCCGTGGCGTCGGACTCCGTACCCGCGTCCTGGGGGTAGTCGACCTCCACCGCAGCGGGGTCGATGCCCTGCTCCTCGGCGATGGCTTCGAGGAGCGCGCTCTGCTCGGCGGTCTGGCGTTCGAGCGTCTCGACGCGCTCGCTAGTCGAATCGAGCTGCTCGCGTATTTCGGCGACCTGCTCGCGGAGGTCGTTGAGCTTGCTGTACAGCTTCTCGGCGGTGTCGGCCAGCTTCTGGACCTTCTTTGCCGTGCTTCCGAATCCCATACCTGGTGTTGTGTCCCCCGTTACGTGACTTTTCCGACTCGACCGCATCCAATTCGACCACATCCGACGAGGACGCGCCGTGCGACAGCGCTCCGTTCGACCGCTGGGCTTTTGCCACGCCCACCAAAAGTATCGCGCATGTCGCACGAACAGTTCCCCGAGACGCCGGCACCCACGGTCGGCGTGATCGCCGCCCTCGCGGTCCTCCTCGCTATCGCGGTCCCGTACGCGATCATCGACGCCACCGAGGCCGGGGTGTACTACGGCGCGCCGACGTTCGTGCCGGTCCACCTGCTGGTCGGCCTGTTCGCCCTCGTCGCGATCATCGTCTTCGCGGCGGGGCGAAACGGCCGGACCGACCCGCCGACTGCGGCGGGCGCGACGGTCGTCCTCGGCGGGTTCATGGCCGCCGTCGTGCTCTGGTGGGCCGTCGCGGTCGGCGGACTCGTCGGGAGCCTCACCGAGCAGGCGGCGTTCGACTACCACCGCTGGCTGCTGTTGGCCACCACGCTCGCGGTGGCGGCGAGCGCGGGCTGGTACGCCCGCGACGTGCTGTGAGGATTCGTCGAGTCGAACGACTCTCGATGGTTTTCGCGCGCTCAGACCGTGCTTACGGTCTGGACAGTCTCGCCCTCTCCGAAATCAGCCGACGCGTGTTCCACCGACAGATGGAGCGTACTCCACGGTCAGTCGGCGCGTAACGAAGGTGTCGGATGTCCTATCGTTGCTTCGTGTCCGAAAGAGACGCAAAGGGAACCGCCAGCTTCGGAACCACACCGGCGGAGATCGGCACGGACGGAGACGCCACCGCTGGGGAAAATCCCGGCTCCGCCGGAATCGCTGGCCGAGATGCCGAACTACCGGCGGAACTCCGAGAGTCGTCCGAAGTCGTGGACTCCTCGGACCCCGCCGCGCGGTGGATGCTCCGCGACGACGAGTTTTTGCTGGAGGAGGACCGCGAGTACGTGGTCCGGGACCGCCGGTCGTGGACGGACTACGTCTCGCCGCTCCTGTTCGGCGCGGTAATTGCGGTCATGGTCGGCGACGTGATAACGACCGGCGTCGGGTTGGCGATGGGGCTGGAAGAGGCCAACCCGGTCGCGGCGGCGGTGATGCGGGAGGCGGGACTCGGCGGGCTCGTCGTGCTGAAGGCGATGGCGGCGGTTGTCCTGCTGGTCCTGCCGGGCGTGACCGGGAACGCCCGCCAGACGTTCCGCGCGGGGAGCGCTGCGTACCTCCTCATCGGCGTGGTGGTGGTGCTCTCGAACTCGTGGGCCATCCTCGCGGTCGCAGGATGAATTCGGTTCGCGACAGTCGAGCCAAAGCGCCGACGGACTCTCCGACAGCGCGAGGTCGGGAGGTGGAAGGTCGGGGCGAACGGTCGGGAGAGAAAGATGGAGAGACGAAAGGTCCTTAAGCCCGACGTGCCTTACGTCGAGATGGACTAGGTCGGGCAGTTAGGCCCTGCTCTTCACCCGCACTACGGTCTTCAGCGGGGACCGAACCCCGGAGGCGTCCGGTCAGACCGGGCCGGGCCCCGGAAGCCGACTTCGAAGCCTCGTCCTGCGGGGACAGCGGTCCTCGGCGGACACTCGCAGGAGTGTCGCAGTCGGGGTTTACCGGTGGCAATCCGTCAGGCGCGGAAGCGAGCAGCGGGCCACTGGACACCTGTCGCTCGCAGGGTCGCGGGGTGGAGGACGCGACCGAGATTCCCCGGCACGGAACGCCGGGCAAATCCGGGCGTCCACATTCATACTTTAATTTAACTCGCGAGTTCACCGGCCACTGGCTCGTGAACCCCCGACCATTGGTCCAAAACATCTAGGGGAGAATTTCCGGAAAACGGCCGTTATCTGCCGTCAGTACCTTCGTCTATCGCATCGATTGACCGAGAAGCGAGTTCTGAAAGCGTCGCGCGAGGTTTAGTCGTCGCCGGTCGCCCGCTCCAGTTCCTCGGGGTTCGTGAGCTCCAGCCCGCCACCGAGGGTTCGGTTCGGATACGGGATGTCGATACCCTCGTCGTCGAACCGTTCCTTGACGCTGGTCACGTACTCGCCGCGGGTCTTGACGTAGTCGCCGCGACTCGGGTCCTCGATCCAGATGCGGGACTGCAGTCCGACCGAGGAGTCGCCGAGTTCCGTCAGCCGGACCGACGGAGCGGGGTCGTCGAGAATCTCCGGATGGCGGTCTGCTTCCTCGACGATGATGTCGGTCGCGCGCTCGATGTCGTCGTCGTACCCGATGCCGAACACGAACTTGAGCCGGAGTTTCTCGGCCTCGACCGGGTTCTTGATGACGCCGTCGGTGAGCTGGGAGTTTGGCACCGTCAGCAGTTCGTTGTCGAACGTCCGGACGCGGGTCACCCGTAGGCTGATGTCCTCGACCACGCCGGAGTAGCTCCCGCCGTCCCACTCGATCCAGTCGCCGATCTTGAACGGCTTGTCCGCGTAGATGAACACGCCCGCCACGAAGTTGCCGATGACGTCCTGCATCGCGAACCCGATGGCGAGGGTGGCCGCGGCGGCGATGGTCGCCAGTGCGGTCAGGAAGTTGCCGTACTCCGCGAATCCGAACGCGACCGAGATGGCGACGAACACGATCCCGAACTGGACGAGTTTGAGAAGCGGACGCTTGGCGTGCGCGTCGAGGTCGCGCCGATCGAGGAACCGGCCGGCCAGCGGGACGAGGGTCGCGCGCCCGACGAGGTATATCGCGACGAACGAGACGACGAAGTACACCAACTGCGTGAGCGCGACAGCGTAATCGCCGAGGAGGTCCTCGGTCACCGGGAGTGGTTCGACCATACGCCGTGTCGGGGACCGCCGAAAGGAAAAGTTACCGGCTCGGTGATACGCGGCGGTACAGGGCGGTGCAGGACCCACCGAGGTGGGCGCGCTCGATTCAGTGGTACACGGCGGTGTTGCCCCGCGTCTCCACGAGGTGGGCGTCCACGCGGTCGGCGAGGTCGTCGGCCAGTTCCTCGGTCGAGGTGCCCCCGCGGGCCGCTCGGAGGAACTTCACCTTCACGATGTCGCGGTCGTCGAGTTGGTCGTCGAGTTCGTTCGTTACGGATTCGAGCCCGGACTTGCCCACCCAGACGGTCACGTCGAGGTCGTGGGCCTGCTTCCGGAGTTCTTCGTCGGTCATACTCGCCTCTCAGGCCGGGACGACCTTAAAGGGCGTGAACGAACCCTCGGGGCGCGCCACGAAGGAAGTGATTCAGGAGTCGTACGGGTACCGGGCCTGCGCGCCGCAGTCGCAGGTTATCACGACGTGGCCGTCCTGCAGCCTGACGCGGGCGTTCTTCCCCGGTCGGAGGTAGCGGTCGCAGGCGTCGCAGGTGAACCGCTCGAACCGGGTGGGAAGCGAGAGGCGATTTCGCTCGGCGAGCCTGCGCGCGAGGCGGACGTACTCTCGGGCGCGCTCGTCGTGGCAGTCGGCCGCGGCGTCGCGGGCGAGCGACGCGAGTCGCTCGATGCGTTCTTCGGCTATCGTCATGCAGTAAGGGGGAATGGGGGGTGGGGGTTTCCGGGGCGAGACAGGACAAGGATAGAAACTGGCCTGTGTTGCCCCATGGGGGAGATTCTCCGAACGGGTAAAATAAGTTTTGGTTTCTCTCAGGTGGAACTCACCGTCGAGACTGTTCTCTACTCGCGACCGCTCTGTTTCTCTCACGCCCGCTTCGTCGCCTTCCCACGACGTTCCGGTAGGATTTTGTCCGGGCCGCGTTTTCGCTCAGGCAGTGAGAGCGCTCGAACCCTCCGAAGACGCACCTTTCGAACGCCGACGATTCCGGCCGAACGCCGACCCGTGACCGATCCATGAAGGTGAGCCACTACTTCGAGTGGGAGGAGTACATCACCGGCGGCCACGTCCAGTCGGTGGACAACCAGCGCGAGATACTGGACCTCCACGGCATCGAGTACACTACCGACCCTACGCTCGACGCCGACCTGCTCCACCTCAACAACATGGGGCCCCGGTCGCTGTACTGGGCGCACAAGGCCCGGCGGACCGACGTGCCGGTGCTGGTCCACACCCATCAGACCGCCGAGGACTTCCGGGAGAGCTTCGCGTTCTCGAACGCGCTGGCCAAGCCGATGAAGCCGTACCTCCGGTACGCCTACTCGCTGGCCGACCACCTCGTCTGTCCCTCCGAGCACAACCGGCGCGTGATCGAGGAATACGCCGACGCGCCCAAGACCGTCATCAGCAACGGCTTCGACCCCGCGAAGGTCGAAGGATTCGACGCCGAAGGGCTGCGCGCGGAGTACCTCGACCGCTACGACCTCGACCCGCCGGTCGTGTTCAACGTCGGCCACGTCATCAAGCGCAAGGGGCTCGAAGCGTTCGTCGAGACGGCCCGCGCGATGCCCGATCTGGACTTCGTCTGGTTCGGCTACCTCAACCCCGCAGGCGGCGACCTCGACCGGCTGCTCAAGAGCAGGGACACCAAGAGGTTGGTCGAGAACGCGCCCGAAAACTGCCAGTTCACGGGGTACGTCGAGGACATCCGCGGGGCGTACGCCGCGGGCGATATCTTCTTCTGGCCGAGCAAGAACGAGAACGAAGGCATCGCGCTGCTCGAAGCGATGGGCTGTGGGAAACCGCTGGTCATCCGCGACATTCCGACCTACGACTGGCTCGACGACGGGACCCACTGCCTCAAGTCGAGCGGCTCGATCGCCGACTTCCGGAAACGGCTCGACCGGCTCCGCAATCCCGACCTGCGCGAGCGACTCGGAGCCAACGCCGCCGAGAAGAGCGAGGCGTTCCGGCTCGACGCGATCGGGGAACGCCTCGTGTCGCTGTACCGAGAGCTGGTCTGACTCGACGACGTTTTTCGCGGCGGACTCGCCGAACGACAGGCCCAGCGTCGCGATTCGCCCGCGAGTCGGCCCGTCGAGCTAACTTCACAAGGATTTAACTATCGGTTCGCAAAGACCGAACAAATGCATCGGGTCGCCGCGTTCACCGACACCTACCTGCCCACGGTCAACGGCGTGACCTACACCATCGCGTCGTGGCGCGACCGCTGGGAGCGGGCCGGCGGCCGGATGGACGTGGTGTACCCCAACGCCGACGGCCATCGCCCCAACGACGGCGAGCACCCGGTCGGGAGCCTCCCATTCCCGTTCTACGACGGGTTCCGACTCGGCACGCCAAAGATCCCGAAGGCTGTCCGAAGCGCCGAGGTGGTCCACGCTCACACGCCGTTCGCCATCGGGCTCGGCGGCCTTCGCCTCGCGCGCGACCGCGACCTCCCGCTGGTAGCCTCGTACCACACGCCGACGGCCGAGTACGCCGAGTACGTCTCGCCCACCGACGCGGTGGCCTCGCTGGTCGAGCGAGTCTCCGAGGCCTACGAGCGATGGTTCTTCGGTCGCGCCGACGCAGTCCTCGTCCCGAGCACGGCGACCCGCGACCACCTCCGCGACGCGGTCGGCGTCGAGACGCGGGTCGAAGTGGTGCCCAACGGCGTGGACACCGAGCGGTTCCGGCCGGTCGAGACCGAGAAGTTCCTCGCCCGCTACGACCTCGACGGGGACCGCCCGCTGATCGGCTACACCGGCCGGCACGGCTACGAGAAGCGCCTCCCGGAGCTCGTTGCGGCCGCGTCGGAGATGGACGTGACCGTCGTGTTCGGCGGCGACGGCCCCGCCCGCGAGGACCTCCGCGAACAGGCCGAGTCGCTCGGGGCGGACGCGCGCTTCCTCGGCTTCCTCGACCGAGAGGAGTTACCGGCGTTCTACTCGGCGCTCGACGCATTCGCGTTCCCCAGTCCGGTCGAGACGCAGGGTCTCGTCGCGCTGGAGGCCAACGCGTGCGGGACGCCCGTGGTCGGCGCGAACGCGGGCGCGCTCGCGGACACCATCGAGGACGGTGAGACCGGCTATCACTACGAGAGCGGGAACATCACCGACTTCCAGGACGCCATCGATCGGACGCTCGACGAGCGCGAGCAGCTCCGGGAGACGTGTCTTGTCCGTCGCGACGCCGTCAGCGTCGACCACGCCGTCGAGAAGCTCCGAAGCGTGTACGAATCGCTCAGGTCGTGACCCTGTCGCCTACAGTTCCACGCGCTCGACCAGATTGTTCTCGCCATCCCGGATGTTGACTGCGACGATGCGCACGTCGTCCTCCAGTCCCGAGTCCCGGAGCTTTGCCTTCAGGAGGTTGTCGACCTGATACACGCCGGCCGCGTTCAGCATCTCGATCTCGACGAGGACGGGGACCGCGTCGCCCTCCATCAGCGTGACGCGCCGGATGGCCTGACTAGAGACGGTGTCGATGCCGCGGCCACCCTTCTCGTAGGGCATCCGCGAGCGACCCTCCTCCATGTCGAGGGCGTCCGCGATGCGGACGATGCCCGCCTCGGTCGTGAGCGGGTCCTCCTCGGTGTGATGACAGAGGATGGCGTGCAGGACTTCGCCCTTCATCCGGACGACCTCCTCGGTGCCGTAGAAGTCGAACTCCGGGAGGACGCGGTCGAGCAGGTCCGCAGCGAGAGGAATCGACCAGTAGGCGTGGTCGTCGCGGTGGACCACGTGGCCGATGTCGTGGATGGTCGCCGCCAGCGCGACGATGACGCTCTCGTCGGCCTCGTCCAGTCCCTGCTGAGACGCGCCGTTGAACTCGACGCCACCGCGCTTGAGAAGGTCGTAAAGACTCAGCGCCCGGTTGCGCACGATCTCGATGTGCTTGCTCCCGTGGTCGTTGTACCCCTTCCGGAGCACGGGGTTGACGTTCTGGGCCCGGAGGTACGTCTGTATCTCGGGATCGCCGTTCACGAACTCCAGCACCTCGTTGACGCGCTCGTCGGGGAACGCGTGGTCGGCGTCCGGGTCGTACTCCCGGCCCGCGTCGTCGGTCACCGCCGTCTCGTCGGCGTCGCTCATGCTCGGTACGTAGTCGGTCCAGCGAAAAAAGGGCTCGGTCCGGCCGGGTTCGACGGCCGGAATTCTTCGGTCGGGACTCGTTGCCCCGACTCCATTTAATCGGCCGCTTCGGCCGCGGCCCCGCGAACCGTCTCGTAGTCGGGTTCGACGCCGGGGTCGTCGCCGACCCACGCGTAGGTGATCTCGCCCTCCTCGTCGACGACGAACACCGCGCGCTCGGCCACGCCGTAGTAGCCCATGTCCGCGAAGTCCATCTCCACGCCGTAGTCCTCGATGATCTCCTTGTTCGAGTCGCTGACGAGCCCGAAGCTCAGACCCTCCTGTTCGCGGAACTCGTTCAGGGCGAACGGCGAGTCCACGCTGATGCCGTACACCGTCGCGCCGGCCTCCTCGAACGCGGCGAGTTCGTCCTCGAAGGCGTTCATCTCCGAGGTGCAGACGCCGGTGAACGCGCCGGGGAAGAAGGCGAGGACGACCGGTGCCTCGTCGAGATGATCCGAGAGGGTGAACTCCTCGACGTCGCCGTTCGCGAGCGGTGCAGTGAAGTCGGGTGCGTCGTCGCCTACGTCGACCATTGTATTCCAAGCTACACAGGTCCGGGGGAAGACAGTTGTGAATCAGGCCGATTCCTCCGGAAGAGCGACGGCTGCCCCATCGGCCCCGGCCGCGCGACGGTACGCCCCGTCGACTGGGGCCGAGCGAAGCCGCGCGAGCGAACCCCACCAACTATTCGCGTCGAACAACGAGCAAAAAGCCTATAGTCGAGAATCAGCTATCATCAGATAGAGATGGCACAGATGATTCCACTGTTCGGACCCGTGCCGGGCGGGATGGAGATGATGGTGATTCTCCTCATCGCCGTCCTGCTGTTCGGCGCGAACAAGATCCCGAAACTGGCGCGGTCGACCGGCGAGGCGATGGGCGAGTTCAAGAAGGGGCGCCAGGAAGTCGAGGATGAGCTTCAGGAGATGCAGGAGGGCGGCGTCGACACCGGTAGCGAACCGGTCGGCGAGTCCACGACCGAACCCGTGGGCGAGTCCTCGACCGAACCCGTGGGCGAGTCCTCGACCAGCACGGACGCGGCGACCGAAACCAACAAGGCCGAGTAGTCGACTTTTCTCACTTCGGGGCGTGTGGCCTAGTGGACAGGGCGGAAGGTTCCTAACCTTCAGATCGCGGGTTCGACCCCCGCCACGCCCGTGACCGGTCTCGCCGAGCGGCGCTCGTGAGCGCCGCTCGGCGAGACCGGTCACGAAAGTATCGTCAAACCTCCGCTCCGGCGGTCTACGGTCAGTCCGTTCTACGACACTCGTTCGCAACGCTAGCTATCGAACCCCCTCGTCGGTCTGAGCCGAATATCCATACGGGCCAGCGTTACCTACCCGAAAAGAGTACTCGAAGTCGAGTAAATGATTCCAACACTCTCCCCGGTCGAGGTGGTATCGTGATCTGGCAAGACGTCGTCTTCCTCGTCGGCAGCGTCTTCTCCATCGTCTTCCTCGCGCCGACGCTGAAAGACCAGACTGCGCGCGTCCCGCTCGGAACGAGCCTCCCATCCGCGGGACTCGGCTTCGTCTACGGCGCGAGCTTCTACACGATGGGGATGACGTTCTCCGCGACGGGGTCGGTGGTGACCGGCGCGCTGTGGGCGGCCATCGCCGCCCTTCGCTCGCCAGAACTGGCGGCGCTGCTCCCCGATTTCCGCCATCGAAGCGAGACCGCCTCCGACTGAAGATTCCGTTTCGTCGCCGAGGTTCAACCCACGTAGCCGTCGAGAACGTCGACGGCTGTGTCGGCGAGTCGTTGCATGTCCTCGGCGGTCAGGTGGAACTTCGGCTCCCAGTCCGAGAGCCCGAGGTAGTCGCTGACGACGAACATCGCGGCCGCGTCGACGCCGCGGTGGGCCGCCACCGCGAACACCGCGGCCGCCTCCATCTCCACGGTCAGGACGCCCTCGCTGGCGTACTGCTCGACCTCCAGTTTCGTCTCCCGGTAGAGGCCGTCGGTCGTCCACGTGGGGCCCTCGTGGAACGACTCGCCGCGGTCGGCCAGTAGGTGCGTCGTCTCGACGACCAACGACTCGCTCGCCGTCGCCCACTTCGCAGGCTCGGCGTAGTGATGCGAGGTGCCCTCGTCGCGGATGGCCCGGTCGGGGACGATGAACTCGCCCATCTCGATGGAGTCGTCGAAGCAGCCCGCGAAGCCGATGGAGAGAAACGCCTCGACGCCGTCCACGATGAGTTCCTCCATCACCATCGCGGTCGTGGGCGCGCCGATGCCGAAGTTGCCGAGAACGCCGACCGCGCCGTCGGTCGCGTCCAAGACGAACAGGCTGCCGTAGTAGTGGTCGACCTCCTGCCCGTCGTAGTTCTCGGTGACGTAGTCCATCAGGCTCCGGCTGTAGCAGAGGACGACCGCCTCCGGAGGGGTTCCGAGGTCGTCGTCCACCCGCTCGGCCTTGTACTCGGCGTTCTTCTCGGGCGTGACGAGCGGCTCGGCGTCGAGCTTCTCCGGGAGGTTCGGAACGGGCATCGCTACGGGCGTAGCGAGGCCGCGGTGAAATGCGTTCCGCAGGCGCGGACACTGATATCAGTTCGCAAGCTCAGCGAAAACCCGATTTCCGCGGGAGACGCGCAGTCCCTTATCCGTCGCCGTGCTCGTCTACGATGACGACTTCGCCGTCCTGCACGTCCACGTTGATGAGCGTCTTCACGTCGTACCCGCTGTCGTCGAGTTCGTTCGGGCCGACCTTCTTGATGACCGCGAGCACGTCGGCCACGTCCGCGCCGATGTGTTCGAGCGCCTCCGTGATGGCGTTCATCGTGCCGCCGGTGCTGAGCACGTCGTCGAGCAGGAGCACGCGGTCGCCCTCGACGACGTTGTTGATGTACATCTCGTTCTCGGAGTAGCCCGTCTGCTGGGACAGCGAGACCTCGCCCTCCAGTCCGTACTCGCGCTTGCGGATGACGACCAGCGGGATGTCGGTCATCAGCGACACCGCGGTCGAGATGTGGATGCCCATCGCCGCGGGCGTGACGATCTTGTCGACGTCCTCCAACTCGGCCTTCCGGATGATCTGGATGACGATCTCGCGGAGCAGGCTCGGTTCGAGGACGGGGATGCCGTCGCTGATGGGATGGACGAAGTAGTGGTAGCCGTCTTTCTCGATGATCGGCGCGTCGAGCAGGGACTGCTTCAGCTTCTCCATGTTGGGAGTACTCGACACGCCAATAAAAGGTGACGGTCTCGGTCGTCCGTGGGTTGGTTTACCGCGGGATCTCGATGGAACGCCCTACAGCACCACGGCGAGCGCGATAACGAGCCCGAACACGACCAGGAGGACGCCGTTGCGGATGTCGGTCCGAAGCTCCGTCGGTCGTCCGGCGATCGACACGACGCCGGTGCCCAGCGACCGGACCGCTTCGCCCGAGGTTCTCGCCAATCCGACCGCGAGCCGGTCGACCGCGGCGTAGAGTTCCGTCACGCCGACCACCACGCCGCGGGTGCCGTAGAACGCCGTGGGGTTGTAGAGCGCGTCCACGTCCGGGACGTTGCCGCCGATCTTCTCCAGTGGTTTCTTGATGAGCGCGAACCCGACGAGACCGATGGCCGCCAGCGCCAGCCCCTCGACCACGTGGTCGGTTGTGTATGTGTGGTAGACGTGCGAGACGACGTCGCCGTTCGTCACGTCGAAGGGCAGGATGGCGAACAGCGCGCCGTCGAAGACGCCGTAGAAGACACAGAGCGCCGCGACGGTGAGCATCGCGACGGTCTGGCCGCGGTTGGCATCCTCGACGCTGCCCGCGTACTCGCCGTTGAGGAACGCGTAGTAGCCGAACTTGATAAACGAGAGGAAGGTGCCGACGCCCCCGACGAGGAGCAGAAGTTCGAGGGTGTGGAAGTCGCCGACGGCGACGGGTCCGGCCGGGAAGTCGTAGTGGCTGGCGGAGATGACGATGCCCTTGCTGACGAAGCCGTTGAACAGCGGGAACCCGGCGATAGAGAGGGCCGCGACCGTGAACGCGACGGCCGTGACCGGCATCTCGCGGCCGAGACCGCCGAGTTTCTTCAGGCTCTCCGTACCGGTCCGGTAGATGACCACGCCCGCCGTCATGAACAGCAGGCCCTTGTAGAGGATGTGGTTGAACACGTGGGCCATCGCGCCGGCCTGGCCCAGCGCCGTTCCGATACCGACGCCGGCGATCATGTAGCCGACCTGCGACTGGATGTGGTACGAGAGCAGGCGGCGCATGTCGTTCTGGAACAATGCGTACGTGGCACCGAACACGGCCATCACGCCGCCCATGTAGGCGATGGCGACGTTGCCGTCCGGGAACGCCCGGAGCATGCCGTACACGCCGGTCTTCGTGGTGTACACGCAGAGGAACACGCTCGCGGCGACGTGGGGTCGCGGGTAGGTGTCGGGCAGCCACGCGTGCAGGCCCACGAAGCCGACGTTGACGCCGATGCCGAGCGCGGCGAGCAGTTGCGGGAGCCCGGGAGCGATGCCGTCCGCGGCGGTGAACAGGAACGACCCGACCTCGACGTAGTGCCAGATGATGGCGGCCATCAACAGGCTGCCGCCGATGGCGTGCAGGATGGCGTACCGGAAGCCGGCCCGGATCGCCGCGCCGCCGTAGTCCCAGACAAGCAGCGTCGAGGTGATCGCCATCAGCTCCCAGAAGAACAGCAGGGTGAGCCAGTCGCCGGCGAACACCGCGCCGAGGCTGGTGCCCACGTACGACAGCGCGTAGGCGGTCTGGGCATTCTCGGCGTCGCTGGCGTACGAGTACACCACCGCGACGGTGCCGACGAGTCCGAAGATGATGCCCATCAGTCGGGAGAACTCGTCGACGTTGAACAGCGCGACCTCGAACCCGAGGAACGAGGTTCGGAGGTACGTCTCGGCCGGGACGACGACCGACCAGGCCGCCACGATAGCCGTGGCGACCGCGCCGACCGCGTGGCCGCCGCGCCGCGACAGCAGCGGAACGACCAGCGCCGCGGCGAGGACGAGAAACGCCGGCGGGAACGCGGCGAAGTCGACCATCAGAGGGTCACCCCCGTCGCGCCCGCGACGACGATCTCGACCAGTCGGAGGAACGCCACCCTGTCGGGGACGATCCCGAGCACGACCGCGCCGGTCGCGGCGGTCAGTATCGGCCCGAGCATGAACCACGTCGTCTCGGACGATAGCGCCCGGCGCTCCCAACCGCCCGCGGGCGGCCCGGCGTGGTGGTGTTCCGGGGCGTCCTCGTCGTCGGCCACGTGATCGTAGTGTTCGGGCTCGTAGGGGCCGTTGTGATCGGCGTCGTCGGGAACTGCGCGGTCCGACTCGGCGTCTTCGTCAGCGTGCGCCGCGTCGGGAGATTCGGCGCGCTTGGACGCGGAGTGCTCGACGACGTGGTCGCTCGGATTGCGGTCGACCGCGTACTCGCCCTCGTCGGGGTCGGCGACCCCGTCCGTCGCACCTGCTGGCTCGTCGTCGGCGTTGCGGCCGCCGTCCGGGACCGGCGCGTCCCGGCCGCCGAAGGGGTTCTCGATCAACGGCTTCGAGCCGACCGCGTCCTCGCTCTCGAAGAACGCCTGGTAGACGATTGGCCAGAAGTACGCGACGTTGAGCACGCCCGACACCAGTAGCGCGCCCGCGAACACGACGCCGCCGGCCTGGACGCTGCCGATGAGCAGGTACCACTTGCTGACGAACCCGGCGACCAGCGGGATGCCGGCCATCCCGAGCGAGGCGATTCCGAACGCGATCATCGTCCCCGGCATCCGTTTCCCGATGCCGGCCATCTCGCTGATGTCGTCGGTGTGGGTCTCGACGTGGATCGCACCCGCGCAGAAGAACAGGGTGAGCTTCATGAACGCGTGGGCGGGGATGTGGAGCAGCCCGCCGGCCAGCGCCCTCGGCTCGAGGAGGGCCAGCCCGAGCACGATGTACGACAGCTGGCTCACCGTCGAGAACGCCAGCCTGCGCTTGAGGTTGTCCTGCCGGAGCGCGATGATGCTCGCCACGACGATGGTGAACGCCGCGACGACCGCCAGCGGGAGGCCCATCCCGAGGTCCGAGACCGTCTCGGGCCCGAACACGTCGAGGACCACCCGCGCGATACCGAACACGCCCGACTTCACGACCGCGACAGCGTGGAGCAGCCCCGAGACGGGCGTCGGCGCGACCATCGCGTCCGGGAGCCACGAGTGCATCGGCATCAGCGCGGCCTTCACGCCGAAGCCGGTGACGAGCAGGGTGAACGCCAACCGGGCCATCGCGGGGTCGGATTCGGCGAGCGCCGCGATACCGCCAGCGGTGAAGTCGGCCGTGCCGGTGAGCCACACCACGATGAGCGTCCCGGCCAGCACCGCGACGCCGCCACCGAACGTGTACGCGAGGTACTTCCGGCCGGCGGCCCTGGCCTCGTCGGTCTGGTCGTGGGTGACCAGCGGGTACGTCGCGACCGTCAGCAGTTCGTAGAAGACGAACAGTACGACGAGGTTGTCCGCGAGCGCGACGCCGACGGCCGCCGAGACGCTCCCCGCGAACGCCGCGAAGTACCGCGTCTGACTGTCCTCGTCGAGCCCGCGCATGTAGCCGATGCTGTAGAGGCTCGTGATGACCCACAACGCGCTCGCCAGCAGCGCGAACAGTAGTCCGAGCGCGTCGGCCTGCAGCGCGAACGCCACGGAACCCGATTCCACGCCGGGGAGGAACGTGCCGAAGTCGGTGACGTACGTGTCACCGGCGAGTACGCCGGGCACCATGCTCGCCGAGAGACCGAATGTGGCGAGCGCGGCCAGCATCGTCCACGACTCCCGGAGGTTCGGTCGCCCGCGGGAGGCGAGAATGGGAGCGATTGCGACGGCCGAGACCAGCACCGTTGCGAGCGGTCGGAGCGAGGAGACGTCTGTCATGGTGTCAGGAGAGGAGCCGTGTTACGGTCGGTTGGACGAACTGTGCGTACTCGAAGACGGCCGCGCCGAGCGTGACCGCCAGCAGCGCGGCCACGACAACCACCGCGTACATGCCGAACGACACGTCCTCGCGGAGCGGCGCGTCCCCGTCGTCCGTGGACACGCCGTTCCCGTCCGCGGGTAGGCCGTTCCCGTCCGCGACCACGTCGGCGTCGCCCGGAACGTCGGCGTCGTCCGGGGCGACACCGGTTTCGCCGGCAGGGGCCGCGTACTCCCGGAAGAATATCCGCTCGATCAGCCGGGCGAAGTACGCGAGGGTCAGCAGGGTGGAGGATACGATGACTGCGAGCAGCGCCCACGACCCGGTCTCGACCGCCCCGAGCGCGATGTACCACTTGCCGACGAAGCCGAGCGTCGGCGGGACCCCGACCATCGCCAGCGCGAGCACGGCCAACGCGCCCGCGCCGACCGGCAAGCGCTCGCCCAGGCCGTCGTACTCGTCGACGGTGCGGGCGCCGGTCGCGGTCGCGACCACGCCGGCCGCGAGGAACAGGCTCCCCTTCATCATCGCGTGGCCGACGAGGTGGACGAACGCGCCGATCATCGCGGTCTCGTTGGCGAGGGAGGCCGCCGCCACGACGAGGCCGAACTGGGCCACCGACGAGTACGCGAGCATCCGCTTTACCTCCGACTGGGCGACCGCCAGCACGCTCCCGGCCACGACGCTCACCGCGGCCGCCGCGGCCAACAGGTCGGCCGCGAGCGGATTCGCTTCGAGGAAGTCGACCGTGAACACGGTGTAGATCACGCGAATCAGCGCGTACGCCGAGACGGTCGACACCAGCGCCGAGATGAGCGCGCTGACCGAGTCGGGCGCGCTCGCGTACGCCTCGGGCTGCCACGTGTGGAGCGGGAACACCGCGACCTTGACGAACAGGCCGACGACGACGAACGCGAACGACGCCCGGATCAGGGTCGCCGTGTAGCCCACGTCCTCGCCGATGACCGCGGCGAGGTCGGCCATGTTGAGCGTCCCGGTCGCGACGTAGGCGTAGCCGATACCGAGGAGGAACAGCGACGCGCCGACCGTCCCGACAAGCAGGTAGCGCAGCGCCGCGACGGCCGACCGGCCGCCCTCCTCGCTTCCGACCAGCACGTAGGTCGCCAGTCCGGTGATTTCGAGGAACACGTACAGGTTGAACAGGTCGCCCGTGATGCTCATGCCGGTCAGCCCGCCGACCAGCAGGAGGTATGCTCCGTAGAAGGGGTTCGAGCGCGGGCCAGCGCGCCGCGCGTACGCGAGCACGCCGAGCGCGGTGACCGCGACGAGGACGATCATCGTGGCCGACAGCCCGTCGATCACGAGTTCGATGCCGTACGGGACCGAGAAGTTCCCGACCACGTACCGGATGGCCCCGTCCGCGACCACGCGGCGGGCGAGTTCGGCGGTCAGCGCGACCTGTGCGACCGAGCCGACGAGCGCGACGTACCAGCCGCTCCGCGAGCGGACCAGCCCGGCCAGCAGCGCGACCACCGACGCGACGATGGGGAGCGCGACCGCGATGGGGACCAGATCAGTCATCGTGACGCACCTCCCAGAGCACGTCTGCGTCGAGGGTGCCGTAGTCGGCGTAGATGCGCACGATCAAACCCAGCGCGACCGCGGTGAGGCTCACCCCGACGACGATGGCGGTCAGGATGAGCACGTGTGGCAGCGGGCTGACGTGCGGGGCTTCCCTCGTCAACACCGCCGGACTCGCGCCCTCGACGTATGCGGCCGCGATGAAGAACAGGAAGATGCCGGTCTGGAACAGGTTCATCCCGATGACTTTCTTGACGAGGTTGCGATTGCCGATCATCATGTACGTGCCGATGCCGAGCAGCAGGAACGTCACGAGGTAGAGATACCGGGGAGCGAACGCGTCGATCACGCCGACTCACCTCCCCGTGTCCCGGCCGCGATGGCGAAGAACAGGCCGGTGATGATGCCCGCGACGATGACGCCGATGAGCAGTTCGACCAGCTCGATGCCGTACTTGCTGGGGTGCGGGACGCCGAGCGCCGTGCCGAACACGGGGTAGTCGAGGAACGCGCCGCCGAGCGCGACCGTCCCGAGCCCGACCGACACGAACCCGAGCGTGCCGAGTCCGACCAGCACGACGATGGTCGAGGGGTCGACCCACTCGCGGGTCGGCCCGATGCCGAACGCGATGCCGAGCATCAACACGACGGTCCCGACGATGACCCCGCCCTGGAACCCGCCGCCGGAGGAGTCCGCGCCGTGGAACATGATGAACAGCCCGAACGTGAACACGAACGGCGCGACGACCCGCACTGTCGCCATGATGATCGGGCTCTCGACGTACGGCCGGGACGCGGTCTCCGCGATGGGCGACTCCTCTGCGGGCTCTTCGGTCGCGGACTCTTCGGCCGGTTCGTCGACTTCAGATCCCTCGGGAGCGACGGGCTCGCTGCCCGGCTCCGAGGTGGCGTCGTCGCTCACGCGAACACCTCCCTCTGGAACACGACGAGGACCCCGACGCCAGCGGCGTACACCACCACGGCCTCGCCGAGGGTGTCGAAGCCGCGGTACGCCGCCAGCACCGCGGTGACGACGTTCTCCACGCCCGCCTCGTGATACGCGTTTTCGAGGTAGTAGCTGGTCACCTCGGAGGTCGCCACCGGCGTTTCCGCGCCGCCGACGGGCGGGAGCGCGCCGAGCGTGGTCGCCAGCACGGCGACCAGCGCGACCGCGACCCCGAGCGCCGGGAGATCGAGACGTTCGAGGGTGCGCTCGCCCGACGGCCGGACCGTCTTGGCGATGGTCAGCAAGAACAGCACCGTGGTCACCCCGGCACCGACCGCGGCCTCGGTCAGCCCCACGTCGGGGGCCTGCAGCACGACCCAGACGACCGCGATACCGAGGCTGTAGGCGGCGAACGCGATGATCGACCCGAGCACGTCGCGCAGCACCGCGGTCGCGAGCCCGGTCGCGAGCACGAACGCCACCAGCGCGAACTCGAGGGTGCTCATCGTTCGACCTCCTCGTCGCTCGTCTGCGTTCCGTCGTCTCTGGTCCACGGTTCGATGCCTTCCTCCGCGGCCGCCCGCGCGATGGCGTGGGCGGCGGTCGGGTTCGTGATGAGCATGAACAGCATCAGCAGGAGTGCCTTGACAGCTGACAGGTTGGCGCCGAACGTAACCACGACGGCACCCAGCGCGAGTCCGGCCCCGAGGGTATCGCTCTTCGAGGCGCTGTGCGAGCGGGTGTACAGGTCGGGGAGCCGGAGCACCCCGACCGCGGCGACGAACGCGAAGAACACGCCGCCGGCCGCCAGCACCGCGATGGCGATCTCGCGGGGCGTCACAGCACACCACCCCGCTCGACGGTGAACTTCGAGATGGCGATGCTCATCAGGAAGTTCAACAGCGCGTAGACGATGGCGATGTCCAGCGCGGACGCCTCGCCGGTCGCGGCCGCTACGAGCGCGATGATGACGACGATGTTCGAGCCGATGACGTTGACCGCGATGACCCGGTCCTGCATCGTCGGCCCGCGGACGAGCCGGTAGGCGATGGCCAGTGAGATGAGGACGAGCGCTCCGGCCGCGCCCAGCAGGACGCTACTGACGAAGCTCACGCGTTCTCACCTCCCGTCGAGTCGTCGTCGGCTCCCGATTCGGCGTCCGAGTCCGAATTTTCCGCCACGTCCGACTCCGCGTCCGCGTCCGATTCCCAGGTCCGTTCCGCGTTCCGCTCGGCGGGGCTCGGGATGCGGGCGGCCGAGCGCCCGTAGAAGACGAACCGGACCGCCCGCTCCAGTCCGCCGTCGAGCAGGTCCTTGCGCGTCTCGGTCGTGAGCGCGTGGACCGTGAACTGCCGGCGGTTCACGTCGACGGTGAGCGTGCCCGGCGTGAGCGTGATGCTATTCGCGAGCGTCGTCACTGGGAGTTCGGACCACACCGCGGCGTCGAACTCGACGATTTCGGGGTCGATGGGCAGCTTCGGGTGGAGGACCACGTAGGCGATCTGGACGTTCGCCACCGCGATCTCCCACAGCAGGTAGGGGGCGTACAGCCCCATCCGGGCGAGCCGCCCCGCCAGTCGGCGGACGTTGGCGAAGCCGCTCAGCGAGATGCGCCACAGCAGCGCGGCGACCACGAGGCCGCTTATCGCGCCGGTCGCGAGTTCGAAGGGCGCGAGCGACCCCGCGATGAGGAGGTAGAAGCCGAAAGCCCAGCCGAACAGCACGACGAACTGGCCGAGGCTGGCGCGCCGCATGATGGGGAACCGGCGCGTGGGTCGCTCGACGGGCGCGATCTCCGCGTCGATACCCAGACGTTCGAGCTCGGTCTCCAGCGGCGGCAGCAACGGCGTCATCCCCGCGGGGTTGAACTCCGGGTCGAGCACGACCGTCTCGACGCCGTGCTCGGTCGCGTACCGTGCGAGCACGTCGGCGTAGTCGCCGGGGTTGAACAGGTACTCCTCGCGGCCGACGAACGCCGTCTCGACCCGGACGTCCGTCTCGCGCTCTTCGAGGTCCTCCTCGGCCCACGCCTCGACCCGGCCGAGCAACTCCTCGGCGTCGTCCGGTGGCGGTCCGAGGACGGCGCGCCGGACGAGTGGAAAGACGAAGTGGACGGTCGGTGGCGACTCCGATTCGGACTCGATCGCGCTGTCGACCGCGTAGGCGACCGTGTTCCTGAGCGTGACCGACTCCCGAACCGGAACCAGGACGTTCGCTCCCGTCATTGTACTGTGTCGTCGTAATCTCGTTCGAAGCGGCTGTTCACCTGTCCGTGGCCGACCATCGTGAGTCTCTTACCCGAAACGCGGGCCCCGCGTCCAAAGACTGCTTCGGTTTCCCGCGGTCGGCTCGCGTTCCCAAGTCGTCCGCGTCGCGCTCGCGCGTGCGAATCTACGATTTATACCGCTCCAGCTAACTGCTCGGCCACCCGCCGGCCCAGCTTCTCCTTCGACCCGACGTACTCGCGGACGCTGCGTTCGCGGACGAACAGCGCGCGCGTGTCGGCCTCGCCCATCACGCTCGCGTCGTTGGCGACGACGAACGAGAGGTCCGCGCGTCGGAGCGTCTCGCGAGCGCGCTCGACCATCGACTCGTCGTCGCCCGACGTTTCGGCCTTGAAGCCGACGATGGGAACGTCGCTGGCCGCCCGCACCTCGTCGAGGAGCTTCGACGTCGGCGAGAGGTCGAGCGAGAGGTTCTGCCCCGACCGGATCTTCTCGTCGGCGGCCTCGACGGTGTAGTCACCGATGGCGGCCACCGAGACGAGCGCGTCGGCCTCGTGGTCTCCGGCTTCGCCGTCCGCTCTTTCCACCACCGCGTCGATCATCTGCGCCGTCGTCTCGACGCTCACGAGGTCGACGTACGGGACGCCGTCGACGCCCGGCCCGCGGCCGAGCGCGTGCGGGCCGACCGCGCCGTGGACGAGGGTCACGTCCGCGCCGAGCGCGTCGCAGGCGCGCGCGACTGCCCGGCCGGTCTTCCCCGACGACCGGTTGGTCAGCACGCGCACCGGGTCGACGGGTTCGGCGGTCGCACCGCTGGTGACGACGATCCGTGCGCCCGCGAGGAGGTCCGGTGAACTCTCGCGCGCGACCGCCTGCGCGATGGCGTCTTCGGTCGCGATCTTCGCCTTCCCCTCCTCGATCCGGGGCGGCACGAACTCGACGCCCCACGACTCGGCGCGCTCGATGGCGTCGAGCACGCCCGGGTGGTCGTACATCGGTTCGTGCATCGCGGGCGCGACCACGACCGGTACGTCCGCGCCGAGCGCCGTGGTCGCGCAGGTGGTGACCGGCGAGTCGTCGACCGCCGCGGCCATCTTCCCGACCGTGTTCGCGGTCGCGGGAGCGATCAGGAACGCGTCGGCCCAGCCGTCGCGACCGCAGAGCTCGACGTGCTCGACCGCGCCGGTGATCTCGGTCACCACCGGATTCTCGGTGGCGAACTCGACCGCCCATGGATGGACGATATTCTGGGCGCTATTCGTCATCACGGCCCGGACCGACGCGCCCCGCCGGCGGAGTTCGTGGGCCAATTCGACGACCTTCACCGCGGCGATGCTGCCGGTCACGCCCAGCGCGACGTTGACTCCCGCGAGCATTACCGGGGGTTCGGAGCGTGAGCCGTTAAACCCGTGGAAGTCACGCCGGGCCGTCGTCATCGGTCGCGGAGAACCGCTGAATACCGCGGTCTCGGAAACAGCGCCGAATCCGAAGAAACGAATAAAAATGGAAAGATTGCATTGAAACAGTCGCAACGGCCGGAACGGTTCCGCCGAACGCACCGGGAGCGAAACGCCGGTTGATATGCCCTCGGTCCAAGCCACGAATCGTATGACCGAAGGCACCCCCGCCGAAGAGAACAGCGCCGAAGTGAGCGTCACGTTCGACCTGCTGGCGAACGCCCGCCGCCGCGGCGTGCTGTACGCTGTCAAGCGCGACGGCGCGGCGACGGTCGAGGAACTCGCCGAGCGCATCGCGGCGTGGCAGGCCGGCGCGGGCGCGCAGCAGGGCGAGGGTGACGCGTCACCCTCGCCGGCGGACGTGCGGACGTCGCTGCTCCACGTCCACCTGCCCAAGCTGGCTGATGCGAAGGTCGTCGACTACGACGCGCACGACGGCACCGTGGAGCTTGCGGAAGCCCACGACCTCGATCCGTACCTCCGCGCCGCGGGCGAGTCCGAGTCGCCGCCGTCCCACCTCACCCGTCGAACCGAGCCCGCGGACTGAGGGCGAGTCGCGGGCAGGCAAACTGGAGACAAGCCGAACCGCGTTCCGGAGGCTGTCGAGGGTCACGTCACGGACGTTCAGGCCGTCGACCCGGGTCGCGCCGTCCGACACGTCGTACAGCCGTACGAGGAGCTTCAGGACCGTAGTCTTGCCCGCGCCGGTGGGGCCGACCAGCCCGACCGTCTCGCCCGGTTCGGCCTCGAAGTCGATGTCATCGAGTACGCGTTCGTCCTCGTAGACGAAGTCGACCGAATCGTCCTCGACCTGCCCGCGGACTGCGCCGAGTTCCTCGGCGTCCGGCGCGTCGGTGATCGCCGGTGCTGTGCGGTCACGCCGAGGCGCAAGCAGTAGCTCGCTCGGACTCAGCAATCAATCAAAGAATCACGAAGCTAGCTACTGCCGAGGCATATGAGTCGCCGCAACCTCACACCTCCCCAGCCTCCTCGTTCGCTCCCGCTGGTCGCTCACTTGTCCACCGTCCGAGCTTGCTCCCACGAGCCTGCGCTCATTCCACTCGCGCAGACCTCGCTCGCGTTGCTCGCGCGCGCCGACATCCAATTTTAACATCGAGCTACCATCAGTGGAGGCGATTCTCGACACTATCCGATCTTAAAAGCGGATTTTCCTCGCCGGAACCTTTACGCCGGACTCACCCGAATCCCGGCGCGTGGACAGCGTCGAACTCAGTACCGTCGTCTACGTGCCGCCCGAGGAGGCCTACGAGTTCCTGCTCGACTTCGAGGGGTACGCCCGCTACTCGGAGTACCTCGACCGGGTCGAGCGCCACGGCGAGGGCGAGGTCGGCACCGAGTACGACATCCACCTTCAGTGGTGGAAGCTGAACTACACCGTCCGGTCGGCCGTGACCGACACCGACCCGCCCGAGCGCATCGACTGGCGCATCGTCGAGGACCTCCACGCGCACGGTGCGTGGGTGGTCGAGGACGCGCCCGAGGCGTCCGTCGACGAAGCCCCCAACGCCGCAAACGACGACGCGGAAACGCCCGACGACGCCGAGGCGGCCTCGCGCGTCCGGCTGGTCATCCAGTTCGACCCCAACTCGGCGAGTTCCGACATGCTCGACCTCCCGGCGCTGGTCTCGCTCGGTTGGGTCGTCGACAAGGTGCGACCGCTGGTCCTGAAGGAGGCCGAGAAGGTGGTCGCCCGGATCGTCGAGGACCTCGAAGGCGAGCGCCGCGAGGTGAATTTGACACTCCACGAGTCGCCCGACGAGATTTAGCCACTCGACGAGGTGAAGTCGAGGCTCGCGTTCGGATACACCGGTGAAAACTCTCGAAAGTCCCCTTCCGAGCCGCGCTACTCCTCGACGCCGGCGTAGTCGCCGCCGTACTTCAGGAAGAAGTACGCCAGCCCGAGCGTGAACACCATCGCGGCGGTGGTGGCGATGCCGAGGGTCTTCGCGCTCGACGGGATGGCGGGACCGGCGCTCCCATCGCCGCCAGCGTCCGCCGACACCGTGATGGTGCCGGTCATGCCCGCCTGCCGGTGAGGCGTACAGTAGTACTCGTAGTCACCCTCGACCTCGAAGGTGTAGGAGTACTCGTGGCCGGTGTTGTACGTCTGGTCGTCGCCGCCCTCGGTGCCACTCCAGTCGGCGTCCTCGGGCTGAGCCGAGGGCTGGACGTTGTGATTGTCCGAGTCCCAGACCCAGTGGACCGTCGTGCCGGGCTGGATCTCCAGTTCTGCGGGCTCGAACACCAGACTCCCACCGGGGCCGACGGCCACTTCCTCGGTGCCGCCACCGCCCCCGCCGCCGTCCTCGCCTTCGGTGGTTTCGTCCTGCGCCGATGCAGTTCCGGCCGCGCCCGCGGCCGCCGCCGCGCCCGTGGCGGTCCGCATGAACCCGCGCCGCGTGACCGACTCGCTTCCGTCCGTGCTCATGCCCGAGGGTAGCGGTGGCGGGTACTCTATACTTTCGGTCCAACCTTTTGCTGCGCTCGGTCGGCGGGACGCCTCCCTCGCTGGCAAAACGTTGATGAAAAACACGGCGTCACCCCCTCAGTCGCTTGGAGCGAGGCGGCGAGGCCGCCTCGCCCTCGCTCCTTCGAGGGTTCCTTGGTCCGCTCGCTCCTCGCTTCGCTCGCGGTTTCACCGCTCGCGTGTCCGCGGCGCTTCGCGCCGCGCTATCGCTCGTCGCTCGCGGTAGAACAGCTAGTTTGTTAGGGGAAGAATGGGCGAGCGTGAGAAGGTGGAACGAAAACTGGGCTCTACAGACTGTAGTCGTGCTGACCGTCCTCGGTTTCGAGGAACGCCGTGAGCAGGTCGGTGGCGGCCTCCACGTCGTCGCAGTGGGCCGTCTCGGTCGTGGTGTGGAGGTACCGCGTCGGGATCGAAATCGCGCCGACGGGTCGCGCGCGCCGGGTGTTCTGGAAGCCCGAGGTGTCCGTGGCCCCGGAGGGCAGCACCTCCATCTGGTGGTCGATGTCACGCTCGTCGGCGAGCGCGGCCATCCGGCGGTACACCTTCGGCGTCGTGACCACGCTGGAGTCTTTGACCTTGATCGCCGCGCCGTCGCCGAGTCGCGTGACGTACTTGCCCTCGTCATCGACCGCGGGGATGTCGTTGGCGACCGTCACGTCGAGCGCGACCGCGAGGTCGGGGTCCAGGTCCGCGCCGACCGCTGGCGCGCCGCGCACGCCGAGTTCCTCCTGCACCGTCGCGCAGAAGTGGACAGTTACCTCGGGGTCCTCGACGCGCTCGGCGGCCGCCAGCATGGCGAGCAGACACACCCGGTCGTCGAGCGCCTTGCCGGTGATCTGGTCGCCCATCCTGACCGTGGTCTGGTCCGTGCTCACGAGGTCGCCGACAGAGACGCGCTGCTCGACCTCCTCGGCCGGGAGCCCGAGGTCGATTGTCACGTCCTCGACGGAGTACTCCTCGTCGTCGTCGCTCCGGACGTGGGTCGGAATCGAGCCGATGACGCCCGTCAGGTCCTCCGACTCGGTGTGGACCGTCACGCGCTGGGCCCGGAGCACGTCCGGGTCCCAGCCGCCGAGCGCGTCGATTTCGAGGAACCCCTCGTCGGTGACGTGCTTGACCATGAAGCCGATCTCGTCCATGTGGGCCGCGATCGCGACCTCGTAGTCGGTCGACCCCTCGACCGTCCCGACGACGTTGCCCATCGCGTCGGTCCGCAGCGAGTCCACGACGCCGTCGAGTTCCCGGCGGACGAGGTCGCGCACGCGGTCCTCGTAGCCCGGAACGCCGCTCGTCTCGGTCAGTTCGCACAGCAGGTCGAAATCCATGCGGAACCGTGGCGGCTCCGCCGGTATAAAGACCCGTCGTACGCGGGAGGAGTCGAGCGGCCCTGATCGGACCGGACCAACCCGAGGCTCGCGTCAGCCGGTCGGTTGTTGGGGCCTGTTCGCCGGATGGCGGCCCCTATCCGGTTATATCCTCCGCCAATCGTCGCGAAGCGCGCGTATAACAAAGTCGTATCTGTCGGAATAATAGACGCGAGCGCCATGACTGAGACCCGTTCTGCCTGTGACTGCTATCGGACGACCGACACCGCAGCGGCGTCGAACGATGTATAAGGGTCACACCGTCGGCGTCGTGGTCCCGGCGTACAACGAGGAGGGGTTCGTCGGGGAGGTCATCGACACGATGCCCGACTTCGTGGACCGCGTCTACGTGGTCGACGACCAGTCGACCGACGGGACGTGGCAGGAGATCCGCAACCACGCCGACGAGGCGAATCGGGTCGCGAGCCAGCGCCGAGCCGACGCCACCATCGCTGACGGCGGCCTCGCCTCCTCGCAGCGCGTCGTCCCCATCCGTCACGAGACCAACCGCGGCGTCGGCGGAGCCATCAAGACCGGCTATCGACGCGCCTATCGGGACGAGATGGACGTGACGGCCGTGATGGCGGGCGACGGCCAGATGGACCCCGACCTGCTCGACGGCCTCCTCGATCCCGTCGTGGACCACGGAGCCGACTACGCGAAGGGCAACCGGCTCCTCCACCCCGAGTTCCGGGACGGGATGCCCCGATTCCGGCTGTTCGGCAACGCCGTGCTCTCGCTGCTCACGAAGATCGCCAGCGGCTACTGGCGCATCGGCGATCCGCAGAACGGCTACACCGCTATCTCCTACCGTGCGCTGGACGAACTCGACGTCGAGAACCTCTACGAGGAGTACGGCTTCGCCAACGAGCTCCTCGTGCGCCTGAACGAGTGCGGTATGCAGGTCGCCGACGTGGCGGTCCCCGCGCTCTACGGCGACGAGCAGAGCACCATTCGGTACCGGACCTTCGTGCCCCGACTGTCGACGCTCCTGCTCGTGAACTTCTGTCGCCGGCTCCGGACCCAGTCCACCGAGGATGGCGACCGCTCGACCGTCCTCTGCTACGTGCTGGGCGTCCTCGGACTCCTCGCCACGCTCCTCGCCGGTCTCGGGGTACTCGGCGGCGTGGCCATCGACCTCGACCACGTCGGCGTGGCCGGACTGGTGAGCGCCACGTCGCTCGCGCTCGCCGTGCTCCTCGACGTGGAGCGCAACGAGGACCTGGAGATACAGGTGTTCGGCGAGGCGGAAGCAGACGCGTAGGACGGAGACAGACACGCCGGACGGTGACTGGCTTTCGGGACGAAAACGAACGCTCACGACAGGGACGGACGGCTTCGCTCTCCTCGCGGGTTTCGACGGTTCTCGGATCTTCAGCCGTTCGGCCGACGGTCGGAGTCGCGCCGACTACTTCAGGGCCGACGCTTCCCGCGGAAGCTGGCTGTGGGTCCGCTCGGTCGGCAACGACTGGATCATCGTCGGGTCGGTCGCCACGTCTACGACGAGATCGGTGAGGTTCACCTTGTCCGCGAGGAACGCCTCGCGCCTGCGCTCCCACTCGCGGGCGACTCCCTCGCGTTCGAGCAGGGTGGTTGCGGTGTCGAGCACCGCACCGAACGCTTCGAGGTTGTACACCAGTCCCTCGCGTTCGAGCTCGTGGAAGTTGCCCATGTCGTCCTCGCCGACGAAGGAGTTCGAGCGAACCGCTGGCGTGCCGAGGAGCGCGGCCTCGGTGACCATCGTCTGGGTGTCGGCGACCAGCAGCGACGCCTCCGCGAGCGCGTCGTGGATGCGCGCGGGGTGGAGATCGAACGGCTCGGCGGGCACCGACGCGAAGTCCATGTCGCCGCCCTCGTCCGAGACGAACACTGTGGCGCGCTCGCTGAGCTCCTCGACGAGGTGCTCGCGCTTCTCCGGCGTGAAGCCGTCCTCGCCTACGTCGTGGTGGGAGCCGAAAGCGTTCAGCCGGACGATGGCGTACGTCTCGTCCGGTCCCACGCCGAGTTCGTCCCGGATATCGGCGTCCGGGTCGTACACCTCGGGGTGGAGGTAGGCGCACTCCTTGAAGCCGTTGAACGCGTGGTGCTTCTCGCCGAGGTCCTTCCCGAAGGTGTGGGGCGTGAGGTAGGCGTCCGCGAAGGGCCGGGAGATGGCGTGGTCGAGGTGCGTGTTCGCCGAGTCGGTGATGAGCACCACCGAGGCTCCGGTGACGGCCCCGGCGTGAGCCGCGTACGCGCCGACCCCGAAGATGCGGTCCGGGTCGTACTCGCGAGCCTCCCGGACGATGTTGACGTAGTGGGTGGGGAGCTGGCGGGCGAGCGAGAGCTTGCTGGTCGCCAGTTCGCCGTAGATGACGTGCGGCAGGTCGTAGTAGTCGAGCAGGTCGCGGGTACAGCCGTAGTCGCGGGCCAGCAACAGTACTTCGTGGCCGCGGTCGCGCAGTTCGGCCACGGCGTTCCGATAGAGGTGGACGTGTGCGGGGGTGTTCGTGAAGAACAGGTACCTCATGTCAGCCTCACGTCGGACGGGCCGAGCCATTGTTCTACGGTACGTTCGCCCGGTTAGCGTCGGACAACCGCCCGTACAGCTCCGGTACGCGAGTTCTGTCGCCCACGGTAAGGCTGGCTTATCGTCGGGTGACGCATGAACGCGCGGTGGCGCGATGCGCCGCTCGGAGAAACCGTCGTAGTACTCCGTCTCAAAAACCGTCTTGACGTTCGAGTTAGGAACCGTTCTCGACGCGGACCCTCGCGGGGCCCTCGAGCGAGAAGCCGGTGATCTCCCCGGAGAACCGGAACCCGTCTTTGCCACCGATGACGCGGCCCGAGATCTCGCCCTCGGAGATGGTGTCACGGTCGTTGACCGACCCGAGCGCAGCGCTCTTGCGCGCCTCGCCGCTGACCGTGAACGAGTAGGTGCTGGCGAGTCGTGGGTGGTCGCTCCCGTCGATCACCAGCTTGTTCGGGAGCACGAGATCGCTGACTGCCACCTCGTCGCCCTCGTAGCGGAGCGTCCACTGGCTCTCGTCGAGATCCATCGAGACCACCTCGCCGTCCACGAGGAACGAGTCGCCGTAGCCGTTGCCAGCGACGCCGGAGACGGTCACCGTGCCGTCGCCGTTGTCGGTGACGGTGTCGTTGGACTCGGCTGCAACGTCACCCGCCGAGGTGCGCTTGCTGGCGCTGCCCTCGACCGTGAACTCGTAGGAGGCGTCCGACGTGTTCGACCCCGCGACCAGTTCCAGCACCGCGCCCTCGGCGTTCCCATCGGCGCCCCCGTCGGACTCCGTGGTCGTCGACGATCCGGAGTCGCCACCGTCGGCGCTGGAGCTACCGCCCGCCGCTTCCTCGGCCGACATCGGGACGCCGCTCGGGGGTTTCAGGTCGGCGTCGCTCCCGGTCCGAGTGTTTCTGGTCTCGACAGAACCACCGTCGTGACCGAGCATATCGCCGCGAACGTCGCAGTTCTCGACGACGGTTTTGCCGTACCACGACCAGACCGCTCGGGTGCTCGTACTGCCCGGGGCGCTACAGCCCGCGCCGCACGGTCGGACCGAGTCGTCCACGTCGATAGTCGTGTTCTCGACGTAGCTGGTCTCGTCGCGCGAGTTGAGCCGAACGTTCGAGATCATGTTCGAGTGGAAGTACGAGTCGTACACGTTCGTGACGCCGCCGGCGCCCTGCGCTCCCGGCCCGCTCCCGTACAGGCCGTTGTCGATCATGTGCGCGATGTGGACGTTCCGGAACTCGATCGTCCCACGGTGGGGGACGTTCGCGTTCACCCAGACGCCGCCCTTCGCGCTTCGGGGGGCCTGCCCGTCGCCCATGTAGACGTTCTCGATGGTTCCGGTCGCGTCCGGACTGGACACGGCGGGAACGAGCAGGTAGTGGCCGCCGGGGTGTTCGCCCTCGAAGCCGACGTTCCGGATGGTCCAGTCGTCGCCCGAGGCGGTGATCTTCGCCGACGCGCCGTCGGCGGTCATGTCGATCAGGAGGTTCTCCAGCGTCTCGCCGTCGCCGACGCTGAACGACTGGGTCTCGCCGGCCGGGACCGTAACTGTCCGGTAGTCCGCTGCGGCCCCACTGCTCGCGAGCGTGCCCACTCCCACCGCGGAAGCGATGCCCGCACCCGCCGCTCCGAGGAAGGAGCGCCTGTCGACCGTCAGTTCGTCGTCGCGTTCGCGTGCCTTGTCGCGTGCCATGCGGCTTCAATGCTCGATTACTGGTTTACAAACCTTGTGGTTTCTCTTCAAGGGCCGCGTATCGATTTATCAGTAGAGCTTACTTGGGACCGATTTCGAAGCAGATTTCTCGTCAGAGAAGCCCGAGAGAGCAACCGGGGAAAATCGGTTTCTGGGCCCTGAAAACAGCAGATGTGGAGTATTGAACGGTCCGGTACGAAGCCATT
Source organism: Halorussus litoreus (assembly GCF_003382685.1). Classification (GTDB taxonomy): domain Archaea; phylum Halobacteriota; class Halobacteria; order Halobacteriales; family Haladaptataceae; genus Halorussus; species Halorussus litoreus. The sequence continues at coordinate 15,986 of NZ_KZ859505.1, read as the reverse complement.
TCCGGCCGTAATTCGACGTTATCGTCTCCGAAGAGCGACCGTTTCGGCCGGGCGTCTTTCCGAACGCGAACAACCCTCAACCAGTTCTCAGTTGTTCCGGAACGTTTTTGCCGAAACCGACACTCATGTCCGGGTATGGCAGACGACGAAACAGAGGCCGAACTCCGCGAGCAGTTCACCGAGGCGTTCGAGGGTGCCGACTACCCGGTCAACAACCCGATGGATCTCGTCCCCGGGCTCCCGGACGGCCCGGGTACGCGCTTCGAGGCGGGCGACGTGAGCTTCACCGCGATGGAGCTGTCGACGAAGCTCTCGGGCGATCAGGACTTCCCCTACGACGACGTCGAGACGCTGGTCGACGACCTGCTGGAGGGGCTGAAGGCGAACGACATGCTCTGAGAGCGGGACTCCGCACAGATCAACCGATCCGAGTCACCGACTCGGACTACTTCTTGCAATCGGCGCGAGACGACCAAACAGACGATAAAAAGCGTCTCCGTCGAACTCTACTCGGTCAATTCTCTTCGCTCTCTTCCTCGATCAGTCCTCGCTGTCCTCTTCCTCGTCGTCTTCCGGGAGCGCGACGAGCAGGACCTCCCACACGTCGTACTGCTCGTTGAAGTGGCTGTTCAGCACGCGGTCGTTCTCGCCGATGGGAATCGGCTGTTGAGGATGGGACACTTCGAGCCACGTCACGGTCGGCTCCGTGATGTCCATCTCCGCGATGTCGTCGGGCTGCTGGCCCGGTTCCATCCCGTCGCCCACGCCCTGCTCTCCCGGTCCTGTCGGTGTATCTTGACGTTCCACGGTGAACCTCCCGGCGCTCCGTACCACCCGGGTTCACAAAACGCTACCGGCGCACGGGATTTCCGAAACGGCGAGGCTTCGGAGCTAACGAACGTCCGGAAGCGACAAGTCACGACCGCGCCAAAAGCCGACGATGAGACGGTCGACCGCTCGGAAACGTCTGCTCGCGCTGGCCGGGACCGCGCTGGTCGCCGCGATTGCGTTCGCCGGCACCGCGCTCGCCCACGGGGGAAGCCTGCGCACGGAAGCCGGAAGCATGTCCGTCCCGACGTGGCTGTTCCTGCTGACCGGCGGCGGCGTCGTCGGCGCGTCGTTCCTGCTCGCAAGCTTCGTCACCGACCGGGCGTTGATCCGGGCGATCCACGACTGGCGACGCGTCGCGAGCGCGCCGCTGGCGGGACTGACGACCGTGACGCAGGCACTGTCCGTCCTCGCGCTGGTCGGCGTCGTCGCCGTCGGGTTCGACGGCCCGACCGACCCGCTGCGCAACGCCGCGGTGCTAGTGGTGTGGGTCGGCTGGTGGGCGGGCTACGTCGCCACGGTGTACCTCGTGGGCAACACCTGGCCCGCGCTCAACCCGTGGCGCGCGGTGACCCAGTGGCTCCCGACGCTCGACAGGAACTATCCGGATAAGCTCGGCGCGTGGCCGAGCGTCGTCGGCCTGCTGGCGCTGATCTGGCTCGAAGTGGTCAGCCCGCTGGCCGACGACCCGCGGCTTCTGGCCACCGTCATCGCGGGCTATTCGGCCGTCACGCTGGCCGGCGCACTCGCGTTCGGCCCCGACCGGTGGTTCGGTCACGTCGACCCCGTCGCGCGGGTGTTCCGCTACTACGGCCGGGTCGCGCCGCTCCGGTACGGCGACGACGGGCTCGAACTCCGGCCGCCGGGCGCGGCGCTGGCCGAGCCGAAGTTGGTCGACGACGCCGACGAGGTCGCGTTCGTGGTCGCCATCCTCTGGGTCACGACGTTCGACGGGCTCGTCGGAACGCCACAGTGGGCCGAGTTCGCGGAGGCGGTCGTGGGCGCGGGCGTGCCCGCAGTGGTCGTCTATCCGTCCGCGCTGGTCGCCGGCTTCGGCCTGTTCCTCTGGGCGTACTGGACCGCAGCGCGGTATTCCCGGCAGACAGCCGACACCTACCTCACGGTCGGAGCCATCGCGCGGCGGTTCGCACCCTCGCTGTTGCCCATCGCGGCAGGCTACCACCTCGCGCACTTCCTCGGCTACTTCCTGTCACTGTCGCCCGCGCTGGCGTCTGCGCTGACCAACCCGTGGAACCCGCCGATCAACCCCTCCGTCATCGTCCTGCCGGACTGGTTCGGCGGCCTCGCAGTGGCGTTCGTCCTGCTCGGCCACCTGCTCGCCGTGTGGGTGGCCCACGCGAGCGCGTACGAGGTGTTCCCCGGACGGCTACAGGCGGTCCGGAGCCAGTACCCGTTCGTGATCGTGATGGTGCTGTACACGATGACCAGCCTCTGGATCGTCTCCGCGCCGAGCGCGGAACCGCCGTTCGTCTGATGAGCGATATTCGTAGACCATGACCGACTCCAACCTCACCGATTCCCCCGACGAGACGGGCTACGAGACCAGCGTGCCGCCCGAGGAGTCGCCCGCCGAGTGTCCGTACTGCGGGCGGCCGCTGGAGAGCGAGCGACTGCTGGTGCTCCACGAAGGGCTCGACCACTGGGAGCGCCTCGACGACGACCGCCGCGAGGCGTTCCAGGAAGCGTACGTCGGCGAGGGCGACGACCTCCGGACGTTCCGGCTCAAGATGCTCGCGTTGCTGGTCGTTGTGTACTTCGCGTTCCTGTTCGTCTACTCCTACGTGATGGAAGACCCCTTCAGTTCGACGAACGCCGCGCTACTGTTGGTCGGCTGCTGGCGCGGGGTCAGATAGAACGAACTCCCAGCACTCACGAACGAATTCGCAGCGCTGCTGCACGAACGAACTCTCGGTCAGCGACGCCGTTCAGAGCCCGCCGGTCACTTCGTCCAGTTTGTCGACCACCTGCTGGAGGTCCGCGTCGTCCTCGATGGCCTCGCGCACGCGCTCGCGCTGGCGGACCTCGGCCGCGCTCGCGCCGTACGCCCGGACGTACTCCGCGCGCGAGTGCTCGTCGAACGCGTGTCTGATGGCGAAGTAGCCGTCGGGGACGACCGACCCACAGACCTTGCACTCGCGGCGCTTGTGATCTGTCGTCTGGTGGACGATGGCAGCCTCCACGTCGTCGAACGTCTCGCCGCAACTGTCGATGCCGCACTCCCAGTCGCTCATGAGCGGGTGGTCGAAGTCCCGGGGTAACAAGCTTTCGCCCCACGACCTTTTAACACGACCTTTTGCTGCGCTCGGTCGGCGGACGCCTGCGGCGTCCGCCTCCCTCGCTGGCAAAAGCTCGACCAAAACCACCGCGTTCCTCCCTTCGCTCGCGACGCTCGCTCCGGTCGTCACTTGGGCCGCTCGCTCCTCCCTGCGGTCGTCGCTCGCGGGACGACTGCTGGGCGCTGGCGGAAAATCGGTCTTCGCCCGCCGGTGGTGAGACTACTCAGCGGACGACATCCGGAACTTCGCCGAGCGATTCCACGACGTGGTTCGCGCGCTCTTCGGCATCCTCGGGGGGGTCTTCGTCCGCGAGATAGACGCCGGTGAAGCCGGCCTCCTGTGCGGGAACCACGTCGCGCTCCAAATCGTCGGCGACGAAGACGTGCTCGTCGGCCGGGATGGCGTCCTCGGCGGCGGCGAAAATCTCGGAATCCGGCTTGCTCGCGCCCACCTCTCCCGAGACAACGACTGCCCTGAACTGGCCGGCGATTCCGTGGTGGGCCAGTTTGCGGCGCTGGGCTCTTGCGCCGCCGTTTGTCAGCACGCCGAGTGCGAGATCGGGCGTGTCGGGAGCGTCAGGACCGCCGGAGTCGAGTACTTCTAACATCTCCCGCGCACTCGGCCGGATGGCCGTTGCGCGGGCCTCGCGCTCGGTGTACGTTTCGGCGAGCGCGTCCGGGTTCGATGGGAGGTCGGCGCTCTCGCGAAGGTCTGCCATCGCCGCGCGATACGGCTCGGGGTGACAGTCCGCGAGATGGTCGAAGAACGCCTCCATGTACTGCTCGTGGTAATCGTGGAGGTCGTGGGAGTCTGCGTCCGAACCGACGCCGTGCTCGCGGAGTGTCGCTTCGAACAGCCCGGCGAAGTCCTCGGGGAGTTCGACCAGCGTTCCGTCGAGGTCGAAGAAGACGGCGCGCATATCGTGAGATTCACACTCCACCCCGAAAAACGTCAGTGTGAGCGCGGAGTCGACGGTGAGGGTACGCCCTCGTCCCTCAATCCTCGAATAACCGAATATTCTGTTACGAAATACGAACAAATTATACGGGATCAGGAGACTATCTGCGCCAGTTGCGGAACATATGCGTCGGAAGGCGAAAATATCATCGGTGAATTTATACGCTACTACTCGTATCATTCGCCCGTAGGAGATTTCCCTAATGTCTGATGACAACACGCCCACGCGCGGAACGGGCAGCTCCGATCACGTAACGCCCGACAGCGAACGCGACGCCCTGACGACCGACGAAGGTGCGGAGGTGGCTCGACGATGAGTCGGTCCAACCGCGACTGGTGGCCCGACCAGTTGAACCTGGACGTCCTCGACGAGAACGCTCGCGACCTCGGTCCGTACGGCGAGGACTTCGACTACGCCGAGGCGTTCCAGAACCTCGACCTCGACGAGGTGAAGTCGGACATCGAAGACGTCATGACGACTTCGCAGGACTGGTGGCCCGCCGACTACGGCCACTACGGACCGCTGTTCATCCGGATGGCGTGGCACAGCGCCGGCACCTACCGAACCAGCGACGGCCGCGGCGGCGCCTCGGAGGGCGCTCAGCGGCTCGCGCCGCTCAACAGTTGGCCCGACAACGCGAACCTCGACAAGGCCCGCCGGCTGCTCGAACCGGTCAAGCAGAAGTACGGTCGCAAGCTCTCGTGGGGCGACCTCATCATTCTGGCCGGGAACGTCGCCATCGAGTCGATGGGTGCCAAGACGTTCGGCTTCGCCGGCGGTCGCGAGGACGCGTTCAAGCCCGACGAAGCCGTCGACTGGGGGCCCGAAGACGAATGGGAGGCCTCCGAGCGCTTCGGCGAGGAGGGCGAACTCCACGAAGGTCTGGGAGCCACCGTGATGGGCCTCATCTACGTCAACCCCGAAGGCCCGGACGGCAACCCCGACCCCGAGGCGTCCGCGGAGAACATCCGCGAGTCGTTCAGCCGCATGGCGATGAACGACGAGGAGACCGTCGCGCTCATCGCCGGCGGGCACACGTTCGGGAAAGTCCACGGCGCGGACGACCCCGACGAGCACGTCGGCCCGGAGCCAGAGGCCGCCCCCATCGAGCAGCAGGGCCTCGGCTGGGAGAGCGACTACGGCTCGAGCAAGGGCAAAGACACCATCACGAGCGGCATCGAGGGGCCGTGGACGCAGGCACCGACCTCGTGGGACACGGGCTACCTCGACAACCTGCTCGACTACGAGTGGGCGGCCGAGAAGGGCCCCGGCGGCGGCTGGCGGTGGATCCCGCTCGACGAGGACCTCCGAACGTCCGCACCCGACGTCGAGGGTGAGGAGTCGGTCACGCCGATGATGCTCACGACCGACATCGCGCTGAAGCGCGACCCCGACTACCGGGAGATTATCGAGCGCTTCCAGGACAACCCGATGGAGTTCGGCATCAACTTCGCGAAGGCGTGGTACAAGCTCACTCACCGCGACATGGGCCCGCCCGAGCGGTTCCTCGGCCCCGAGGTTCCGGACGAGGAGATGATCTGGCAGGACCCGCTCCCCGACGCCGACTACGGCGTGATCGGCGACGAGGAGGTCGACGCGCTCAAAGCGGAGATTCTCGACTCGGAGCTGTCGATTCCTCAGCTCGTCAAGACCGCGTGGGCGTCGGCGTCGACGTACCGCGACAGCGACAGGCGCGGCGGCGCGAACGGTGCTCGCGTCCGCCTCGAACCCCAGCGGAGCTGGGACGTGAACGAACCCGAGGAGCTGGAGACCGTGCTGGAGACCTACGAGGAGATCCAGGCGGAGTTCAACGAGTCGCGGTCCGACGGCACGAAGGTCTCGCTCGCAGACCTCATCGTGCTGGGCGGCAACGCGGCGGTCGAGCAGGCGGCCGCAGAGGCCGGCTACGACGTGGACGTTCGCTTCGAGCCGGGGCGGGTCGACGCCTCGCAGGAGCAGACCGACGTCGAGTCGTTCGAGGCGCTCGAACCGAAGGCGGACGGCTTCCGGAACTACCTCGGCGACGCAGCCGACCGACCGGCCGAGGACCTGCTGGTCGACAAGGCCGAACTGCTGAACCTGACTGCGTCCGAGATGACGGTGCTGGTCGGCGGCATGCGCGCGCTGGGCGTGACCTACCAGGACACCGACCGCGGCGTCCTCACCGACCGGCCGGGCACGCTGACCAACGACTTCTTCGTGAACCTGCTCGACATGGACACCGAGTGGGAAGAGTCCGAGGACGAGGCGGGCGTGTTCGAGGGCCGCGACCGCGCCACGGGCGAACTCGAGTGGACGGCCACTCGCAACGACCTCATCTTCGGGTCGAACTCCCGGCTTCGCACCATCGCGGACGTGTACGGATCCGAGGACGGCGAGGAGAAGTTCGTTCGCGACTTCGCGGACGCGTGGGGCAAAGTGATGCACCTCGACCGCTTCGACCTCGCGTAATTTCGGTTAAAAGTATATTTTGGTGGTTTACCTCGCGTCTTAGCCTGCGCCACTATTCGTTGATAGCACAGGCACAAGCATAGAATTCATGCCATTATGAAGGTCCTGATTGTTAAATATTTAAAATATTTTTCTGTATAGAACTCTACTTCTATAGTCTACAGGTTTATCTTCATATTATCCATAAGTTATTAATATATAAACTATACTTAGAAAATTATAAGTTATTTATGTCTATCTTATTAACTGATGTCATACGATAGACGAGCGTTCCTGAAGCAGTCAAGTTTGACAGGTGTTGCGGCCACGGTCGGAGTGACCGGGTTAAGTGGGTTCGCTTTAGCTGATAATGTCGGAGATGGAGACTGGCCCAAGAATCACGCAGAAAGTAGTCAAATTCAGATTAACGAGCTTGGACATGAAATCCAGTACACTACCTCGGCTGGATCGACTCTCGACTTGGTCGACAACGCTGTCTGGCTCCCCGGTTCGGAGAAGTGGCAGTATGTGTATCTCACGTCGGCTGACGCCTCAAATTGCAGAAAGCAGGTTGGCTCAAGTGGAGACGGATCTAAATACGCGATGTTTGAAGGAGACCAGATGGTCAATATAACTGAACATGACGCCCCTAGTCAGGTCAGCACGAACTACTTCGGGAACGCCGATTGGGGCCTCGGTGTGACAACTGGCCAAGATCACGGGTACTCTTGGAGTACGGCAACTGTGCAATCCATCATTGCAGTCATTAACCATTTTGCGGATTCAGTCTCAGGTGTTACAACTGCGGATCAAATACATACTTACTGGAAAAAGGCGAGTCAGAATGGAGCTGTCGATAACGGGATAGAACACGAATGGAAACGTTACAAAACAAGACAGACGACCGGACATTTCATGCGGTTCAATATTGTGTTCCCATCTGAACAAGTCCTAGATGTCGACTATGTCGACATGACAGTGGAAAACAAATTGCGCAATACGCTTTTCGAGAACGATGGAGATAACATTCCGAATAAAGACTATTCGATGAGTTGGAGTCTCTCACACCCCGTCCTCCCAAGCCCATCGTCTGCAAACACGACTCAGATGAAGGAGTACGGAATCAAAAAGAAGCGTGCAGGCGACATTCATTCCTTAGCGATTCAAGGGGATGTTGACCCCAACCAGTCGATCTACGTCGCAGAGAACCCCGGAGTTAAGGTTCGACCTCTCCGCGAGTAGGACTCAGAGATTAGTCTGTTCTTTAGTAGTCTGCTCATAGCATCGCTCAGTTGCCGTCAGACCAACCCAAGAAGCACTTCTGATTAGAACAATTACATTTGTGCAATCATTATCTGTCATCGACACGATGTCCATTTGCTCCGGTTCTGGCTGTGAATCTACGGTTACTCGAAGTTCGTACTGGCCCTGTGTGTCCGGAAGTTCATCGTCTAGGACCACACTTGGTGGGACTGACCCAGTCTGTTTCGGAATTAAGTGATTTTTGTCATAAATGACGTTGCCACCCTCACGAAACTGAACACGGACTTGGTGTTCACTTGATTCGTCCGCGTTAACGATTTCTGCAAGTTCAATCCGCACCGTATCAGTTTGCCGTAAGAATGTACACCCGCTAAAAGTTCCTGCAGAAGCACAGAGGGCGCGTGCAAAGCTCCGCCGGTTCATTTACCCGTATTAATGTAAATCTAAAATAAATTCCTTTCGGTTCGTTATCCCTTGTGTGATAAGTTACATGTAGGCCTCCTTTCAAAACTTTCGGTTATATAATTCTGTATTTTAGGAGCAATCTAGGTCACTAGGACTGCCGATACACCAGATTCCGCTGGATCTCGTTCGCGCCCTCGTAGATGACCGGGATGCGAACGTCGCGGTAGACCCGCGCGATGCGCCGGTCGGCGAGGATCGAGCGCCCGCCGTGGAACTGCATCCCCTGCTCGGCGCAGTCGGTCGCAGTTTCGGTGGCCTTCGTCTTCGCCATCGCGGCCCACAGCCCGGGCTTCGTCCCGTTCTCGACCTTCTCGGCGGCGCGGTAGGTGAGCGCGCGGGCCGCCTCGAACTCGGTGCGCATATCGGCGAGGCCGTGCTGGACCGCCTGGAAGTCCGCGATGGTGCGGCCGAACTCCTCGCGGTCGTGGACGAACGCCCACGTCTCCTCGATGGCGGCCGCGGCGAGGCCGAGGCCGTGGCCCGCGACGACGACCCGGCCGAAGTTGAAGAACTCCGCGAGCATCGCGAAGCCCGCGCCCTCGTAGCCGATGAGGTTCTCGGCCGGAATCCGGCAGTCGTCGAAGACGATGTGGGCCTGCTTGCTCGCGCGCATCCCCATCTTCTCGGGGATGTGCTCGGCCTCGTACCCCTCGGCGTCCGTGGGGACGATGAACAGCGAGTGGTTGCTGTAGCGGTCGTCGGCCTCCTCCGGCGGGTCGCCGCTCCGGGCGTACACCGTGAGCCAGTCGCCCTCGACGCCGTTGCCGATCCAGTACTTCTCGCCGTTCAGCACCCACTCGTCGGAACTTTCGTCTTTCTCCGCGGTGGTCTCCATCCCAGTCAGGTCGCTCCCGGTGTCGGGTTCCGACACCGCGAGGCCAGTGATCTGCTCGCCCTCGGCGACCGGGCGGAGGTACGCCTCGCGCTGCTCGTCGGTGCCGTACTGCTCGACGATCTCCGCGCCGAAGCTGGCGAGCTGGAGCGTCAGCGCGATGCCGGCGTCCGCGCGGAACCACTCCTCGGCCACCGCGAGCATCTGGGTGAGGCTCCAGCCGCGGCCGCCCCACTCCTCGCCGATGTCCTGGGCGACGAGGCCGGCCTCCTGCCCGGCTTCGAGAACGTCGTGGGGATACTCGCCCGCTCGGAAGTACTCCTCGGCGTTGGGCGCGACGTGCTCGTCGGCGAACTCGCGCGCTTCGTGTTTGACGTCGCGGGCGTCCTCCGGAACGATGTCGTCTGCGAGGAGTTCCATACTCGCAGAACGGCCCCCACGGAGTTATGCTCCGGGGTGCTTGTGAGAATCAGAATCGTTAACACCGCAGTCTCTCAATCTTCGGACGTGACAGGGGCCGAGTCGTTCCGCGTCGACTTCCACGTCAAGGTGCTCGACGAGTCCGTGGTCGAGCGCGCGAAGGCCCGCGGGCTCGACGCGCTCGCGTACGCGCCCCACTTCACCCGACTGCCGGACGTCCGCGAGCGCGCCGACCGATTCTCCGACGACGAGTTGCTCGTCGTGCCCGCCCGCGAGGTGTTCACCGGGCGCTGGCACGAGCGCAAACACGTCCTCGCGCTCGGACTGGACGAGCCGGTGCCGGACTTCCTCCCGCTCGACGACGCGATGGCGGCGTTCGACCGCCAGGACGCCGCGGTGCTGGTGCCCCACCCGACGTTCCTCAACGTGTCCCTCAGCGCCGACGACGTGGCCGATTACCGTGATACAATCGATGCCGTGGAGGTGTACAACCCCAAGCACTGGCCCCACCACGACCGGCGGGCGAAGGCGCTGTCGGCGAAGTTCGACCTGCCGGGCTTCACCTCCTCGTACGCCCACCTGCGCGGGACGGTCGGCGAGGCGTGGACCGAGTTCGACGCGTCGTTCGACTCGCGCGAGGAACTGATCGACGGACTGAAGCGCGCGGTCCCGCGCCGGGTGGCCCACCGCTCGGGCTGGACGCATCGACTGCGCCGTGCCGCCGAGTTCGCGCACCTCGGCTGGGAGAACTCCTACGAGAAACTGGATCGCGTGCTGCTCTCGGGGATGGAGCCGACCCACCCGGACCACGTCGCGTACGACGACCGGTTCGGGGTCGCGGACTGAAACTCGACGTCGCAGACTGGAACGGCTCGTTTTCGACGCTGTGGACAACGTAGCTCCGTTGCCCTACAGCAGACTCGCGGCCGTCCGCGTAAGGTCCTGCACGGGTAGATCGAAGTGGACGACCACCGCGACCAGCGCGAGTTCGACCGCCGTCACGGCGACCGTGACGCCGGTGGCCCACTTGCTCGACACGGCGACGCCGAACGGGAGGTTGTACTCCTTCGCGTAGGGGTAGAACAGCGCGATGCCGCGCTTGCTCCCGAGCAGGTCGAGCACGTAGTGGGTCACCACCCCGATCCAGACGAAGTGGAGATTGCCGAAGTAGACGGGGTAGGCGGCGAACACCGCCAGCACGGGCAGGTTGTGGAGTGTCTTGCGATGCTTGCCGAAGGCGGTGTCCACGTCCGGGAACAGCGCGCCGAGGACGATTGGGACCGACATCTCGGCGATGGCCCGGAACGTGGGCACGTCGCCCGCGGGGTGGAGGACGTACCCGAGTCCGATGCTCAACAGGACCGCGTTCAGGACGTGCCCCTCCTTGTTCATGCGAATTCGGTCACGTTCGATTCCTTCTCCGGGGAGGACTCAAGCCTTTCTCTCCTGTGTCTGACGCACGTCATGCGATCTCGGGTTTTGTCGTGGTGTCTGCTCTGTGGGTCAGTTCGCTTGCTTCGTGCTACTCGTCTTTCAATCCCGCTCGCGCTGGTTGTTCCTCCATCCCGGCGCGTGCTGGCGCGAGTTCATCTCGCGCCAAAACGCGCGAGGGCCGAGTAGCGCAGTGGAGCGAAGCGACCGAGCAACGCAGGCGGTTGGGGAGGACGAGGTGCGGTGCGGTTGCGGTCACGCCTCGGCTCAAGCGATAGCTAGCTTCTCAGTCTCGTCCATTTCTGTCGTACGAATAGATTAGCAAACTACTGCTTGAGCATAGGCGTGACCGCACCGCACAGCACCGCATCCTCGGACCTCCCCAGCCGCCTGCGCTTCTCGCTTCGCTGCGATGCTCGTCCCTCGCACGCTTTGCGCGGCGCTCCCGTGCGCCGCGCAGCGCGCGCCGGGTTTCAAAATCAAAATCACGAAATCCACCAGAATCCCTCAGCCCTCGTCCCGCCTTGACTCCACCTCCGCTTGCAGATCCCGAAGCGCCTGTCGAGCGATCTGGGCCTTGACCTCCGTCCGAGAACCGTCGAACTCGTAGCGCGAAACCGTCGCGTAGGAGTCCTGCGTGCCCCACTCGCCCGCGTACGCTACCGCGACGAACACCGTGCCGACCGGCTTCTCGTCGCTCCCGCCGGACGGCCCGGCGATGCCGGTGGTCGCCACGCCCCACGTCGTCCTGGCTACGTCCCGGACGCCCTGAGCCATCTCACGGGCGACCGGTTCGCTGACCGCGCCGTGGTCGTCGAGTGCCTCGCGGGCGACCCCGAGCTGCTGGAGCTTGGCGTCGTAAGAGTAGGTCACCAGCCCGCGGTCGAAGTAGTCGCTCGACCCCGGCACGTCGGTCAGCAGCGAGCCGACCAGCCCGCCCGTGCAGGACTCGGCGACAGCGACCGTGGCGTCCGCTTCGCGCAGGGCGTCTCCGATGGCCTCCTCGATAGGTGGCTCCGTGTCGTCCTCGCTCATGGGAGTTCCAACGCAGCGCGCGAGGATGAAAGTGGGGGACGCGAATCGCCTCCGGGCGAGCGAACCCGTCGCGGGCACGCAGACTAAGTTCCCGGACGGCGTTCGTCATGTGGGACTACCATGGGGAATCTGGACAAGCGCGAGGCGGCCAGACTGGTCGACCGCGTCATCGAGAAGGTAGCCGCGTGGCCCCACGTCACCACCGAGGAACATCGCTTCGAGGGCCGGGAGTTCACGCTCGGCCCGCGGGAGGTCGGACACGTCCACCGCTGGGGCATCGTGGACGTGCCGTTCACCGAGCGCCTGCGCGAGCAGTTGGTCGCGGAGGGCATGACCGGCGAGCACCAGGTCGTCCCGGAGTCGGGGTGGACGACGTGCTACGTCCGCGACGACGAGGATGTCGAGCGGTGCGTCTGGCTGTTGCGCCTCTCGTACCTCTACCACGTCGCCACGCTGAAGAAGACGCCTGCGGGAGCCGAGACGTTCGCGGAGGTGGACGTCGACGCGGAGTTAGCCGAGTTGGGCGCGAGCGACGAGGTGAAGGCGGCGTTCGAGGGGTGAGACATAGGTGTTCGACGGGCGAGTCGAACGGTGGGCCTCGGCCGCTTTCTGAATGCTTAAACGCGCCCGCCTACTTGTACCGCACATGACCGAGGAGGAAGCCACGGAGCAGGTGCGCAAGGACACCGAGGCGTCCGACGAGTCCGCGGCCGACGCCGAGGAGGCCGAGGCTAACGAGGGAGAAACCGAGGACGCGCTCGGCCCGACCAGCACGCAGCTCGTCGCCGAGGTCGCGGTCGAGGACGCCGAACTCGCCACCGACCTCGAAGCCCACTTCGCAGAGCTGGAGGCCGACGCCGAGGAGGCCGAGGCGCGCGCCGACGACCTCGAAGGGAAGCTCAAGCGCGAGCGCGCGGACTTCCAGAACTACAAGAAGCGCGCCAAGAAGCGCCAAGAACAGCTGCAGGAGACCGCGACCGAGGACCTCGTGGAGAACCTGCTCGACGTGCGTGACAATCTCGTCCGCGCGCTCGACGACGACCACGACGACCTCGACAGCCTCCGAGAGGGCGTCGAGATCACGCTGAAGGAACTCGACCGCGTGTTCGACGACGAGAACGTCGACGAGATCGCGCCCGAGCCCGGCGCGGAGACCGACCCACAGCGCCACGAGGTGATGATGCAGGTCGAGAGCGACCAGCCGGAAGGCACCGTCGCGGACGTGTACCAGCCCGGCTACGAGATGGGCGAGAAGGTCCTGCGCGCCGCGCAGGTCACCGTCAGCGACGGCGACTCGGACGAATAAGTTGTGTCGTCGGGAGTAGATTTTTCGGAGTCAGCTGTAGTAGTTTTCCGCGATAGAGGTGGCTGGGAGATAGTGAACTTCTGGAAACTATACGCCTATTCGTGCCAGTCTGCTATCAGTTGATCACTAGCTAGCATTGTTTCGAAATCCCCCGCCCGCTCGCGCTACGATGGAATGTGAACGAGAGCGGGCGGCCGTTTCAGTCCCACCCACGGTGGCTGTGGGACCGAGCGCGAATCCGCCGTCTCACTCCCGCGCGTCCTCGATGGCCCGCCAGATGGTCTCGTCGGTCAGCGGCATGTCGAGGTGCCGGACGGCCAGCGGGGCGAGCGCGTCGACGACTGCGTTCACCACCGCAGGCGGTGCGGCGATGGTGCCCGCCTCGCCGATGCCCTTCACGCCGAGGGGGTTGCGCGGACTCGGGGTCACGGTCGATTCGGTCTCGAACTCCGGGAGGTGGGCGGCCCGCGGGACGGCGTAGTCGGTGAGGTGCGTGGTCGCGAGCGTCCCGTCCGCCTCGTACACCGCGTGCTCCGAGCGGGCCTGTCCGATGCCCTGCGCGACCCCGCCGTGGACCTGTCCCTCCACGATGGTCGGGTTGACGCGCTCGCCGCAGTCGTCGACCGCGACGTAGCGCTCGATGTCGAGTTCGCCCGTCTCGGGGTCGACCGCGACCGCCGCCGCGTGCGTGCCGAAGGCGTAGGCGGTCCCGTCCGGCTCGTAGAAGCTGGTCGCCTCCAGTCCGGGTTCGACGCCCTCGGGCCGTCCTCGGCCGTACGCCGCCGAGGCGACTTCCTCGAACGAGCAGGACAGCCCAGGATTGCCAGCGACGCGGAACTGGCCTGCGTCGACCGTCACGTCCTCGCGACTGACCGCCCCGTCGCCGTCCCCGTCGCTCTCGTCCGAGAGCAGCCCCGCCGCGATGCACTCGGCCTTCTCGCGCACTGCCTCGGCGGCCTCGGCGACCGCGTTGCCGCCGACGATGGTGCTCCGGCTGCCGAAGGTGCCGGTCCCCTGCGGAATTGGCTCGGTGTCGCCCTCCACGACCTCGATGCGCTCGTCGGCCACGCCGAGCGCCTCGCCGACGATCTGGGCGTACGTCGTCCCGTGACCCTGGCCGTGCGAGTGGGTGCCCGCGTAGGCCGTCACCCCGCCGTCGGGGTGGACCCGGACCACGCCGCTCTCGAAGCCCCCGCCAGTCGACTCCACGAAGCAGGCGAGGCCCACGCCCACGAAGCGGCCCTCGTCGTCGCGGTCGGTCGAGCGGAGAGACTCGTAGTCGAGTTCGTCGCTCCCGGCGTCGAGTTCGCTGTTCCCGGTGCGGAGTTCGTCCAGCGCGGCGTCGAGCGCCGGCTCGTAGTCGCCGCTGTCGTACTCCGCGCCGACCGGGGTCTGGTAGGGGAAGTCGTCTGGACCGAGCAGATTCCGGCGGCGGAGTTCCGCGGGGTCGAGGTCGAGTTCCCGCGCGGCCGCGGTCACGAGGCGCTCGGTGACGTAGATGGCCTCCGGGCGGCCCGCGCCGCGGTACGAGTGGACCGGGGCGGTGTTGGTGAACAACGCCTTTGTCTCGCAGTGGATGGCCGGGATACGGTACTGCGAGGAGAGCAGTCGGCCGTACCAGCCCGGCATCGCGGGGCCGCCGCCGAGGCCGTAGCCGCCGACGCCCGCGTGGGTTTCGGCGCGGAGGCCCCGAATCGTCCCGTCGTCGTCCACCGCGATCTCGGCGGTCGTCCGGTGGTCGCGGCCGTGTGCCCCCGCGAGGTAGTTCTCCGAGCGCGTGGCGGTCCACTTGACGGGGCGGTCGAGTTCTCTGCTCGTCCACCCGGCCATCGCCTCGCCCGGATAGTGGTGGCCCTTGTGCCCGAAGCCGCCGCCGACCGACGGCGAGATTACTCGAATCTTGTTCTCCGGGAGTCCGAGCGTGGTCGAGAGCTTCCGGCGGTGGCCGTGGGGCGACTGGCTGGTCATCTCCACCGCGAGCTGGTCGTCGCCGGCCTTCCAGCGCGCGAGCGCAGCCCGGGGTTCGAGCGCGGACGCGATGAGCCGGTTGTTCTCCAGTTCGACCTCGACCGCGCGGTCGGCGTCGGCGAACGCCTCGTCGGTCGCCTCGCGGTCGCCCTGCTCGCTCGTGACGGCGACGTTGTCTGGCGCGCTCTCGAAGATGGTCGGCGCGTCGGGGTCGGTTGCTGCTTCCGGGTCGACCACCGCGTCGAGTGGCGCGTACTCGACCGCGACTGCCTCGGCGGCGTCGCGCGCACCGGCCCGGCTTTCCGCGACCACTGCGGCGACGGGCTGGCCGTGATACCGGACCCTGTCGCCGGCCAGCACCGGGTGGCCCGGTGGGTCGCAGTCGAGCCGCGAGGTGGCGATGGGGAGTACGCCGGGCGCGTCGGAGGCCGCGATGTCGTCCCACGTGTAGACGCCGAGGACGCCCTCGCAGGAGGCTGCCGATCCGGTGTCGACCGACTCGATGCGAGCGTGGCCGTGCTCGCTCCGGACGAACGCGAGGTGGACCATCCCCGGTGCGGACAGGTCGTCGGTGTACTCGGCTTCGCCGGTGAGTAGGGGTTCGTCCTCGCGGCGGGGCGTCTCGGCTCCGATGCCGGTGGGTTCGGATTCGTCACCGGTCACGGATCTGTCCTCCATCTCTGTTGCTCCACGGCGTCAGTTTGCCCTGCTCTGGCGAGTGTGCGGACGCCGCGCGGATCCCGCGCGGCGTCC